>JBLMZC010000033.1:0-107386 GCA_050258615.1 Deltaproteobacteria bacterium | reverse complement strand
AAAGGTAAAATGGTGGAAAGGTGACAAGATTATAAGGTTTGAGATTTAAAAACCGATAACCGACAACAGTTTAACAGACAACTGACAGCAGTTTAAAATTTTCAGTCAGCAGTCTTCAGTCGGCAGTCAGCAGTTAGAATTTTTTAAAATATAAAAAGGGACAACTGTTTAACCGACAACCGACATCACTTCTGCCGACTAATCCGGAAAAAATATATATATTTCGCTCCTATGCAGAAATCGAACTAATTCGATATTTTGGTCGATCAAAAGAAATCCTATTCTGTAATCTCCTGATCTTATGCGATATGCATTTTTTGTACCTCGCAGTTTTTTACAATTTTGTATAGAAGATAAATTTTCAGCTTTTTTAATCGATTCTATCAATTTTGCCAGTGAGTGTAAAACCCGTTTATCATTGATTTTATCTATATCTTTAGCAAAAGATTTGTCAATCAGTACATTCATTTCTTTAGTGATTCAATAAATGATTCTGTGTCAACATATTCACCAGTCCTGCCATTTAAGATAGCAGATAACATTCCAATTTCTTCAGTTTCATCTTTTTTCAGAAACTTTACTTGTACTCCAATCTTCTTTGCCAGATCAGTCAACAATTTTAAATCTTCCTTGCTTTCGCTGTTTAATACAACTGTTTCCATTTATCATATTGTGTTTTATTGGACAAATATATTAATTTTTTGATTGTAAATTTCAAATTAATTGATTATTCTGACTAAAATTCTTCAATAGATAAACTGACAACCAACAATTGAAATTAATTACTAATTACTAAAAAGGTTGGAGGGTTGTAAGGTTGAAGGGTTGAAAGGTTACATGGTGTCAAAAAATTACGAATGATCAATTACGAATTACGAAAAAGGGTGAATGGTTGGAGGGTTGGAAGGTTGAAAGGTGACAAGATTACATGGTTCGAAGTTGAAAAACTGACAACTGAAAAACCGACAACTGTTTAAAATTTTCAGTCAGCAGTCTTCAGTTAGCAGTCAGCAGTTAGAATTTTTTAAAATATAAAAACTGACAACGGTTTAACCGACAACTGACAACTGTTTAACCGACAACTGTTTAAAGTTTTCAGTCTTCAGTCAGCTGTCAGCAGTTAGAATTTTTTAAAATATAAAAACTGACAACTGTTTAACCGTCAACTGACAACTGTTTAACCGTCAACTGACAACCGATACAAACTACAATTTACGATTTACGATCCACCAAAAGCAGGATAAGTTTCTCAATTATCCATTACCCTCTTACCTTTACACCCTCCTTCCCATTTATAGTACGCGGATGACACTTAACCTGTCAAGCCAGCGGCTTGCTCAGACAGATTTTCACGGATATTTGATTATAACAATTTCACAATAAACGCAATATTATTATTTGCAGGTTTTATTTACAAGTCAGGGACAAACTACCTTCTCTATTTTCAGGGAAGGGTTGGGGATGAGGATTTAGAATTAAATGTCTTATTTTCATACAGAAATGGTATAGGATATTAAAAAGTCTCAAGGAAAAGAAAAAGGGGGTACCACACAAATCACCATACTTGTATTCTTTTGACCTTGAAAAATATAACGAATCACTGAATAAAGGGTTAAATACCGGATGGTAGATAAGTGAATGGTGAAGAACTAATACCGACATGAAATTGAAAATAGTCCGATTTAAGAACCCCAATTCCCCCAATTTCAGTCGGCATTATATTTTGAATGCTGACCGAAATGCCTGTACTGACCGAAGTGCCTGTGCTGACCGAAGTGTCAGTGTCAGTGTCAGTGCCAAATTATTGGAATATTATATAAATGAATTTGGTATAAGATTGAAAAACTAAAACTGAAAGACAATTTATCTCGAAACCTGCAAAATTCTTCACTTTTCACTCCTCACTCCACAAGCTCAAATTCACCCTTCAACGGCAGGTTTGCCGATGAATTACCGATAAGTACATGGAATTTTCCTGCTTCAGGTCCCCAAGTGTTATCTAACCTTAAAAAAGCGAGATCGGCAGGATTAATTGAAAAAGATACCTCCCTGGTCTCACCTTTAGCCAGCATAATTTTTTCAAATCCTTTCAGCTGAAGCACCGGCCTTGCTACCCCGTTGCCAACCACATCACGGATATACATCTGCACCACTTCTTCTCCTGCAAAATCTCCGGTATTGGTGATTTTTACCTTCACTGAAAGTCTTTCTTTCATACCAATCCTTTCGGCACTTAACTTAAGATCACTGAATTTAAATGAAGTATAACTCAGTCCGTACCCGAATGGATAAAGTGGCTCATTTGGAATATCACGGTATTTAGAACTGAATCCATTCGGATTAGGATCGTATGGCCTTCCGCTATTCAACTGCTCATAAAATACCGGTACCTGTCCAAGATGATATGGAAAGGAAGCTGGCAATTTCCCAGAAGGATTGTAATTACCAAAAAGAACATCTGCTATGGCATTTCCGGATTCTGATCCCAGTAACCAGCAATTAAGAATAGCATCAGTATGATCGACGGCATCGGTCAACACAAGAGGTCGTCCGGCCAGGATAGTCAGTACAACCGGTTTTCCCACCTTTTTTATTTCTTGTAACAATTCAAGTTGCAGACCCTTAAGCGAAATATCAGCATATGACCTGCATTCACCCGACATGTAAGCAGTTTCACCCAGTGCCAAAATGACGATATCAGCTTTTTTTGCAGTTTCTATTGCTTTTTTAAAGCCACTTCGATCTTTTTTATTTATTATCATGGGAGTGAAAAAAGCTTGCTCCTTATTATCAACAAGGCGACATCCCTCCGAATATAAAATCTCAAATTTATTTCCTGCAGCCTTCCGGATTCCTTCCAGTAGTGATACAGCAGAATTGGATGTGGCATTGCCCCTCCAGTTGCCTAAAGGAGCATCTTTATCGTTTGCCAGCGGTCCAATGACTGCTATACGCTTTATTTTACCTGTTATCGGCAGGGTATTATTGTTGTTTTTAAGCAATACCACCGACTTTTTCGCTACATCCCGTGATGCTGCAAGATGATCAGGATGCATTGTAAGTTCCTTTTCTTTTTGCTTGTTGCAGTACTTATAAGGATCATCAAACAGACCAAGCCTGAACTTTATAAGTAATATACGGCTTACCATTTCATCGATCTGGCTCATTTTGATTTTATTATCATTCAGAAGTTGTTTTACATGATTGATATAAATCCTGCCCTCCATGTCCATATCTATTCCCGCATCTATACCGCGATAGCCAATGTCATAATTGGATCCAACATTGCCATGATAGATCATTTCACCAAGGGAATTCCAGTCAGATACTACAAAACCATCGAATCCCCACTCACCGCGAAGGATATCGGTCTGTAACCAGCGACTGCCCGATGCCGGCACTCCGTTTACAGTATTAAAAGACGACATAAATGTTGCTACCCCGGCATCAACAGCTGCCTTAAAAGGTGGCAGATATACTTCACGCAGCATCCGTTCAGACATATCTGCAGCAGCATAATCGCGGCCTCCAAAAGATGCTCCATAAGCTGCAAAATGTTTGGCACATGCTGCTATCGTGTTATCCTGCGACAGGTCATCACCCTGGAAGCCACGTACTCTTGCAATAGCAGCCTGTTCTCCCAGATATACATCTTCACCTGCTCCTTCCATGATCCTTCCCCATCGGGGATCACGTGAAATATCCACCATCGGTGCAAATGTCCAGTGAAGTCCGTTAGCAGCTGATTCAATTGCAGCAATTCTGGCCCCTTTCTCAATCACTTCCCTGTCAAAGCTGGCAGTTTCTCCCAATGGTATAGGAAAAATTGTCTTAAAACCATGAATTACATCATATCCGAATATCAATGGTATTCCAAGTCTTGATTTTTCAACTGCAATTTTCTGAAGCCTCATTGTTTCGTCAACACCAAGCACATTAAGAAAACTTCCTATTTGGCCACTTGCAATCATCTCATCAAAACTTTCATTTCTCTCGGATTTTATCCCTGTTCCAGTTTGCTGATATGGATTTGACAATTGGTTCAACTGCCCGATTTTTTCTTCAAGTGTCATTTTGGTGATTAATTCCCGAACCCTGTTTTCATAATTTTTTTTATCAGGAAATTTATTGGTTTGTGAATTAATCTGAAAAACCACCAGTAATGTCATTATAGTGGCAAGGATCAACTTTTTCATTTAAATACATTAAGGTTTTATAAAATATCTTTTGAATTTAAATATATAACATACAATGATGTTTATATTTGAACACAGATGACATAGATTTGAAAGATATACACGGATTAATAATTGATTAAATATAAAAATATCTGTGAAAATCAGTCAAATCAGCGTCATCTGTGTGCTTATATTTTTATTCTCAATTTATCAACAATAATCAATGATAAACCTAATTTATCACACAATAATACTAAAATTCATCCAAAAATAATCAAATAAATACCCTCATATTTACAACAATGTCTTAAAATGAGGCCTTTTAAGGCTTATCTCTCCGTATTGTTCTTTCTTTTTGGCTTCAAAATCGCTGAAGTTGCCTTCAAAGAATATCTGTTTCCCATCATCTTCAAATGATAAAATATGTGTTGCAAGCCTGTCTATAAACCACCTGTCGTGAGAGATAACAAGTACACAGCCGGCAAAATTTTCAATTGCTTCCTCCAGTGCCCTTAATGTATTCACATCAATATCATTAGTAGGTTCATCAAGCAGTATTACATTAGCACCCTGTTTTAATGTCATTGCAAGATGAAGTCTGTTTCTTTCTCCTCCCGATAAAACACCTACTTTTTTTTGCTGATCATTGCCTGAGAAATTGAATTTACTTAAATATGCCCTTGCATTTACTTCGGTATTATCTATCTTTATGGTATCGTTTCCCTGACTAATTACTTCATAGACGGTTTTATCGGGCAATAATTCCTTGTGTGTCTGATCAACATAAGCCAGCTTTACAGTACCTCCAATATTTATTATTCCGCTATCGGGTTTTTCTTCACCCATTATCATCCTGAAAAGAGTAGATTTGCCAACTCCATTTGGTCCAATAATGCCCAGGATTGCATTTTTAGGCAGAGTGAAATTCAGATCCTCAATAAGTAACCTGTTATCATATGCTTTACTGATTTTTTCTGCAGTGATTACAACATCTCCGAGTCTTGGTCCGGGAGGTATGAACAATTCGAGTTTTGCTTCCTTTTCTTTCACTTCTGCATTGCTCAGCGCTTCATATGCATTCAGACGCGCTTTCCCTTTTGCCTGACGTGCTTTCTGGCTCATTCTGACCCATTCAAGCTCCAGCTTGAGATTTTTTTGTCGTTTCGATTCGGCTTTTTCCTCATTTGCAAGCCTGTTGGCCTTCTGCTCAAGCCATGAGCTGTAATTTCCTTCCCATGGAATACCCTCTCCCCTGTCGAGCTCGAGTATCCAGCCTGCTACATTGTCCAGGAAGTATCTGTCGTGTGTTACAGCTATGACGGTACCCGGAAATGACTGCAGAAACTGCTCAAGCCAGTTCACACTTTCTGCATCGAGGTGGTTAGTAGGCTCATCCAGCAATAAAATATCGGGTTTGCTTAGTAAAAGCCTTGCCAACGCTACCCTTCTGCGTTCTCCACCTGACATCACGCTTACCGGAGTATCATCCTGAGGACATCGCAATGAATCCATAGCCAGTTCCAGAGTATGATCGAGTTCCCAGGCGTTGTAATGATCCATTTTCTCGAGCAACTCTCCCTGTATTTCTATCGTTTTCATCATTTCATCGTCGTCCATCGGTTCTGCAAGTTTTGCAGACACTTCTTCATACTTATTTATGATATCCACTATTGGCTGGACACCTTCCTGGACTATCTGCTTTGCAGTTTTCGACTCATCCAAAACAGGCTCCTGCGGCAAATAACCTATCTTATACTCCTTATCAAAGGTCACATACCCATGATACTGATCGTCAATGCCAGCGATTATCTTAAGAAGACTTGATTTGCCGGAACCATTAAGTCCCAGAACTCCGATTTTTGCACCATAAAAAAAAGAAAGCCAGATATTTTTCAATACCTGCTTGTTGGGGGGATAAATTTTGCTCACCCCCTCCATTGAGAAAATTACCTTATTGTCTGCCATGATATTTAATTATTTAAGAAATATTTACAAAAATAATGAAATATTCATGTTCTAACATTAAATCTTATGTAAACTTAGGTTTTTTTGATGAGAGGATTTCTTCATCAGTTTTCTATTAATACCACGATTAGTTTTTAGCTGAATAATGCCAATATCAATTTCCCAGTTTTATATTGATTATTTCCGATTGCGTACCGACTCTCATCGGTATTCCTGCTGTTCCAAATCCCGATGAGATATAGAAGTGAGTGTTGCCTTTTTTAATATATCCCCAGTCCTTTTCGAATAATTTTCCGGTGATATATCCCAGTGGCCAGAACTGTCCTCTGTGGGTATGGCCTGAAAACTGAAGATCGACAGGATATTTAGATGTTGTTCCGAGTTCGTACGGTTGATGATCCAGTAAAATGACAGGTAATCCCGGATCAATATTCTCCATAAGCGAATCAAGAGGCTTTCTCTTAATTCCACTAAAACTGAAGCCTGTATAATCATCCCTTCCAATTATCCAAAATCTGTTGTCAATCAAAACAGAAGTGTCTTTCAGTATATTTATACCATTCTTTGTGTAATAACTTATCTGTTCATTTGCCCTGCTGATGTAATCATGATTTCCCATACAGGAATAAATTCCGTATCTGCTTTTTATCTCACTGAATCTTTCAATCAGCCTGTATTGCTTTACAACTTTTATATTGTTGTCCGTAATATCACCTGCCAGCAACACAATATCCGGGTTCAACCTGTTTATTTCCCTGATCATCCTGTCCACTTCCCTGTGATTTACAGTAGTGCCCAGATGAATATCACTAAGTGCGACTATATTTAGCGGAGCAATATTTTTATTTATTTTAAGATCAAGTTCAACGATCCTGGTTCTGTCAGCATTATAAAAACCATGAATCACAATAACTATAACTGAAATTATTGTGAATATTCCAGCTATCAATTTTACTTTCTGATAATTTTTTGTGATAAAATCAGGATAAAACGGAAGAAAGTGATTTATTAGTCTAAGCAAATCAAAAAACACAAGAAACAATAAAACATAAAAAAGAATCCCCAGTGTGGTTGAACCAATTTTAACCATGGTTTCACTTAACAAGTTTATGGAAACAGATTGCAGAATATATCCGATGAATAACGATGAAACAAGGAATATATAAATCATAGTGACTATCCTTGAATTAAGAAAAGTCCCACCAAATGCCTGCGTAAATCTGGAATAAATGTAATATCCGGCAAGGCTGAAAACGGAAATTACAACCGCAAAAAAGATTATGAACCTCATTATACTAATTTTAAGAATACAGGAGTCAGAAGTCAGGATACAGAATGAAGTAAATGTAAAACCATTCTGAAATATGAATTCTGACTTTCAGGTTTATAAATTTTTATTTTACTTCACAGGCATCACCCATACAATTTGGGTCCACTTCTGGTTTTTTTATTAATCCAAGATTTCTGAATAAATAATACAATTTGCACCCAAGACATATTCCAAAAGCTGTTTCAAGATATAATAATAAAATACATAGAAGACATAACATACATACCGGTTCAAAATATGTAACATCCTCCAGTAAAAAAAATGAAAGTACAAAAATTACAGTCGATAAACCCAGTCCGAGACTCCATGCAAATCTTTTCTGAACTGCACCTATTGGTAAAGGAGACTGCTTATAGGTAAATAATCTTCCTAAAATCACGGTAGGTGAAAACTTCGGATTTATAAATAAACCGATCATAAAATTCAGCATAAAAAATCCGGAAATGTATGGTATTACAAAGTAGTTTTTCAGTATAAATCCATTTATTGAGGCGATTATAGCCAAAAAAAGCATTATCCCCGCACTTGCTCTCCAGACTCTCTCATCAACAACTTTAAATGTTCTTGATTCATTGTACTCACCAAAACTAAATACTGACATAATCAAAGTTTTAATTATTTAACAATAGTGTTCAAACAAAAAAATAAATGTAAAGTTGAAACAGGAAAGTATAAAAATGATTTTTTTTAGACTAAAGTTGTTTTTTTTCGAACAAAAAAAGACAAGTAGTCGAAACCACTTGTCTTTAATCATTGTTTAACTATTATTAATTTCTTTCCTTTCAGTTCAAACCACGTCTTTTTAAAAGTGGCTCTACTGCCGGATCTTTGCCTCTGAACTTTTTATACTGAATCATACCTTCGTCATCGCCTGATTCCTGTAAACAATACTTTCTGAACTTAGCAGCAAGGTCTTTATTGAAAATATCGCCTGACTGTTTGAAAGCATCGAATGCATCGGCATCAAGTACAGCAGCCCATATATAAACATAATATCCTGCTGAATATCCTCCGCTGAAAATATGGTTGAAATAAGTAGACCTGTATCGAGGCAAAATCTCGGGTATAAGGCCTATTTTAGCCATTGATGATTTTTCAAAATCGTTGGCTTTAATTTCTGTCTGTTTTGTGATGTTGTGATAACTAAGGTCAAGCAGTGAGGCAGCAACATATTCTACCGTCTCAAATCCCTGGTTGAATAAACTGCTGTTGTTGAGTTTTGTAATCAAATCATCCGGCATTACTTCATTTGTTTTAAAATGTTTGGCATAGAGCTTCAATACCTCTTTGTCTCCAGCCCAGTTTTCCATTACCTGCGATGGCAATTCAACGTAATCATTCGGCACATTGCCGGCAGTACGGTTATATTTTCCTTCCACAAGCAGGAAATGAAGCCCGTGTCCGAATTCATGAAACAAAGTCAGAGTTTCATCCCATGACAATAAAGCTGGATTATCGCCAGCAGGTTTTGTAAAATTACAAACAATTGAAATCAAAGGATCCACTACTTTTCCATCTTCAAATCCGGCATTCCTGAAACTCGTACACCATGCTCCGCCACGTTTTGAATCCCTGGGATAATAATCCATATAAAGTATGCCAATATGCCGGCCATCAGCTTCTTTTACCTCAAAAGTCTCAACATCCGGATGATACAATGGAATATCAGTTCTTTTTTCAAATTTGATGCCGTATAATCTTTTTGCTACCTCAAACATTCCGTCCCTCACATTTTCAAGTTTTAGGTATGGTTTTATTTCATTTTCGTCAATATTATATTTTTCTTTTCTGAGTATTTCAGCATAATACCACCAGTCCCATGGCTGAATTTTAAAATTTCCTTTTTCCCGGTCAACGATTTTCTGCATTTCTGCCAGCTCTTTTTTTGCAATTGGAAGAGCGGGTTTCCATAATTTCATCAGGAAATGATCAACAGCTTCGGGTGTTTTGGCCATATTCTGGTCAATCACATAAGCTGAATACGATTTAAAGCCGAGTAGTTGAGCTTTTTTCTGACGCAGATTAGCCATCTTGCCTATTATTTCTTTGTTGTCATTTGCATTTCCATTGTCACCTCTCATGAAATAAGCCCTGTATATTTTTTCTCTCAGTGCCCTGTTTTTAGCATACTGTAAAAATGGGATCATACTCGGTTTATCAAGGGTAAAAACCCATTTGCCATCCATTTTAGCTTCTTTTGCAGCATCTGCAGCTGCCGAAACTGAGGTTTCAGGAAGCCCTTCAAGATCTTTCTGATTGTCGATTACCAGTTTAAATGCTTTGGTTTCAGCCAGTACGTTGTCGCCAAATTTGAGTGAAAGTGATGATAATTCCGCATTCAAAGCTTTGAGCGTTTTCTGATCTTCGGGAGACAATTCAGCACCTTTACGCTTAAAATCGAGATAATACTTTTCAAGTACTCTCATCTGCTGACTGTCCAGTCCGAGGGTTGCTTTTTTATCGTAAACAGCTTTGATCTTTTTGAAAAGTTCGGGATTCATCGATATTTCATCGCTATGATTTGAGAGCATTGGGGTTATTTTCTCTGCTATTTTCTGCAATTCATCATTTGTGTTAGCCTCAGTGAGGTTAAAAAATACCAGACTTACGTCATTGAGCAATTTTCCTGATTTGTCAAACTTTAAAATTGTATTATCAAAATTTGGTTCTTCCTTATTGTCAATTATTGCCTGTATTTCTTCTTTGTGGCGTTTCATCCCTTCTTCAAATGCAGGCATATAATGAGTAGTATCTATCTTACCGAATTCAGGGGTACTAAATGGAGTTTTATACTCAGAAAAAAATGGATTTTCCTTTGACACGGCAGCAGTTTTTTTACAAGATGAAATAAAAATGGTACTAACCATAATTACAACTAACATCATAAGATAAACAACAGTTTTTTTCATATTCGAAAATTTTAAAATTACTATTAAATAAAAAACACGAAATTATATATATATGTATGATTTATTGAAATTTATTTTACTACAAATACATTATTGATAAATAGTCTAAATCATTCTGATAACTCTATAAATTCATTTGTAGTAAATCTTCAGGTTATGCAAAACCTATAGTCTGTTAAAAAAGCACGGGCGGACGGAGTTGAACCGATACTAAGGGTTCGAAGTCCCTTTCTGGTCCCGGATACTTTTCTCAATACAGTTTTTTAATTGTGCATTGGATATGCCTTAAAAATTTAGCCTTTGTTTATATTGTCAATAACAAACATTGAGATTATTTTATTTTCTTATGCCCCTTCAGGTCCTGTCATGAGCGCAGTGTGATGACACTTTATCATGACTGCAGTGGCATGGGCTGTAATAACCTGGTTTAATTTTATTGCAAAGGACGATGTTTATTTCATGATTCCTGAGCCCCTTCAAGGCTCTGATTTTTATAAATTACCCCTGAAATGGCAACACAATATCAGGCATGGGTCCAGCCTATCCTGAAATAAAATAAATATTTACAGGAAATGAATTATTTTTGTAAAAAAAACATTAATTAATCCTGATTATATAACATTTTGTATATAAACTTATTTTTTTTTATCCGGTTTTAATAAATTTGTATTTCAATAAATTATATTTTCTTAAAAAATAAATTATCATGAGCACTCCAAAACTTACAACATTTTCGAAGGTACTGATAACCCTTGTAGTAATGGGAATTATCGGATTTATTTTATACAAAGTTACGCGTAATACTGAAATAAAGGACAAAATAACGAATCTTGGAAAAAAAGAAACACCCCAAGGCTACAATGAGGTAATAAATATTGGAGTTGTGACCTGGGGAGGATATGCCGGTGGGCAGTATTTTAATAATGGATTTAAACCAAATCCTGGATCAAATTTTAGAAAAGAGTATGGTTTTGATGTAAATTTTGAAGTAATAGATGATTTCGATGCATCAAGGGAAGCATTTAAAAACGGCAAAATCGATCTTCTCTGGGCTACTATCGATGCATTACCTACAGAAATGGAAGGGCTTGAACAATATGATCCCCAGGTTGTATTTCAGGCTGACTGGAGCCGGGGAGGTGATGCTGTGGTTGTTAGAAGAGGTATAAACTCTGTTGCCGATCTTAAGGGAAAAAAGGTTGCTGTTGCTCCGATGACTCCTTCTCATTCTTTTCTTTTATGGTTGCTCGAAGCTGGAGACCTGAAACTTAAGGATGTGAAAGTTGTAGAAGTTCCCAGTGCCATAGATGCTGCTGATGCATTCAAATCCAACACCGTAGATGCTGCTGTTGTCTGGAGTCCTGATGATGCAGACTGTGTTTCAAAGGTGCCAGGTTCGAGGGTGCTGGAAAGTACTAAAAACGCATCACATATCATAGCTGATGTTTTCATAGCCAAAAAATCATTTATCCAGGAACACAAAAATCAATTACAGGATCTGTATGAAGGCTGGATGAAGGGAGCTGCTGATTTAAATAAGGGTGATGATAATAAAATGATTGCAGCCAAAATTCTGGCTGAAGGTCTTAATCAGCCGGAAGATTTCTGCCTTCAGGCAATCAACAACGTAAGGCTGGCAACTCATGGCGATAACAAAGATTTCTTTGGATTGAACAGGGATTATACCGGAGTAACCGGAGAACAACTCTATAATAAAATGAAATCAAAGTACCAGGAAGTTGGTTATAATACAGCTAAAGCGAGAAGTTGGAGACTCCTTGCAAGTGATATTGTAAACAATGTTGAGTTAACTGGATCCGATCATAATTCTGAAGCAGGTAAAGTATTCACCTCTGAACAGGGATCAGAATCAAATAAGGAAGCTATTTCAACCAAAAAAGTTTCCATTTCTTTCCGAACAGGGGAATTCATGCTTGATGATAATGCAAAACAGATAATTGACCTTCAGTTTACCGATATTGCAAAGGCATTTTCAAATGCAAAGGTAAGAATTGAGGGAAATACTGACAATGTCGGCTCTAGAGAAACAAATATTATGTTATCGAAAAAAAGAGCACAGTCGGTAGCAGATTATCTGATTCAGACTCACAAAATGCCAAAAGAAAGATTTATTATTATCGGCAATGGACCCGATAATCCGGTGCAGGGATGTGAGAATAATGATACAGATGCATGCAAATCGAAAAACCGAAGAACAGATTTTGAATTAATTCCAGATTGATATATGTTTTCAAAAAATAAATTATTGGATCTAAGAGGTGAACTGGATCCCAGAACAGGACTTTTTCTCCAGATTACCGGTATAATTATTTTTCTCTTAGTTTGGTGGTTGTTGAGTTTTATGACCAATAAGGTCAATATAACCCAGATGGATTCCGGGGATTTTGCTGATAATAAAATAGCTGTCAGTGATGAAACCTATTATAATAACGATTCTTTGCTTGTGGCTCATTTTGATCAGCTGATTAAAAAAAAGCCGGAAGAACTTAAAGAATACGGTTTAAAAAAAGTAACTGTCAGCAATCTTCCCTCTCCCTCCGAAGTGCTTAGGGTCATTCCTGAAATGTTCAGATCCGACAATCTTTTTTCAAATATCCTTCAATCAATAAAACTGAATGTTCTTGGTTATATACTGGCCATTGTCTTTTCTCTTTTTATAGGATTTTTCATCGGGTTAATACCCCTTTTACGTGGTTTGTTCAGCCAGCTTATAAGTTCAGGCAGGTTCATTCCGCTCACTGCTGTTACCGGCATTTTTATTCTCTGGCTTGGTATCGACAATGAAATGAAAGTTGCTTTCCTTGCATTTGGAATTATTGTTTATCTTATACCTGTTGTTATCCAGAGAATTGATGAAGTGGAAAACGTCTACCTTCATACTGTTTTTACCCTTGGAGCCAATGCATGGCAGACATTCAGAAAGGTATATTACCCTTTTGTGATGAGTAAGCTGATCGATGATATACGGGTTCTGACGGCAATATCATGGACATATATAACCATTGCCGAAATGCTTAATAAAAGCGGGGGTATTGGCCAGGTTATATGGGAAGCCAAAAGACAGAGCAGGATAGACAAGGCATTCGCTGTTTTAATCATTATTATAGTTATCGGAATCCTTCAGGACAGACTTTTTGTATTACTTGACAGGTTACTATTTCCCCATAAACATATTCAACCACTTAAAAAATAAGAAAATATGTCTTTATTTATTGATGACCCCCTTCTCAGCAATATTGTGGAATTGAGGGATGTACAACAAAGTTATGACGATGGCAGAACAGTGGTTTTAAAGGATTTTGAACTGCTTATTGAAGACAAACCGGACCAGGGCCAGTTTGTTGCATTGCTTGGAATGTCAGGATGTGGGAAAAGTACTGTCCTTAGATACATAGCAGGACTTCAAAAACCAACTTCGGGTATAGTTAAGGTGAAAAATGAGCCTGTTGACGGTAAAAATCGTGTTAATATGGTTTTTCAACAGTATTCTTCCCTTCCATGGTACACTGTTTTGGAAAATGTAGCACTGGGACTCACACTGAAAGGTGTTGATAAAAAAGTCGCTTTTTCCAAATCGAAGGAAATGATAGACTGGGTAGGGCTGAAAGGACATGAAAATAAATTTGCTCAGTATCCTGTATTGTCAGGTGGTCAGTTGCAAAGGGTAGCTATTGCAAGAAGCCTGATCTCAAATCCTGAGATCCTGTTAATGGATGAACCATTTGGTGCACTCGATATTGAAACCAGACAAAGCATGCAGGATCTGTTGCTTGAAATATGGAAAGAGTACCATACTACTATAATATTTGTGACACACGATGTAAGTGAAGCAGTTTATCTGGCAGATGATGTGTACATAATGAAAAAATCACCTTCTAAGATCATTAAGCACATACCTGTAAGTCTTCCATCAGATAGGGATTTCAGGATTAAAAAGTCAGATGATTTTATCGCATATTACCGTGAAATTGAAGATATTATGCTTAGCACTCTTCCTCAATAGAAGATTTATTTTTGTGGATTTGGTCTTTTCATATTTCGTTGACCTATTTCATCATTAAGCATTTTGTAGTTTACAAGACGAAAACGGTTTTCATTGAGCAAACTCTGTAATTCATCAGAAACCAGTGCATCCAATTCTGAATTTCTGTGACTGCTCATTTCTTTTATACCGAATTTATTAAGATCTTCCATGGCTTTCATCTCCGGATTATCCATACCAATATGAAAAACCAGCAGTTTTATTTCTCCGGGATTTAAGGTTGAAATATTTTTAAATAATGTTTCCAATTTATTTTCCACAGGTACTGAATATGCTCCTGCAATATCAACTTCTCCGTAATACCTGGAAATACAGAGTCCATATTCTTTAGCAAGCTTTTCTACAATAGATCTTGTTTTTTCATTCTCCATAGCAGCTCCCATATGATAATCGAGGTAATCTATCTTTAATCCAGATCTGATAGCCTTATTGATCTGTGCCCTCAACTCTGTCTCTATCTCTTTAAGATCAGGTTGATTATCAAAAAGAGCCTTTCTGGAATGAAAAAAATACCCTAAAGAATCTACAAGTGTGGGTACTGAACCTGATACCGGTCCCCATTTATATTGTTTCCATTCCGAATTCAGTGTAAGATGAACACCAACTGAGACATTTTTATATTGTTTAAGCATTTCAGCAGCTTCAGGAAACCATGAACAATTTACCATAACAGACATGGAAACGGGAAAACCCAATTCAAGCACTTTTTTCCCTGCAATGTTAACATCATGACACATACCAATATCATCGCATCTGATAAGCAGGTCAACATATTCATGCTTTACAGATTCCTGGGCTATTGTACAGGAAAATGATATAAGATAAAATAATACTATCATAATTTTTTTCATATCCATGAAATATTTTCCTGCAAAAGTACAGCTTTAAATAGAATGAAAACCATAAAAATAAAAAAAGCCTCAAAGTAATACTTCGAGGCTCTACCAAAAATTTATTGACAATTAAAACTGTAATTTTATATCTAACTCAAAGTCATCATAAATAGCTTTATCTCCAAGGTTATCAAAGAAACTGCCTGATCCATATTTAACACCATATTTTGTACGATCAATAATGATCTTACCTGTAGCACTATTGCCCTTAACCATAACATCAAACTGTACAGGATTTTTTATATCCTTGATTGTCAAATCAGCAGTAACTGTATATTTGCCCTGCCCTTTGTCACTTACTTTTGTAAAAACCATTTTCGAAACAGGATATTTGTCTGTTCCAAAAAAATCATCACTTTTAAGGTGTCCATTGAGTTTACCTAAATATTCTCCCTGAAGATCAGTGGCCGTGAGCGAAGTCATATCCACTGTGAATGATCCTCCGGTAAGTTTTGATTTTTTAAAAATAAGGGATCCATCTTTTAATTTAATTGTTCCGTTATGCTGACCGGTTACTTTTTTACCCAGCCATTCAATAGTGCATTTTGAAGGGTCAATCTTTTTTGTCTGTGCATTGGCAATTGTAGTAAAAAATGCAAGAAGTAAAATAGCTGCAATTCTGAATTTTCTCATTGATAGTTTTTTAGTGATTTGTTAATAAATTAAATTCTTGTCAAAAAAAAATAATATTTTTATTATTATTTAGACTAATTAAACGCAGGATTTTTAATTTTGTTTTAAAGTTTTAATTTTTTTAAAAAAAAGAGGCTGCAGGTAACCCTGCAACCTCCTAGAGTTTTGGTTAAATAACTGAGTTGGTTATTTGTAGTAATTAATTACTGAGATTACATCTTTATCGAATTTCAGTTCGGGAGCCCATTTAAAAAACTGTTTACAATCTTCCTTGCTTTCAGAAATTGCATTATCCAGGGAAAGCAAAGCTTCTTTTTTATTATTCTGTCTGAATTTGATCAGTGCTTCAAGGTAGCTAAAAAGTGGGCTATAAGCAGCATCTTCTGAAATCTTTATAACTTGTTTTGCTTTATTGTACTTATTATGTTTAAGCAGGTAAAGTATGTATTTTATATAATACTTTTCTTCAGGAGTACAAGTATCTACAAGCAAATCATAATATTGTTCGGCCTTCTTGTAGTCCTTAAGTTTCAGGTACATTTCAGCCACGCCATCAATATATTCTTCTCTGTCTTCGTCAAGATCCATTGCTTTTTGGAAGGCGTTCAGGGCTTTTTGCCAGTTTCTTATTTTTTTGTAAATTACACCAAGCAAATAATATGCCTCATCATTAAAAGGGTCCATTTTAATGGAGCTATAAGCAAAAAGTTTTGCTTGTTTCAAATTTTTTAATTTCAGATTGCATTGAACCAGATTTGCATAAATATCCGAGTCCCCCTCAAACTTTTCCAGGTATTCGTGATAAACCGTGGAAGCTTTCAGGTAATTTCCTGTGAGCATACACAAATCTCCATATTCAATATATCCATGTTCAAATTCAGGATTAATTATAAATGAATATTCAAGACATTCAATTGCATTATCATACTCTGAAAGTGCTGAGTATATTCTGCCCATATTGTACCAGGCTAAATAATTATAAGGTGTTTCATTGATAAGATCAGTATGGAAAGCCAGACTCTCTTCATATTTCCTTGACATCAAAGAAGCATTTCTCATTCTGTCAAGTGCTTCAAAATTAAGTGGATCAATTACTAGTGCATCTTTTGAGTGGTAGTACATCGATTCATAATCACCTGCAAACTCAGCTAAGTAGGAATATATAATGCTGAATTCAACGCTGTAATTTAATCTCGAAAATGATTTTAATTCATTCAGAAGACTGACCACTTCATCTGTTCTGCCAAGCATGCTTAAAGCTTTGGCTTTAAGTAGTTTTATTTCAAATGAGTATGGAGAAATATCTTCACAGTGATCAATATAGTCAAGTGCATCATCCGGATTATGATTTTGCAGAAGTAAATCTGCTTTTACCAGATAAAAGTCGGTAATATACTGATATTGTTCAATTGCAAGATCAACTATTTCAAGTGCTTTTTCAGAATTATTATTGTTTTTATAATATTGAATGAGTTGTTCAAATTCATCCTTATTAAATGTCGCTATTTCCCCCTTTTGTTGCAGTGCTTCAAAATTGAAGATCAAATTTTGAAGCAATTGAGTGTTTTGGTTATTATCGTTCATGTTGACTGTTTAAATGGGCATTACATTCTAATAATTTGTAAAGGTAAAAACTAATTTTAATAATTCACCAAATTTTTATGTAAAAAAAAATAAAAAAAATTGAATTAAGCTTTTTCGTAATTTATTGATTTATACTAAATTACAACAAGTTATAGATTTGTTAAAATGTAAATATCTACGAAAGAAAAATAATAATTATTTATACTTGTTAAACATACATATTATAATACAATCTATATAAAGAATCGAAAAAAAATAATTTTCGTTAAATTTTGAGCATTAAATGATAATAATATGAACAAAATTCGGAAATTTGAAATTACAAATTCAATTGAAAGAAAATATGCCTTTTCAACTCACATCGAAATATAAACCTACAGGAGACCAACCCGGTGCAATAAGAGAATTGGTCAGAGGTATTCAGCGAAATGATAAATATCAGGTTTTGCTTGGTGTGACCGGTTCAGGTAAAACATTTACAATTGCCAATGTTATTGCTGAGCTAAACAGGCCAACAATTATTATCACTCACAATAAAACACTCACAGCACAACTATATGGTGAATTTAAAGAGTTTTTTCCAGACAATTCTGTTGAATATTTTGTTTCTTATTATGATTATTATCAACCCGAGGCTTATATTTCAGTCACTGATACTTATATAGAAAAAGACCTTTCTATCAATGAAGAAGTCGATAAACTGCGTTTAAGAGCCACTTCTGCCCTCCTTTCTGGCAGAAAGGATATCATCGTTGTCGCTTCAGTTTCATGTATTTACGGTATGGGAAATCCTGAAGATTACCGTCAGGGTATTATCAATATCAGCAAAGGAGAGTTGATAAGCAGAAATGGTTTTTTGCATAAGCTGGTAGAAGCCCTATATTCACGGTCAGGAACCGAATTGATTAGGGGAACATTCAGGGTGACCGGTGACACAATAGAAATTAATCTGCCCTATGTTGAGTATAATTACCGGATATCAATGTGGGGTGATCAGATTGACAGTATTGAGATCATTGATTCAAATAATGGCAGGACAATAGACAATATTGACTCTGCGATAATTTATCCTGCGAATCTTTATATTGCAAATAAGGAAAGGCTTAATTTCATAATAAGGGATATTGAAGATGAATTATACAGCCAGGTCAATTATTTTGAACGTGAAGGCAGATATCAGGAAGCTCACAGGATAAAAGAAAGAACCACCCTTGACCTTGAAATGATAAAAGAGCTGGGATACTGCAGTGGTATAGAAAACTATTCAAGATTTTTTGATAATCGTGCCCAGGGTACGCGTCCATTTACCCTTCTCGATTATTTTCCACGTGATTTCCTTATGATCATCGATGAAAGTCACGTTACAATCCCTCAGGTCAGGGGAATGTGGGGGGGTGACAGAAGCAGAAAATTAAATCTCGTCAATTATGGTTTCAGGTTACCTTCGGCAATTGATAACCGTCCGTTGAATTTCGCAGAATTTGAAAACCTTATCAATCAGGCAATTTATGTGAGTGCTACCCCGGGTGAATTCGAACTTGAAAAGACCGGAGGTGTAATTGTAGAACAGGTTGTCAGACCTACGGGATTACTTGATCCTGAGATTGAAGTCAGACCTAGCACAAATCAAGTTGACGACCTTCTGAATGAGATAAATGATCGTATAGTGCAGAATGAAAGGACACTTGTTACAACTCTTACCAAAAGAATGGCCGAAGAACTTACAAAGTACCTCCTGAGTCTCGACATCAAAACAAAATATATACATTCCGATGTGGAGACTATGGAGAGAGTGGAAATAGTTCGTGACCTGAGGCTTGGGGATTTTGATGTACTTATCGGAGTCAATCTACTCAGAGAAGGGCTTGACATTCCTGAAGTTTCCCTGGTAGCAATTATGGATGCAGATAAAGAAGGATTTCTCAGGAATGAAAAATCCCTTACCCAGACTGCCGGCAGGGCTGCAAGAAATGCAAATGGAAAAGTACTGTTTTATGCTGACAAGATCACGGAAAGTATGCGTAAGACCATCGAAGAAACAACCCGCAGAAGGGCAAAACAACGTGAATACAATGAAAAACACGGCATTATACCAGTAACTCTTAGCAAATCGCGAGAAGAAATATTATCAAAAAAATCAATTCTTGATATCAGAGATATTGAAAAACCAGCATACATAGAACCAGATAAAAGTAGTATTGCTGCTGATCCCCTGTTAGATTATCTTGATAAAGCCCAGATAAAGAGTTTAATTGCAGAAACAGAGATTAAAATGAAAAAAGCAGCCAAAGAACTGGATTTTATATCAGCGGCTCAATTCAGAGATGAAATAAATTTACTAAAAAAGAAATTGTAGTTGAGAATACTTATTACGATATTGCTATTAATAGTTGAATTTAAGCAGGTGCTCCTGGCTCAGGAAGACTTCCTCTATTTTGTTAATGAATCAAATGAGGCTATTTATTCCAGACTTAATATTATCGAAAATGCTGAAAAGGAATTACTTGTTTCATATTATATATTTGGAAATGACGAGGCAAGTCTTATCTTTCTGGCTTTATTGCTTGATAAAAAAGAAAAGAATCCGGAGATGGATATCAGGATTCTCCTGGATGCTGCCGGCTCCAAAATTGACAGATCATATTTATACTATTGTGAAAAAAAAGGCATTCAGATCCGGGAATTTCACCCAATTCCCAAATTGTTCCCCCAATTTAGTAAAATCAGTATAACCAATTTCGTTTATTCTGTTCAGAATTTTAACATGAGAATGCATGATAAATTCATTATTTCCGATAGTAGTTCGTTTATAACAGGTGGGAGGAACATAGAAAACACATATTATGGATTATCAAAAAGGAATTTTAATGACCGGGATATATACTTTTATTCTAAAAAACTCACTAAAGATGTAAGAAAATACTATCTGACTCTCTGGAAAAGCAGGTATGTTCAGAGAATGAACTATTCTCTCAGGAACAAAAGCAAAGCAGGATATAAAAAAGCAGAAAATAAGTTTGCTTCATTAAAGGAACTAATCGCAAGAAACAGACTAAACTATGAAATCTTGTACCGGGACTTTCATCCGCTAAAAATTGGTATTCCTTTTAAAAAAGCTGTTTTTTTGAGTGCATATGACCAGGAAATTGACGCATTAAATCCTGTATTGCTCAGTACTTCGCTATTCAACCTTACCTACAAAGTCAGAAAATCAATAATCATTCAAACACCATATTTATTGCCGACCAGACCTCTTTTCAATTTATTGGACAACCTTGTTAAAAGAAAAATAGATATTCAGTTTATAACAAATTCCAACTGCTCTACAGATGTAATGCCCATATCGGCAGCATATGATAATCAGAAAAAGAAATTTGAAAAACTGGGAATTGATATTTATGAGTATATGGGACCACATTATATGCATTCAAAATCTGCTGTTTATGATGACAGTATCGCTTTGGTTGGTTCATATAATGTTGATCCCCGATCAGCAAACATTAATACAGAACTAGTTTTCATTATTGATGATAAGAATATTGCAAAAAAATTGAAAGATATTATCCTTGAGGACAAAAAAAATTGTGTGAAGGTTGAAAAAAGCGATATAAACAGTTGGGGAGGTTATTATGGTTGTGAAAGAACTGAGAAAGAAATTATGAAATATTTGATTTTCAGGATATTGACCCGATTTAGCATATTCTACAATCAGTTTTGATCAGTCCTGACATAGATTGCAAAATTCAGCGAGGGGATCCAATAAGATTTTTTGAAAAGGAATATTTCCCATGCATTCAGAACAAATGCCATATGAATTGGTCAGTAGTTTGATTTTTGCTTTTTCAAGAACGGAAATTTCCGTCAGGATCAGCTTTATTTCCCTTTCTGTTCTTTCCTTATCAGAAACTTTCAGTTTAAATTCACTATCTTTTACAGTTTCAATAATTCCCGGTAACTTACCGTTGAAACTTAGTAAATTATGGTTTAATCTGATCAATTTACGGTTGAAAAGTTCTGAAAGTAATATTTTTTGTTTTTGATCCATTTATTATTTAATACCTGCAAAAGTAAAAATATTAATAATTAGACTGCTTTTAACGATAAAAAAATTTTATTTTAATGAGTCTTTTAAAATGCTTTGGTGTATTTGAAGGATTTTGTATTCATTCTATTGATTCCGATCTTGATATTACAGTAACTGGAATTATGAAGTGTTTAAAAAAAAATACAGATTCTGCTAAAGTACCAACATAATTTGATTTCAGTGGTTATATTTGTAGCAAAATCTGAAAATAAATTATGATTGATCTGCTGATAGATGTTTTGAAAGAAAGTATAGTTGTTGCCGGAATGGTATTTGCTATTATGGTCGTGATTGAATATATCAATGTCATGACGCATGGGATTTGGCAAAGGTTTATTACACAAAGCAAATGGAAACAATATTTGCTGGCTGCGTTGCTTGGCGCTATTCCGGGGTGTTTGGGTTCTTATATGGCTGTGGCCATGTTTTCACATAAATTATTCAGCCTGGGTGCAACAATTACTACGATGGTAGCCACTACTGGAGATGAAGCTTATCTTATGCTGGCTCTTTTTCCTCAAAAAACTTTTATTTTAATGGGAATACTCGTCATCCTGGCTCTGATTACAGGATTTCTGACCGACAGATTTATCAAACCTGAATTTCTGGGAAAGGAATTTACTGAAAATAATCTTCCTATTCATCAACATGAAAAATGTACATCTTACAACTTTAATGAGCTTAAAAACAACATATTTAATCCATCACCTGTGAGGTTTATTGTGTCATTACTATTCACCCTGCTTCTTGCCGGAATTGTTTATGGATTTTTTATGAAAGAAGCTGAGACATGGATGTTTTTTACTGTCGGGATTGCTTCTATAATTGTGCTGCTGATTATTCTGAGCGTTCCAAAACATTTCATCGAAGAGCATGTGTGGAATCATATAATCAAAGTACACCTGCCGAAGATATTGATATGGACATTTATCATTCTGTTATTTATCAGTCTTCTTCTGAAATATGTTCATATTGAAAGCTTAATTTCTGACAATATGCTGCTTGTCATTATTGCAGGTGTTTTAATTGGTATCATACCGCAATCAGGCCCACATCTTATTTTTGTCACTTTATTCTCTCAGGGCACTATACCCTTCAGTGTCCTCCTTGCAAATAGTATTTCGCAGGATGGACACGGGATGTTGCCACTGTTGGGAGAATCTAAAAAGGCATTTATTGTAATAAAAGCAATTAAAGTGGCAGTTGCATTAATAGTAGGATTGGCAGTTTATTCTTTTGGCTTTTGACCTGTAAAATAAAACTTTATTCTCATCTCTATTTAATCTTGAGGTAAATAGTATCTTTGCAGTTCTATTGTTTTGAATGTGAAGAGGGAATTCCTTATAAATATCAGTTTTCTGTTGCTGATCAATTTGCTGATAAAGCCTGTTTTTGTGTTCTTTATCGACAGCAGGGCACAGGATGTCCTGGGAACGCATATTTATGGACAGTATTTTGCCCTTTTCAACCTGGCATATATATTGTCAATTTTCACAGACCTTGGAATTCAAAATTATAACAGCAGGACCATTGCAAGAGATAAAACTCTCCTTGCAGATTACCTTCCTAATATACTTGGGGTAAAATTATTATTATCTTTTATAGTAATTATCATCGGTGTCTTAGTGATTTTAATCTCAGGTTACGATCAAAAAGCCCTTGGTATCTTTTTGCTGATAGTGTCGAACCAGATATTACTTTCTTTCATCCTTTACCTTAGGACTAATATTTCTGCTTCGGGAAAATACCGGTGGGACAGCATTATTTCAGTGATTGACAAACTTCTGCTTATTGCTTTTCTTGGTATGATCCTGTATTCATCACTTCGTAATAATTTCAGTATTTATCAATACATTTTTTCCCAGACGGTTGCTTATCTTATTGTCCTGGTTTTAGTCATTATAATTAATTTCAGACTGGTAAAAATCATTGTACCTCAATTCAGTATAGTGTTCTTTAAAAAGATAATCAGATCAAGTATTCCATATTCTATGGTTATCATTATGATGACAGTTTATATGAGAATTGATGGTTTCTTGCTGGAGAGGATGCTGGGAAATCCTGAACAGGCAGGAATATATGCAGCTGCTTACCGGGTTTTTGACGCATTCAATAACCTTGGTTATCTGTTTGCAGTTCTATTGCTTCCTATGTTTGCCTCATTATTAGCCGAAAGGGAAAAATTATTGAACCTGATTTCAACAAGTCATGATCTCTTATTATTTATTGCATCAAATGCAAGTGTAATTACGATATTGTATAGTCGTGAAATAATGAATTTCCTTTATCCGGCCGGTTATAATGCGACTTACTCAAATGTGCTTAGCTTGCTTATGTTGAGTTTTTTTTCAATCAGCATGAATTATATTTATGGCACATTACTAACATCAGCGGGTAAAATCAATTCTTTAAATAAAACGGTTTTTATAGCTGTCATAATCAATCTGACATCAAATTTAATTCTAATACCGCGTTATGGTGCCGAAGGAGCAGCAATTGCAAGCATTTTTACTCAATCCTTTGTATTTATAATTCAGTATTTTTTATGTATCCGTTTTCTGAAGCATGAATTTAATATTTATTTATTTTTCAAACGTATGTCATATTTGATGATTATTATGGCTATAGCATATACTGTCAGAAATCTGATGACAGATTATAATTGGTTTTTGTCAGTTATGATTACCGCTATTATATCAGTTGTATTGGCTGCCTTTGCAGGGTTTTTAAAATTTTCGGAATTTAAAAGAAGATAAAACTATGGCAAAATTCAGAAGAGGACATGGCGGGGAAACAAAAAGAGGAGGAAAACCCAAACTGATGAGTCGTTCAATTATTTTGATTTTGTTTTTATTAGGCTTTTTATTGGCAATAATAGTTTTTGCAAATAAAAAATATTTTTCTAAAAAACCGGTCATTGCCGTAAATGAAGATATATTTATTCCGCTTAACAGTACATCAGAGATATTACCTGAAGAAAGGTTCTTTTTGCCTGGTTCTACTACAGGCGAAATTGTACATCACCGGTATTTTTCGCTGTCTTACAATGAAAAATATGAACAGTCAGAATGGGTATCTTATATGCTTAGCAGAGAAAGCCTCAAAATAGAAAATGTAAAAAGACATGACCGTTTTGATCCTGATTTAAAAATCGGATCGAGATCGGCTATATACTTTGATTATTCAGGAAGCGGTTATACAAGGGGTCACCTGGCTCCTGCTGCTGATATGGCTTTTAACGAAGTGGCAATGAAGGAAAGCTTCCTCATGAGCAATATTTCTCCTCAAAAAAAAGAATTCAACAACGGTATCTGGAATGAACTTGAAGAACATACCCGAAACTGGGCATGGAAAAACGACAGGGTATTTATTGTTACCGGTCCTGTGTTAAACAAGGAAATTACCCGGTTTATAGGTAAAAACAGGGTAGGAGTTCCAGATTTATTCTTCAAAATCATTCTTGATGCTGATGATCCCGAAAGAAAAGCCATAGGATTCATATTGCCAAATGAATTAAGTACAGAACCTCTTTCAAAATATGCTGTCAGTATTGATAGTATTGAAGCATTAACGGGAATTGACTTTTTTCCTGATTTTTTTACTCCCGGGGAGCAGGTAAAACTTGAATCAGGGTTTGATTTAAGTTTGTGGGATTTCAATCCGGTACTTTATAAAAAAAGAATCGAAGTGTGGAATAATCAGTAGGTCTGGTTACTACCGGAATATATTTGTATTTTGATAATAAAAATCCCTTTTAGCCCTTGTATGTCTTAACACCAATGTTTATTTATTCTGAATTTTTTTTGGTTGGAAAATAACAGGCTTAAAAGCTTAATGATGAAAAAAACTATTCCATACGTGAATAAGTGAAATTCATATAACTATCAGATGTGGTTTCCACTGAAAGGAGAATTAATTGTTAATTGCTAATAATGATAGCCAGGAAAGGGAAAGTACGATTTACGATTTTAACTGACAACCGACAACTGACAACCGATACGAATTACGAATTACGATTTTTGAATTAGGGGTTGAAAAGGTTGAAGGGTTGGATGGTGGATAATGACTTAAGTTGTAATTTAAAGCTTTGGATTCCCCTTTAGGGGCCAGGGGCTGTGGTGGAAATATTACGAATTACGAGTTTTAACCGACAACTGAAAAACCGACAACTGACAACCGAAACAAATTACGAATTACGAATTACGATTTTTAACTGACAACTGACAAACTGACAACTGATAACCGATACAAATTACGATTTACGATTTACGATTTTAACTGACAACCGACAACAGAAATAATTATCAATTATCCATTCTCAATTATCCATTCTCCATTATCAATTATCCATTCTCCATTTCCCTTCTACCATTTAACCTTAAACCCTCCTACCTTTTTATGACCATACAATATTTAAGCAAATGATATTGAGACAATTCTGTGTTTTAGCTTTTAAAATATGTTGGATAGCAAATCAATTCCTTATATAGTTCAATTTATAATTCAGGTTTCACTATACAAGTTGATTGTAAGTCCAGAAAAATCACGATATAAAACAGGTATTATAAAAAAAAATGTCGCAAAAAAGACAAAACATTAATTTTTATTTAGATTTATTATTAATTAAATGCATAAGGTGCTATACTTACAAAATTAAATCCAATAGAATTACAATTAATGAAAAATAATTAATATGCGAAAATTGTAATAAGATAAATTTAATATTGAATTATTAGCAATTTAATTTTATTATTCCTAAAATTAAAATGTAAAAATCAAAAAAGGGTATTTATATTATTAAATCAAAACAAACAAAATATGAGGTGTTTTATTATTGTTAGTTTAATATGCATATTATGTAGAATTGAAGTTACAGCAATATCAATTACCTGGGATGGTGGAGGTGATGCTTCTTCATGGTCTGATCCTTTAAACTGGGATTGCGACTGTCTTCCTGCTGCTTCTGACGATGTAAGCATTCCAGTTGCATTTGCATTATCAAATATCCAGATCAATGGCAATCATTCGGTCAATCAGTTAAACTGCTGGGCTAGTCTAACAATTCTTGCCGGCTCCTCAATTACCACAAATGCATGGACATATTTTCAACCAGGAAGCGTTGTTACAGTCAATGGCACTTTGAACTTTAGCAATTCTAATGAAATATGGTTCAGGGCACACGACGGATTTGGAACTCAGTTAGTAAATAATGGGACGATCAATATAAACGATAGTCAACTTTATTTTTTTTCCAATAGTGGAACGGGTGTTCCATCTTTTGTGAATAACAGTACAGTAACAATCAACAACAATGTAACGTTCATTTTATATGCTGTCAACATGGCAAACAATGCTGTTTTAACCAATAATACTACTGGAATTATAACAGTAAATGCAAATCTTGGACTTTTTATGGCAGGGGCAGAGCCGACTGCTTTATTCAATAATTATGGTACTTTTTCCTGCAATGGGATCAGTTCATTCAGGTCGACAGTTAATAATAGTACGGGTATAATGAATTTTAATTCCTATATCAACTTATTTGACACATATTATAAAACACCTTTGGAGGTATATTCAAGTTTTATTAATGATGGTTTGATTAATATGGCCAATCCTCAAATGGATGCTTTCTACGGATTATTGATCCATCCAACAGGAGCTTTGAACAGCAATGGAACGATGAATATAACCGCTCAAAGATTTCCTGTTGAAAACAAAGGAAGCGCTGATTTATCCGGCAATACAGTTTTGAATACTTTGTCAAACAATTTTAGTTTTGGCATTAGAAATTTAGGAAATATGGCCATTGGAAACCATTTGACTTCATTCTTTTCAAATTCCAATTATTTTAACCTGTCAACCGGCTCCCTGACCATAAATACGTGTAAAAAAATCAATTTACTTTCGCTCCAAAACTATGGGACTGCAGTAAACAATGGACAGATCAATCTTGATCCTTCAGATCCATGGGTTTCATCTTTTTCACAAATTGGAACGTTTACCAATAATGGAATAATAAATCATAGCAATTTCCCTGTAGCCCTTACTCCGGCAGAAAACCCAGGAATTTTTGTACAAAAAGTATTCGGCCAAAAATGTAAGGATGAATTGATAAATGATTTCCTGCCTGGTCAAAAAATAAATATCAGCAACAGTCCGGTGTCAGGCATATATACGGCACCTGATTTAAGCATTTCAGCAGGTACATTAAATTGGACTACCAATACTTTTACTCCATCAAATGCAGCTGTCGGGTTGCAAATTTTATACCTGAATATACAGAAGACTGGATGCGCTGCTGAGATCATACCTGTAAGATTTGAATATCCAATTGGGAATGGAGTATGGTATCAGGATTCTGATTCTGATGGTCATGGCAATCCTTCGGTTAGTGTCATGGCTTGTACTTCTCCGATCGGGTATGTTTCAAGTTCCGATGACTGCGATGATACTGATCCTGAGGTTTATCCCGGAGCGCCTGAATTGTGCAATGACAAAGATTACAATTGTGACGGATTGATCGATCCTATGGCTCCCCCACCTAGTTTGTATTACAGGGATCTTGATTTTGATTTATTTGGGGATCCTGCATTCAGTGTCCTGACTTGTTTCCCTCCATTTGGATATGTAGGTGATAATACAGATTGTGATGATAGTGATCCAAATGTCCATCCATTTGCACCTGAACTCTGCGATAACAAAGATAACGATTGCGATGGATTGATTGACGAAGGAATTGTCACGGCCACCTCAACATTCACCAATACAGGTATGGATGGTAACTGGTCAAATGCTGCAAATTGGAACAATGGGGTTCCTGTTGCCTGCGTTGATGCTATAATTCCATCTGGGTTTGTGGTCACTGCATCAGGTGGTTGGCTGGATTGCAGATCATTATTCTTGGGAAATAGTTCAACCCTGAATGTTATAGGAGCAAGTTTAAATATTGTTGGAAGTGCTGCACATGGCATTAATAATCATGGAATTATTAATGTTTCAGGCAGCGGAAGCATCAATAGTTCCAATGTACTTGGAAATGGGATCGAAAATCTGGGCACAATCAACCTCAGCAATTTTTCAGGTATCTGGGTGAGTGAGATACCTGGTCATGGAATACACAACGTTAATTCAGCTTCAATTAATTCCAATTCTACATTTAATTCTATTAATTGTTTTCAAATAGGTCTAAATGGTATTGAAAATGATGGGGGAGCTATATTAAATTGCAATGACATTACTAATATATACATTTATCAAATTACCGGGAAAGGTATTAATAATAATGGCGTTTTAACAATGAGAGGCAATCTGAGTTTTTCTCAGATAAGCGGAAATGCTATCCACAATAATGGAAATTTCGAAAATCTTGGAAATATTGACATGCAAAATGCTACGAATATGCCTCAGTGGAATATTTACAATACAGGCACTTTGAATAATGGAAGTATTGCAGAACCGGTAAGTACTTTAATTTTACCTACACCTTCAATTGGGGCAGGAGTTTCAGATATGGGAATTTATAATGGTTTGGGTGCCAGTATAAGCAACAGAGGGACAATAAATTTATTTGGTAACAGGGTAACAAATGAAGGCACGATTACCAATCACGGTTTGATCGAATCATTATAAACTTTGGCAAATAGTGTAATAACATTAGAAATTATCATTTTTTTATCTCTATATTGATCAATAGAATGATTAAATTTCCTGTTATTAGAATTATCTTATCATCTTGAATAAACAGAACAAATCAAGCCAATGTCATGTTTTTTAATCCTCAACAGGCAAGCTCCTACGGACAAGTTTTTCCATTCTTCATTATCAATTGTCAATTCTCCATCCCCTACGGATAAGCTATACAGACAAGTTTCTTATTTTCCATTCTCAATAATCCATTATCCATTCTCCATTTAACCTTGTAACCCTCCTACCTTTATTTAGTACACGGATCCCGATTGTCATCGGGACTGATTTGACGGATTTTCACATATTTGCAAATTTCAACTCTAACCGACAACCGAAACAAATTACGAATTACGAGTTACGAGTTTTAACCGACAAACCGACAACTGACAACTGATATGAATTACGAATTACGATTTTTAACCGACAACTGAAAAACCGACAACTGACAACCGAAATAATTATCAATTATCCATTATCCATTACTTAGCTGGTCCTTTTATTACGACAACAGCACATCGAAAGCATTACAACATTGCGCAAAAAAATTATTCATTATTGCAATCTTCATATTTGTGTTTCCATCGTCTGTGACTCCAGAGCCAGCAGGGTGGATTATCGATGATCTGCTTTTCCAGCCTTTGGGCAAATTTTTGTGTAATCTCAATTGGAGTATACTGAGATGGATCATCAACAAATTTTTCAAATTCAACGGTATAGTAGCCTCTTTTCAACTTTTGGATATTGCAAAAAACAATAGGAATATTGTGTTTTGTGGAAATTATGGCAGGACCCGGAAGGAAGGCTGTTTTATGACCGAAAAAATCAACCCAATGAGATTTTTTTGGATTAGAAGGGCTTTGGTCAGCAATGAAAGCATTAATAGTCAGTTCTTTAGGTTTACTTTCATAATATGGCATAGTCTCATTCATTGTAAGCAAAAGACAACCAAAACGGCTACGGTTTTTTATGGTCCAATCATTGAGATACTTATCATTAAGTGGTTTATAAATACCTGCAGGCCTGTGTTTTAGTTGTGCGGGCCCGGATAGAGCCGGCCATTCCCAGTTTTCATTATGACCAAGAATCATAATCAGACTTTGGTTTTTATCATAATACTCATTGGTCAATTCAGGATTAATTGCCCTGCATCTCCTGACAGCCTCTGCTTCGCTTATAGAAAAAGATTTTATACCCTCAATCATCATATCTGCAACATAGCGGTAATATTTCCTGGTTATTTTTTCTATTTCAGCAGGTTGTTTCTCAGGAAAAACCCTATGAAGATTTTCTTTCACAACTTTAACCCTGTAACGCAGGATTTTATGAAGAAGAAAACCTAAAAAATTACTGAACCAGAACATTACAGTAAAAGGAATATAGCTTAGCGGATAGATCAATATCCTCAGTGCATATTGTAAAAAAGGTGGCATTTTATCACTTATTCGTTAATTAAAAAATCAAATATATAAGAAATGCCACAAAGGTGGAACTAATCGAAGATTTTTTTGTTATCCTAACTGTTTTCCTGCTTCAGTGTTCTTAAATGAAGCGAGGGTTTTATGCATAACATAGAACCAGAGCGGTGGAATTAATGATAAAAGCATCATTGCAGGATAACCTGCCGGCATTTGAGGGCTGTTATCGAAATGCCTCAGTATCTGGAATTTGCGGCTTGCCATATAGTGGTGATCAGAATGTCTTGAAAGTTCAAGCAAAACAAGACGTCCTACAGGGTGATTAGAATTCCAGGAATGTACGGGCAAGGTTCTTTCAAATCCATCACCTTTTCGTTTTCTGTTCAATCCATAATGTTCAATATAGTTTACTGTTTCAAGTAAAAGAATACCAATTAGAGATCCCAATACAAACCATAGCATTGTTTTAAAACCAAATACTAAACCAATGAGCAACAACAGGAATATTTGAAAGAACTGGTAAAGCAGCATCTCATTCTTTATACTCCAAATAGGTACTTTTAAACGTTTCAGCCTTTTCGATTCAATATTCCAGGCAGATATCCAGCTACCTGCTATTGATCTTAAATAGAACATAAAAACAGGTTCTCCCAGACGTGCCGTAGCAGGATCATAGGGTGTCGAGACATTTTTGTGATGTCCACGGTTGTGTTCAATGAAAAAATGCATGTATAATGTTGTTATCAATAACATTTTGCCCATAAGTTGTTCATATTTTTTGGTCCTGTGTCCCAATTCATGTGCAGCATTTATACCTAAAATACCACAGGACATACCATAGGCTGATGTCATACCGATAATACTAATTAGATTTAAATTCTCATTACTGACTCTTAAGAGAAAAAATGCCATTATTATATATTGAAATGGTACCAGACCATAAAGTATAAGGTCATAAACAGGATTTTTTTCTGCCTTTGCTTCTTCTTCAATATCTAAATTAGAAGGAGAAGCCCTGGTAAAAAGTTCAATAACCGGGAAAATGAAAAAAATAAGGATAACAGTCGAAAAGGACCAGATATTTTGCAAATAAATGGATAAAAGCACCGAAAAAGGAACAATATATACGAATAAATATTTCAAACTTCGTATTTCCATGATCATATATCCTAAAATATTGGCAAAAATAATTAGCTGATTTATATTATACAAATTATTATATGTGGTAAATTGTCAGTATATTTCAATTTATTGGATAGGTGTTGTGTATTAGTTTCTCAAAAAGTAATAACTTTGTTTTAAAACTTGAAAAATGAAATTGTTAAAATCGAGATATTCTGATATGATATACCGCAGGTGTGGAAAGAGTGGATTGAAATTGCCTCTAATATCACTTGGATTGTGGCATAATTTTGGCGGAGTTGATGATTTCAAAAAATCAAAGACAATTATTACAAAGGCTTTTGACGAAGGAATTACACATTTTGATCTGGCAAACAATTACGGACCTCCACCGGGATCTGCAGAGGAAACTTTCGGCAGGGTTCTGAACCTAGAACTGGGTTCACACCGCGATGAAATGATAATTTCTACTAAGGCAGGTTATCACATGTGGGATGGCCCATATGGAGAATGGGGCTCCAGAAAATATCTTATGGCCAGTCTTGATCAGAGTCTGAAAAGAATGGGTCTTGATTACGTCGATATATTTTATTCCCATCGTTTAGACCCCGATACACCGCTTGAAGAGACAATGGGTGCTCTTGACTCTGTTGTCAGACAGGGCAAGGCCCTTTATGCAGGAATTTCCAATTACCCTGTTGGTGCCACAAAAAGAGCTTCAGATATCCTGAGGCAACTTGGGACTCCATGTTTGATACACCAGCCTAAATATTCAATGTTTGAACGTTGGGTAGAAAATGAATTGCTCAATCTACTGGAACAAGAAGGTTTAGGTTGCATAGCTTTTTCACCTCTTGCACAAGGATTGTTAAGTGACCGGTATCTGAACGGTATCCCATCCGACAGCAGGGCAGCATTACCTCACGGTTTCCTGAGAAAGGAACAAATCACCCCGCAACTGATTGAAATGATCAGGGGTCTTAATGATATAGCAATTATGAGAGGCCAGTCTCTTGCACAGATGGCTATAGCATGGTTACTGAAAGATTATCGTGTTACATCTGTCCTGGTTGGTGCAAGTTCAGTGGATCAGCTTATGGACAATGTTAAATCTATAGGAAAGTTAACTTTCGAACAGGAAGAAATCAGAACAATCGATTTTATTCTCAATAAACAATGATTACCACTTCAAAGTACGAATTACGAATTACGATTTTTAACAGACAAACTGGCAACTGACAACAGAAACAAATTACGAATTACGAATTACGAATTACGTTTTTTAACCGATAAACTGACAACCGACAAACCGACAACAGAAACAAATTACGAATTACGAATTACGAATTACGTTTTTTAACCAATAAACTGACAACCGACAACAGAAACAAATTACGAATTACGAATTACGAATTACGATTTTTAACAGACAAACTGGCAACTGACAACCGAAATAATTATCAATTATCCATTATCAATTCTCAATTATCCATTCTCCATTACCCTTCTACCATTTAACCTTGTAACCCTCCTACTTTTATTTAGCACACGGATCCCGATTGTCATCGGGACTGATTTGACGGATTTTCACAGATTTTTAAATTTCAACTCTAACCGACAACCAATATAATTTATGATTTACGATTTACGATTTTTAACCGACAACTGACAAACCGACAACTGACAACCGATACGAATTACGATTTTTTTTAACCGACAAACTGGCAACTGAAATAATTCTCCAATTTCAACTATCAATTCCTTTTTTCTTTCCCATGTTCCGGTATATAACCGGTAAGTGATCGCAAAAAAGCTACTATATTTTCAACATCTTTTTCATCAAGTTGTCGGTTGGATTCTGTCATTGCCATAATCTTTACAGCTTCTTCAAGACTCTGTACACTTCCGTCATGCATGTAAGGAAAGGTTTTTTCAACGTTTCTCAGTTGCGGAACTTTGAAAATGTATTCATCTTCTGGTTTTTTAGTAATTTCATATCTGCCTTTGTCGATTTTTTTGCTGTTAGTATAATCCCAGTAATATCCGAAAAGAGCAAATTTTTGTGCCATCCCGCCACCTACAAGTGCTGTACTGTGGCATGGGACACAACCATTTTCAATAAAGCTTTTTATTCCTATCTTTTCTTTGTAATTCAGGGCTTCAGTATCACCCCTCAGATAATCGTCAAATCTGCCCGGTGATGTAAGTGTTCTCAGAAATGAAGCAATGGCTTTCCTGACATTTACCATTGATAAAGAAGCTGAAGACTGAGGAAAAGCTTCTCTGAAGAGCGCTGTATATTCTGAATCTATTTTAAGCCTTCCAATCAGTTGCGTTGAATCCTGAAGACCCATTTCCGTTTTGCTGAAAAACATTCCTGAAAGCTGGTCTTCCAAATTATTATATTTTGCATCCCAGTTTAATGCAAATTGAAGGTGGGCATTAATTACTGAAGGGGCATTCCTGAAGCCCATCAACCCATTGCTGCCGGGTGTAACAGTTTTATTTGAAGCTCCATAATCTGCTATATTGTGGCAATTTGCACAATTGATTTTTTGATCTCCGGATATTTTTTTTTCATAAAATAGTTTTCTCCCAAGTTCAATTATTTTCTTCCTTTCAGGGCTTATGTTTTCAAAATCTGGTTTACTTAAGGGGGTAAAATAACTCTGAGCCATTTTCAATAACATTTGCTCCTGCTGTTCCGGAAGTTTTTCATCGTTTGGCTGATTCCTGCAGGAAACCATCAAAGTAAAGAAAACCATTATTGCTAAAAAACGATTTAACAGAGCCAACAGTATAAATTTGCGGTTTTTCTAAAATTTGTATATTAGGAAACAATTATAAATTCCATCTAATTGAAAATTTTGCGATTTGGCAGGGCATGTTCAGGTATTTTACCTGTCATAGTCCTTAAAAAAGCACTGATCAGCAGGACATCTTTCTCATTGAGACGAATATTTGATTCTGCCATTGAACATATCCTTATAGCATCTTCCAAAGTTTTGACACTACCATCATGCATATATGGATAGGTTTTCTCAATATTCCTCAACTGTGGGACTTTAAAAACATGCTTATCATCAGGGTTTTTAGTTACATTATATTTACCAAGATCCAAGTTGTTATTGTCTGAGTAATCACTATGATATCCGAAAATCGGATATTCAACTGCAAATCCTCCTCCTACCAAAGCAGAACTGTGGCAGGATTTACAATTTATTACAAAACTGTAGGCACCAAGTTTTTCTTCCTGTGTGAGTGCTTTGAGATTACCTTTCAGATATTCATCAAATCTTGATGGAGTGATTAAGGTTCTTTCAAATGAACCAAGCGCTTTTTTTATATTTTCAAGTGAAATATGCGGTTTATTGGCAGGAAATGCTTCTGCAAATGCAGTCGTATAAAATTTGTCATTTTTTAGTCTGCTTAACAATGTTTTCGTATCAGGCATTGCCATTTCGAGCTCACTAAAAATGGGTCCCATAACCTGATCCTCCACACTTTTGAATTTCGTGTCCCAGTTCTGATCACCATAAAGATATGTATTAAAAACGGTTTGAGAATTCCTGATACCTGTCTGATTTTTATCTCCCGGTGAAAGTGCCTTATTGTCAACACCATATTTCGAAATATCATGGCACGAAGCACAGCTTATGGTTTGAGATCCCGATAATTTTTTCTCATAAAACAGGGATTTACCCAATTCTATTATTCTTTTCTGTTCTTCACTCATAGTCTCAAGATTGAGCTCAGGTAGTTGAGAAATATAACTTTTTGTCAGGTTGTGAATTGTCTGGTCTAAATCAACTGTAATCTGATTATCAGCTGGTTTTGTGTTTCTACATGAAAAAATACAGTATATAAACAAGAAAAAAAAGAATGGTAATTTATAAAATTTCATATTGATCTATTTTTCATGAAACAAAATTAACGAAAAATCTAATAAAAAATAATATTTATTTGAATTTCATTTGAATAAGTATTTTTTATCTGACAATTATTTATTCACAAAATATGTGACTTATTAATAAATCTACGTTTCAATTACGAAATAATCACCTTTGATTAAAACAATCTTTTTTCAACAATTAAAAATAATTTAAAAATGGCAATTAACATTCTTGATCTTTTTAAAAATCAGGTAGCTGGTGAGCTTGCTAAATCTGCAGGCAGCTTCCTGGGAGAAAGCGAATCCTCAGTAAAAGGAGTGCTTGAAACCGCAGCTCCTGCTATCCTGGGTTCTTTGATTCAAAAAAGTAGCACTCAGTCAGGGGCATCGGGTATTCTCGATATGCTTACCAAAAATAATTATGACACAGATGTACTTGGAGGATTATCCGGACTGATGAATGGAGGAGAAAGCAAATTCTCAAAAATTACTGAAATAGGACTTCCTATAATTAAAATGTTATTTGGTGAAAAATTAGGGGCTATTGTTGACTGGATTTCAGGAAACAAGGGAGTAAAATCCAGTTCTGTCTCTTCATTGCTGAGTATGGCTGCCCCATTTCTGATGGGACTTATCGGAAAACAGGTAAAAAGCCAGAATCTGGGATTGTCCGGACTAATGAACCTGCTCGGCGGACAGGGATCATTCGTCAAATCATTGCTACCTTCGGGACTTGCAAATCTGACAAATTCCAGCGGGCTGAATTTAGATGACAAAATCAATGTATCAGGTGGAGGAATTAATTTTAAAAAATTATTGCCTTGGCTTGCTTTATTATTAGGTTTGGTATTACTGTGGGCTTTGCTCAGAGGATGTGATGGCAAAAACATAAAAGATACTGCCGGTGCTATGGTTGACACACTGAAAACTGAAGTTTCAGAAGTTGCCGACAGTACAGTTGACATTGTTGAAGATGCAGTTGCAGGAATTAAAGGAACAGTTGATGCAGCAGGTAACTGGGTTTCTGATCTGGGAAAAGAAATATCCTTGATATTACCAGATAAAACTGAACTTAAAGTTGGAGAAAACAGTGTTGAAAACAAACTTGTTGAATTTATAAAAACAGGAACAACTGATGAGGCTACACTTAAAAACAAATGGTTTACTTTCGACCGTTTATACTTTGAAAAAGGTAAATCTACGCTGACATCGGAATCTCAGTCTCAACTGAAAAACATAGCTGCAATACTCAGGGCTTTCCCAAATGTCAATATCAAACTGGGAGGATATACTGATTCAGATGGTGATGATGCTATGAATATGAAATTATCAGACCAAAGAGCTAAAGCTGCTGCTTACGAACTCCAGAAACTGGGAATTGCATCCAAAAGATTAGCTTCAGAAGGCTATGGAGAACAACATCCGGTTTGCCCAGCTAACGATACTCCTGAATGTAAAGCCCAGAACAGAAGGATTGATATCAGAGTTACCAAAATGTAATTTTCACATTTTAGTTAATATTTTTTTGCTATAATAGGTTGCCGGAAGCGGCAACCTATTTTTTTCATATTTCATGAATCAATAACATATAAAATATTTATTTACAATTTTATTTGCATTATTGAAATATATAATATATCTTTGCATTGCCATAGTATTTTAATTAGGATTTTTATGAACGAAAACTATGGTATAGGTGTTTAAATTGTGAGTTTGAGATTATGTTAAAACAGAAATTAAGTCAGAAATTAGTACAGAAACTTTCTCCAAAGCAGATGCAGCTTATGAAGCTGATCCAGCTGCCTTCGACATCTCTTGTGCAGAGAATAAAGGAGGAGCTCGAAAGTAATCCTGCACTTGAAGAAGATGATGGTCTCAACGAGTCTTATGATCAGGAAATTGCTGATAATGATATTGAAAGGGATGATCCGTTTGATAAGGGTGATGACCGGGAGGAAGTATTTGAACTCGATGATTATATCAATGAATACATTGAAGATGATCCTGTTTCCTACAAACAGTCAACTTCTCAGACAGAAAACAGTTATGAATCCAGTTTTCCGGTTGCTAACTTTGAATCACTTCTAGAACATCTTGAAAAACAGATAGGACATCTTGGTCTCGAAACAGAAGAGGATGAGATCATTGCACGTCAGATTATTGGCACAATCGATGATGATGGATATCTCAGGAGGGATATTGAAGATATAATCGACGATATTCTATTTCTCTACAATATTATTGTGAGTTACAAGGATGTTGAAAGGATAATAAAAAAGATACAAAGGCTTGATCCGCCAGGTATAGCAGCCAGGGATCTACAGGAAACATTAATTATACAACTGAAAGACAGCATCGAAAAAGAAGAAAAGTTTTCCAGATCGAAAGAACTGGCAATGAGCATTTTGTATAACCATTTTGATACCTTCTCCAAGAAACATTACACAAAACTTGAAAAAAATCTTTTTGTCTCAAAGGATGAATTAAAGGAAGCGATTGATGAAATAATTAAGCTCAATCCCAAGCCGGCCAGTGGGTTTTCAGCCTTATCTGAGAATACGATGGAATATATTGTACCCGACTTCATCATCGAAAATAGAAACGGAGAACTTGAGTTGTCAATGAACAATAGCCAGATCCCAGAATTGCATATCAATGATTCATATCTGAATGTACTGAAGACATACAAAGAAAGTGACGGCAATGTTGTAAAGTCGATGCAGGACAAAAGCACTTTGTTCTTTATAAAGCAAAAAATAGATTCGGCAAAATGGTTTATCGATGCAATACAACAAAGGCAGCAGACTCTGTACAAGACCATGTATACCATAATGCAGTTTCAGTATGATTATTTCCTCACAGGAGACAGAAGCCGCTTAAAACCCATGATACTTAAAGACATTTCAGATATAACAGGTTTTGATATATCAACAATTTCACGGGTTGCAAGTTCCAAATATGTTCAGACAGAATTCGGTATAAACAGCCTAAAAGAATTCTTTTCAGAGTCTATAACACGTGAAGATGGGGAAGAAGCTTCTACAATCGAAGTCAAAGAAATTATCATAGACATGATAAAAAATGAAAATAAACAGGACCCATATTCAGATGAAGATCTTCGTCTATTGCTTATAGATAAGGGTTATAATCTGTCACGACGCACCATTGCCAAATACAGGGAGCACATGAATATACCTGTTGGGAGGCTCAGAAGGGAAATATAATCAGTTTTAGCAGGCTTATGAACAATTATGTGTCAAAATTATATGATATTCTTAATTTTCTTACAAAGCTGAGCCCGAGGAAATCAATAAATCTGCTTAAACTAATATTTTCTTACTATTTATCAAAATGGACAAAAAAAAACATACATAAGGGTAAACCATTTTCTATATCATTTGAACCGACAACATCATGTAACCTCAGATGCCCCGAATGTCCAAGCGGACTAAGGTCCTTCACCAGGCCAACAGGCAATCTGAATAAAGAATTATTTAAAAAAACTATTGATGATGTTTACAAAGACCTGATATACCTGATATTCTATTTTCAGGGAGAACCATATCTGAATCCTGATTTTCCTGAAATGGTAAAATATGCTTCCAAAAAAAAACTATATACCATAACTTCTACGAATGCTCATTTTCTGAACGATGAAAATTCCCGCAAAACCGTAGAATCAGGACTGGACCGACTTATCATTTCACTTGATGGCACTACTCAGGAAGTTTATCAATCATATCGTAGAGGAGGCAAACTGGATAAGGTTATAGAAGGAACAAAAAACATAGTCAAATGGAAAAAATTGCTTAAATCAGAAAAACCATTTCTGATTTTTCAGTTTCTTGTGGTCAGACCAAATGAACATCAGATAGATGAAGTGAAATTATTGGCAAGGAATTTAGGTGTCGGTAAAGTTCTTTATAAATCAGCGCAGATATATGATTATGAGAATGGCAGTGACCTGATACCTACTATCGATAAATATTCGAGATACAGGAAAAATAAAGATGGAAGCTATTCCATCAAAAACAATATGGCAAATAGCTGCTGGAAAATGTGGCATTCAGATGTGATAACATGGGATGGTAAGATTGTACCATGCTGTTTTGACAAGGATGCTAATTTTGTACTGGGAGATTTGCAAAAGAAATCATTTCATGAAGTTTGGGAAAGCCAGGAATACAATAGTTTCCGTTCTGCAATATTAAAAGGTAGGGATAAAATTGAAATTTGCAAAAACTGCACCGAAGGAATGAGAGTATGGTTATAAAAAAATTTTTATTTCAATATTTTTATGCGAATTGATAAATTCATTTATTAAAATATAGATTTATTTAAAATAATTGTATAAATATTTTTTTTCCTCTGATATTATTTTTTTTGATTCTCAAATAATTATTATTATGAAAGCAATCTCAAATCTATTTTTATTACCTTTATTTTTCATTTAATAGTTTCAAGGGAGTCTCTTATGCTATAAATTATTAAGAAATGAAAAATATATTCAAGAACATAGTACTTATTATTTTTATTATACTTCAAATCAGCAGTATATATTCTCAGGAAAAAGTCCACAAGTTTTACATTGTTAGTTCACTATCATCCAACAAACCTGATGCCAGGATATTTGGATATCCAGTCAATGTTGTTAATAATATGATAGAGCAAAATATAGAAACACCCCCTGATAATGTATTCGAAACAGGTATTGGAATGGGATATAAATTACTTGACTTTTTTAATTTTCGTGTAATAGCTGATTTGAGATATATATACGAACGCAATAATTACATCAGACCTTTAAATTATTGTCAAATATTAAAGGAAGGTCAGCCATGTAATGAGAGGTTGTATTATCTCGACATCTATTCATATAATATGTTCGGAAATAGTATTACTATCGATTACTCATTAAAATTATATAAAAAACTTGTATTGCTTATAGGTTTTTCTTATCAGATCGACTTTAAATTTCTTGGGTATTATAAAGAAGCTTTAACATCTGAAAACAAAAATTTTCACAAAAAGATTGATTTCATGTCTTTTGAGCTTGACCCTTTCATTGGATTGGGGTTTGGTAGGTATGATTTATCGGTTTATAAGCGATTATGGTATTATCACAAGATTGACAGGGCAATTCATGCAAATTCCTCCGGTAGCGGCCATCCGGTGCTTAAAAATGATTATGAGACATACAATCCTGAGAGATGGGGCATTGTATTGAAATATTGGTTTTGATGGGAAATAACTATAAGTGAAAAATGAAAAAAATAATCAAAAACATAGTACTTATTATTTTTATTATACTTCAAATCAGCAGTATATATTCTCAGGAAAAAGTCCGCAGGTTTTACATTGTTAGCTCATTAGCAACTAACAAACCTGATGACAGGATCAATGGTACTTCAATCCCTATTTTTGATAGAGTGATCCAGTACAATAAAGATACACCCCCTGATAATGTGTTCGAAACAAGTATTGGTGTGGGATATAAATTGTTTGAAACATACAATTTTAATTTAAGTACGGGAATAAGTTATATTTATGAAAGAAATAATTATTACAGACCTTTTAATCACTGTGCATTATTGAAGGAGGGTCAGCTTTGTACTTACGATTTAAGGTTTCTTGATATTTATTCTTATAACATTATTGGTAATACAATTTCAGTTGACTACGAATTGAAAGTTTTTAAAAAATTTTATTTGAAAGCCGGTTGTTCTTTTCAGACTGATTTGAAATTTCTTGGATTTTATTTTCATAAATTATCTTTAATGAAGCGATATCATTGGAAGTTTGATTTTACGTCGTTTGAGCTTGACCCTTATGCTGGATTCAGACTTGGTAGATATGATCTGACACTTTATAAAAGATTGTGGTATTATCATAAAGTTGACAGGGCAATTCATCATTCTGATGGTGGTGATTATCCTGGTATTAAAGAAGATTATGAGACCTACAATCCTGATAGGTGGGGCATTGTATTGAAGTATTGGTTTTGATAGTAAGAACAATAGATATTTTTGATATGCAATTATTATTGCATAAAATTATAAATTAATTACCACATTTTTTCGTTTAATTTGTTGTATATTTGATTTTGGAATAAATAAATCTGGATAAGTATGTTTAGATTCATTACTATCATATCGGTGCTGATTTTCTTTCAATCTGTCCTGATTGCCCAGATTGCAGGGGATGACTGTGAAAATGCAATAGAACTAAAGAACGTTAAAGACTGGTGCTCAAAAAATGGTGAGTTCACAACAGTAGGGTCAACCAAAAGTGGGTATGGAGTTCCGGATTGCTGGGATGCTTCAGACAATGATATCTGGTTCAGATTTACTGCTGTGGCTACGGCAGTGACTGTTGTAGTTTCAGGGTCAGGCACTGATGGTACTATATCAGACCCATTGATCCAGATCTATGAAGATAACGGATGTTTCGGCACAATTTACGGAACTCAGTGTGCTGCAGACTTCAATAACAGCGATGCTGCAGAGTTAAACGAAGGGGCACTGACTATCGGGCAGTCATACTTACTCCGTGTTGATGCTCAGAATGGGAGTACAGGAACATTTAAACTGTGTATCAAAAATTTCTTCCCCCCTGTAGAGCCGGGTCAGGATTGCAGTTCTGCTGCATTGCTTTGCGATAAATCACCATTTACAATAAAATATCTTTCCGGGGCCGGTCAGAATCCAAACGAGACTAATTCAACCTGCATACACGAAGAAAAACAAAGCACCTGGTTTAAATGGATTGCAAAAAATAATGGTACTCTAACATTTATTCTTACACCAAACTTACTAAGCGATGACCTTGATTTTGTAGTGTATGAACTCCCCGGTGGGATTAATGACTGTGCCAACAGAAAGAATATCAGATGCAACGCTACTTTCGGAGGGAACTATGTATCCTGCGGCCCAAAAACAGGATTGAGCCTTCTTTCTACTGATCTGGAGGAGGATCTGAACTGCGATAAAGGGGAAGATGGATTTGTAAAATTTATCGACATGGTAGCCGGAAGGGCATATGCTCTGGTTGTCAACAACTGGTCAGCTTCAGGAAAGGGTTTTGCAATAGAATTTGGTGGAACAGGAGAATTCGAAGGTCCTGAACCTGACTTCATTTTTGATCCACCCACAGGATTACGATGCGAGGATTCAATCAGGATAGTCAACAAAACCAATTATACCTTAGGTACTATAACTGAATGGAACTGGACAATGGGAACCGGTGCAAATCCCAAGACAGATAAGAAAAAAGATCCATCAAAAGTGTTTTATGATACTTATGGTATGAAATCGGTTGTGCTGTCAGTAAAAAGCGACAAAGGCTGCATTAAGACCGTTGTCAGGGACATATGGATGGAACCCTGCTGCGATGACATTCCTGTTAATGAAAGAATTAAAATTAAAGTAGAAAGCATAAAAAATCCTGTTTGCCATGGTGATAGTAATGGGATAGTTGTTATTTCAGGTTTAAAAGGAAATCCGTTTTATAAATATAGTATCAGAGATACAAATTTCAGATTCAATCCTGTGTTCAAGGGGTTGAAAGCAGGAAAATATAAGTTGTATATCGTTGATACAAAAGGATGCAGAGACTCTGTTGTGGTCGATATTACCAATCCTGAAAAGCTCATTGCGGATGCCGGTCCGGATAAAACCATTGAACTCGGGCTTTCAACGAATTTAAACGGTAACTATTCTCCCAAGAATTATATTGTAAAACATTACTGGACACCCAATTATAATCTCAGGGATTCAAGCGACCTTAGAACTGAGGCTTATCCCTATAAAACCACCAAATATACATTGAATGTCGTTCAGGATAGTACAGGATGTACTGCAATCGATGAAATGATAGTATTCGTAATTGCCAACAGACAAATCAGAATTCCAAATATTTTCACTCCAAACGATGATGGTTACAACGACTATTTTACAGCTTACAATAAGAAGGCAGCTGTCGAAATAACTGAACTTAAAATATTTGACCGGTGGGGAGAATTGATGTGGGAAACTAAAAATATTCCGCTTGGAGATAGCAGGAAAGGATGGAATGGTACATTCAAGGGAGTAAAAGTCAACCCCGGAGTATATGTTTATCTTGCAAAAGTAAGATTTCTTGATGATGAGATTATTCCATATGCAGGTGACATCACAGTATGGAGGTAGATTCCGTTGATGTACTATACAGTAAAATATTATGATTGATATTTTATTGACCATTTTTGATAATTAAAATACCTCCGGCTCTTTCATTTAAAATAATTTTGCACCCGAATTATTATTTTGATTAAATGAATATCCGGCTTGTATCTATATTTATATTACTTGGCATAAATGTTTTCGCTTTTGCAGGAATAAAATATTATGTCAATGGAAACACAGGAAACAATTCAAACAATGGAACCTCACCCTCTACAGCGTTTCAAACTATCAATTATGCAGCCGGTCAGGCAAATTTCGGTGATACCATACTGGTAATGGAAGGAATATACACAAACCCAAGCTACGGAGTTTATGAATTTTTCAAAAATCAATCCGATTGCACTATTTATATAAACAATAAAAACCCCGGAGCAAATCAATACAATTATTTGGTAATTAAGCCCTATGAAAATGACAGAGTTATTTTGCGGGGAGACGGGCTCATGATCGTTCATATCAAAAATTCATCCTATATCAAAGTAGAGGGATTTGAAGTTTATGGAGAGGTTGAGAACATCCCTCTCGATAGTGCGCTTCAGTATCAATTCCTGTATCTCGATGAGGATGATAATATTAAATACCGTTTGCCCCCGTTTACTCCCATTGAGGTAGTTGAAGATACAATACTGCCAATTTTACCCCCCGGCATTAAAAGACCAACATATTTTAATACTTCAGGAATGGGTGCCATGAACTGTCATCATATTGAGTTCAGCAGCAATTATGTTCATCATATGCCAGGTGAAGGGATAAGAAGTTTTGATTCTGACTTTATAATCTTCAAAGACAATGAAGTTCATGACTGCAGTCGCAGGTCTTCGACAGGTGTACATGGTATGAGTGTATATACTATGATAAGTATGGGAACTGAACCCGACTCATTTACCATAAAAATGACTCAAAACAGGGTACATCACAATTACAATGAATTGTATTCGTGGAGTTCAACTAAAACTTTTATAAATCCTCATATTGATGAAGGAAAAGGTATCACAGTACAACGTTGTACAGCAAGCAGGGATTGGGATATCGGCAGAATACTGATTGAAAATAATATAGCTTATGAAAACGGCCTTTCAGGTATTCATGCTAATGAAGGCGAAAGGGTCGAAATCAGGAACAATTCACTGTATAACAATCACTATTCAGGTGTCGGAAACAACCATGGCATCAGTTTACAATCTTCATATGATATTAAAATAAGAAATAACATAGTTACCAGGAATTCAACTGGGTATTCCATATCAGTAAGCAGTAATAGTACAAATATTGTTATAAACCGGAATATGGTGGTAGGAACATTGAACAGTACTGCCAACAATATAGCAACTAATACTTCCTATACCGACCCTAAGTACTATAATCCGGCTGAATATGTTTTCAGACTGAAATCCACTTCCCAGGCAATCAATTTCCCCAATGTAAATAATGCTCCTCCTATTGATTTTTATGGAAATGTCCGGGATAATAATCCGGATCTGGGTGCTGCAGAATACATCACAGGTTGTACCACCATTGTTACCTCATCCAATGATTCAGGTACCGGCACGCTGAGGGATAAACTAAATTGTGCACAGGAAGGAGATACTATAACTTTTGCTGCCAATATCAGTTCCTGCACTTTGAATAATGCATTATACAATACTAAAAATGTCTTTATTAAAGGTCCTGCAGCTAATTATGTAAATATAAATCAAAATCAGACAAACCCTCCGTTGTTTCCACGGTTTATCAATAAACCATCAAAAACACTAAAATTGCAGAATATCAGGTTTCAGAATTCCGGCAATACTAATGAGTCATCGCAGGTAATTAACCATGGAAAAATGATCATAATGGGAAATGTTATAGTAAAATAGGCCCGATCACACATCTTATACCAAATTCATTTATATAATATTCCAATAATTTGGTGCTTACACTTCGGTCAGCATTCAAAATATAATGCCGACTGAAATTGTGGGAATTGGGGTTCTTAAATCGGATTTATGCTGACTGTAAATGTCAGTACAATTTAATATTTCAAGTCAGTAATAAAACTATACACTAAGATTAACACGGTGAACTCCCGGCTGATATTCTTTGGAAATAATATCTTTTAAAATATCATAAAACTGTACCTCTCCAATGAAATCAATATCCCCCAGATCAATAATTACAACAGGGAAAGTAGTAATATTCCTGAAGTATTCAAAATATGAATCCTGAATATTGTACAAATAATCCCTGGTGATATTCTGTTCAAATTCCCTACCCCGTTTTTTTATGTTTTTCAACAGTATATCTACATTTCTATGCAGATAAACAAGCAGATCAGGATTAGGAAAATTTGCTTCAAGTGTGACAAACAATTGCTGAAAAAGCTTGAATTCCCTGTCATCAAGGTTTTTCCGGGCAAAGATAAGGGTTTTAACAAAGGCATAATCCGAAATAGTAAAATCACTGAACAGAGTTTGCTGAGCTACAAGACTATCTTCAAGCTGCTTATATCTTTCAGTCATAAAAAATAACTCAACCGTAAATGCATACCTTCTGGGATTTTCATAGAACAGGGGTAAAAAAGGATTTTCAGCAAACTGCTCAAGTATCTGTCTGCAATCATATTCCTTGGTTACCATTTTGGTAAATGAAGTTTTTCCGGCACCTATGTTGCCTTCAACAGTGATATATCTGTAAGGAAAATCAATTTTCATTTAAAACGGTAAAATAGAGATAATATATGTTTAATAAATCTTTAGTTCGTCAAAATATAAAACTTTGCCTTCATCTTTGCTCATATTCATCAATATTCCTGTTGTCAGGTTTGAAACCGGATCAGAAATTTCAGACGAAATATTGCACAAAGGTATTAAAACAAAATTACGTAAATGAAATCTTGGATGAGGAATTATTAATTTTTTTTCATATATGACTTTTTCACCATAAAAAATAATGTCTATATCAATTGTTCTTTCACCCCATCTTTGCTTGATATCCTTGCCAAGTGAATTCTCAATTTTCCTGAAAAAAGTCTTAAGTTTCCAGGGAGAGAGATCTGTTTCAATTTCAATAGCACAATTAAGAAATAAACCCTGATCTTTTTTTCCCCAGGGATCAGTTTTATAAACAGGTGAATATCTTGTCACTTTGATGTCCTCTGAATTAATCCTGCTTACTGCCTGACAAAGATAACTCAGGCTATCTCCGATGTTGCTCCCTAATGACAAATAAACTTTCTCCAATTTTTTACTTTGCCTTTTGTGCAGTGAAAGCCTTTATAGCTGCAAGATACCTTTTATATTCATCTTTTACCTCGGGAGCAAGTACTATCAATCCGATTATATTTGGAAATACCATGGCAAAGATCATTGCATCCGAAAAATCGATAACTGCTCCAAGACTTGCCGATGCACCTATGACTGTAAATATCAGAAAAACAATTTTATATGTGATATCCATCTTTTTTGTCCTGCCAAAGAGGTATTTCCAGGCAGTTATTCCATAGTATGACCATGATATCATGGTTGAAAATGCAAAGAGGAATACTGCAATAGTCAAAACTATATCAAAGTGGGGAATCACAGAATTAAAAGCCAGTGAAGTAACGGCAACACCTTCAGCTGTACTTCCGGGTTGCTGAACATAATATCCTGTGATTATAATTACTATAGCTGTCATTGTGCAGATAACTACAGTATCAATAAATGGCTCAAGCAAAGCAACCAGACCTTCACTTGCAGGATATTTGGTTTTTACAGCAGAGTGTGCTATAGATGCTGACCCTACACCTGCCTCATTGGAAAAAACAGCTCTTTTTATACCCTGAACCATAACTCCTATCAATCCTCCGGCTACTGCTGTTGTAGTAAAAGCTCCATGATATATAGTACTGATAGCCCAGCCTATTTTGTCATAATTCATTCCTACTATTATCAATCCGGCACCAACATATACTATAGCCATAAGAGGTACAATTTTTTCGCTTACACTCGCTATTCTTTTGATCCCTCCGATTATTACCAGACCAACCATTACAGCAATGACAATACCGATTGCAAATCCTGCATAACCCGCTTCGATACCAAAAATATTAATTAGTTGCTTGGTTGCCTGATTTGCCTGGAACATATTTCCACCTCCGAAAGAACCACCAACTGTCATAATTGCAAAAAATACTGCCAGAAATTTACCAAAACCCGGCAAATTACGCTTTGCAAAACCTTTGGTAAGATAATACATTGGGCCTCCATGTACAGTACCATCAGGTTCAATGTCCCTGTATTTAACACCCAAAGTGCATTCAGTGAATTTTGATGACATACCAAGCAAGCCGGCCAGAATCATCCAGAAAGTAGCACCCGGCCCCCCAAGTCCAATTGCGACAGCCACTCCGGCTATATTGCCCAGGCCTACAGTTGCTGAAAGTGCAGATGCCAGAGCCTGAAAATGATTTACCTCACCTATATGATCTTCTTTCTTTGCTGTTTTAAGAATATCACCTCCGTCTGAATCAATCAGATGTTCTTCGGTATGAACAGTTACTGCTCCTCTTTCCAGGTCATCATATTTTCCACGTGTTATTCTTATTGAAAGGAAAAAGTCCTTAATATTCGTAAAGTTGAAATAGATAGTAAAATAAACAGCCCCGGAAATTAAAATAATAAGCACTATCGGAATTGATACGTTTTCATTAATTCTGATAGCATAAAAAACAATGCTGCTGATAAAATTTGCCACAGGTTCAAAGGCACTGTTGATTTTTTCATCTAATCCTGCTTCCTGGGAATAAAGCAAACCAGGCATAAAAAATGCTAAAATAGCAATCAGATATCTACTCAAATTCATAATATAATATTTTACTCTGTAAAAGTAACAGAATTTTTAACAAGAAAAAATTTTACAGGTATATATTAGATTATAAGAGAGAATTTTTTACTGTTAACCATTAGGTCATTTTTTTGGTTTTTTGATCATTTACCTGATTCATTTATGAGGCCTAACATTTAAAAATTCGATAAAATCCTATGAATTATATAATTAAATAATAATTTTGCAGCAAAACAAATTTAAAATGTGGATTGACCTGATTGCAGTTATTATTCTTATTTATGGTCTTTATGTTGGTTATACAAGAGGTATTATCAAGACTGTGTTTTCTGTTGTGTCCGTCTTCATCGGAATACTGGCAGCTCTCAAGTTATCTCCGATAATGATCAGCCTCCTTGAAAAGCTGTTCAATATTCATCCCGGCATCAATTTCCTTTTGGGATTTGGGCTGACTTTTCTGCTTGTTATGATGGGTGTTCGCTTTCTGGGAAAAAAAATTGAGGATGTTCTCGAATTGGCAAAAGTTAATATTATAAATAAAAGTGCCGGGGGTGCTGTTATGGGAATGCTGTTTCTGGTAGTTTTCAGCTATATTCTGTACGGAACGGATAAACTGAATCTGCTTTCTGAAAATGCAAAACAACGTTCTGTTTCATATGGATTCCTATCCACTCTTCCTCAAAAGACAGAAGCCACTTTTGTGAAAATAAAACCACTTTTTGAAGGATTTTATACTAAAGTAAATGAAACTTTCAAACAGATTAAAGAGTATGAAAAAACAGAAAAGACCACTAATTAACTATAGAACCAGAAATCTTCAGGAATTGAAAATTAACAGAAAACTTTGATTTTTAAATACTTTGAGTATACCAGGTTTCAGAATAATTCATTTTTTCCTTAGGTTGACCTTCATTCTTCACATTTACAAATAAAGAAAACGAAGCTTTTGCCAAAAAAAAACTATTTATTTTAAAATGTCAGAAAATAAACGTGTTGCCATTTATACTCTTGGATGCAAACTGAATTACTCAGAGAGCTCAACAATAGGTTTAAATCTGATGGAGCAGGGTTTTGAAGTTGTCGATTTTGAAGAAAAACCAGATATTTTTATAATTAATACATGTTCTGTAACTGATTTCGCTGACCGTAAGAACAGAAAGATCATAAGAAAGGCACGAAAGATAAATCCTGATTCAAAAGTTGTAGTAATTGGCTGTTATGCACAGTTAAAGCCCGAAGAAATTGAAAAAATTGAAGGTGTCGATATTGTTCTCGGGGCAAAAGATAAGTTTAGAGTTGCTGATCATTTGAAGTCAAATGAAGATAAAAAATTGTTTTCCTGCCAGGTAGAAGAAATAAATGATTTTCATTATTCATTCTCCTATGGGGAAAGAACAAGATCCTTTCTTAAGATTCAGACAGGATGTGATTATATCTGCACCTATTGCACAATTCCAAAAGCAAGGGGAAAGAGCAGAAGCGGAGACCCTGAAGAGATACTGAAAAACACAATGGAAATAGCTTCAAAAGGTATAAAGGAAATTGTTCTGACAGGGGTAAATATCGGTGATTATGGTAAGGGAATCGATATGGATGGAGTGGATTTTCTGTTTCTTTTAAAAAAACTTGACAATGTTAAGGGAATAGAAAGGATCAGGATATCTTCGATTGAACCAAATCTTCTTACTGATGAAATAATCGATTTTGTTGCCGGATCCAGGGCAGTTGTACCGCATTTTCATATTCCTCTCCAATCTGGCTCGGATAAAATACTCCAGCTTATGAAACGAAGATATCTCACTGATCTGTATGCCGGAAGGATAAAGGCTGTGAGGGAAAGGATACCTCATGCCGGCATTGGAGTGGATGTAATTGTTGGCTTTCCGGGAGAAACAGAAACTGATTTTCAGGACACATACCGGTTCATCAATGAACTGGATATTTCATATCTCCATGTTTTTACATTTTCGGAAAGAAGCGGAACACCGGCAGCAGCAATGCAGGGATCAGTACCTGTAAATATCAGAAGAGAGCGCAATGAAATACTTACACGGTTATCAGATCAGAAAAGGCATGGATTTTATAGTTCTTTCCTCAACTCATCCAGGCTGGTACTTGCAGAAAAAGCTGATCCTGCAGGTCTTTATTCAGGTTTTACAGATAATTATATCAAAGTGTCGTTCAATTCAGGTCAAAATATAGAAAATCAATTGGTAGAAGTATATCTTGAAAATATCAATGAAGAAAATGAGGTGCGCGGAAGGATAATATGATATCGGGGACCCTTCTGATTGAAAACATTTGTCAGCTTATTTTAAAATAACCCGGGGAATTTTAGCTTTACATTGATCGTATAAATTAACTTTTAGCAGGCAAAACCCAAGCTTTTACACTTTTTCAAACGAATAAATGTTATACATCACACTTTTTCAAACGAAATTATGTATAAAATAACAATATTTCAAACGAATAGTTTTTATTTTACATTTTTCACTTAAATTTTTCACTTCTATGATTTTTCGAATTATGAGTTTATTCCTGTTACTGGCACTTTTTGGATGCTCTGCAGTCAGGATTTCATATAAAAAAGCAGAAAACAAAGTTCTGGATTCATTATATGACAAATCAGGCACGAATGCGAAAAAAATAATAACTGTTTTAGGAAAAATACATCCTCGTGAAAAAAAGGCTGCTCTTTATCTGTTATCGCACATGCCGGAAAAAGATCTGCGTTATTTATCGTCTCAATTTATCCTGGACCAGTTAAAATGGGCATTTATAGCCAGGGATGAGTTTAGCTGGTGCTCCTCCTTGCCTGACAGTATTTTTTTTAATGAAGTTCTTCCATATTGTAATCTTGATGAAGACAGGGATAACTGGAGGGAGCAGTTTTACATGTATTTTCAGCCAAAGGTCAAAAACTGCAGAACAATTTATGAAGCCATTGATTCTGTAAATCTGAATATTCAAAAAATACTTGGAGTAGATTATAATGTTAACAGAAGTAAAGTGAATATCAGCCCCTTGCAGGCTATAAAAGAAAAAATGGCTACCTGTACCGGCCTTTCAATATTATTGATTGACGCTTTCAGGTCGGTAGGTATTCCTGCAAGAATAGCAGGCACACCAATGTGGACCAATATGAGAGGAAATCATAGCTGGGTAGAGGTCTGGATAAATGGTGAATGGTATTTTACCGAGTATTATCCGGATGGATTGAACAAAAGCTGGTTTGTGGAAGATGCGGGTAAGGCTGACAATCAAAAACCTGAACATCGGATCTATGCTGCTTCATATAAACCAACAGGCTTGTATTTTCCACTTGTATGGGATAGCCTTTCAACCGATATTCACGCAGTAAATGTAACTGACAGATATATCAGGCTTTATGAAAACCAGCAGTCACTTATGACTCTTAATGATGATGAATTGTGGGGAGAAATAGTAATTTTTGAATCACCGCGATCTGATAAAAGGATCTCACGTCGTATTTCTGTAAAACAGGGGGAAACTGAAGTAAATTTTGGTTATTCTCCCTCAGATGTTGATGATTTGAACAGGTTCCTGAAAATACGACTGAAAAAGAATACTGATTATACTTTTGAATTTGCTGATTCTGAGGGTACAATTATTTCTGCACCTCACAAAACAGGATCTGAAAAATCTGAAAAAATTATTTTGTATGTAAAAAAATAAATTCAGAGCTTTCCCCTGATAATGTGACGAAAAGCTACTAAAAACCTTACAATGAAATTATTTTGTTTACTTTTACAAAACGAAAGTGAATAATAGAATATGAAGTTCTTGCTTGTCACGGTTTTTATTTTTTTATTCCAGTTTATTAATCGTGGTATAACCCAGGATCTGCTTCCATTTGTACAAAACTTTTCAAAATCAGAATACCGTGGTGACAATCAGATATGGAGTATATCCATGGGGCAGGATCACGCATTGTATTTTGCCAATAACAGGTTTCTACTGCAGTATAACGGTGCAAGCTGGAGGCAATTCATGTTGCCCTATAAAACAATCATCAGATCTGTTTTTGCCCATGAAAGCCGTGTTTACACCGGGTCTTACAATGAATTCGGATATTGGATAGAAAAGTCAGGTAAACTTGAATACCATTCATTGAGTTCCGGCAAATCTTTTTTTACCGGAACATCAGCCAATGAGGAGATCTGGAAAATATTCAGCTATCATTCAAAAATATTTTTTCAGTCATTTAATGAAATGTATGAATATGATCCCTTAAAAAACACAATCAGAAAGATAAGATTCCCGGCACTGGCAACATTCTGTTTTGTGATTGATAATGATATTTTTGTACCAACAGTAAATTCAGGAGTATTTTTATATTCTAAAGGAAAATTTATCAAAATCCGGTCATGGGATAATTTAAAAACTGTACAGTCATTAGCAAAATACAATGATGATTATTATATTTTTACGAAAAAAGACGGAATTTTTATTGGCAATAAAAATGGGATCAAACCCTGGAATAATCCCTTGAACCAAACCTTTAAAACATCTCTGATACTTTCTGCTACTATAAACAACAATAAAATATTTGCTGGTACATCAGCATCAGGAATATATATAATTGACTTGATTGATGGTTCTCTCAATCATTTATATAAGGAAAACAGGCTGCAAAATAATACGGTACTCTCTGTTTTTATTGATCCTGAAAAAAACCTTTGGCTCGGTCTTGACAATGGAATATCTAATGTTGAGATCAATTCACCTTTTAAGTTTTTTACTGACCCCGGTGGAATACTTGGAACGGTGTATTCAATTATTAAACAAACAGATGGATTTATTATAGGATCAAATCACGGTGTATTTTCCTTAAAAAATGGAATTTTATCATTAATTCCGGGATCTGAAGGACAAGTCTGGGATCTTTATAAAAATGGGAAAGAGATAATTATTGGTCATAATGAAGGAACTTTTCTTCTTTCCGGAAATGAGTTCGGAAAGATTAATTCTATTAATGGTGGCTGGAATTTTTTTAAAAGTGATTATGATAGCTGCTTTTATCAGACAAATTATTCCGGAATTGCAGTTTACCCGGATTTATCTGAACCTTATCATTTCAGGATACTCAATCAGATATCAAAGCCTTTGAAATCAATCGTTCAAAAAGAAAAAGGGATATTGTATTTGGCCGACAATTACAGGGGTGTATATAAAATTACTATTGATAAAAACCTGAATATCAATAATATTATTAATATTTCACAGGAAAATAAAATAGAAAATGACTTTGATGTTCAACTTGTAAAAATCAGAAACAGAGTTTTGGTACTAATTGATGGCCGGTGGTATGAAGTAAAAGGAGAAAAATTACTTACTGATCAGAAATTAAATGATATATTTTCAGATATTGACGAGATAATTCCTGTAAATGATACTTCAATTATGATATTGAACGGTAGTATGTTAAGTTATGTCCGGTTTTCTGATTCAGATATCAGTCATCGGATCATACCTCGAAGATATTACTTTGACAGGTTTGTCAATAAATACAGTCGTGCATCACTGATTGATAATTACTTGCTTCTGAATCTGGATGATGGGTTTTTGATGTTTGATACCAGATCATTACAGAATAGTGAAAGAAAAATTTGGCTTAAATTACTATGTGATGGAAGAGAGATGGAGCCAGGTCACTTACTTCCTTATGGAAGCGACATTGATATAGAGGTTTTAAGTGATAAATATGGGTACGACAAACCTGAAATTTTCTATTCTTACCAAGATCAGAACAAACTGTTGCCAGTCCTTGACGGTCACATATTCTTCAACAAATTGTCTTCAGGAAAGCATACGCTCGATCTTTATATCTATGAAAATGGTAAAGCTAAAAAAGTACATTCAAAGGTATTTCAGATTGCTAAACCTTGGTATTTATCGACTTTTATGATTTTACTTTATATGACAATTGCCGGACTTATACTATATCTTTATTATAGATGGAACCACATAAGATATATTGAAAATCTGAGGATAAAAAATGAAGAATTAAAACATCAGAAAGATATATTTGAGCTGGAACTTGCCTCGCAGAACGCAATCAATGCAAAAGAAATGGAAAAACACCTGCTGGAGATACAGATAAGGAATAAAGCCTCTGAAGTAGCTGTTAAATCACTTTCCCTGGCAAAACATGGAGAGATGATTACCAAAATAGATGAGGTACTCAGGTCTGAAAAGAATATCGAATTGCTCAAGACTAAGATAAAAAAAATTTTCAAAGCAGCGTCGATGGACGAAAATGCGTGGAAATCATTTGAAGATGACCTGATAAGGAGTAACCGGGATTTTGTTGAAAGAATTCTTTATAAATATCCTTCCCTCAGTTCGAAAGACCTGAAACTATGTATTTACCTGCGAATGAATCTTTCATCCAAGGAAATTGCCCCACTGATGAATATTTCCTTTCGAGGTGTTGAGCTTCACAGATACAGGCTGCGAAAAAAACTCGGTATTGAATCAGATATCAATCTGAACAATATGATGCTTGGCATTTAGCTTTGCTACTCTCTGACTTGCTTATTTTTTATTGATAACTTACGTAAAATAAACGTAAATCAGAATTATTCTGTGAAATGATGTAGTAATGATGAGGTGATTTTCATTAGTTTTGAATTTGAATAGTTGTAATTTTACAAAATCATCTAAATGTCAAATTAGCTTTTATGAAAAAACTTTTACTTTTATTGTTTCCTTTGTTTTTTTCATGGCTACTCAACGCTCAGAATGCAGAAGGAGTTGTAGTTGACGAGGCTGGAATTCCTATGATCGGGGTTAATGTCATGAGTAAAAACGCCAATGCAAATACAATCACAGATATTGATGGGAAATTCAGGATCCAGTATTCAGGCGATGATCAGCTTACCTTTTCATTTATAGGTTATGAAACCTTAGTTCTGAAACCAATGACAAAATTTATGAATGTGGTGATGACTGAAAAATCCATGGGTTTGCAGGAAGTTGTTGTAGTCGGATATGGAACCAAAAAAGCCGGATCAATAACAGGTTCAGTTTCCCAGGTAAAATCATCTGATATTGTTAAAACACCTGCCCAGTCTGCCATTCAGGCCATACAGGGCAAGGTTGTGGGTGTTAATATTGTAAGTAATGATGAACCGGGAGCTCAGCCAACCATCCTGATAAGAGGACTTGGTACTGTTTTCAGCGGTTACGAACCGCTTTATGTTATTGATGGAGTTGAAACAAATGGAATGAATGGGCTGAGTCCGAATGACATTGAGACCATTGACATTTTGAAAGATGCTTCATCACTTGCTATTTATGGACAGAAAGGTTCAAATGGAGTGATTCTGATAACTACAAAAAAAGGCAAAAAAGGATCTCTAAATGTTACCTTCAGCAATTATTACGGCCTCAAGGCAATTCAGAAAAAAGTGAAAATGGCCGATTCTTACCGATTTGCCTATTACAATAACACAGCAAGAGGATCGAGTTCTTTCTTTAAACTCGAAGGGCAGCCTGTAAATACAAACTGGCTGGATGAGATTACTGGATTAGGCGACGTTTTGAGCAATTCCCTGTCATTTTCCGGTGGTAATGATAATGCTTCCTACAGTTTTGGTGTTTCAAATTATATTGAGAATGGTATTCTTAATGGAACCAAATACAACAGGACAAACCTGGTATCAAAAAATGACTTTAAAATTCTTGATGAACGCATTAAAGTCACTCAGTTTGTCAATCTTTCAGTATCAAAGAATATACCCAAACCTCTTACTGCTTTCACAAGTGCTTATAAGCAAGCTCCAATTATGCCTGTTAAAAATCCCAACGGAAGGTTTGCAGTGCCGATCGTCAACAGTGAAGGAATCAATGCCATGGAAGGTATTGAGAAATATAATAATGTATCCAACCCTGCTGCTGATCTATTTTACTCTAATGCTGTAAACCAGGGACTTGATCTTTTCGGTTCCATTGCTGCTGAGGCACGGATCTACAAAGACCTGAAATATAATTCCAACTTTGGAGCTACTTTTGAATGGGGAAAAGGATACTCCTATTCTGCTAACCGGGAAATCTGGCTTTTCCAGAATCCGACAAAAGAAATTGCTGATTACACATCTCCTGACAAAATAAACTCACTTTCACAATATAGAAATGACAACTTTACCTATAACTGGGATAATTTCTTTACCTTTAAAAAACAGATCAGCAAACATGATATGACTTTTGTGGCTGGGACTACTATTTCAAAAGTAAACAATTTTGAAGGTTTGTCAGGTGTAAGATATAATGTGCCTGAACAGTCAAATTACTGGTACCTTAATTTTTCTATCAACAACAATAAGATCGATCCCGGTTCGGTCATAAGCAATTATCATTCAACTCCGGTGACAAATCTTGCTTATTTTGGAAGATTTGAATATGAATTTTCTGAAAAATATCTACTGAGTGCCTCTCTGCGAAGAGAAGGGATTAGTACATTTCAAAAAGATAAACGCTGGGATAATTTCCCTGCCGTTTCACTTGGGTGGGTTCTTAGCAGCGAGGAGTTCCTGAATAACGTCAAAGTATTGAATTACCTCAAAGTCAGAGGAGGGTTTGGAATAGTTGGCAATGGCAGGGGAACACCTTCAGTAAATAATATACTTTTCGCTTCAGGAGCCAATTATCCGTTTGGTCCAAATCAGACAATAAATCCCGGCTCTGTCGTACCATATCAGATTGACCCGAATCTGACTTGGGAAAAAATGAAAGAAATTGATTTTGGTATTGACTTCAAACTTTTCAATTACACCATTAATGGCACAATTGATCTTTATAACAGAAGGACCGATAAGATCATTTTACCTGTTGATTACCCTGCTGTATTATCACCGGGAGATGTCTATGTCAATGCAGGGGAGGTCACAAATAAGGGAATTGAAATGTCACTCAACTGGAAAAAGGAAGTAAATAAAGCATTTAATTTTACTTTAGGGGGTAATTTTTCAATCAATGACAATAAACTTTCAGATGTTTACAACGAGTTTTTCAGAGATCTCGTAGGAGGAAATCTGAGTAATGGCATAAACACCAAAAAAGTGATTGAAGGCGAATCCTTAGGCAGTTTTTATGTTTTTGAAGTGACAGGATTTGACGAAGACGGCAAATTTACATACAGTGACAAAAAAGTAATAGCCGGAACATATTTGCCAAAATACACTTTAGGAATAAACTTTGATGCTGCTTACAAAAACTTTGATTTTAGTTTGCAGACCTATGGAGTTGCCGGTAATAAAGTCTACAACGGGAAAAAGGCCCAGAGATTTGGTGGGGAAAATGTTGAATATGACCTTTTGAGCGATTTTTGGTTGCCTTCAAAAACTAATGCTACCAACCCAAAACCGTTCAATGACATTCCTTTAGCTTCTGATTATTATGTTGAAAATGGAGCTTTTTTCAGGATAAATAACGTAACGCTCGGATATACCTTACCTTCATTTTCAAAAAAACTTAATAATATCAGAATATATTTTACTGCTTTAAATCCTTTGTTGCTAACACCATTTTCTGGTTATTCACCTGAGATCTCAGGTTCACCCCTCGGTGGTGCAGGAATAGAACTGGATGCTTACCCGACTAACAAGACATTTTTATTTGGTTTAAATATCAATCTGTAAAAAATGAAAAATATTAAAACATATATAATAGCATTATTTTTGTTTGGATTTTTGTATTCCTGCGAAAATGAACTGGATGTACTTCCAAATGATGCCCAGACAGAAGTTGATTTTCTAAATGACCCTAATAATGCGATACAACTGGTAAATGGAATTTATAGTATAATGCTTCAGTGGGATATGTATTCATTTTCCTGGATCGGTCTTACAAGCATCACTTCCGATGATGCAGATAAAGGATCTACTCCGGGAGATACAGGCTCTGATAAAAATAAACTGGATGCTCTCAATTTTGAAGCCAATATGACATCCGTCAATGATGTCTGGAACAGCAGGTATGCAGCTATCTACAGGGCAAATAATGCATTGTTTTATCTGCAACAGCTTTCTATTGATGAAAGCCTGAAAAACAGGCTTATAGGAGAAACAAGATTCCTCAGGAGTCTGATGTATTTCGATCTCGTAAGATGTTTTGGAGGGGTACCTGTAGTTACCAGTAAAATTGATATCAATGATCTGGAAACCGTAAATCAGGTTGTATATGTTAGAAAATCAGTTGAACAGGTATATGCCCAGATCGAAGAAGACCTTGCTGATGCAGCTTCAAGGCTTCCAGAGAAGGGAGCATATAAATCTGAGGATTTAGGTAGAGCTACTAAAGGAGCGGCCCTGGGTTTAATGGCTAAAGTTTATCTCTACCAGAAAAAATGGCAAAAAGCCTTTGATAAAAGCGGTGAGGTAATCAATTCAGGCCAATATAATCTTATGTCGGATTATGCCGATGTGTGGAAAGAAATCGGAGAAAATGGAACTGAATCTATATTTGAAGTTCAGGCTACCCTGAATAAAGGCCTCCAGGGATATACTGACGTACAGGGAGGAAGAGGAACACCGGATTATGGCTGGGGATTTAACTCTCCTTCTCTTACTCTTGCAAATTCATATGAAAATGGAGATAAAAGAAAAGGAGCATCAATTATTTTCGTACCTTCAACTCTTTGGGACGGATTTGAAGCTCCAGTAACCTGGAATAATCCAAGATATAATTACAAATCCTATCAGAGCAATACAGCTGAATCATGGAACGGAAACAAAAGTGAAACGGCTAAAAACCTGAGAATATTGAAATACAGTGATATTTTGCTTATACGTGCCGAAGCTGCTATGCAATTGGGAAATACAGGCGAAGCATTGCAAAATGTTAATCTGCTGAGGAAAAGAGCAGGACTTAACCCTAAAAACAGCCTGACAATACAACAATTATACGATGAAAGACGTTGGGAAATGGCAATGGAACACGATCGTTGGTTTGATCTTGTCAGGACTGGTCAGGCAGTTGAGAAAATGGCCCTTGACGGAAAAACTTTTAAAACAGGTACTCATGAGGTTTTTCCTATTCCTGCTGATCAGATCACACAGAGCGGTGGCAGATTATTACAGAATCCCGGATATAATTAATTTAATAATAATTTTTTTTAATTCATTAAACTTTTTTAAACATGAAAACGATCAAATTTTTTCTCTATTTCTTAGTGATGTCAATGACATTAACATTAGTTACAAGCTGCGGCGATGACGAAGAAGAACTACCTCCAATCGGTGGTTATAACAATGCTGACGAAGTAGGTGCTGCCAATTTGCTTGCTTACTGGCCAATGAATGGTGATGCTAAAGAAAGCAAAACAAGTACTGCTCCAAGTAAATCAGTTGGTGTTACATTTGCAGCAGGTGCTAAAGGTCAGGGTGCAAAATTTGCTGAAGGATATCTTGCATTTCCTGCTATCCCTGCTCTGAACAGCATGACTGATCTTACAGTTAGCTGCTGGGCAAAAGTGAATAATAATGGATCAAATCCTTCTGTTCTTTTTCAAATGACAAGACCTCTTGATGCAACAAAAGACGAATGGGCTGGTAATGTAACTCTAATGGCTGAAACAGGCTGGAAAAAAGCTACTTCCGATACAGTTACACTCAAAGGTCTCGTTGTTATTAAAAAGGCTGACGGTGGACAAAACTGGCAGGATGTTATTAATGCAGTAAACCCTTCAGCAGCTGATATTGCTGCAGGTCACGTTGCAGCTCCAAATAAAATTGGAGGTAAATATGCTCATATCGTATGGACATGGGAAGCAGCAACCGGTTTGAACAGACTTTATGTAAACGGAGTAAAAATTTCAAATACTCCATGGGAATCTAGAAATGGAGGTAATGCTCTCCCGCTTAATTTCTTTACTCCGACAAAGCCATTGATTGGAACATTTGGCTCAGTTGTGACAGGAAATGCAGATTCATGGCAAAAATCATTCACTGGTGAAATTGATGAGATAAGAGTATGGAAAAAAGCTCTTTCAGCAGCAGATATCAATTCACTCTACGAATTGGAAAAAGCCGGCAGATAAAACATTTTTATAAAAAAAGGAGAGAGCTGACAAGGCTTTCTCCTTTTTCATTTTCAAACAAAAGTTAATGAAAGCGTTTCCGTTGCTGATTGTTTTTATTTTATTGCTGAGCTGCAATAAAGAAGAAATTTTGACTGATCTATATGTGAAAGGGTATGAAATCAATGGAATTGAAGAATCCCATCTTCGTGGATGCAATCTGAAACCCATAATAAAAATAAAATTTTCTACTCCTGTCGATCTCAATTCTGCTTCAGAATCAATAATTTTATTTGGAAAAAACAATGCTATTGAAACTAAGATTGATTTAGCTGATGGAGACAGCACTCTGGTTATACAACCCCATGATGAACTCAGTTATTTAACTTACCACCTATTAATTGTGGAAGACGGGCTGAAGGCTAAAAATGGTAAAACACTTTTTTCAAGTTTTCAGACATCATTTACAACGTTAATTGATAGTACATATAAATTTCCCAAAATTTCCGATGAAGAATTACTAACTCTTGTTCAAAGACAGACATTCAGGTATTTCTGGGATTTCGGTCATCCGGTTTCAGGCTTATCAAGAGAACGCAATACATCAGGAGACCTTGTTACATCTGGAGGTTCCGGGTTCGGGGTTATGGCTATCATTGTCGGAATTGAACGTGGTTTTATAACTCGTCAGCAGGGTGTAGACCGAATATTATCGATCACCGATTTTCTGCTTAATAAAGCTGACAGGTTTCATGGTGTATATCCTCATTGGTTGAATGGAGTAACGGGTAAAACTATCCCCTTCAGTACAAAAGATAATGGTGGAGATCTGGTTGAGACATCTTTTCTCATGGCAGGATTACTTTGTTCAAAAGAGTATTTCGACAGAAATGATCCCAATGAAGAGAAAATCAGACAGCAGATAAAAGATATCTGGGAAACAGTTGAATGGTCCTGGCACACAAAAAATAATGAGAAAGTGCTTTACTGGCATTGGTCTCCAAACTATCAGTGGGAAATGAATCATCAGATAGGAGGTTATAATGAAGCTCTTATAACATATATAATGGCCGCTTCCTCACCCACTTACTCAATTAACAAAGATGTTTATACAAAAGGCTGGGCCAGGAATGGTGGTATAAAGAATGGCAAATCCTTTTATGGCTTCAAACTCCCACTTGGTTATGATTTGGGAGGTCCTTTGTTTTTCGCTCATTATACATTTCTCGGTATTGATCCAAATGGACTTTATGATGAATATGCTGATTATCATGAACAAGTAGTTAATCATTCAAAAATAAATCATGCCTATTGTACATCAAATCCTTTAGCATATTATGGTTATACAGGCCAGTGCTGGGGATTAACAGCAAGTGACAACCATATTGGTTATAATGCACATAGTCCGACAAATGATAAAGGAGTGATTTCTCCTACAGCTGCTATATCCTCTATACCCTATACTCCTGCTGAGTCCATGGAAGCATTAAAATATTTCTATTATATTCTGGGAGACAAGTTATTTAAGGAATACGGCTTTGTTGATGCTTTCAGTCTTCATCATAATTGGTTTGCCAATTCTTTTTTGGCAATCGATCAGGGACCCATCATTGTAATGATTGAAAATCACAGGTCAGAACTCCTGTGGAAGCTGCTTATGAAGAATGATGACATCAGAAAAGGACTGGTTAAACTCGGTTTCAGCAGTCCAAAATATAATCTTTGAGATAATGAGAACACTTTTTTACTTCCTGACATTTTTTTTCCCTTTTTTTATTGTTGCTCAACAATCAACTACTTTTTACCAGTATATTTTACATAAACCAAGCGATACTATCGAACCAAAACCTGTAATTATATTCCTTCACGGTTCGGGAGAAAGTGGCGATAACCCTGATCTTCTGAAGGTTCATGGACCACTAAAGTTTCTTAACATTGACAAAAAGAATAATATTGATGCATACATACTTGTACCACAGTGCCCTAAAGGAAAATCCTGGGAAACAGAAAAACTTTATGGGTTGCTTACTAAGATAATTTCAGAAAATAAAATTGACGGGAAAAAAATTCATATGACAGGCCTGAGTATGGGAGCATGGGGATCATGGAATTTTGCAATTGAGCACCCTGAAATCCTGGCATCCTTAGTTCCTATTGCAGGGTTTGTTGACAGGAAACCTATGTTGGAAATCTGTAACTTAAAGGATATTCCCATCTGGATTTTTCATGGAAAATTAGATGATGTTATTGATGTTTTCTATTCCATGGAGGTGTACAAAAGATTAAGAAAATGCTCCGAAAATGTTGATTTTACAATTTTTCAGGATGCTGGTCACGATAGCTGGACACGTGTTTATGATAAACCGGAAATTTATCAGTGGATGCTCTCTCAAAAAAAGAATAGATAATAATATAAATAATAAACTTTCAAAAGTTCAAACTTTTGAAAAGGCCAATATAAAAGTATATAACTATGAGAAATAAAGAATTACTTATTCTAAGTATAATTTTTTTAATATCAGTTTCATCATTTAACTGTAAATCACAGGAAAAACAATATTATAAGTCATTTGGCAGGATTGATTACCCGTTAAATCCCGATGATGAAAAAATGCTCGATTCAATCCAATATAAGACTTTCTTATTTTTCTTGAATGAACATCATCCGGAGAAGGGCATCGTAAAAGACCGGGCTGCAGATTGGGCGCCTGCCAGTATCGCTGCTACCGGTTTTGGCCTTCCAGCTTTTGCCATTGCAGTTGAACGCAAATGGATCACACATGAAAAAGCCGTGGATATCACTTTGAAGACTCTGCGATTTTTTGCAGAAGTTCCACAAAATGACAAATTAAATGGTGTAGGGTATAAAGGATTTTACTATCATTTTCTTAAAATGGATACAGGCACACGTGAATGGAAATGTGAATTGTCTTCTATCGATACAGGTTTACTTCTTATGGGGGTTATTTTTGTCAGAAATTATTATACCGGAAATTCAGATGAAGAAAAAGAAATAAGGATGCTGGCTGAAAAACTATTAAAAAGGATGGAATGGGACCTGTACTATATGCCTGACAATTCAAAACATCCAAATACAATCTCAATGGCATGGAAACCTGAAGAAGGGCAACTAAACTGGGGCTGGCATGGATACACTGAAGCATTATTTTTATATATACTGGCTGCCGGAACTGATATGGACAATATCAGTAAGAGTTATGATGGATGGTTGCGCACTTACAAATGGGAAACCCCTTACAAAGATTTGTCGCATGTGATTTTTCCACCTCTTTTTGGCCATCAGTTTTCACACACATTTATTGATTTCCGTGGGCTGGCAGATCAGTACATGAAGAAAAAAGGAATAGATTATTTCGAAAATTCCCGCAGGGCAACACTTGCACAACAACAGTATGCTATTGAAAATCCGAAAGCCTGGAAAGACTATGATGCATATACCTGGGGCTTTACAGCCTCTGATGGTCCAGGAGAAAAATACAATTTTGATGATAAAAAATTTGAAGGGTATGCAGGCAGGGGGGCCAGTGGAAAAAATCATACGGTGGCAGACGACGGTACTATCGCTCCTTATGCAGTTTTATCCTCATTGCCGTTTACACCTGAATTATCCATTGCAACTATAAAAAATATGAACAAAAGATATGGTAGCAAACTTTGGGGAAAATATGGATATTATGACTCATTCAATCCCACTGCAGATTGGGTAAATAATGATTTTATCGGAATAGATCAGGGTCCAATGCTTCTTATGATTGAAAATTTCAGGACCGGACTTGTTTGGAATTATGTGATGAAAGACCCAATAATTCAAAAAGGATTAGAAAAATTGAGCTTTGAATACATCAATAAACAGGGCAAATAATCGGAATTTTTTACTTATGTAATCATTTTCATTTAGCGGATGAAAACTAAAATTTATATGAATACTTATTCTTTTTTAAGATTTTTTTTTATTCCCGTTCTTTTGTATTTTTTCAATTGTACAGGATATTCTCAAATTAAATCACTTGACAACTTTGAAACAAAAACGGGCTGGTCATTTATACAATCTGATGCTGTGAATTTAAGCACCTCAATTGAAAAAGGCCATACCGGAAATGCAATCCGATTCGATTATGATTTTACGAAAGGAACCGGTTATGGAGGAATCCAAAAGTTGTTTCCGATTGATTTACCTGATAATTATGAATTTACATTTTATATTAAAGCTGACTCACCTGAAAATAACTTTGAGATCAAATTTATTGACAGCTCGGGTAACAATGTATGGTGGGTAAATAACAGAAACTATACTTTTCCTGATGAATGGAAAAAAATCAGAATTAAAAAAAGACATATTTCTTTTGCCTGGGGTCCTTCAAATGATCAAAGTCTCAAAAGGATTGACAGGATAGAGTTTACGATTGCATCTTTTGTTGGTGGCAAAGGAACTATATGGTTGGATGAACTAAAATTTGAAGCTTTGCCTCCGGAAACGAATATTTATCCCAAGCCTGAAATATCTGCCAGCTCTGCTTCAAAAAATAACATTGCAGAAAATATATCAGATAATAATTTAAATACCTGCTGGGAAAGTAAAAAATCAGTCAGGCATGAGGTTTTTTTTGATTTAAAATCGAAGCGCGAGTTTGGTGGACTTGATATTAACTGGAAAAAAGGAAAAACAGCCAAAAATTACGAAATATACCTGTCTGACGATAAAATTAACTGGGAAAGATCTTTTATTTCAACTAACAATCAAGACGATCAAAACTTTATATTTCTTCCTGAATCGCAGGCCAGTTATATTAAAATACTGATCTTATCAGATAAAAAACCTTCTTCTGTTGCAATAAATGAATTAAAATTTATTGATATAAAAAATTCAATGACAAAAAACGATTTCCTGATCTATTGTGCCAAAAATTCAAAGAAAGGTTATTATCCTGCCTATTTTTTGGAACAAGCCTCTTACTGGACAATAAGTGGAGTGAATAATGATACCAAAGAAGCACTGTTCAGCGAATATGGAATGGTTGAGGTAGAAAAAGCGGGATTCTCCATAGAGCCAATGATAAAAACTGATGGTGCGATCTTCAACTGGAGCAATGTAGCAATTAAACAATCAATTGGTAAAAGTAACCATCCTGATAAATTTGAATTTATTCCGACTGTTGACTGGAATTTTAAGGATATTTCATTCAAAACAGAATTAGCGTCAGGTGGGGAGGCCAATCTAAATTCACAGATTTACATTCGTTATTCATTTAAAAATGAAAGTAATATCCCTAAAAAACTGGAATTCTATCTTTTATTAAGACCATTTCAGGTAAATCCTTATTACCAATTTCTTAATATGACCGGAGGAGCCGGAAAGATATTTAATATTTCTCAAACTGATGAATTTCAAATCAAAGCTGATAATAAATTAATATTTTCGCAAATACCTGTAAATCTATTTGGTGTCACTGACTGGAGTGAAGGTAATATTGTTAAAATGATTGAACAAAATAAATTACCTGTTAAAAAATCAATCATCAGTAATCAAGGTGATGCAAGTGCTTATTTAAAATATACTATAAATTTAGATGCCGGTGATTCATACCAGTTCGGAGTAAAAGTTCCGTATCATGAAAAATTCAATATAACAGATCCACAAGCTTTCAACAAGGAATTTGAAGAAGCAGTCAGGTTCTGGAATGAAAAAGTTAATCATGTAAAATTCAATCTCCCTGAATCGGCAAATAAAATTATCAATACTCTTAAATCCAATCTGGTATACATATTAATAAACCGCGATAAAGTTGGAATCCAGCCAGGTTCCCGCTCATATGAGCGAAGCTGGATCAGAGATGGTTCTCTGACATCTTCTGCATTGCTAAAAAATGGAATTATCAAAGAAGTTAAAGACTTTACAGAATGGTATGCCTCAAATTTATATGAAAACGGAAAAGTACCTTGTGTAGTAGATACACGTGGACCTGATCCTGTACCCGAAAATGACAGTCATGGCCAACTGATATTTCTGATAGGAGAATATTTCAATTTTACAAAGGATACTTTATTTCTGCGAAAACATAACAAAGAAATTCTAAAAGTGGTCGGATATATCAAAACATTGATCAATGAACGACTTAAAGAAGAATATCTTACAGGTTCAGATAGTTTGAAGGCATTTTACGGACTTGTACCTGAATCCATTAGCCATGAGGGATACTCTGCCAAACCTATGCATTCATATTGGGATGATTTTTTTGTACTAAAAGGGCTTAAAGACGCTCAGGAAATTCAGAAAATTTTGGGTGAAAAAAATAATTTTGAATATGTAAAAGCCATCAGAGATCAGTTTCAGGCAAATTTATACAATAGTCTCAACTATGCCATCAAATACAAAAAAATTGATTACATACCAGGCTGTGTTGAACTTGGAGACTTTGATGCTACATCAACTACTGTTTTGCTAACTCCATGCAATGAATACAATAATTTACCAAAACCAGAAATCTACAATACCTTTGATAAATATTATAAATACTTTTCTGATCGCAGGGATAACAGGATCAATTCAATAAATTATACTCCGTACGAAAATAGAGTAATAGGATCGTTTATAATGTTAAATCAACCAGATAAAGCTCATGAGTTGATTGATTTTTTCCTCAAAGATCAGCGTCCTCAGGGTTGGTACCACTGGGCCGAGGTTGTATGGAAAGATTACAGACATCCAGCTTATATAGGTGATATGCCACACACATGGTGTGGTAGTGATTTTATTAATTCAGTGCGATCCATGTTTGTCTATGAAAATGAACTCGACAGGTCGCTTGTAATAGCTTCTGGTTTATATCAGGATTGGATTGATTCTCCATCCGGCATGTCAGTTCAGAATCTTCCAACTTATTTTGGTGAAATCTCTTACTCAATCAAAAAAGAAGTTAACACATACTATTTTGATATTGCAGGAGAAGTCAAACTTCCTGAAAATGGAATTAAAATACAGAATTTCAATGGTTCTAAAATGCCATTAAAAGTGATTGTAAACGGTTCTGAGATCAAAAGCTTTACAAATAATGCAATTCATTTGAAACAAATACCTGCCAAAATTGAAATAACTTATTGAGTGCTGATTTTTGATTTAACCAATTAAAAGGTAAAAAAAATAACAGATGAATACTTATGAAACTAACACCAAAAGCAGTGATAAAATCACATTTGGTCAATATGCAGCTTACGGGGCCGGAGGTATTATCCCTATAGCATTGTTCAATGTGGTCGGAATATTAGTTGGATTGATGGGAAATATCAGTTTAGGATTAAGTGCTTTTTGGTTAGGATTGATTCTCATTATTCCACGACTTTGGGATGCATTTTCAGATCCATTTATCGGTCATTTTTCGGACAATACCCGTACAAAATGGGGAAGAAGGAGGCCTTTTCTGTTATGGGGTGGCATTTTGACAGCAGTTTTATTTGTAATACTTTGGTGGATCCCTAAAGGTGAAGCAGTTGAGCAATGGTTTCCTACTGAAACCGGCTATCAGATATTTCAGCTATCATACATTTTGATAACCCTGCTTCTATTCTTCACTGCAGTCAATCTTTTTGAAATTCCACATGGTGCATTGGGAATGGAAATGACCAGCGACTATCATGAGCGCACAAAATTATTCAGCGTCAAAAGCTTTGTAGGCAATCTTTTTGCTATGAGTACTCCATGGCTTTTTTGGTTAGCCAACAGGGAATTTTTCAAAGGTCCCGGGGGGACAGAAATGGATGGAATGCGTTATGTTTCCCTCTTTATTGCTGCATTACTGATACCATTGTCAATCTGGTGGTTTTTAAAATTAAGAGAACCCAGGTTTTATCAGATTAAAGAGCAAAAGAAGTCAGAATTCTGGAAAGACATGAAAATGGTTTTACGAAACAGAAATTTTATTTTCCTGACACTTACCATTTTTACGCTCGCAATGGGTTTCAATTTTGTCTCTCTACTTGGTTCATATATACCTATTTTTTATATTTTTGGAGGTGATAAAGATCTGGGGAGTCAAATTCTTGCCATCAATGGTACCATATGGGCTATAACGGGAATGATCGCAGTTTTCCCTTTGAATATCATCAGTCCTAAACTCGGAAAACGCAATACTCTTATCCTCGCTATTACCATGATGATACTTGCTCAGTTTTCAAAAATACTATGCTACAATCCGGAATATCCTTATTTGATAATCATACCTACAATCCTGCTTTCAGCAGGAATGCTGTTTTTTTTCACCTTAGGATCTTCCATGGTAGGCGATGTAACCGACGAAGAAGAATTGAATACCGGGAAAAGAAATGAGGGCAGTTTTTATTCTGTTTTCTGGTGGTTTATAAAAATGGGTACTTCACTGGCAAGCTTTGTAACCGGGGCACTCATTGTTTTCACTCTTTTCGACGAATCCCAGGTAACCAAAGTCGATAAACTTCAGGGAAATATAGAATCCGTATTGAATTACTCAAAAGAATGGAATGCAAAAGAACGGAATTTTACCATTGCAGACCTTCAAAAATATAGAAAAGACGCAGTTACTGAATCTGACGAGCAAATAAAAATTATACAAAAAGATATAGAAAAAAATAGTAAAAATCCTTATAAAAATCTACCAGATTATCAGTCTGAAAAAAATAAATTGTTGCAGCAAAAGCTCACTGAAGTAAAAAATCAGAATGAACAGCTAAAAAATTTACCAATTTCAATGGATTCTTCAAAACTAATAAATCTGTTTGAGTTGATAATTAAGGAAAAACTGCTAAAAACAGATTTAGTCCTTTACGATTTGAATGCACATCTGAAAGACAAAATATTGAATAATAACGATTCAAATAAAGATCATTATGTCTCACTCCGGGCTGAAGTGGAAAAAATGCAGCAACAAATCAAAACCTTGGATATCAGTAATATAAATTCAGTTCAGTTATCTGCAGAGGAGCTAAAAAAATCAATAGTTCCTTTGAAAAAACAGACTTCCTTTACTTTGCTCAGAATGCGAATAGTCGAAATTGGTACTCCAATATTGCTAAGTCTTTTATCATTATTTTTCATACTTAAATATACATTGACAGAGAAACGATCACTCGAAATCAAAGAATTATTGAGCAATAGAAGTGCTGTGAATTCATAGAAGTGCTGAATTTATTCTTGTGGCGAACAAGTTACCTCTTATGCAAATATTTCGATCATAATAATCAATCATCTAGTGCACCAAATAAAAAACAATAGATATATTTGAACCTGAATTGAGGAAATATGATGTATGAATACAGGGATGAGTTTTTTTGCATTCAATTGATTGACAATCTTAGGCAGAACTTATCCCGCTTTGCTGGAGCCTACACTTGACAGAGTAAATAGTTTTACAACGAAAGTTAATATTATTTCATTTATATATTGATTTTAATAATTCAATTATGACATTTAAAATAAAAGAAGAAAGTTTTGTACTTGACAATAAAAAGCTGTTTTTAAATTCTGGTGAAATTCATTATTTCAGAATAAAAAAAGAACTCTGGGAAAAACATCTTTTAGCTGCTAAAGATGCAGGACTTAGTACAGTCAGCACATACGTGCCCTGGGCATGGCATGAACCAGAAGAGAATAAATTTGATTTTAACGGCATCAGTTGTCCTGAAAGAGATCTGGAATCGTGGGTCAATCTTTGTTCAAGTTTAGGACTTTATTGTATATTAAAACCCGGCCCATTTATTCTTGCTGAATACCGGGGAGCAGGACTACCGGATTGGTTTCTTGATAAATATGGAGATGCTGTCAGGATGCACAATTCAAAAGGAGAAAAAGTAAACAGCGATGGAGTCTGTCTTTTTCATCCTTCATACATGGAAAAAGTCGAAGCCTGGTACAATAAAATAATGCCATTTATTAAAAGCCATCAGATTTCAAATGGAGGTCCGGTTATAATGATGCAGGTTTGCAACGAGATCGGGGTTTTTTCCTGGCTTGCACATCAGGCTGATTACAACGAGAGAGTCAAATCGTATTTTACCGGGTTTTTATCGGAAAAATACGGTGATATTGAAATTATCAACAATTTATGGGGAAAGAACTTTACTGATTTCGATAGTATCGAGCTTCCACCTGACGGAAAGACCCCCTATGTAAATCATATAGATAGGGGTATTGATCATGAATGGCACAATTTCTGGAGAAAGTATTATGGTGATTACCTTCGAATGCTTACTAATATGATCAGAGAACTTGGAATCAATGTTCCACTTTACCACAACCTTCCAGGTTGGATTTATGGTAACGGATTTGAATTTCCTGTCAATATCACCATGTATGAAGATCTTTTCAGAGATAAAAGTGAGATAATATTTGGAGTTGATCATATTCCCGAATTCGTGTCGTACCGGAATCTGCATGATGACAGAATTATCAATGATATCACTCATACCATGCAGGGTAATAAACCTTTGTTTGCAGCTGAATTTCAGTGCGGGTCACGCGAATATCATGTTGTAACAAATCCCCGCGAACTTGAATTGTTTTATAAAGCCAGCATTGCCAATGGACTGAAAGGGTGGAATTATTATATGTTCTCGCAGGGCAGAAATCCTGATAGAAAAGGATATTCAGGATCTACATTTTACTGGTTCAATCCATTGACTCCCGAAGGTGAAAAGACGGAAATATATCCATTGGTCAGCAAAATGAGCAAAATAATAAAGACCTCTGAAGAAATTATCCTGAATTCAGAAAGAAAAGCGCAGATCTGTGTAGCATTCTATCCTCCTTATTATGCTACTGAGCTTGAAAGACCAACCAGCCCCGAATGCAAGCTTAACTTTAATTTTTCATCAATCCGCAGACCGGCATATTTCGACGGACTTCTGAAAGCTCTACAGGTACTGAATATTGACTATGATATGGCAGACCTTTATAATTCTGACTTGACAGAATTCAGCATGTACAAACAGGTATGGGCATTTGCCACAGATGAAATGGATGCGAAAGATCAGGAAAAGCTAATGGAATATGCAGGACAAGGGGGAAATCTTATCATTTTCCCTAATTTACCTGATCATGAAATGTCAGGTAAACCATGCACTTTGATCAGAGTAGCACTTAATATTGAACCTGAAGCTGCAGTTTTTATTGATTCCCCTCTTATAGATATTTTGGGTTATAAAGACATAAAATGTGCAAATCCACAGATGGTTTATAATGAAAACCACCTTGTCGGATCAGAAATAATTGCAAGAAATCTGAATTCAAAAGTTTGCGGCTTTTCAAAATCATATGGAAAAGGAAAAGTCACCCATATTGGTACCTGGCTTGGTTTTGACACGGAGGGTCATTTACCGGTATATGAAGAACTTACGAAGCTGTCAGGAGCCAAAATCAGAAATGCCAATAGTGATAATGAGTTTATTATAGTAAGAGAAAGATTTTCCAGTGAAGGGACAGGGGTCCTTTTTATCGGAAATTATTACAATCAGGAACATTCAGGGAAAATTAACTATACTCATCCTTATTCAGGAGAAATCATCCAAATTCCGTATTTGGGTGGATCTGTGATAATGCCGGCTTTATACGGTATTTTAACGCCATTGAACATGAAAATCACAAATGAACTGGCTATCCTTCACACAACTTCCGATATTATTGAAATTGATAAAAATGATAGGCAAATTGACATTACTTTGTCAGGAGACAGGGATTTAAACGGGGAAATGGTCATTGAATTTAATGATAAATCAAAAAATATTTCAATATTATTTGATGATAATATGTCAGGTTTTGTTAAAAATGAAAACAGAATAATAATAAATTACAGGCATAAACACAATTCCACTTCGGTAATAAAAATTTTGTTGAATGAAAATAAGAAATGATTCAGGATTCACTTTTGAATTTCTGGAAAATGGTGCCGTTAAATCGATACATGACGGAAAAATAATGATCAACCTTAAAAAGGGTTCTCTATTTTCAAAACCTATGACCAATATCTACCTGCGAAAATTATCAGCTGATATTGAATTTACTCCTTTGATTGGGCCTGAAAGTGATAATAGTTTCACAATTCACAATAATTCTTACATAGTCAAAGGAAAATGGAAAGAAATTGAGTATTACTGTGTTTTAGCTTTGTCTAAAAATAGTAATTCATGGAAATGGAAAATATCTATGTTAAATAATTCAGGATTTGATGTTGCACTCGATCTTATTTATGTCCAGGATGTTGGATTGAAAGCAATTAATGATAGTGCCGTCAATGAATACTATGTAAGCCAGTACCTTGAGAGGCTTATTTTTCATCATAATGATTTTGGCAAAGTGATCTGTTGCAGGCAAAATATGGCTGAAAATGGTACTAATCCATGGATTATGATTGCAGGTTCAGGCACTTCGGTTTCAGGTAGCACAGATGGTATGCAGTTTTTTGGAAATTCATACCGGGGAAACGGGATTCCTGAGGCATTATTAAAAAAAAATCTTGATGGCAATTGTGCCGGAGAATCACCTATAATTGCTTTACAAAGTGAGTTATTAAAGCTAAAGCCTGGTCAGGACAGTAATTTTGCCTTTGTTGGAAAATATATTTCTGACCATCCGGCTCCAAGCTCAATGGATGATCTGAATAATTTATCAGATCGTTTTAAAGCTTTCAATAACGATTATTTTAACCTGGAAAATCTTGACTGGGTAAAACCTGAAAAAAATCTTTTCAATACTTCCGGATTCCTTTATGCCGAAGAATTAACTGAACTTGAATTAAAGGAATTTTTTGGATCCGGATTCAATAACATCGAGAAATCAGGACAAAAAATACTTTCTTTTTTTAAAAATGATGGAAATCATGTTGTATTAAAAGCTAAAGAAACACTGGTTGACAGACCTCATGGACATATAATTCAGGCAAATTTAGGATTCAGTCCCGATGAATCTGTCATGTCAACAACATGTTTTGCAACAGGGGTTTTTAATTCTCATATTTCACAGGGCAATACCAATTTCAACGTATTATTATCGGTAAATACAAGTCAGTTCAACCTCAATACAGAATCAGGACAGCGTGTTTTTATCGAATCAGAAGGAAAATATTATCTGCTTGGAATTCCGTCAGCATTCGAAATGGGTTTGAATCATTGCAGATGGATATATAAATTTGAGGATCATATTCTTCAATTCCGAACCTGGACAAGTATTTCATCACCTGAAATTTATTTTAATTACAAAACTATCAAGGGTGATGCTTTAAAGTTGATAATTACACATGATTTTGACAAGCTGAACAGTTGGAAAATTATAAAGGGCAATTCAGAAAATGATTTTAAAGCAGTACCTGATGAGAGCTCTATGGTTGCAAAGAAATTTCCTGAAAGTAATTTCAAAATAACAATACAAAACGAAAATACCGGTTTCAATGCGTCTGTAAATAATCAGCTATTCAAATCCGGTGAATCTGATAAACAACTTTTTGTAATAGAAACTCTTCCTTGCACCGAATTCTTCATGAGTTTCGCAGGAGATATTTTTGGAAAAATCATTCAAAAAACCAATTTAGCTGCTGATTCTCAATTTGCAATCAACAATCAGGAAGCAATTAAACTATGGAAAGACCTTTCCTGCGGCCTTACATTGACCGGCAATAAAGATGCATCTGCTATTGATCAGATACTACCCTGGTACGGATTCAATGCCCTGACCCACTACCTGACACCTTATGGCCTTGAACAGTTTAGCGGTGCTGCATGGGGAACACGCGATGTATCACAGGGACCAATCGAATTGCTGATAAACACAGGTAAATTTGCTGAAGCGAAAAAAGTTTTGCTTACTATTTTTTCAAATCAAAATCCTGAAGGAGACTGGCCTCAGTGGTGGATGTTCGATTCATTCAGTCATATAAGGGCTGGAGACTGCCATGGTGATGTTTATTATTGGGTTATAATAGCACTGGCTAAATATATAAATACAACAGGAGATATCGATATATTGTATAAAAAAACACCTTATTATGGAAACAGACATGATGAATTTACGGTATCAGAACATATTGACAGATTAATAAAAATGATAATAGGGTCATATTTACCGGGCACCCATTTTGTTCCATTTGGAGGTGGTGACTGGAATGATTCACTTCAACCCGTTAGCAGGGATCTCGCATCAAGGCTGATATCGAGCTGGACTATAGAAATGAATTATCAGGCATTTGATCAATATAAAAATGTTTATTCTTTGTCAGAAGAATATGACAAAGCAAATGAACTGGAGAAAATATGTGAAAACATCAAATCTGATTTTAACAAATATCTTGTAAAAGACGGTGTTGTAGCAGGATATGGACTGCTAATTAAAGATGGCAAAATTGATGTATTGCTTCATCCTTCTGATAAGAAAACGGGAATAAGCTACAGTTTACTTCCAATGGACAGAGGAATAATTAGTGGTATTTTCACAGCAGACCAGGCAACATCTCACCAGGCTGTGATCAATGCAAATCTGAATGGACCTGATGGTGCAAGACTAATGGATAAACCATTGAAATACAAGGGAGGCATTCAGGAAATATTTCAGAGGGCAGAGAGCAGCACCTATTTCGGCAGGGAGATCGGGTTAATGTACATCCATGAACACATCCGTTATGCAGAATCGCAGGCAATACTTGGCAATGCAGACGAATTCATCCGGGCCCTGCGTCAGGCTATACCCGTTGATTATAATGAAATTGTACCAAACAGCGATGTCAGGCAATCAAACTGTTACTACACGAGTTCAGATGCTATTTTTGAATCCCGTTATGAGGCCGATGAAAAATATGGTGAAATAATAACAGGTAAAAGAGGTGTAAAAGCCGGATGGAGAGTTTATTCCAGTGGGCCGGGTATTTTCTTAAGCCTTATTATAAATCGTTTGCTCGGTTTCAGGCCCGAAAAGGATTTTATTATTTTGGACCCTGTTATTCCTTTTTCCATGGATGGATTGACAGCAACATACAATTTCAAAGGCTATGAACTCGAATTCAAATTCCAGGTTAAAAACAGAACACACAGCCCCGATTCCATTTTAATAAATGATAAACCATTCAGATTTGAAATAGAGTATCAGAAATACAGACAAGGTGGAGCTGTGATAAAAATGGATGAATTTATCTCAGTGTTTAAGATGGGAAAAAATGTGATAGAAGTTATTATGTAGTATAAAAGCTTACACAATATATATTGCCACCTACCCAAATATCAACGGAATTTTTGGTCATGTTAATAATTTCTTGTCAGTATTGTAATTTTTATATTGGATTTTTCTTGAAAAAAGTGTTTTTTGGTCAAATGCTTTGAAATATCTCAATAAATATTTCACTTCTTTTTTAGTTTTGTATTTCTTTTTGATTTTGCATTAATACTGATTCTGACAGGAATAATAATACTTGATTTAAAAAAATTATTGTCATGAAAATCTATCCTATTTTTTTAATTTTAATTATTTATAATTTAAATACATTAGCTCAGGGTATTAAATCTCCAAATGGAAATACTGAGCTATTATTTGAACTTGATAATAATGGAACTCCCATTTATTCAGTCCTCTTCAAGGGAAGTCAGATCATTAAACCCAGTAGAATGGGCATTCATATGAAAGACAAAGAACCTCTTGCATCTGATTTTGAAATAGTCACTATTGAAAAAACAAAAATAATGGAATCGTGGTCACCGGTACTCGGTGAACAGTCAGTCATTGAAAACCATTGCAATCAGGCAAGTTTTTCCCTGAAACATAAGATTACATCAAAGAAAATGAATATAGTTTTCAGGGTATTTAATGAGGGAGTGGCTTTCAGATATGAATTTCCATTTGATAAATCAGTTGAGTATTTTATTATTTCAGATGAAAAAACTGAGTTCAGGCTGACTGGTGATCACAAGGTATTTTGGATACCTGGAGATTATGACAGCCAGGAATATGTATATAATGAATCTAAACTCTCTGAAATTGATATTCATAAACTCAATCTGGACAACGGAATCAGTCTGAAATCCATAAAATCCAATTACAGGGTTCAATCCCCTCTTATGATGAAAACTATGAATGGTCATTATATTAATATATTTGAAGCTGCAGTCGATAATTATCCGGTAATGCATCTTGATGTTGATATAAAAAACTTCAGCTTAAAATCAAATCTTGTTCCGGATGCAGTGGGCAATAAAGCATATCTCCGCACTCCCGGCAAAACACCCTGGAGGACTATTATGATCTCCGATGATGCACGGGATATCCTTTCATCAAATATGATACTTAATCTCAACGAACCATGTAAAATAGAGGATGTATCGTTTATAAAACCAATGAAGTACTTAGGGATATGGTGGGAAATGCATGTCGGAATGTCATCATGGGATTATGCAGGAACTCAGAGTGGTGAGAATAATCCTGTATTTAAACCACATGGCAGACATGGTGCTACCACCGAAAATGCCAAAAGATATATAGATTTTGCCTCAAAATACGGCTTTGATGGTGTATTGATCGAAGGATGGAACTCAGGTTGGGAAGACTGGTATGGAAACTGGAAAGACGATGTCTTTGATTTTCTCACACCATATCCTGATTTTGATTTGGAGGAAGTAAACAGGTATGCCCGCGAAAAAGATGTAAAAATGATCATGCATCATGAGACATCGGGTTCTGTAGGAAACTATGAGCGGCATCTGGACCGTGCATTCGATCTGATGCAAAAATATGATTATCCTGCAGTAAAAACAGGCTATGTTGGTCGGATAATACCAAGAGGTGAATTCCATGACGGTCAGAGTATGGTAAATCATTACCATTACGTTGCTCGAAGGGCTGCAGAATATAAAATAATGGTCAATTCACATGAAAGCAGCCGGCCAACGGGTTTTCACCGTACATACCCCAATTACATTGCTGCCGAAGCTGCCAGAGGCAATGAATTCAATGCCTGGAGCATCGGAAATCCACCTATGCATGAAACTATTTTACCATTCACAAGACTTTTGGGAGGCCCAATGGATTATACTCCAGGTATTTTCGAAATCAAAATGAATGTGTACAATAGTACAAAAAAAGAACAGGTTCATACCACTCTTGCCAAACAACTGGCCCTTTATCTTACAATGTATTCACCATTGCAAATGGCAGCTGACCTTCCGCAAAATTACGAAAAGTATCCCGACGCATTTCAGTTTATTAAAGATGTGGCTCTTGACTGGCAAAAAAGCATATACCTGGAAGCTGAACCCGGAGATTATATCACAGTAGCCAGAAAAGAAAAAAACGGAGAGAGGTGGTTTCTTGGAGCTATTACCGATGAAAACTCGCGGAAAACCAATATTAAACTTGACTTTCTGGATAAAGATAAAAATTATATTGTCACCATTTATCAGGATGGAAAAAATGCTCATTGGCAATCAGATCCAATAAATTATGAAATCAGGCAAATTGAATTGATAGCTGACTCAACTATTAGCCTCAATTTAGCTCCGGGTGGTGGTTGCGCAATCATTTTTATTCCAAAATGACAATTTTTCAATGTGCAGGTAAATAATGATATAATTATATCACTACCTGTCAGATAACTTTTTAATTTTACCATCTACTTTTTTTGTTATTAAAATTATTACATATATTTTATCATGGAAACAAATAAACCAACCAATTATTCCGCATTATATACTCTTATTGGAGTATTTTTCTTCTGGGGATTTATAGCAGCATCCAATGGAGTATTCATCCCTTTCTGTAAATCAAAGTTTGAGCTGACTCAATTTCAAAGCCAGCTGATTGATTCTGCATTTTATTTTGCTTATTATATAGGGGCATTTTTACTTTTCCTGTTTTCAGTAATAGGAAAAAAAGACATTTTAAATGCATGGGGCTTTAAAAATGGTATCGTTTATGGACTAATGTTGTCAGTTGTAGGTGCATTTCTTATGTTTCCTGCTCTTGCTTCAAATAGTTTTGCATTTATACTTGGTGCTTTATTTGTTATTGCTTTAGGGTTTTCATTACAACAAACAGCTGCTCAACCCTTTGCTATTTCACTCGGAGATGAAAAAACCGGAGCTCACAGATTAAATCTTGCTGGGGGAATAAATTCATTTGGGACTACAATCGGCCCTGTAATTTTTGCTCTTGCACTTTTGGGTACTACAAGACTGGATGAAAGCTTGATCAGGCAATTAAGCCTTTCGACAGTCGAAAAATTGTACATTATAATTGGACTTGCATTTTTATTTGCGGGATTAATGTTTAAGTTTTCTAAAAAACTGCCTGATGCAAAACTTGATGCTACCATAGAAAATGAAAACAAAGCCACAGTTCTGATGACAGTGATCACTCTGATACTTGTAATAGTGATTGCAATGATATTCGCCAAATATACAGGAACAAATATAGATCATCAAAGCAATCAAAGTCTTTATTTATTGATAATTGGTATTATGGCCCTGGTTTTTGGTTTATTATTTGCCAATTTTGATGCGAAAAAAAATCCTGCCGGATGGGGTGCTTTCAAATACCCCCAATTGGTTTTGGGCATGATAGGAATTTTTGTATATGTTGGCACAGAAGTGACAATTCAAAGCAATCTGGGCGAATATCTTAAACACCTTGATTTTACAGCATTCCTGGTTTCAAACCCACAGATTTCATATCAGGAATTCAACGAAATGCTGAGGTCACAGGCTGTCAGGGGACACTGGGCTGAAATGACACCGATGCTTGTTTCTCTTTACTGGGGTAGCCTCATGATAGGAAGATGGGCCGGAGCCATATCAGTATTCAACCTCGGATCAAAAGCGAAAAAACTTGCTTTTATAATTGTTCCGTATATTGCTTTTCTGGTTGTCCTGCTTGCAAATATCATTGGTGGAATTTCTGTCGATAATAAATTTCCTGTTGAGCATATTTATCCTATTTTACCTTATGCACTGGTTATAATCATTCAGATTGCCGGATTTTACTTAGGACAGGAAAAACCTGCCAAAACATTATTGATATTTGGTATTCTCGGAGCTTTGGCAATGCTGATTGGAATGTACACCACAGGTAAAGTAGCAGTTTTTGCCTTTGTAAGTGGAGGACTTTTCTGTTCTGTCATGTGGCCATGTATTTTTTCACTTTCGACCCAGGGTCTGGGCAAATATACATCCCAGGGATCAGCTTATCTGATAATGATGATACTTGGCGGCGCATTTCTTCCTCCTCTTCAGGGAAAAATTGCAGATATGTTTGATATCAATATTTCATATTGGGTACCGGTGATCGGATTTATATATCTTGCTTTATTTGCTTTCCTGGTGAAAGATATTCTAAAAAAACAGGGAATTGATACCAATGATATAGGAGCTGCAGGGCATTAATTTATTGAATGAAGATATTTTATAAGACAAAAACAGGCTGTTATGATCGCATTTCAGCCTGTTTTTTTTTAATATTAAAACCATATTTGTCAAAAACCATATTTGTCAATATAATAACAATGTATGCACACGAATAAAATGATGTAATTAATTTTTTTATAAAAGGTTGTTTGCAACTAACAAAATGTTACTAACAAGTTGTTACTCATAAAACGCATTGTCCATTTTAATATAAAATTCAAAAAATATTTTCACAAGTAAATTTATTTCATAGTTGAGTTTTTTCCATTATAATAAATTGTAAGTACCTCCAACTTATCTTATTTTTGTGCGTTTAAATAATATATGGACAATTTTAGGAGAGGTTTTTACATTTTATCTTATTTTTATAAAAAAAAACATATTCTAAAAAAATGTAGCTATTTAAGTTGAAATTGAGATTGATATTCAAATATTTTTTAAACCACAAAGGAAACAAAGGAATTTCACCAAGGCACACAAAGTATTGATATTTAATATTTCTCCTTTTTGTTTCTTAGTGATGAACTTAGTGTCCCGATATATCGTGATAGTGGTTTATAATAAATAATCAAAAGTGTTTTTAACCTAAATAAATACAAAAAAATTTAGTAAAAGGAAAGCTATTTTTTAAGCAAAGTAATAATGAATGAACAATAAATTGACAATTTATAACAGTAAAACCAAAGCAAAGGAAGTTTTTGAACCCATTAATCCAGGACACGTTGGAATGTATGTTTGCGGGCCAACCGTCTATAATGAGGTACACCTTGGAAATGTCAGGACTTTTGTTAGTTTCGATGTAATTTACAGGTATCTAAAGTTTTTGGGATTTAAGGTGCGGTATGTCAGGAATATTACTGATGTGGGTCATCTGACTGATGATACTGATGAAGATAAGATTTTGAAAAGAGCCAGGCTGGAACAGCTCGAACCAATGGAACTTGTACAGAAATATTCAAATATGTTTCATGAAATGATGAATATATTCAATAATCTAAGTCCGAATGTGGAACCAAGAGCTACAGGACATCTCATCGAGCAGATTGAAATGGTACAGGAGATCGTTGATAATGGATTTGCTTATGAAAGAAATGGATCTGTCTATTTCGATACACTGAAATACAATGACAAATACAAAAATTACGGTAATTTATCGGGAAGAAAGATAGATGAATTGTTTTCTGATACCCGTGATGACCTTAAAAATCAGGATGAAAAAAATCATCCTTCTGACTTTGCGATTTGGATGAAGGCCAACAACGAACACATCATGAAATGGAATTCTCCATGGTCTGTTGGTTTTCCAGGCTGGCATCTTGAGTGCTCTGTTATGAGTACAAAATATCTTGGAGAGACATTTGATATACATGGAGGAGGAAATGATCTGAAATTTCCACATCACGAAAATGAAATAGCACAGAATGTTGGAGCCAGAGGAGTTGAGCCTGTCAGATATTGGTTGCACTCAAATATGCTTTTGATGAATGGTAAGAAAATGTCAAAAAGCGATGGCAATACTATATCTCCATATGAATTGTTTACCGGTGAAAGCCAGCACGTGAGTAAGGGGTACAGCCCTATGGCCATACGGTTTTTCATGCTTCAATCGCATTACAGAAGCACACTTGATCTCACTGACATGGCAATGCAGGGTGCTGAGAAAGGTTTTAAGAAACTTATGGAAGCAGCAGCTGATTTAAGGAAAATGGAGCATTCAGATAACTCTGATCCGGGAATTCACGACAAACCAATAAATGATATCCTTGATTCCATGATCGATGATATGAATGATGATTTCAATACTCCAAAGGCTATTGCTGATGCTTTTGAAATTGTCAATTATATTAACAAAATCAAAGATAAACATATATCTTTAAATGAGGTCTATGCTGATACTTTTGAAAAAATGAAATCAACTTTTTTGACTTTTATTTATGATATTTTTGGATTCCGGGATGAAAACACAGGAGAAGATAATAATCAGTTTAACGGCTTAATTGAAATACTTATCTCCATCCGTATGGAAGCAAGAAACAAAAAAGACTGGGCAACATCCGATATCATCAGGGATAAATTGCTTGAAATCGGAATTCAATTGAAAGACTCGAAGGAAGGAACAAGCTGGACAAAAATATAACTGGAAAACAAATTTATTATGACAAAATTTTTTTTTAACGCGATTATGACCATGAGTATTGCTATCCTGATCACATCATGTAAAAATGATAAAAAAGAGGATCATGGTTCAGGCGACAGGGATAAACAGGTAAAACAATACACAATTCCTGCATTCAATGGTGACTCTGCATTTGTGTTTGTTAAGAAGCAGGTAGATTTTGGTCCGAGGGTACCCGGCACTGAGGCTCACAAAAAGGCACAAAAGTGGTTTATTGATAAATTCAGATCATATGGTGCTGAAGTTGAAGAGCAAAAATTTGACGCTGATTTTGTTCTTGGATTCAGTGCTAAATGTTCAAATATTATAGCCAGTTTCAATCCGGGTAAAAGTAAAAAAATAATCATTGCTGCTCACTACGACAGCCGGAAGATAGCTGAAAAAGATCCCGACCCTAAAAAGAAAAACCTTCCCATAGATGGTGCCGATGACGGAGCAAGCGGTGTAGGCATTATTTTCGAACTGGCAAGGATTTTAAAAGAAAATCCTGTTGACATGAGTGTCGATTTTGTTTTGTTCGACGCTGAAGACAATGGCAATGAGACCAGCGATGAAAGTTGGTGTCTTGGTTCGCAGTACTGGTCAAAAAATGCTAAAAGCAATGGCTACAAAGCTGATTTTGGTGTATTGCTTGACCTGGTAGGAGCAAAGGGTGCTATGTACACCAAAGAATATATTTCAAAAATGTACGCATCCGACCTGCAGGCAAAGATATGGAGACTTGCAGCAAATATGGGCTACGGAGACCTCTTTGCAGACATCGAACGTGGCAGTGTCAATGATGACCACCTTTATGTAAACAGGGATGCCGGAATTCCCATGGTTAATATAATCAATTTATCAGGAAATGACGGAGGGTTCGGAGCATATCATCATACACACAATGACAATATCAATATAATTGATGTTAATACTTTACGCAGGACCGGGCAGGTAGTAACAGCACTGATGTTTAAGTATGCCAATGATGATCTGTAATCTATGAAAAAGATATTGCCTTTTATATTGCTTTTTACTCCCTTCCTGGTTCTGGCTCAGGTTGTTATTGATCCTCAGGGAGTTTCTAAAGAATTAAAAGGCATTATTTATAAAAATGAGTATTCTGTTGAGTTAAAATTGCACACAATGGGTATGGCAATTGGTTACAACAAGGGAAAATTATCCACATATTATAAAACTAATTATTTCCATTTTGACCTGGGCTACCTGAAAACCCATAAAGAAAAAAGAGGCAATCTTATATCTACCAGCCTCAATATATATAATTCGTATACCTACGGTAAAGCCAATTATTTTTTCCCCGTGAGAGGAGGTAAGGGCACAAGGATCTATTTATCAGAAAAAGACTCAAAAAAAGGACTTGCTATTGGTTACTCGGTTGAAGGTGGCCTGACCCTTGGAATTCTTAAACCATATTATTTGTGGATAAAAAGTACAGATTCGGAAAATCAGGCAGTTTTGGTTCTTAGGAAATATGATGAAACAAACAGGGATGAATTTCTAAATGAAAACCTTATTTATGATAAAGCACCCTTTTTTACTGGCATTGGAGAATCAAAATTAATTCCAGGAATGCACCTTAATGCCTCAGTGCATTATGGAATTAAAGCTTATGAAAAAACCGTCTATGCATTTGAAACAGGTATAATGATCGATGCATTTATGAAAAAAGTCCCATTGATGGTTGAAACTGATAAATATAAAAACAGCAGCATTTTTATAAATGTCTTCGTGAATGTGCATTTTGGAAAGCGGTGGAATTAGAGAGCTTTCCCCTCAAACCTTATTGGTTTCCAAAACATAAAGGTTTAAAACCCTGTTTTCACCCACTTATACATCCTGATAGAATCATTAGAGATAATTTTTATAATATATATACCTGTTGTAAGAAAATCTGTAATTATTGAATTCTGCTTAGAAATAGCAAAAAATTCAAGCATTCTGTGGCCCGCAACATTATATATTTCAATTACTTTATTTTTTAAATTTTCTGAATAGATATTCAAAATTTCAGATCCAGGATTTGGAAATATTTTTACTTCTAAATCATTTGGGTTTTCAATTGAGTGAAGTGTAATTTGACTTTCTATTGCTCCTAAATCTATAGCATTCCCAAAAATTCTTGGATTATTTCTAATATCGTTTTTGGGAATAAAGAATCCTGAAGTATCTGATATTCCTGCGTTTATACAAGGAGAAGTTTCAGCATTAAGGCTCCAGTCATAGTCTGATGCCATAGGATCTATTCCAATAATTTTGGAAGGATTATTGAATTGAGGATCAGTTTGTATTCCACTCACTCCACCACTTCCCTTTTGGGTACAATTGTTAAGTAATACAGGATTCGATGAAAAGAATGAACTTATTTCTATATCGTCTTGATTGTTGCTATTTTCAGATTTATTATTCCAAACGATATTATTATATATGGACGCAGAAGAAAAGATATTGATGCCACCATTATTAGTTTTATTATTCGCGATAGTATTGTTATATATCCTGGATTTTGATAACTGATGACCATCAATAATTGCATTTCCTACATTATTACAAATCACATTGTTATATATCTGTGATTCTCTATTGCTTGTATAAACTATTCCATTGCTGGAAAAATTATTATAAAAATAATTATTTCTGATGACAGGGCTGTCATAATTTTCATCACTTGAGGCAATTGCCCCACCTACTCCATGATAAAATTCAAAATCAGTGCCATTTACCAACCCATATGCTTTATTATAAATAAAAGTATTGCCCTCAATCAGTGCTTTGCATTTAATACCCAGACTTATGGCTCCTCCATAGGTAAGAGAATAATTATGATCGAAATATGAATTTCTGACAATGAGATTATTGACTAATATGCAATATATTGCCCCACCTTTTGACTGTGAATCATTTGCTGCAGGACATGAAACAGAATTGGAAATAAAATTGCAGTTTTCCACAATTATTGTATTATAATCTGTAACAAACAAAGCACCACCATTAGTTTGATAATTACATTGTGGATCAAATTTTTTTCCATATTTAAAATCGCAATACTGAAATTTTGAAGTATTCACATCCTGATATTTGCCAATAATTTTTATACCTTTCCAGCCACCCTTATTGCTTTTTGGTTCACCGTAAAAACCAAGTGTATCTTTGATTGTAAATGTAATCTTTTTTTCATTTGTTCCAGCAGCATCAATTATGCCATCAGAACAAGTAATTCCGTAATAATCTTGAAATTCAACGTAAGTCCCTGGCAATATTGTCAATCTGATATCGGGGTTAATAATTACATCGCCTATAACCTTGATTGTATCAGCATCCCAAACAGTATCTGAGTCAATAATTCCTGATATTTTAATGCTTGTCTGACCGTAAAAAATAATGATATTTGCACAAATAAATATGGCTGCGAAAGTAAATTTAAGTGTTTTCATAACTAAAAATATAATTTATTAATTATTAAGTGAAAAAATCATATTATTTGTTGATTTATAATACATTGACGATTAAAAAGGAAGAATAATCTAAAAAATATTAAAAATTTTATAGAAAGTTTGAATTTTTCTTCATTTGTCCAATATTTTATCATTATTTTTTCAAATCTTGATGGTTTCCATAAGCTATCAGGTTTAAAAACAACCATTTTATTATATATTTGTTAAGTATGAATTAAATGATGAGAGATAATAAAAAACCAGATCTTAAAGATATGGACATAGTTGAGATTACAAAAAGAGAAAGAAAACCTGAGTGGTTAAAGGTAAAATTGCATACGGGTGCTAAGTTTACCCATGTCAAACATACCGTCGATCATTATAAGCTGCATACCATCTGCCAAAGCGGTTCCTGCCCAAATATGGGAGAATGCTGGTCGGCAGGTACTGCTACTTTTATGATACTCGGAAATATATGTACCCGTGGATGCCGTTTTTGTGCAGTACAAACAGGTAAACCTACTGAATACGATACCGAAGAACCTGCCAGAGTAGCTGAAGCAGTGAAACTTATGGGAGTCAAACATGCTGTGATCACATCTGTAAATCGGGACGAACTGAAAGATAAAGGTGCATCAATCTGGCATGCTACTGTCAAAGAAATAAAAAGATTAAATCCATTTACCACAATTGAAACGCTGATTCCAGAAACCCGCGGTGATTGGGATGCTATGATCACTATGATTAGTGCCGGTCAGGAAATAGTATCTCACAATCTCGAAACCGTCAAAGAACTTTTTAGAACAATACAACCACAGTCAAATTATTTATTGAGCCTTGAGCAGCTTCGCAGAATACGATCTTTTGGAAAAAAAACCAAATCTGGTATTATGGTGGGATTAGGAGAAACTCAGGACCAGGTTTTTACACTTATGGATGATCTGCTTGAGACGGGATGCCAGATTCTTACTGTTGGTCAATATCTTCAGCCTACAAAATCTCATTATCCGGTTCAGGAATTTGTTCATCCTGACATCTTTGCTAAATATAAAGAAATTGGGCTTCAAAAAGGTTTTGAATATGTCGAAAGTGGTCCACTGGTCAGATCCTCATATCATGCAGAGAAACATTTGTGATACAAATTGGTGGTTTGAAATAGTCTTTTGTTTTTATTCATTTCAGATTATTGCATTTATTTTCAGTTTTATACTTTATTCAATTTATTGATGTAATTTTGAAAAACATTTATTTTTTTAATTGATATTGAATTGTAAACTATGGAAGATTCATCGATAGATCTGATCAGGAATATTTTACTCAGTCAACGAAGCTTTTTTGCCTCCAATAATACTAAAGATTTAGAATTCAGGATTCAGAATCTGAAGAAATTCCATTCAGCCATTCTCAAATATGAAAAAAAAATAGCAGAAGCTTTATGGACAGACCTGAGGAAATCCTATGAGGAAGCTTACCTGACAGAAATAAATATTGTTTTAAGCGAAATTAAAAATCATTTACAAAACCTCAAATACTGGTCAAAACCTGATAGGATAGCAACTCCTTTTGTGTTATTTCCTTCATCAAGTCAGATTATATATGAACCTTTAGGTGTATCACTCATAATTGCTCCCTGGAATTATCCCTTTCAATTGCTTATGAACCCACTTGTAGGTGCTATTTCAGCAGGTTGTACAGCAGTATTAAAACCGTCTCCATATACACCTACAGTAGCCATGGTTATGGAAGAGCTTATTTCTGATACTTTCAAACCTGATTTTATAGCAATGGTCCAGGGAGGAAGAAAAGTAAATGAAATGCTCCTGAAAGAGCGTTTTGATTTTATTTTCTATACCGGCAGTCCGGGTGTTGGTAAGGTAGTGATGAGAGCTGCATCTGAACATCTTACTCCGGCTGTTCTTGAGCTTGGTGGTAAAAGCCCCTGTATAGTTGACAAATCAGCCAATATCAATGTTGCTGCTAAAAGGATTGCCTGGGGCAAAACAATTAACTCAGGTCAGACGTGTATTGCACCGGATTATCTATTAGTGCATGAGGAGATTAAAGATGAACTGGTCAATAAAATTGCTATGAATTTTGAAAAAATGTATGGCAATAACTTTGAAACAAGTCCCTTTTTCCCAAGGATTGTCAATCTACAGGCTTTTGACAGGTTATCAGAATTGCTGAAAAAAGGTACAATAAAATATGGAGGAATTGTTAACAGGGAAGAAAAATATATTTCCCCTACAATTATTGAAAATATCTCTACTGAAGATGAAATAATGAAGCAGGAGATTTTTGGTCCCATTTTGCCGGTTATCTCTTTCAATAAGCTTGATCAGGCACTGGAATATATCAACAATAATGAAAAACCGTTGGCACTATATTATTTTGGTTCAGATAAAAAAGCAGCGGAAGTAATAAAAATGACCAGCTCTGGAGGTGCATGTATAAATGATACTATTATGCATGTTGCGAACCATAATATACCTTTTGGTGGTGTTGGAAACAGTGGAATGGGAAAATACCACGGGAAATACAGTTTTATGGCTTTCAGCAACTCGAGATCTGTTGTAAAAACACCAGCCTGGATAGATTTACCATTGAGATATCCGCCTTTTAAATATTTTAAAATCATCAAAAAGATAATATAATTTCTTTGTAAACAAGGAATCGTGTGTATAACAAGTTGCACCACTAAAAAAATCCCCTGATAAAAGGTTAAACAGCTTTATCAGGAGCTCTTTCATTTAGCAAAGGTCTCCAGACCTCTTGCTAAAGTATATAAATAAAGAACAATTTGTTTTTAGAAACCTCAAAAAAATAGGGTGTATCCCATTTTTACATATCCGGTTATCTTTATGAAATGAAAATTCTTTGGGGTCTCCCTTTAGGGCTGGGGCAAAACCCAAAGAATTTTAATTGAAATGTAATTTTGGGACACACCCACAAAATATAAGCTTGGATTGATAGAAAGCTAGAAAATTCGATTGATGTGAAAATTCCAATTTTTCCAGGAGTTTTAAACTTGCCTTACTAAAAAAATCATAATTTTACACAAAATATTAATTATGAGCATCTACAATAGATTTTTACTTTTATTAATCCTGTCATTAACAGCAATTCATATTTCAGCACAGTATATGTACAAACCCTCGGATTATGAAATATCAAAATCCCCCGGATGGGCAAAAGAGATGTATTCAGAAAATCCTGATTTTCACAAGGTAGTTAAACTTTACAATGAATACTATTCAAATCATCAGTTTATAAAAAACTATAACACACAATATTATAAAAGATGGAAAAAACTTAATGAACCCTTTATTGATTTAAATGGTATGATACACATGCCTGATTTGACAACAAGGTTTAAGGAATCAAAAAATCAAATTTCAGACATGAGTAAAGTCAATAACAGAGAACCAAAGTGGACTTTGCTTGGGCCGGTTCAGGTTTTTAACAGTGAAGGATCTCCCGGTCATGAACAAACCAATGTTTACAGCGTCGATCAATCTTCTGAGAACTCAGATATAATGTATTGCGGAACAGAACCCGGGGAAGTGTATAGATCAACAGATAAAGGCAAAACATGGATAAATGTTTCTTTGAAGCAGGATTTTGGAGGAGGTGTAAATGCAGTTGAGACTATCTCAAATAATGACAGCATAGTCCTGGCAGGAGGTGGCCTTGGCATATTCAGGTCATCTGATTCCGGGCATACATGGGATAACGTACTGCCATTAAATTATAAAAATATTGCCGAGATACTGGCTCACCCCTCGGTAATAAACCGTGTTTTTGCTTGTACTGATGATGGACTTTTTATTTCAGAGGACAGCGGGGTCAGCTGGACAAACCTTTATCCTGAGAAGACATATGATATAAAGTGCCATCCTCAGGATCCAGTGAAAATGTATTTGGTAAAAAACAATCCTGCAAGAGAAATATGTGAATTTTTCAGCTCAGATAATGCTGGCCTAACCTGGACGAAACAGGACAACGGCTGGTATGATTCCACTGATGAAGCACGATATGATGGTGGAGCAAGAATAGCTGTTACAGAAGCAAACCCTTCGGTTGTTTACGTTTACCTTATTGGGGAAGCCAAGGCAGGTGACCTGGGTTATATAGGATTGTACAGGAGCAAAGATACAGGACTCAAATGGGAATGTGTTACAGGTACTCCTGGTGGTCCGTATTCTGATGACCACCCAAATCTGGCAATAGGCTGGCCCGGATGGGATTATCATCAGGGATTTTACAATTGTGCACTTATGGTTAGCAATACTGATGAAAATCATATACTTATAGGTGGATTGAATCTTTGGAAATCACTTGACGGAGGACTTACATGGAAGCCTCATGCAGGCTATAGAGGGGGTCCACTCAGAATGCATGTGGATGTTCAGGATATGAGAGCTAATGGTAATGAATATTGGGTGACTACTGATGGTGGCATTTATTATTCAACTGATTTCTTTGTTGAGCAACCTGAATTTGTTATGAAAGGCATTCATGGTTCTGATTATTGGGGGTTCGGCAGCGGTTGGAATGAGGATGTTCTGGTTGGTGGCTTATATCATAATGGTAATCTGGCAAACTATGAAAAATATAATGCAGGTGAATTTCTTGCACTTGGAGGAGGAGAGGCTCCAACGGGCTATATAAATCCGGGAAACTCCAGAAAAGCTTATTTTTCGGATATTGGAGGGAAAATTATTCCTTTAAATATCTTTGATCCTGTTTCTTCATTCAGTTTCGGAAAGTCTCCAAATGAAAGTTATTGGTCAGCTTCGAGTAGTGAAATGGAATTTGATTATTCTTGCTACAATATTGCATACATTGGAAATGAAAATAAAATTTGGAAAACAACTGATGGAGGAAGTAATTTTGTACTGGTTCAGGATTTTGGTAAAAACGTATTTGACAGAATAAATTATATAGAATTCAGCAGAAAAAATCCTGATGTCATTTACTGTACACAACAGATGAATGATGGTTCGAATGGTATATTATACAAAACCATTGATGGAGGTAAAATATGGACAAATACAACTATACCTCCAGGCTATGCACATAGAATGCTGATTACGATTGATCCTCTTGATGAAAACAAACTTTGGCTGGCATATCCATCTTCAGGAAATGGTGAAAAAATATATAAAACAATAGATGGTGGTAATACCTGGCAAAATCTAAGTACTTCTATTCTGGATGATCATGAATGTCATAGTATTTTACATATTGCTGGTACAAAAGGTGGTATTTATTATTGTACAAATAAATCAGTATTTTACAGAAATGATACAATGCCAGATTGGAAAAATGTATCAGAGGGATTACCTTATTTTTTTAATTCCAATATAGCCAGACCATTTTACAGGGACAGTAAAATCAGGATAGCTTCGTATGGTAAAGGAATTTGGGAAGCCCCTTTAGAAGAAGAACCTCATTTTATTATTCCCCAGATTATGACAGATAAGCTTGAAGCTAATTTCATCTGCGAAATTGATTCATTTTATTTTGATGATTATTCAGTTGTAAATCATGAAGGTGTCAAATGGAAATGGTACTTTGAAGATGGTACCCCTTCATATTCAGAAAAAAGAAATCCGGCAGTTTTATTTACTACAGAAGGAAATCATGGTGTCAAAATGGAATTATCGGATAAAAATGGAAATATTTTCGGAGATTCTATAATTGTGAAAGTTGAGTATTATAAACCCACATTTGAGCTTAGTGAAGGGTTTGAAACAGGGTCGATTCCTATTGGATGGTATTATTTCGCAGGAGAAAATGGTGGTACATGGACATTTTCAGATAAGGGAGCATGGGGAAATTCCAAATTCAGTGCAGTTTTCAGAAACTTTGATTATGATGCTTTAGGATCTTATAGTGATCTTAGAGTAAAATCTATTTTGAAAGCTAAAACTGAAAGTAAACTTATATTGGATGTAGCTTATGCTGAATATGGATATCCTTATACTGATACTCTGGAAATTCTCATTTCTGAAGATTGTGGAAAAACATTCAATTCACTTTACTACAAAGGAGGACAGGAACTGGCTACTCACGAAAATACGGATCAGGCTTTTTCACCGGGAGAAACTGATTGGAGAACAGATACTATCGATTTGCCTCAATTTGAAAAAGAGACAGAACTAATAATTGCTTTCAGAAATCATGGACATTGGGGTAATAATCTGTATATCGACAATATAAATATCAACAAAAACACCACACCGGTTAAAGAAACTGAAGAAATTATTCTGAATGTATTTCCAAATCCTGTAAAATCAGGTAATGAACTAAATATAGTAACTGGGAGAGAAAAATATGAAGTAAAAATATTTGATGAAAATGGCAAGCTGATATTATCGAAAAATATTGAAGGTCAGATTAATAAACTTAAATTGCCTGCAAATCTGAGGTCAGGGCAATATTATTTAAACTTCAGAAGTGAAAAACATATTGCAAACAGGGTATTAACTGTGATAGAGTGATTCTGTTAGGCTGATACACTATTATTTCTCAGCAATTTCTCTGAGAATACTGTATATTTTTTCAGCAGATTTGTCCCAACAAAAAGCATTAAGTCTTTCTTTTCCTTTTTGGATCAATGACTTGCTGAGTCCTGGTTCCTCTACAAGTCGTTGCATTGCACCTGCTATGGCTTCAGGAGAATCAGGATCTACAAGCAGAGCAGCATCACCTGCCACCTCTGGCATAGAGGATGTATTGGAGGTCACAACTGGTATTCCTGCTTCAAATCCTTCGAGGATAGGAATACCGAATCCCTCAAAAAATGAAACATAGAACAATGCATCTGCACTACCTATATATTGTGGTAATGACTCTCTTTTGATTTGCCTGGTTATAATTGAACTTCTGACCGGAGAATTATTTAAAGCATTGAAATATTCACCTGTTTTCCAGGCAGGTCTTCCTATGATAACAAGATAATGGTTGCTGTTGGTTTTTTCTTTGAAAATCTCAAAACCTCTGATCAGATTAATAATATTTTTACGGGGGTGAATTGAGCCTAAATACACAAAATAAGGATTGCCTGCGGTCAGTTCTGCTTTAATTTTTGCTTTAGTCTGATCATCAATTTGGTAAAAATGTCCATTAGCTGCATTGTGAACTATGTCAATTTTTGATCCTTCTATTTTGTAATTTTCTATAATATCCTTCTTTGTAAATTCTGAGACAGCAATGATCCTGTCAGCTCTTCTGTGAAATTTCGGAAAAAAATAATTATAATACAACCTGTCAGAAAATTTCATATGTTCAGGGAAATGCAAAAATGCAAGATCATGGCTTACGATTGCTGACCTTACTCCCGGATTAAGGGGCATATATGTGTCACCTGATAAAAAAATATCAGGCTTCAGCTTTTTTAGCCATGATTTTATCCTTAATTCCAGCCAAAAAGCAATAAGAAGAGGATGACGTGTCGGAGGATAGAGAACAATTGGTCTTACATTGCTCCCAAAAATGAATTTTTCACTATACGGTCTGTCAAAGAAAAAATAAAATTCATCTTCCGGATGATCTTTCACAACTCGTCTTAGGGTCTCATAATTGAATCTTGCAATTCCCTCCATCCTGTCTGCCAACAAATATCTCACATTGACTGCAATCTTCATTTTTTATTATTTAGTGAAACCAATTGTCTTTGCAATAGCCATCAATTGCTGAAGATGTTCTTTTTTATCTTCACCTGGTCCGTAAGTAAACCCAAAAAAGAAAATATAGTCATTATTACTTTTGTTTTTTATAAGGTATGCTACATATGGCCCACCCATGAAATCTTCCGTCATTTCCCAAATTCCTCTGAATTCGACAGATTCATTATCATTGATACTTTTCCTGAATTCAAGTACAGGCAAATCCTTGTCATTCGCTACCAGTGCTGAACCGCTTGTTGAAGCAGATACATATTTGCCGAGACTATTGATCTTGCTGACAGCAAAAGCTTTTGGGTCCTTTATTTCAACAGGGCCTAATCGATTAACCATAAAATTGATGATTGACTTTTTCGAATCTCTTCTCAGCCACAATAACTTAGCTTCTTTATTAAAAAGAGCCTGGAGAAACTCCTTTGGTATCTTCATATTAATACCCAGGTCGGCAGCCACTTTGTTCTGCAGATCAGCATTTTCCCCGGAATAAAATGTTGCAGCCTGCAACTGAACTTCATCATGACTATATATCTTTTCAGAAATCCTTGGAAAATTTGTGGCAATATTTTTATTCAGATCCTCAACATTTTTACCTGTCAGATAAATGATCATTTGATCTCTTGCCCATTTGTCCCTTCCGTAAACAAGATTGACACCTGTTTTGGTCATCTCTGAAAATTTTTGCTCCCCTATATCATTTCTGAACATTTTGTATTCACCGCAACTTGTGTCTGACAGGTCAATAAGTATCAGATAAGTACGTAACTGTCTTCTTAGAGGTTCTGCATCAATCTGGTCATAAGTAAAGTATCGCATATTGAATACAGGTTCAGGATTTGGTGTGATGGGAAACGGTGATTCAAAATAATAGCTCAATGTGTCATTAGTAGGTCCGGTAAGTAGTTCCTTTTTAGCCACCACAACCAGATCATTGGTTTTGGATATAGCAAGTGGTTTATTTAAACCTGTACCTTCATTGCTAAAACATGAAAATAAAAACAGACCGGGTATAATTCCGCTTAAAATGTATTTTATTCCTGACATAACGCAAAAGTATTAATTAAATAATAAGTAGCAAAATAAAATCCAATTTATAAGATGCATTCCGTTACTTATAAGTTGTATTTCCAAACTAATAAATAGAACTTCAAACTAAAAGGCTTATCTCTCTGTTGCACTTTTGTAACCAAATGTTAATTAAAATTCTATGGGATTCCCTTAAGAGCCTGTCCCGCTAAGCGTGAGTCAGGGTACAACTCAAAGAATTTTGATAAATTTGCAAATTTGGGATACAACCATCTAAAAAGAAAATATTCTATCTGCATTTCTACTGGTTATTTGACCAATTTCTTCCTCTGTCATATTTTTTATTTCAGCTATCTTTTTTGCAATGAAGGTCAAATACGAGCTTTCATTTCTCTTTCCCCTGTGGGGTACGGGTGGAAGATAGGGAGAATCTGTCTCCAATACAAAATGCTTAAGTTCTATTTTTTCTATTATTTCAACCAGGTCATTTTTTTTGTATGTGATCACACCACCTATTCCCATAAGAAATCCAAGATCAATTACCTGGCATGCATCATCATAAGTACCTGAAAAACAATGAAAAATACCTTTCAAGTTTCCATTTTGCTTTTTTCTTACAATATCTATAGTAAGATCCATCGATTCACGTGCATGAATTATCACAGGCAGGTCGTACTTAAGACCCCAGTCAAGGTGTGTTTCAAAAGCTATAATTTGTTCATCCCTGAAACTTTTATCCCAATAAAGGTCAGTTCCTGTTTCTCCTATTCCGGCAAATCTGTATTTCTCAATGAGGGATTCAAGGATTATAAGTTCATTTTCAAAACCCTCCTTTACTGAGCATGGATGTAATCCAATCATAGAACGAAATAAATCATTATCCTTTGATTCCAGTGCTGTCATCAGATCTAATGTGGAAGAATCAATATTGGGAAGATATATTCTATCAATGTGTGCTTCTTTTGCGTTTCTGATAACAACATCAATATCATTATCAAAGTGACCAAGATAAAGATGAGCATGGGTATCGTAATACATGTAAAATTATTAATTTATTTTTTTTGACTTAACGTATCAATAAAGCTAAACATTGTAACACAATCCTATTTTGTAATTACAATGCTTTTGATACCTTATCAATTCTAAAGTTTCTTTCACTACCGGTAAATAATAAATTTTTTGGCAATACTGAAATAACGGGAATTTCAGATTTATACGTATAGAATAATTTTAAATTTAATTTTTTTTAACAAAAGAGATAAAAAAAATTAGGATAAGCACTTATTTTTTTTAATTTTTGCGTTTTGAATTATTATAGGTACGGAGAGTTGGCCGAGTTGGTCTATGGCGCACGCCTGGAAAGTGTGTATACTCCAAAAGGGTATCAAGGGTTCGAATCCCTTACTCTCCGCAAAATAATTTTGAAAAAAAATTTTTTTTTTATAAAAATAGTTTGTGAATAAAATTTAATAATTACTTTTATATTTCAATTTAAATCGTTTAAATATTCATTAATAGAAAACAGTAAAATTATGCGTAAATTAATTGTATTTTTAGGGGTTTTTATCATTACAGCTTATGTAAATGCTATTAACTTGATGGCAGCTGATAATGGATCATCATTCCAGATGTTAAAGGAAAAATTCATCGAAGGGGATTGGAGATTTATGAGTACAATTCTGATCTCATTGATTTTGGGTCTTGCTCTCAGTATTGAAAGAGTTATTACTTTAAATCTTGCCTCCGTCAACGTAAATAAACTTTTAAAGAAAGTTGATGATAAATTGGCAGAAGGTGATTTGGAAGGAGCAAAAGAAGTTTGTAAAGCTACTCCCGGACCAGCTGCAGCAGTTATTTTTGAAGGACTAAAAAATGCGAAATATGGTCCTGAGGCTGTAGAAAAATCAATAGTTGCCTATGGTTCAGTTCAGATGGGACTACTTGAGAAAGGTTTGGTGTGGATATCATTGTTCATCGCTATTGCACCGATGCTTGGGTTCCTTGGAACAGTAATCGGTATGATTCAGGCATTTGATAAGATCCAGCAAGTTGGTGATATCTCCCCAACTGTAGTTGCCGGTGGTATCAAGGTTGCTCTTTTAACAACAGTGTTTGGTCTTATTGTTGCTATTATTCTTCAGTTATTTTACAACTATATAGTTACCAAAATTGACGGAATTGTAATTAAAATGGAAGAAGGAACAATCACATTCCTTGACATGCTGATTGAAAGAGGAGTATTTAAATAATAGTTAAAAAAATAAAGTCATGACATCAGTTTATAAATTTTTAATGAAGTATGGCAATATCATAGCTCTGCTTTTTGCATTGCTTATTGTCATAAAATTCGTAATTGATTTTACTTTGGGTCTTGGGGCCAAAGGTATGGATGTCGGAACAGATCTTGTACCCGTGAAGGATAAAATTGATTTTTTCAATTTTACTTTATGGGCAGCTATATTTTTAACTTTTTTGGCATTGATAGTATGGCTTGCTTTTGAGGCTTTTGGATTGGTTTTAAATCTGAAAAACTCATACAAGTTCCTGCTAAGTTTTGCAGTAATAGTATTATTGTATATTATTTTTTATTCAACTGCAAATGCCAGCGAGGGAGGAAGAATGGCTGAATTGATGGCTGATCCGGTTTATAGTCTTACACCTACAGTATCAAAACATATTTCAGCAGGTTTATGGACTACGTTTACCCTGTTTATAATATCGATAGTTGCTTTTGCAGGCAGCGAAATTATTAGTATGTTAAAATAAATTGATATGGCTAAAAAGAGTGGTAAAGATAAGGTTACAAATGAAATAAATGCCGGCTCAATGGCCGATATAGCATTTTTGCTGCTTATCTTTTTTCTGGTGACAACTACAATGGACCAGGATAAAGGGCTGCTGGTCAAACTACCACCATGGTCCCCTGATGTTCAAGCAGAGGACATAAGGGTCAATGAAAGAAATTTATTCACAGTTCTTGTAAATGCCAACGACGAGTTACTCGTAAGAGGCGATGTAATGGATATCAATAGTCTGAGAGGCAAAGCAAAAGAGTTTATTGCCAATCCAAACAAAGACCCAAAGATGGCAGATGCTCCAAATAAGGCTATTATTTCATTAAAAAATGACCGGGGCACTCATTATGACAAATATATCGCAGTTTATAATGAACTTAAGGCAGCTTACAATGAACTTAGGGATGAAGCCGCTATGAAAAAGTATGGCAAGAAATTGGAAGACCTGCCAGAAGCGAGGCAAGAAGAAATCAGGAATGAAATTCCTCTTGTATTGTCAGAGGCCGAAGCAACAAGTTTTGGAGAAGAAAAAAAATAACATAAAAAAAGCAGATTATGGCTACATTTGAAAAAAAACGAGGAAAATCATCACCTGCAATATCAACCGCATCACTGCCTGATATTATTTTTATGCTTTTATTCTTCTTTATGACTGTTACAGTTCTCAGAAGCAGTGAATTGAAAGTAACTGTCAGTATTCCTGAAGCAACAGAGTTGACCAAACTTGAAAAGAAATCTTTGGTTAATTTTATATATATTGGAGTACCTAATATGAATTATCAGGCACAAAGAGGAACCAGCCCCCAGTTGCAACTGGGAGATAAATTTGCAGGTGTGGGAGAAATCCCTCTATTTCTTGAAAAACACAAGTTAAAAGTACCTGAAAATCAAAGAGCTGCAATAATTTCTTCCTTGAAGATCGACAAAGGAATGACCATGGGTATTGTTACTGATGTGAAACTTGAGTTGAGAAAATATAATCAGCTCAAAGTGAATTATTCAGCAAAAATGCGAGCAGGAGATAAGTTTAAGTAGATATTTGGAAATATAATATCATAATTTCAGAGGACGCATTCTTTTATGTGTCCTCTTTTTTTATTTTCAAATTACACAGTTTTAATTTCGTTTGCTACCATATAATATTTGCTGATTTTACTATCTTTGCAAATTATTTTAAAACTATATTTTATATGAAGAAATATAAGGAGTTTAAATCATTGGATTTCAATCAAATAGATAAAGATATCCTTGATTTTTGGGAGAAAGGTAAAATATTTGACAGAAGTGTTGCCGAAAGACCTGAAGAAAACCAGTTTATTTTTTACGAAGGTCCACCTTCAGCAAACGGTAAACCAGGTATTCACCATGTGTTTGGCAGGGCTATCAAGGATATGGTATGCCGGTATCAGACCATGTCTGGTAAAAAAGTGGAAAGAAAAGGAGGTTGGGATGCACATGGTCTTCCTGTTGAACTAAAAGTAGAAGAAGAACTCGGTATCACAAAAGAAGATATAGGAAAATCAATTTCCATAGAGGAATACAATGACAAATGCAGGGTTACTGTGATGGAGTATGTAGACCAGTGGAATGATATAACACGGAAAATGGGTTACTGGGTTGATCTTGACAAACCATATATCACATTTACAAATGATTACATAGAATCAGTCTGGTGGTTGCTCGGACAGATGTACAGCAAGGGATTGTTGTATAAGGGATTTACAATTCAGCCTTACAGTCCCGGAGCAGGAACGGGATTGAGTTCTCACGAGCTAAATCTTCCAGGTTGTTACAGGGATGTAAAGGATACAACCATCGTTGCTCAATTCAAAGTCATAAAAAGTGACAGGTCAGAATTTCTTTTTGATGGAGTGAATGAGGGGAATGTATATTTTCTGGCATGGACTACCACACCGTGGACACTGCCTTCGAATACGGCTCTCGCAGTAGGTAAAAATATAGATTATGTCAGGGTTTTTACTTATAATCCATATACAAGAAAACCAGTTAATCTAATTCTTGCCAAAGCATTGCTTCCCAACTGGTTCAGTCCTGAAAATGAAGTTCACGATAAAGTGGAATATGATCCTGAAAAAGATAAGAACATACCGTATAAACTTACAGGAGAGTATAAGGGCAGGGATTTTGAATTCATCGGTTTTGAACAATTAATGCCTTATCAGCAACCTTCAGATGGGGATGCTTTTAAGGTATTATTGGGTGATTTTGTTTCTACTGAAGATGGAACCGGTATTGTACATATAGCACCTTCTTTCGGGGCAGATGATATGTTTGTTGCAAAAGCGAACGGCATTGGATCATTAACCCTGGTTGACAAGCAGGGTAAGTTTATCGAGGGTACAGGTGAATTATCAGGAAGATATGTGAAAAATTATAAGGATGATCCGAACTGGGAAGATGTCGATGTGGATATTGCCGTTATGTTAAAAAACGATAACAAGGCATTCAGTATAAAAAAATACGTTCACAATTATCCACATTGCTGGAGAACAGATAAGCCGATTCTTTACTACCCTCTTGACAGCTGGTTTGTGAAGACAACAGCAATGCAGGACAAGCTAATCGAATTGAATCAGACAATCAACTGGAAACCTGAACATACGGGTACAGGAAGATTTGGAAAATGGCTGGAAAATCTACAGGACTGGAATCTTTCAAGATCGAGGTACTGGGGAATTCCTTTGCCGATATGGAGAACTGAAGATGGAGAAGATGAGATTTTTATTGATTCGGTAGAAAAACTGATTGCGGAGATTGACAGATCAATAGCTGCAGGTTTTATGAAAGAGCGCAATTTTGCAGGTGAGTATCATGAATTTGATCTTCACCGGCCATATATTGACAATGTGATATTGGTCTCACCAAGTGGGAAACCGATGTACAGGGAATCGGACCTCATCGATGTATGGTTCGACAGCGGCAGTATGCCGGCTGCCCAGCTTCATTATCCTTTCAATAATGTTGAAAAGTTTAAAACCCACTTCCCGGCTGATTTTATATCTGAGGGAGTGGACCAGACAAGGGGGTGGTTTTTTACTCTCCATGCAGTTGCAACCCTTGTTTTTTCTGATGTCGCATTTAAAAATGTAATTTCTACAGGTCTTGTGCTTGATAAGAACGGTGAAAAAATGTCCAAAAGGAAGGGCAATGTGGTTGATCCTTTTGAAACAATAGAAAAGTATGGTGCAGATCCGACCAGATGGTACATGATCTCAGCCAGTCCTCCCTGGGACAATCTGAAATTTGACTCTGCCGGCATAGAAGAAACAACAAGAAAATTCTTCCTGACACTCTATAATACCTATTCATTTTTTGCATTATATGCCAATCTGGATAATTTTACTTATTCAGAAAAGTATATACCACTTGAAAAACGTGCTGAAATTGACAGATGGATAATTTCCCTGCTTAATACATTGAAGATAGAGGTGAAAGATCATCTTGACAATTTTGACCTCACTCCTGCACTGCGGAAAATACAGAATTTTGTATATGATCATCTGAGTAACTGGTATGTAAGGCTCAACAGACGAAGATTCTGGAAGGGTGATATGTCGGACGATAAACTTGCTGCATATCAGACACTTTATGAAGTGCTGATGACTATATCAAAACTTATGGCTCCGGCAGCTCCATTTATGGCAGAGTGGATGTTCAAAAACTTGAATGAAGTGACAAATAAAGAAAATCATGATTCAGTGCACCTGTGTTTTTATCCTGAAATTCATGAGGAATATGTTGATAAGGACCTGGAACAAAGAATGGAATATGCACAGCAAATATCTTCTATGGTACTTTCATTGCGGAAGAAAGAGAGATTGAGAGTAAGGCAACCGTTGAAAAAAATAATTCTGCCAATTCTTGATGAAAAATTTATTGACCAGGTGGAGAAGGTAAAAGATCTGATATTGCATGAAGTAAATGTAAAGGAAATTGAATACATCACTGATACCTCGGGTATAATACATAAAGGCATTAAGGCAAATTTCAAGACTCTTGGCAGCAGACTTGGCAAACACATGAAAGATGTAGCTTCTGCCATCAATCAGTTCTCTCAAAAAGATATTTCCCTGATCGAAAAAACAGGAAAATACGATCTCCACATCGCAGGTGAGAGTTTTGAACTTACGATTGACGATTTTGTGATAACGGCAGAAGATATACCTGGCTGGCTGGTTGCTTCAGAAGGTGAACTCACAGTAGCTCTTGATATCAGCCTTGATGATATTTTGATATCAGAAGGTCTTGCACGTGAACTGGTCAACAGAATTCAGAATATGAGAAAATCAAATGACTTCAATGTGACTGACAGAATAATAGTTGAAATTGAAAAGAATGATCAGGTACAAAATGCAATTGCATCTTTCGGTGAATACATAAAATCAGAAACTCTGGCAGATGAAATTTTATTCACAAAGGACCTTGATACAGAGACAATTGAGCTGACAGAAAATTTGAGTTGCAAGATGAAAATTTTAAAAAATATTTGATTGGAAATGTAAAAGAGAAAGAGTCAAAATAAATCGACTAATTATCAGAAATTTGCAAAATTTTGATCTCCAATTTCATGATATAACTCGAGTTAAATAATTGATTATTAAATATTGGCACTATAATTGTTACAGAATAATTATTTAATTAATAAAAATTTTGTATCATGAAAAAAAATGAATTTTACACAAGGGGTTTTGCCCCCCCCATTTTAGCAATATGTAAGGGGCTGAGGTACGATGCGATAGCTTTAAAGCTTGCTTTGCTTTTTTGTTTTCTTTTATTACAAACTTATAGTTTTAGTCAAATTACATGTGGTAGTGATTTTTTAAATACCCAGGCATCGAATTCAAACGGAAATGGTAACATAAGTGGGCCATCTTGCCCCTCTTTATACAGTTCATTTTACATAGAGATACCGGTAATTGTCCATGTGATGTACAACAATGAATTTGAAAATGTAAATTTCGATCAAGTATATGAGATGATCTCCAATGCAAATAGTTATTTATTAACTGAGCCTATTGATGGACATTATGTATCAATTCAACTTAAATTGGCTGATATTGCATCATGTACACCTGGTTTTGAAAAAGTATTTTTGGAAGACCCTAATTACTTTGTTTCAACACCTGATGATGTTAAGGATGAGGAGATAAGAGTTAAGAAGCCTAGTGTTTGGCCTGTCGAAAACTATTTAAATGTTTGGATTGTAAATTCAGTAGAATTAGGTCAGCCGGTTAAGGGTTTCAGCTGGACTAGTCTTGATTTTTCAACACCGTCACCTTATAGATATGATATAATAGACGGTATTGTTTTAGATAATGATTATTTAAATGTTTTTATCCATGAATTTGGTCATTGGGCTGATTTATACCATCCAAATTTTGGAGGTTTTAATGATGAAAATGAATGTGCAGCGGGTCCAGGATGGCCGGCCGGTGACAATTGTCAATATGATGATCAAGTAAATGATACCAGACCTTTAAGAACTCTAATACCTTACGCATTTGAATATTATACCTGTGAGGAATGGATTACTGGAATGTATTGGTCTTATGATCCAAATTCTGATATAAACCCATGGTGTTATCCTCTAATAGATGGGACAAAAGAATTCTTTCAATTTCCTGTAGATAATATTATGACATATTGTGATCCTTGTTGGGAAAGATTTACTCCAGGTCAATATATTAGAATGGTCGCAGATTTTAAAAGCAGAAGATCAAGCTTTCTGAACTATAATGACAATTATTACAAAAAAGTTGATCTTTCAGCTAATACTGTGCATAAAATACCTGAATTATTAAATAAAATGGGCCTTAATTCTTTATCAGAAATGTGCAATACTGACAAAACTTATCATATAGTATTGGGTGGAGAACTACATTTAGATGCCGGGCAGAATGATCCTATTTGCTTTGGAAATAAAACAACAATAAAAATGTTACAAAACGCTAAAATCACAGTAAAAAATAATTCAGTTTTAAATTTGAACAATGTGCATATATTCGGTTGTCATGGAAATTTCTGGGATCGAATTTATATTGAAAGTGGTTCTACAATCAGCTTAGATAACAATACTATTTTGGAATATGCTAAAACTGCAATTGAAGCTGAAAAGAACTCAAATGTAGTTATAAACTCCGGAATAATCAAAAATAATATTGTCGGATTAAAATTCAATGATGCAGGAACTGGTAATAACACAATCATTGCAATAAACAACTGCGAAATATATTCTGATGAATCTTTCAACTATTTTATGGGGGATATTTTATTAGGTAGACCAAAATGTGGAATTCTTATTATAGGTCAAGATAATACCCATCTGAATAATCTTACAGATGGAAATTTTTCATTTAAAAGATTATCAAACGGAATAATAGCTGATGAATCTAAAGTGGAGATTTCAAATGCAACTTTTCATGATATCTCTGCTGGATATAATAATTCAATCGTTGGAAATCAACTTTTTAATGACGGTTATGCTGTAAATATTAAAGATGGCATAGGTTTTTCAAAAATACGTGATTTGAAAATAAATGAATCACAATATGGAATAGGTATTAATAAATCAGATGCAATCATAGAACACAATATCATTAATAGTACCGAGCAAGGTATTCTTGTAAACAAAGCAAATAGTTTTTTGATCTCTGATAATACTATCAATGCTTATAACAGAGGTATCTATGCCTCATTTACCTATAATCCATTCTGGAAATTCCAAGTTATGAAATATCCTTTTTCTATTTCGCAAAACAGAATCAGCATTATTGGGTCAGATGAAAAAGCCAAAGCTATTGAAATTGAAAATGTAAGCGGGTTGACAATAGAAAATAATTTTGCAGAAATACGCAGCAATAATTCAGGAATGATGATCAATGAATCGAACACAAATTTTGTTTATGACAACTCTATTGATGTTACTGGTAGTTCAAATATTGAAACCACCGGAATTGAACTAAGCAATGTAACAAATCACTCGATTATTAACAATCTGATAAGCGATTTCACTTCCGGGTCACATAACATAGGAATTTATAATACAACATCTTATGCTGCTGATATTCAATGCAATGAAATATGGAATTTTGCTTCAGGCATTCAATTCTGGGACAACTGTGATAATAGCTCCCTAATTGCCAACAAGTATTATACCAACAGCAAAGACCTTGTCATTGGGTCTCCTGAGGCAATTGGCGATGCCTCCAGCTCCTCATGGATAGGTCCTCAATACGAACTCGATCCTCAGACTCACCAAATATCGGGCTATGGTAACCAATGGCCATCACCTACCTCCACTGCTCATAATTCGGCTACATTTGAAATTGTAATGTGGTCTCCTTTCAAAGTTAATGCATATGTCAATTCAGATTATATACCAGATATAATTGAGGCTGCGGGTCCTTGGTTTGACAATAAAGATTTTTATTTAAATTTAAATCCATGCTATGGTGTGCCGGGTTCCGATCTGGTACCTCAATGCAATTATCTTATTACCAAGATACAGACCATCGATACGATGAGGAGTATAGATCAATGCAGGAAGCTGATGTGGCAGTACAAATACTATCTGCAACTGCTGAAGATGAAAAAAGCAGGACAGCTATCGGATCAATGCCTCGGATTTCTCAATGCTCAATCCAACAATGTACTGGTCAAAATAGCCAAAATCAATATTGGTGTGGATAGCATTGGCATTCTGTCGCAGAACACAGCTACCGCTCTGAATACAGTATTTACACTCTCTATGACGCTTGACAGCCTCGAAAACTTAGGGCAGTCAGGTACTCCGCTATGGCAGCGCACTGTTGATCAGTACAACAGCACTATTACTCAATACAATACCTTGAAGCAAAGAGACGAAATGAGAGATAGCACCAAGACGGATAGCCTGCACACTGCAATTAACGGAGTATTTGTAAGTGATACATGCCTAGCAACTTTGCTCAAAGTATTTGGGGTGAAACTGCGTCTGATGCAGGCTGATACTCTCAATCACAGAGATATCACATTGATCTCTCAGATAGCAGATGCATGTACTAATGAGCTGGGAGATGGAGTTTTCCTCGCCCGAAGTATTATGAGCCTTTACGAAAACAAAAGATACAGGAGGATGGAGGATTGCATTGACAGAGGTTTGATACCGAGAAGTGATGCTGATATAACGAAAGCATTAGATAAATTAGCGGTATTTCCAAATCCTGCAGGTAGTGAAGTAACTTTCAATGTTAAGACAGATTTAGAAGAAAAGGGAATATTGAAACTACTGGACACTAATGGAAAAATCATAACACTATTTGAAATCAATGCAGGAAATAACAGTGTCTTATATAATACTTCATCTATAAAGAATGGTCTATATATAGTAGAATATATTTCAGAACAAGGATTTAAAAATGAATTGCAAAAGCTGTTGATTATCAAATAATTTATTTTTTAATCGAGCCCTTATTGATATTCATCATGAGGGCTTTTTAATTATAATTTTAAAGATGAATTACAAATTTGTATATCTGATAATTATCATGTTTTCGACAAGCAATATAATTCATTCACAAAATTTTTCTGATTATAAATGGCTGTTTAATGGTTATAGTTATTATCCTTCTAATATCATGGATTTTACAAGAAATGGAGAAATAGATTCAATTAAATTGAGAACTAATCTTGGTTATAATAATGTTAGTATTTGTGATAATGAAGGGCGATTGCTGATGTATTTTGGGGGCTGCAATATAATAGACAGTACCCACAATATTATGGAAAACGGAGACAGTGTTAATTTTGGTTTTGCCTGGACTGTATTTTGTGCTGACGGGGTGGGTTCATATCCTGGAAGTCAGAATTCGCTAATCTTACCCGATCCAGGCAATTCAGCTAACGATAAAAACAAATATTACCTGATCCATAAGGCACAGGACACGATCCACAAACCATATTTCAGTATCACAAACGAACTGCGATATAGCATAATAGATATGAACTTAAATGATGGCAAAGGTAGAGTAGTGAAGAAAGATCAGGTATTAGAACAAGGTAAAGATTTTGTAACAAGTTATACTTCAGCATGCAAACATAAAAATGGCAGGGACTGGTGGATCATTCAGCTATTGGGAGATACCAATTTGTATTATAAATTTTTGCTTTCTCCTGAAGGAATTACATTGAACGATATTCAAAGTCTTGGTCCAAATTTCACTGATTGGACGGGTGTTGGGCAATCAGTTTTTTCGCCTGATGGCAGTAAATGGATGATGTTTGGAGATTTAAATGGTTCTAAGTTAGGAATAGGAGGAACCTTGATCTATGATTTTGACAGGGCTACAGGTATCCTGAGCAATTTGCAGATGGTCGAAACTCAGGATAGTGGTAGTTTTGTCGGATGTGCTATTTCACCTAATTCCCGGTTTGCCTATCTATCAGCGATGTGGGATGTTTATCAGATCGATCTATGGGCAGATGATATGCAAAGTTCATTGACTCATATAGCTCATGTGGATGGTTTCAGAGACCCAAATTTTCTGAGTTTTTTTGGTCAGGCACAGTTAGCCCCAGATTGTAAAATATATATAGCACCTTCTATCACATATAATTATATGCACGTAATCGACAAACCGAATGAAAAAGGCAAAGACTGTGGGCTTCGGCAACATTCAATATTTTTTCCTAACAGGATAAATAATGGAAGTATCCCTAATTTCCCTCACTTCCGCATCGAAGAAGCAGAGATATGCGACCCAACCATCACCTCCATATTTGGTGATGCAGTGTGGTACCGGAGGGATATGGAGGTATGGCCTAATCCTTCGTTGGGGGTGTTCAATGTGGAGTTGCCTGATGTAGGTAAGGGAAAACTGGTAGTGATGAATATCGAAGGGCAGGTGGTTTATGAGCGTGATGTGAGCAATATCATCAAAGATGAGCACATAGATATTTCTGGCTATCCGGCAGGTACATACAATGTTGAGTTCTGGCCGGATAGGAATACAGGATCGAAGTCAGGAGACT
>JBLMZC010000032.1:0-6164 GCA_050258615.1 Deltaproteobacteria bacterium | reverse complement strand
AATACCTGTCATGAAACCGAAGTTTTTATTTAATTTATATGAGTAATTAATACCACCGTCCAAACCTTCAAATGATGCAAAATTTTGATTAACTGAATTCAGTGAAACTGAAATAGTATTATGCTTAAACTGTGATGACCTGGGGTTTTTATCATTTGAAAAATTCTGCAGATCATTATGAAATGAATTATTACCGTAAATCATTAAAGCCAATCGATCTGATGGTGCAACAGCAACAGGTCTGGGTAGCAGATAATCTGCCTCATTAGTATGATTCCTTTCCATTTCAGAGTAATTAACTTTAGCTTGAATGTCAGAATGTTTTACTTCTGCAGGATTTATCAATAACTTGATTTCTTTAATCCCTGTCTGATATTTATCAGTTGGGCGTATTTTATTTTTCGAATATTGTATTTGCTTCGAATAATCCTTTGGCCAATGATCAGTTTTCAAAATTGATGCCATTTTTCCAGATTTATTTTCCCTTTTGAATACATCAATGTTATTTTCATATGCTATTATTCCTATCACAAAAGCTATAAGCAAAATCAGGGCAGCAGTATAATAGCTTTTATACTCAGATATTCTGACCGGTTTTTTTTCAGGTAGTTTCTGGTCAAGTGTTTTTTCCATCTGGCCCCAACCCTTCTCCATTATTTTTTCGAGATTACTATCCATAACTCCTTACGCTAATATCAATAATACTACCAAGTTTTTCTTTAGCCTTAAAAACATGCCATTTTGATGTACCTACGGAAATTCCGAGTTGATCCGAAATTTCCTTATGCGAATAACCCTCAATCACATACATCTTAAAAACTCTAAGAGATTGATCAGGTAGCACTTTCAACAATTTAAGAAGATCTTCATAAAACATTTTCTTCAACACAACAGGATTCTGGTAACCTTCATGATCATTCAGTTCGAGGATCTCAAGTTTGGGTTGATTGATTCTGAAATTATTAAATAAACTATTTTTTATAATTCTAAAAACCCAGGCTTCAAAATCTCCCCTGCCTTCAAATGTTTTAATTCTTGTAAATACCTTTAACATTCCATCATTGAAAATACTGATAATTTCATCTTCATCAGTAGTAAAAGATCGGATAAGAGGAAGTACTCGGGGGAAAAAAAAGCGGTATATAGCTTCCTGAGCCTGTCGGTCATTATTCTTACAGGCATCTATCATTTCATCAGAAAGTTTCAATATTTTCAATAGCCTTACCCCACTTTTTAAAAATGTTTTAAACTTTAATACAAAAATATTAAAAAAATGAATTCATAACAAATTAACATGTAAAATTCACAGGAATTTTTAAACCATATAAATTGAATCAATAAAAGTTGAATTGCATTTTTTTAAAGTGTACATGAAATATTCACAATATTTAAAAGGCAGGTTTAAAAAAAATAGCCACCCGGAAACCCGAGTGGCTATCATAATGGTTTTTCGATTTATTAATCCACAATTCTTGCTTCTTTGACCAGTATTGCAAGTTCATTATCTATTACTTCAATAAAACCGCTGTCAATACTGAAATTTATTATATTTCCATCATCTTTAACTATTTTCACATTTCCTTGTGTTAATGCTGAAATTATTGGTGCATGACCAACAAGTATCTGAAACTGTCCTGTAGCTCCGGGAACAGTAACTGAAGTAACTTTTCCGTTAAAAAACTCCCTTTCCGGTGATAAAACAACAAGTTCCATAAAAAACTAAATTAATTTTGTAGCAATTCTGCTTCCCTGATCATTTTTTCACCAGCTTCAATCACTTCTTCTATTGTTCCTTTTAAATTAAATACTACTTCCGAATACTTATCCATTTCACCGTTGAGTATCATTTTAAATCCTTTAATGGTATCCTCTATCGGTACAAAAGCACCGGGTGTACCTGTAAATTGTTCAGCTACATGGAATGGCTGGGATAAAAATCTCTGAATTTTTCTTGCTCTGTTTACGATCATCCTGTCTTCTTCAGATAATTCCTCCATACCAAGAATAGCAATAATATCCTGAAGCTCTTTATACCTCTGCAAAATATTGATAACTCTCTGAGCAGTATCATAATGATCATCACCAAGAGTAGCCCTGTTCATGATCCTTGAAGTGGAATCAAGCGGATCGATAGCCGGATAAATACCGAGAGCTGCAAGCTTTCTGCTTAATACTGTGGTTGCATCTAGGTGTGCGAATGTTGTAGCCGGGGCAGGGTCGGTCAAGTCGTCTGCAGGCACATAAACTGCCTGCACTGAAGTGATAGAACCTCTTTTTGTGGAAGTGATTCTTTCCTGCATTATACCCATTTCTGTAGCAAGTGTTGGCTGATATCCTACTGCTGAAGGCATACGTCCAAGCAAAGCTGAAACTTCTGAGCCTGCCTGTGTGAAACGGAAAATATTATCTATGAAAAACAGAATATCCCTACCTCCATTCGGATCGCTCATATCTCCATCTCTATAATATTCAGCTACGGTCAATCCGGACAAAGCCACACGCGCACGTGATCCCGGAGGTTCATTCATTTGACCGAACACCAGAGTTGCCTGAGATTTACCTAATTCTTCTGTATCTACTTTTGTCAGGTCCCATCCTCCATTTTCCATGTCCTCCATGAATTCCTTTCCATACCTGATAACATTGGATTCAAGCATTTCTCTCAATAAGTCATTACCCTCCCTTGTCCTTTCTCCAACACCTGCAAATACTGAAATACCTGCATAACCTTTTGCAATATTATTGATAAGCTCCATAATAAGCACAGTTTTACCAACTCCTGCTCCACCAAATAAACCTATCTTTCCTCCTTTTAAATAAGGTTCAATCAGGTCAATAACTTTAATTCCTGTAAATAATACCTCTGTTTCCACAGATAAATCTTCAAACTTTGGAGGTTTCCTGTGTATTGGATATGCATCTTTAGTTTTTTCCACTGCTCCGATTCCGTCAATTGCATGACCTATTACATTAAAAAGCCTTCCCTTGATTTGTTCTCCTGTAGGCATAGTTATGGTACTTCCAGTGTCAAATGCAATATCTCCACGTTTTAATCCATCTGTTGAATCCATAGCTATACTCCTGATTGTATCTTCTCCGAGATGCTGCTGAACTTCAAGAATTAATGTCGTATCTCCTTTTTTTACTTCAAGTGCATTTAAAATTTCAGGTAATTTGAAGCCTTCCCCTGAAAAAGTCACGTCAACAACTGGGCCGATAACCTGACTTACTTTTCCAAAATTTGACATAAAGGTATAATGTTGGTTAAAAAACTGTGCAAAGATAAGTCCCAATTATCAAAATTAAAAATTATAGGTGCATTTTTAATTTTATTTTTACAAAAAAAAATTCATTATTTGATAATATTAAAGATTAGTTAGATTCGGAATACTTCCATTGAATTAAACTGCCGGTTTATGCATCCTGAACTTTCAATATAATCTCCAAAAATTACCAGTTATTAAATGAAGCATTGATAATTTCATTCAAAATAAAATCAAATATTTCCTTTACAAGTTTTTCCTGCTCCTCGGTAAGACTTTTATCTTTAGGAAAATCGGAATAATGGCTGAAAGTTCTTTCCCAGTTTTCTTTCTCATGTTTGGAATTAACATAATTCACCTTTATAGTGATTTCAAGCCGGTTGAGAGAACTTCCATCCTGGGTTGGAGCCTGTGAACTTACATTAAATGTCTGAATGCTGCCTGAGAATGATATATCTGGATCGGTTTCTTCATAAACAAGGCTGGTTTCACGTCTCACTTTGCTCCTCAATTCTTCTGAAAAACTCTGATTAAGATTTGCCGGTGAATTGAAGGCATTGTTTTCAAAATTTTCAACATAATATGATTTCACATCAGGACTTATATTTATATCTTTGAAGGTGTAGATTAGAAAACATGAAGAAAAGATCATACTAAAAATCAATAACATGTAAAAATAATATTTCATCTGTTTAGTTTTAATTTTTTTTAAAATTGTCAGATGATCCCACTTTTAACCGGGATTTACGACAAAAATAATCCTTAAGTATTTTGGATCAAATAAATATTTTTGATCACTTCTGTTTTATAATTTTAAAATTAACCCAAAATTTTAAGTATTTAAAAATTCCATTTCATATACTTTAATATGCTCTTTTTATTCCTCCTCAATATAATTTACATTTAAATCTTTACTTTTGGCCTCTAATGAGCATATATATTGAAATGATCCCAAATACAATATTTGGCAACCATACAGCCAAAACCGGATTTATATCAACACTGTTGGCATAAGTTATGGAAAATTTTTGAGCCACTATATAGAGTCCTCCGATTGCAACTCCAAGTGCCAGATTCCATCCAAGCCCTTCTCTTGATTTGCGTGCTGCAATCGCAAAACCAAGAATAGTGAGAAAAAGTATTGATATTGGATCGGCATTTCTTCTTTGCAGCTCAACCTTTAATTTTGTAGCAGAACTCAACCCCTTTTGCTTTTCATATTCGATATACTTTTTCATTTGTCCCGAAGTTAGCAAAAGAGGTAGATTATCATAATGAATGAAGTCATTGGGGTACAGGTTGAGAACAGTATCGATCGCTTCTCCCTTTTTCACGATCAGGGTTTCTTTTGTGTCTTTGATTCTACGGATATAGTAATCACTGATGGTCCATGTATTTGGCTCCTTTTTTAATTTAATCTGATCCGCGACCAAAACCTGGGTGAGCTTTCCATTTCTATAGTCTTCCATTCTGAAATCAAGTGCTGAGGTGTCACGCTTGCGGTAATACCTGAAATATGCTACTGTATTTGGATTCAGATAGAAGAAAACATTGTCAGAAAGTACTTTCTTTTGCGATTCTCTTAAATAAGTGTTCTCAAATTCTCCCTTTATCTTAGTACTAATTGGAATTATGACATTATTTGCATAAAGGTGAATCAATGTTATCACACCCCCGGCTATCAAATAAGGTACCAATATTCTGTAATAGCTTGTTCCTGCACTTAGCATGGCCACAAATTCAGTATCCTTTGCCATTCTGGATGTAAAGAAGATCACTGCCATGAGTGCAAACAATGGCCATAGTAAACCATTAATCCATGGAATAAAATTGAGGTAATAATCGACAAGAATTTCTTTGAGGGTCATAGGCCCACTTAGAAATTTATCTATTCTTTCAGGAAAATCAATTACCAGTGCTATCATTGTGATCAGCATCATTGTGAAAAAGAATGTCCCGAGGTATTTTTTAATTATATAAGAGTCAATTGTCTTTAACATAAAACTTATATCCTTGATATTAATTTTTTGATCACACTATTTTTCCAAACGATAAAATCACCTTCTATAATATGTTTTCTAGCTTCTGACACTAAATTTAAATAAAAACTCAGGTTATGAACACTTGCAATCTGAAGTCCTAGTATCTCCTTAGCCCTGAATAAATGATGCAGATATGCCTTTGTATGATGATTGCTAAGATAAAAATCAGGATTTTCAGCAATTGGGCTGAAATCATCTTTCCATTTCGCATTTTTAATATTTATTATCCCATCTTGTGTATAAAGCAAACCATGTCTTGCATTTCTTGTAGGCATTACACAATCAAACATATCTACCCCCAATGCTATGCTTTCAAGGATATTCTCCGGTGTTCCAACACCCATAAGATATCTGGGTCTGTCATGGGGCAGAATATTACACACCAGTTCTGTCATTTTATACATCATCTCATGCGGTTCACCAACTGACAGCCCTCCAATGGCATTTATTTCCCTGTTTCTGGAAGCTATGAATTCAGCTGAGCCTATTCTCAGATCCTCATAAATACTACCTTGTACTATTGGTGCCAATATCTGTTTATAACCGTATAAAGAATCAGTTGAATCAAACTCCCTGATACACTTGTTGAGCCACCTGTGAGTAAGTTCCATTGATTTCTTAGCATAATTATAGTCACAGGGATATGGAGGGCATTCATCAAATGCCATCATAATATCAGCTCCAATCTTTCTTTCAATGTTTATTATATTCTCCGGAGTAAAAAAATGCCTCGAACCATCGATGTGAGATGAGAAAACCACACCTTCCTCTGTTATCTTTCTCTGTTTGCTCAATGAATAAACCTGATAACCTCCACTGTCAGTGAGTACGGGTTTATTCCAGTTTATAAACTTATGCA
>JBLMZC010000031.1:0-93087 GCA_050258615.1 Deltaproteobacteria bacterium | reverse complement strand
TGAAGTTGTTTAAAAATAAATGTTTAAGACTCTTTTAAATTATTGATATTTAGGCAAATGCAGTAATATTTATTTGTTTAATTTTGAACCCCATTTTGCAAACACTTATTTTTAATTTGTCTAAAAATTTCTCTACTTTTTGTGCCGCCAAAAAGTAGCAAAAAGCTCGTGCGAAATTAAACTCGCAAACCTTTTGTTGATTGTAAAACAGTAAGTTATAACTATTTTAATTACGAAAATTTTACCTACAAGGTTTCGGTAAAATTTCCTGCATTCTCCAGCTCAAACATAATTTCGCACTGTCCTTTCGTTGATTTTTTAAACAACTTCGATAACAAATCTTGCAGACAACGGTAAAAATTGTGTTATTGTATTATTGAAAAATTGTATGTTTTACGGGTAAAGTTTCAATTATTACCGCATAATGGAAGCCTGGTAAATCATTTTAAATGGCACTTCAATTTGAGTTTTTTGCTCTTTTGGCAAATACAAATCCATTTCGTTCCCTGATTAGAACAAGTTCAGGATAAGTTTTAAAAACTTCATTTTTTGAGGTGTTTTTGAAAATGAAGTATGCATCTTTTTTAATTTTTCCCTTCAATACAGTATCAACAGGGACCAAAGCATTTTCTTCAGATTTTTCCGCATAAAACAAAGGAGCATAACTCTTGTAACCGATATTTCTGATATGGACGTCCTGAGCCTTTTTCGATTTAAAAAATTCAATAGCAGCATTTTGAGAGTACAATTCAATTCGGGGAGTAGCTATAAGCATAAATGATATTATGAAAATAGCAGAAGAAGAAAATAAAATTGACAAGGCTTTTTTAGCTTTGTTGTTGATTAGATACATGGATATAACAAGACTGATCACAAATAGTGCTGCAATAAATGGTTCCAGACCAGTCCAGGTAACATTTGCAGACAGATTGCCGGTGGCAAAATCATCTTTAATTAGTCCTGATTCAATGATACGGTATTTGAATTTCTCTATAAAGGGGAATAAGGCAAAGCAAAGAGACCAGATTGTCCCAATCAGGACAATCACAATCCTCAGAGCGATACTGATGCCTGATCTGAATTCCATGATCCTGTAAACAGTGACTGCAGCCAAAAAGCTAATAGGGAAATAAGCCATTGAACTATAATGCACTATTTTGGTTTTCACTATTGTAAACAGTATCAGTACGACCCATAACAATACACTCATCCATGCAGTATAATTCCTGATTTGAGGCATTTCATTGTTTTTCCTTAAAAGAGCCGGTAATGCTAATATTGCAGCAGGAAAAACACCTGTCAGGATCACAACAAAATGATAAAGTAAAAATCCACCATGTCCTGCATCCTCGGTCCTGAATAATCTGATCTGATATGTAAAGAATTCTCCGATGATATTGTAATTACCGTTCAAAATAAGAAGGATGAACCAAAAACCACCTATAAAAATAAAAACCAGAAGCCATGAAGCAATTTGCTTAAGATTCATATTGAATCTCAGGCGGTTCCACAAAATCATTATACCGGCTACAAGTAAAAAAATCAAAAGTCCAACAGGTCCCTTGGTCAACACTGCCATGCCGATGAAAACCGCTGAAAGAACTAGGTTTTTTCTTTGCTGTTGCCCATTTTCACGTTTATAAAACAGGAAGAAACAATTTAATCCGGCAAAAATAAACAGATTAAACCATGGGTCGATTATACCGGATTTGAAGTAAATAAAAGGGAGAAAAGAAATTCCATGCATTATGCTCCATATCAGGCCAAACTTTTGGCTGACAAGATATTTTCCTGTCCTGAAAAGATAAATAGCTGTGATTATTCCACAAATTGCATTAGGAAAGCGGGCTGCAAATTCATTGATGCCGAATAATTTCATTGACAGTACCTGCATCCAGATGAATAGGGGAGGTTTTTCCCAGAATGCCCTGAAATCGATCTGAACTGAAAGATAATCACCTGAAACCAGCATCTCCCGTGCCGATTCGGCAAAATTTATCTCATCCCAGTCAAAAAGATGAACTCCACCTAAAAAAGGGATGTAGAGAATTGCTCCTGCCATCAGGATATAGATGTAATATTTAGTTGAACTTTGCATACTTCAGAAAAAAACTGACCTGTTTAGAAATTTTTTATTTTTTCTATATAAGAAGGTCCAGATTATTAAAGCAAAAATAATACCTGTGGCAGAGCCGGCCCAGATATCGACAAGAAAATGCTGCGACAAATAAACCCTTGAATATGCTACAAGTGAAGCAATCAGTAATGATGCTGCTTTAATGTATTTGTTATCAATAAAAAGACAAATACTAAAAAAAAGTGCAAATGCCGATGCTGTATGTCCCGATGGAAATGAATTGTAGATATGTATGTTCACTCCATCAACAATGTGAAGAACAGAAGGATCATCAAAATATTTATAGGGTCTGTTAAAATCTTCGAATATAGTATTTTTCAGTAACTGGACAAAAATACCTGCAAGCGTATATGAGATCAGGATCTGTAATCCTTTACGTATATTTATAAGTAAAAATAAAACACCTGCAACAATTACGAATATACCATCACCAAGGTGGGTAATAGTAGAAAAAAAAACATCAAGATACATGTTGTGAACGGAAGTGAGCATCAGATGTCCGCTTTTTTTATCATAGAACAAAAGAATGAACAAGATAATAGCTGAAAGCAGCAAATAGGGAAAAATAAATATCTTGTTCTTTTTAATAATTTCTTTCATATTCTATCCAGATGCAGTCCGGGAATCAATTTTTAAAACAGGGGATATGTTTATTAAAAAAATGTCATTTAAATAATCTTCCTGCAATACTCACAACCATCTGACGGGGAGCAAATCTTGCCGACCATATCATAAGCTTGTTTTTAAATCCATGAATTGCTACCGGACAATTTTTGTTCATCGATGAATAAATAAATCCTGCAAGTTCTTTTGAACCGGGAATTGACATATTCCTGAATTTATCTCCGAGACCTGCTACTTCAGCGAACTCAGATTCAGTTGCACCAGGGCAGATACTGATTACTTTGACATTGTATTTTTTAAGCTCATATGCTACCGCTTCAGAAAAACTGAGAACATAAGCTTTGGTCGCGCTGTAAATACCAAGGTTCGGTACTGCCTGGAAAGCTGCAGTTGAAGCAATATTGATAATAATTCCTCCTCCTGAACTTTTCATATCAGCAGCAAAAAGTTTTGTCAGTTTTGTAAGAGTGATCATATTCAGGATCATCATTTGCTCTTCTTTCCTGCTATCACTATTTAACATTTCACCTTTGATTCCAAACCCTGCATTATTGATAAGAACATCGGTTTTAATTCCCTGCAAATTTAATTCAGTGTGTAATTCTTCAGCACTGTTAATAACTGCCAGATCTTTTGTTATGATTTCCACTCCTGAATTAAATTTCTCTTTAATTTCAGTCCGGATCTTCTCCAGTCTTTCAGTCCTCCGGGCAACAAGTACGAGTTCATATCCTTTTTCGGCCAATAAAAATGCGGTTTCCATTCCGATACCACTTGATGCACCGGTTATAAGTGCTGTTTTTTTCATATCTGTTTTTTATGTATAAGTATATTAGTTTTCGATAAAATGTAATAAATTACAAAATGGTTTTTATTTGATCCTGCCTTCAATACGAGATGAGATGTTCTTGTTATTCTCTTTCGATCGTTTGACCTCGGATATAAGGATATCTCTGATAAGGATACCGGTTTGATTTTTGGGCATTTGAACAAAGAAAAAACAATCATCACCTCCGTTAGCAATATAATCAGGCATTGCAAGGAGGTATTTTAGATCAGGATTGAGAGGTGAGCCGTCAATTATAATTTCTTCTGCTGTTTCTCCCTTGATCCTGAAAGACAGTGATTTACTTACAGGCCATCCTCCGTATTTTGCTATTCTGTCAAGAAATAATTTCACAGTTTTACCATCAGCTTCAAGTATGGTAAGATCATTTTCAAATGGCATAAGCTCATACAATTTGCTGAGAGTCACAGGTCCTGCAGGAATTTCCCTGATCCTGAGGCCTCCATGGTTTTGCACTGCAAAAGCTATGTTTGAGCCGCTATGCTGCTCAGCCCTGGCTTCCAGGGCATCTGCTACCCAGTTGCCAAGTGTCGATTCAGGTTTTGATGACGATAATCCATCAGAATATCCGATCACTTCATTCATAATCCTATCAAGGTTAGTTTTATATGGAAGGATTATAGAATCGATTTTTGAGGAAGCTTTAGGGGCTGTTTTATTATCAATTTTGATGTAATTTCCATTAATACTGCTCACTTTGTAAGTTGTAGTACAAGCATACGGAAAAATAAATGCCGTTACAATTATTAATGCAAGTAATTTCCCGTTATATGATATTTTTTTCATATTTTGATGATATTTGTCAACTAAAAAATAATTCCACTTCTTTTCTAATAGCTTTGAGAGCCATATCAGTCGGGTTTTTTTCGTCAATTGCTTTAACCAGTGTTTCGGCAAAGTATTCGACATCCCGGGAATGCGATGCCTCATAAGACATGGATATGAGCTGAATAACCTGGTTTTTGCTTATTTCTATGATTGACCAAAGCTGATCCGAAACATAGATCTGTTGAGTAAGGTTGTGGTCATATTCCTGTTTTATGGCAATGAAAAGGAGATTTTTCAGGTCTTCACCCGACATTTGAGCTGTTTTTATTCTTAACAGCAGATTTTCAGGTGAGATTCGTTCGCAGAGCAATGCAAGTCGTTCATAAGCCTGCAGTCTAAGCGCAAGTGTAGTTTTTGCTGATTCATTTCTCAATTTTGCCATTTCAATAGAATACCAGTTGCGGTAATGAAATTTCATCATAAAAAATACAGTGAGGAAAACTATCAGAGCAGGTACAGTGAATTTGATAACTTCAGCTATGGTGTCCATATTTTATTATTTTCTCACAAAAGTAAAAAAGTCTGATAAACTAATATTAATATTCAGGAAATTCTGATGGTCAAATGTCAAATTGATTTTTTTTTATTCTTAGTCATCTTTTTTTGTGTTGAAGACAAAAATTTATTTACATTTGTTGCATTAAAAAAATAAATTATATAAAATGCTTGTAATCAGGCATTATTGACTATGCAGGAAACCTATAATATTAAGATAGAGCAGTTTGAAGGTCCCTTTGATCTTTTATTGTTTTTTATCCAGAGGGATGAACTTGACATATATGATATTCCCATAGCAAAGATAACTGACGATTTTCTGAATTACATCACAACGCTTAAAAAACTCAATATTAATGTAGCCAGTGAGTTTATCCTTATGGCTTCGACCCTTATCAGGATCAAGGCAAAAATGCTCCTGCCACGCAGGGAAACTGATGAATCTGGCAATTTGATTGATCCCAGAACTGATCTTGTCAATCAGATAATCGAGTATAAAAAAATCAGGAATATTATTTCCGAACTTGAAATACTTGAGGAGGAAAGGCAGAAAATACATTTCAGAGGCAATAAAAACACTGAATACAGGATACTTTCAGAATTATATGAAAAAAATGCAGAACTTGAACCTGTGTCACTCTATAGGCTCTTTAGTGTTTTCAGGTCATTATTAAATAAAGCTGGTGACCATAAGAAGGTAATACATTCAGTTGGTATTGTCCGATACACCATCGAATCAGAAAAGACAGTCATCACGAAACTTCTGACAGGAAGAAAAAGAGCAGATTTCAGGGAAATATTTTCGTTTTCTGAGAACAGACTACAGGCAGTTGTGGTATTTTTAGCATTGCTTGAAATGCTTACTGAAGGTATAATCAGGCTTATTTCAGGCTTGGGTCAAAACAATTTCTGGATTGAGAAAAGATGAAAAGCCGGGAATTTGACAGCAGGATCCAGAGCCTTTACTTTATAGCTTTAATACCGGACCATCCTGTACAATCAGAGTTGATTCAGTTTAAAGAATATGCAAGAGATGTTTTCAATTCTTCGAAATCCCTCAATTCACCGGCTCATATTACATTGCTGCCTCCTTTCAGTCTTGAGCGCAAATCTGAATCTGTTCTGATTGCAGATATAGAAAAATGCATCAGGGGTGAAAAAAGTTTCTATCTTGAACTAAACGGATTTGGTCATTTTGGAAATAAAGTTATATTTGTAAATGTAGGGGAAAATGAAACTGCCTCCAGACTTCATAAAAAATTGCATGCAGATTTGGAAAAATATCATGATTATGGAGTTGAAACAAACAGGAAATTCCATCCACATATTACAGTAGCATTTAAAGACCTGATTCCGGAACAGTTCAAGGCAGGGTGGGATTATTATTCACAAAAAAGTTTTGAAAGAATTATCAGGATCGGTCAGGTAGATCTTCTGAGGCATGATAATAAAAAATGGAATAGCATAAAATACTTCAGGTTGAACTGACTTTTTTGTCAGGAATTTTTGTGGTAGAGCAGTTAAGCATTACTTATCGTGTGGTGCTATTTTTTTTAAAACAGAAAATAACTAAATTTGTGCCCTGATAAATAAATCCAAATGCAGAAGATACCTTACATACACAGAGATATCTCATGGATGCAATTCAATTACAGGGTTTTGCAGGAAGCAAAGGATGTAAAATCCAATCCTTTGTTCGAAAGGTTAAAATTCCTTGCCATTTATTCCGGAAATCTTGCCGAGTTTTTTAAAGTCAGGATCGCACATCATAAAAACCTGTACAAATTAAGGAGAAAGATAAGGAAAGAGCTCAGAATTGAATCTGAAAAGGTTCTGGAACAGTTATTATGGATGATCAGTGAGCAACAGCTGGAGTTTACCGAAATTTTTAATAATCAGATAATCCCTGAATTAAAGGCAAACGGAATAATTTTAAAGAAACGGCAGGAATTGAACAGGCTGCAGATAAAATACATAGAATCATATTTTCAGGATAATTTATTGCCTTATGTTCAGCCAATGCTTCTGCAAGGTAAGAAGATACAGCCTTTTCTTAATAATGCTGCCCTTTACCTTGCAATTGAGTTGGCAGACAAGAAAACAGGGAAACTCGAATATGCCCTGATACAGATACCTTCTGATAAAATAAAAAGATTTGTTGTTCTTCCCCAGTCAGAAGAAGGCATTCATGAAATTATATTTCTTGATGATATAATAAGGCATAATATTTCTTATATATTTCCCGGATATAATATTATTCAGTCTTATTCAATAAAGCTCACCCGGGATGCAGATCTTTATATTGATGATGAATATAGTGGTGACCTGATCTCAAAAATAAAGGAGAGCCTGAATAAAAGAAATGTCGGGCCACCGTCAATGCTTGTTTATGACAGGGAAATGCCACAACATTTTCTTAAATATCTGATGGATGTTTTTGATCTTGACAACATGGATATAATGGCTGAAGGGAGGTATCACAACAATTCAGATTTCTTTAAATTTCCTGACTTTGGAAAGAATGCACTAAAATTGCAGGAATTATATCCTTTGTCTTTCAGTTATATCGAAGATACTGAGTCGATATTTAATAGATTGAAGGAAAGAGATTACCTTCTGAATTTTCCATATGTTAGCTATGAATCAGTTATAAGATTTTTTGAGGATTCGGCTATAGATGCTGATGTTACGAATATCAAGCTGATACAGTACCGGGTCGCTAGTCAATCAAGAATAATGGAAGCGCTGAAGCTGGCAGTAAGGAATGGAAAAAAAGTAACGGCTTTTATAGAATTGAAAGCAAGATTTGATGAAGAAGCCAATTTAAAATGGGGTAATGAGCTGGAAAAAGCAGGAGTGAATGTGATCTATAGCTTTCCGGGTATTAAAGTGCATGCCAAGATGGCTTTGATAATCAGAAAGACGGTTTCAGGATTTGAAAAATTCGGATATTTCAGTACAGGTAATTTTCATGAAGGCACAGCCAGGATATATTCTGACTTTGGATTGTTCACAAATAATAAAAAGCTTACCGCTGAAGCTCAAAGGGTATTTGAGTATCTTGAAAACAGAACTATGCCCAAGGTACCTTTCAGATACCTGCTGGTAGGACAATTCAATATGAGACAAAAGTTTATTGAACTGGTCAGAAAAGAGATTGAATATGCCAAATCCGGCAAAAGTGCATATATAATCCTGAAAATGAATAGTGTACAGGAACCTGAAATAATTAATCTGCTATATGAGGCAAGCCAGGCAGGTGTGAAGATAAAAATGATCATACGCGGTATATGTTCCCTGGTTGCAGGGGTCAAAGATATCAGTGAAAACATCAGTGTGATCAGCATTCTTGACAGGTATCTGGAACACAGCAGGGTATTTATTTTTGGTAATAAGGGTAGAGAAAAGATTTACTTTTCCTCAGCAGACTGGATGGAAAGGAACCTTTACCGCAGAATTGAAATAGCTTTTCCCATCCTTGATCCGGATATCAGAAAGATAGTTAAGGATATAATTGAGCTACAACTTGATGATAATATCAAAGCCAGGAGCCTTGATCACAGAAAAACAAATATGTATGTCAAAAAAGGAAAATCCGGGATACAGTCTCAGAAAGAAACCTACATGTATTTTAAGAGTAAACTGCTAAAAAAGAATAAAATTTAATATCTATGGTTTTAGTTTGTGATATCGGAAACACGAATATTGTTATTGGGATTTACAATGACAAATGGGAGCATATCTGGAGAATAGAAACTGATAAAAATCACACGGCACTCCATTACAGTATGTTAATAAACGAATACTTATGGGAGGCAGGTATTAATCCGTATGAAATCAGTTTCAAGAGTTTAAGTACTGTGGTTCCTGAACTTAAAGAGACTTTTTCAGAGATACTGCAGTTTTTGTCCCCATCTCCGGTTGTTACAGTTGATAAAAGTATTTATCATGCCCTTCCTCTAATAATAGTAAATCCAAATGAAATTGGAACAGATATAGTCAGTAATTGTCTTGCAGCTAAATCAAAATTCAGTGGTCATATACTGATAATTGATTTCGGTACTGCTCTCACATTTACTGTGATGGATCCTGATGGGGAAATACTGGGTGTAAACATTGCTCCGGGAATAAAGATTGCAATCGAAAACCTCATGTCGAGAACTTCGCAGTTGCCGGTTGTTGATATAGTTTTTCCTGAAAATCCCTTAGGGACCAATACAGTTGAAGCTATTCAGAACGGAGTGTTGATCGGTTATACGGGAATGATAAAACACATGATAAGCGTGGTAGGTAACTACTTGAATATCAAGCCACTCACTGTGGCTACCGGGGGGTTGTCCCTGATATTGTACCCTTACATTCAGGAGATTGATCATATTGAACCTCATCTTACTCTTGACGGGCTCAGAATAGCTGGTGAGATATATTTGAAATATTGTGGTAAAGAACCGGTCTGAGATCTTTTATTATAAATGTGGGATATACAATGATCAGGTCAACGAAATTACCTGAACATATCTTTTAACCTGAATTTAAAATCGATTTTATTGCCTGCCCTCAATACTCTTATATTTATTTCTTTATTGTCCTTTCCTCTTAGTTTTTCGACAATGCCCTGAATTGACCAAAAACGGTATGAAAAGTTCTGAAATCTTACTATCCTGTCTTCAGGTCTGATTCCGGCAATATCGGCCGGTGAGCCGGGGATAACATGCTTTATATAAAACTGGTCAAGATTTTTTCCTGAGGCAAAAAGAGTGAGACCACTTTTGTCATATTTAAATGGCTGAAAAAGGTCTTTGTTAGGTTTAATATAAACTTTTTTATTGATGTTATCGATGATGATAGTGAACCTGTTCAAAATTTCATTGCCAAGCAGGCCGTCTCTTACCCTTGTCGATTTGGTGAGGTTTATCGAGTCTGTATCCTGGAATTTGGTAAGAAGATTATGAAAAGCATATTGGTCAAGCTTCAAATGACTGGTCAGGCCTATCCATCCGGTCAGATCTCCGCCTAGTCCCATTCCTATTTGGCCATTGACTGTTTTGTCAGGTAAATGGAATTTTGAATCGATATTTTCAAGCATGAGTATGGGAATCGAACAGCCTGTGTCGATAAGCAGGTTGGCTGAAAGGGTGTCATCATCTTCATTAATTTTCATACGGACACTTAGTATTGGTTTATTGCCTGTAAATACTACTGGTAGTTCAGAAAATCCCTTAAGTTTTGGTTTTACTCCATACGGATATAATTTCAGAACCTGGTGCCGGTAATCTATCTCAACAGTCATATTAGAAAAAAAGGAAGCACCAATAATACCTGAAATTGTGCTTGAAAACATGCTTTCATTGAAAATATCCCGTTCAAGTATTAAAATAGGCTCAAACTTTGAGAAAAAATCTATCTGTTCTGTTCTTACTTCAACCTCTTCAACAAATTTTATCTTTTTCTCGTCAGTAACCCTTTCTTTAATAATTCTTGTCTCGAAAAGTTCTATATGCAGAGGTTCTGTAACATAAGCAGTGAGCCTTTTCAGCAGGTCAGCCCCAAACACATCTATTTCCTTGACTATTCTGAGATTGAGCAGGACAGCAACTTCCTTGTTTGTCAGAATTGAATGTTCTGCCCCGGTGTCATATATAAAACTTAAAGGGATTCCGTTCAGCTTGACCTTTAATTGTATAAGACCATTATTGTAAGTAAAAGGTATCTCTATTTTTTTATTGGGGATGATGAGGTCATTATTATATGCCAGGCATGGGTTTGTCCTGATTGTCAGAATGATCACCAGGACAATCAATAATAATTTCTCTGCAGGAGATATGTGGTCCGAAGATTTCAAATCTATATCTTAATTGCATTTTATCAAATAATAACAAAATTTAATGAATTGCAGTTTAACTGTCCTGCAATTATCATTTTCCAATCAAAAATATAAATTTTCTTTCAAATAGAAAACCTATTTTGTATTTACTGGTATTTTTAAACGACAAAAGACACTATTTGAGGTACGTATCCATTTTTATCAGTTTTGCCTGGCCCGATCTTAAGCCTTGATTTACTTCAAGTATATAGTTGCCTGGATTTATGTTCAGATCATTGAAATCCAGGATATTTACGGCTGAATCAGGATCAAAACTTCCTTTTTTGACTATCCTGCCGAGAATGTCAGTTAGTTTATAATTGATATTGCCTACTTCGGAAGAGAAAACTTCAACTTTCAAATTGCTCACAAATGGGTTAGGATAGGCATTTAACCTCAGATTTCCTTTTGAACAAAAACTTGGATCAGATACGGCTGATTTACCGTTTTCCTCAATTACTTTTACTCTGTAAAATGCATCTTTTTCTGACATATCTGAATATGAATATCTGCTGACGCCTTCTTTAACTGCAATATTGCCGGTTCTGTTTACAACTGTCCATTGATCACCATCATAACTTTTTTCAACTTCAAAGCCAATGGTTTTAGATTCATTTGTCAGTGACCAGCTGATCTCGGTGGTTCCGTTTATTTCATCGCAATCGAGACTGAAATTAACGAGTTCAGTACCCGTGATAGGAGCTACACCAATTCTAAGTTCACTTAAACCGAAACACTTGCCACCATAATTGCTTTTAGCTGTAATAAGAAGGTATCTTGTGTTTATGCCTCCGAAATCAAGAATTTCACTTCCTTCATATATGCTTTTTCCTGATGCTTTGGGAAGAACGGCATTGCCATATTCCTGCCAGGTATTTCCATCTGAAGAGTAATCTATTGCAATATTTTTTAGTCCATCATTCAGATTGTCAGGATCATTAAGATTCCAGACATGCATTTTTTTTAATTTATACGTATGTCCCAGGTCATACAGGATCCAATGCGATATTCCACGTGAAGAATTAGGATTCTGGCTTGCTTCGCAGGAAATCCAGCTGTCAAACCATGAAGTATTATGGCGGTCAGGGAAACACTGTGCTTTTATCTGAACCGCTGATGACAAAATTACCAAAATATAAATTATATGTCTCATTTTCAATTTGTTTTAAAATTATAAAATCATGATTTCATAAACCCAATCGGGGGTGTACCCGAATTAAGGTTATAAAAGTTATTGATATTTGGAAACAACTGGGGAATCATTGAATTTTGTATGCCGAACCATTGTGCTAATTCAGTAAAATATTCATCAGTTGCCAGGGTTGGTACTACAATACCATCCCAAAGTATCAATTCGTTACCAAGATCGAGGGTAGGGTAGTCGCCAAATATTCTTTTTCCTCTGACTCCTCCTCCCATTACCATTACATTTCCACCCCATGCATGATCAGTGCCATTGCCATTGGATGTAAGAGTTCTTGCGAATTCTGACATACTGAAGAGGGTAACATTGTCATTCATATTGATGACTTTCATTGCATTATTAAATTCGCTGAAAGCCACACTTACTTCGCGCAACATTTCATTTTGATTGTTCAGTAGTTCATCATGGTGATCCCATGTGCCATATTCTATAAAATAAATTTGCCTTTTGAAACCCAGTATATTATTTGCTTTTATTAGTTTTGAAACTATTCTGAATGCCCTTGAAACATCGTTTTCAGAAAACTGGGTGGTCAATTCAGATGTCTCCTCCATTGCATTTTTATATATTTTTATACCGTCTCTGCTTGATTTAATAACATCAATATATGTTTTTTTAAAAGGATCAGTATGGTTTTGATTGAGCATCCGGTCAATACCTTTAGTTATAGCTTCATCAAAACCATCCCAGCTTTCATTTTCATATCCGGTAATCCCAACCTCGCTTTCATTATAGCCAATCGAAAACTCAACAGTATTATCTCCAACCTGGAAAATATTTGTTCCTGACAGGGAAATATTCATTGAAATGGAATCAGGAGGATTCATGTCGTTTAAATGATCAGCTATTTTGCCTCCCCAACCTCTGATATCCCTTTCATGTGGTTTGCCGGTCATCCATTCCTGTTGCTGGTCAACATGGGAGAATAATCCCAGTGGCACCGGAGCAGAATTATTTCTGACCTGATCTGCGTCTACATACTGAATCAAAGTGCCTATGTTTGATATAAATGACAGATCACCATTTTCAAAAAGAGTTTGTATTTCAGGCATCGCGGGATGTAATCCGAATTGTCTGTTACCTGTATTCAGGGGGTTTATTTTCAAAATCTGGTCTTCAGGGATAGCCAGATTGGATCTTGTAAGCTGGTATTGGTTATATTCCGAGCCAAGTGGTATGAGCATATTGTAAGAGTCGTTTCCTCCGGTCTGGAAAAAACAGACCAGGACTTTGTAATCATCATTTAATAGATTATTGAATAATAATGGATTTGCAAATGATCTGTAACCCATGAACTGCGATAAAATGCCAGCTCCTATACCAGCCTTTCCTAAGTTTATAAGAAAATCCCTTCTAGATATATTTTTGTGTTTCATTGTAAATTCTTTTTTGAATTAAGTGAATTTAATAATTCTATTTTTCAATGTTGAAATCAGGTGAAATAAGCAACAGATATGTCGCTATTGCTGCCCTTGTTTCCTTGAAATCTCCATTTATGACATCCAGACACGTTTCTTTAATGATATTTCTGGTTTCATCAGTTAACATACCATACGTAAATAATATATCGAAATAGTTCAGTAAGACCTCAGGATTTCTTGCCATAGGCTGGAGTTTATAATAATCGGTATATACATGAGGATTATCCTTAAGCCAGTTTTCAAAAAGCACTCCCCATCTTGTCCAGTAATAGACATTATTCATAAACCCAACACTTGTTCGCGTATTATGTATCTGAAATTCAGGGCCGATCAATCCTGCATCTGCAAGGGGGCCGATTGGTTGGTAATATGGGAGGAAAAAATTGAATACTGAAGGAGATGACATAACCATTTGACCAGTTTCTCTCCAGAAAGTATAGCCGATATTCCAGTAATTGCCATAAGCATGATCTTTCTCAATAGCTCTTGCGAATTGTGTGTAACGTAGCAGGGGTTCTTTAAGTTTTCCATTAGCAGGGTCATTTATTGCTTCACAAGTTCTTGCTTCAGGATCAAGAAGCATTGCTTTTATTACAGCTTTAAGATCACCTCTCTGGCCATTTCCATTGTTGTTGAATATGCTGGCTATTCTGTCAATATACTGTGAAGATGGATTTGATTTTATAAGCCTCTGGATCAGTTGTTTGCAAATAAATGGGCCAACATTTGGATGGTTGAAAAGGTGGTTGATTGCCAGTTCTATATCTTTGTCACCACTGTTTCCTGCTGGTATTATATAATTGTTTAATAGTGTCTTTTGACCGGGTTCATGCCACTCAGGATACATTTTCATTGGTTTGGTCATATCAGTGATCCATATCCCATACCCAAAATCTGGTTCGGTAACCCATTCGTTGGGAACAATGGCACCAGGACCTAATCCTGTAAATATTTTAGCCATTTCCTTGATGTCATCATTATCATAGGTGGGAATATAATTTCCATTTAGATCAGTCTTTTTACTGCCATCATTATTTAATTCGTAAAGCCCTATGGTAAAAAGTTGCATAATTTCACGGGCATAATTCTCATCAGGATGTATATTCTCCGAATCAATATTTTTAGGATTATTGAGATGGCTCAGATAGTAACCCATTGCTGGATGATAACTCACTTTTGTAAGAATGTCTTTGTAATTGCCGAATGCATTTTCAGAAAAAATGTCATAGTAAGATGCCATACCCTCACCCATAACACCAAGATCTGTTTCGAAGGAAGTGACTAGAATCTCACTTAAAGCCAAAGCCACCCTTTGCCTTAACAGATCATCATTAAACATATTATTTTCCCACCAGGCATACATAAAATGTGACCAATTGGCCCTCGTGTCGAGATCAGTTGAATCATCACCATGGTTCAATCGCCATTGATTGGTTATTTGGAATACATCTGATACCAATTGCTGATAATTGGCAGGTGTTTTTTCAAACTGGTCATCTAACCATCTTTCAATACCCATTTCGGCAACTTCATTTATGCTCCTGATATCAGCACCCAGGGTTGCCTGGGTAAGAAATCTGGAAGCTTCCATTTTTTTTGCATCCAGACCTGATCCATTTATTGTGGATTCCGGAATTGCTACATAATCAAGGGGAAATTCTGATTTTGAACTACTCGAAATCACTTTAATGTCACGATTATGACCGGCACCGATATAGTCACTGTATTTCTGTCCATAAATGGCAGGACTTAAAAATACTAAAAACATGGGAAATAGTAATCTCAAATTCATAAATTGCAATATTTAATTTTATAAATAAATTTAACTTACTAAAAACAATCAGCAATTTTAATTGCAGATCTATAATGAATATTTATATATAATGATTATTATAAAATGAAAAATGCTGCAAAAAGATCAAATAAATCAGAATTCTGTAATGAATTTAGTTGGAGAAGGTTTTTTCCCAATAGAATAACTCAGCCCAATTCCGGAGTAGTTATAATTGATAGAGGTTTTGAAAGCAAGATTTTCATTCAGGTCAAAATCAATCAGATGTCTGTCGACATATGCTTCAATCATCTGAATGAGATATATAGCTGAAAATGTAACCCAATTTCTGTCACTTTTATTTCTTGCTTCATCCCTGTATGTTCTTATTGCATCCGGATTGGTATAATTTTTATAAGAACAGTTTCCGCCACGGAGTGCACATCTGTAGATCTCGTCTATTTTTTTATACTCATTTCTTGATAGTACAGCTACATAGCCATAATAACCTACTGCCCCCCAGACAATAGGAAGTTTCCAGTATTTTTTATTGTAAATCTGGCCACCACCGGGTATGATCAAAGAAAAAAGAGCAGCTTTAGCAGGTTTTCCTGAAAATATAACTTTGAATGTCTTTTGATTTTCCTTATCAAATAATCCTTTTCTTTGAGCATCTGCACTGTCAACTTTTATTGTATCGGGGAATGGGTTGTTTTGTGCATAAAAACCTGATGAGTTAACTAATAGAAATAAAAATAGAAAGGATAATAATCTTAAACCCGATAAAAAATGGAAATAAATTTTTTCAAAAATTGATATTTTTTGATTTTTAATCACTGGTAAAATCCTAAGGGTGAAATATTCATTTTTTTTCATGACATTTTCCATACGAATATAACCCTTGATTTCAAATTTTATTTTATGCTAATTTCAGTATGGTTTTAAATGATACCCAGCTTTTCTAAAATGTCATTGAAGTTTTCGTCAGAATTGAATTTTACAACGAAATATCCTTTTCCCTCCACATTTCTCCTGATTTCAATCTTTGAACCAAAGAATTCCTCAAGTTTTTTTCTTACTGCCAGTACGTTCGGGTCCAGGATTAACTCAGCTGACTCTGACGGCTTCCTGTTCAATCCAAGGATCTTTGACTCCAGGGCCCTGACTGATAATTCCTGATTTATTACATCATTGAAAAGTTTGATTTGTACTACAGGATTTTCAATACCTGCAAGAGCTCTCGCATGGCCCATTGAGATAACTTCTTTTTTGATTCCGCTTTGGATAGAAGGGGGCAATTTCAATAGTCTGAGATAATTTGTAACAGTGCTCCTGTTTTTGCCGACACGTTCAGCCACTTTATCATGCGTAAGACGGCACTCATCAATTAACCTCTGATATGCAAAAGCTATTTCAAGGCTGTTAAGATCGGTTCTTTGAATATTTTCTACCAGTGCCATTTCAGTCATAGCCTGATCATCAGCTATACGAATATAGGCAGGGATTTCTTTTAACCCCGCGATCCTGCATGCCCGAATCCTTCTTTCTCCTGATATAAGCTGGTATTTATCGCCTCCTATACTCCTCACTGTAACTGGCTGAATCAATCCAAGTGCTTTTATTGATTCAGCAAGCTCAGAAAGTTCTGAATCATCGAAATGATTTCTTGGCTGGAAAGGATTCAGTTCTATTTTTTCAATTGAGAGCATAGCAATGGTATGGCTGAGTTTTTTTACCACATCTGTCTTTTCAATGCTGCTTTTGCTCTCTATATCCTTAAGAAGGGATTTTATTCCTTTGTGTAGATCCTCTTTTTTAGTCATCTTTACAGTTTATCGTTATTTTGTGCCAGAATTTCATAGGCCAGATTGAGATAATTTGTCGATCCTACAGCAGATGCATCATAAAGTATTGCAGGTTTACCTACCATCGGAGCTTCATTAAGTTTTGAATTCCTGTTTATAGTAGTATCAAATATTTTATCTTTTACTATATCTCTTACACTTTCAGCTACCATCTGAGCAAGTCTTAACCTTTTATCGTACATTGTGATTAAAATCCCTTCAATCTTTAGTAAAGGGTTAAAGGAATAAGTAATACTGTTGATAGTTTCCTTCAGCTTTCCCAATCCTTCAAGGGAAAAAAATTCACTCTGTACAGGTATGATAACTGAATCGGCAGCGACAAGTGAATTTACAGTCAGAATTCCAAGCGATGGTAAACAATCAATAAGTATATAATCATATTTATTTATAACTGGCGCTATAGCTTTTTTTATTACGTATTCCCGTTCAGACAGATTTACGAGTTCAATCTCAGCTCCAACAAGATCAATTGATGAAGGAACAAGATCAAGCTTTTCAATATCAGTTTTCAGAATAGTATCTTCAATGCCAACTGAACCAGTCATGGCATCATAAAGTGTATATTCAAATTCTCCTTCTTTTTTTCCTAAACCTGAAGTTGCATTTGATTGAGGATCAGCATCAATAAGCAAGATTTTTTTGTCAAGTATTGCCAGTGATGCTGCAAGATTGATAGCAGTTGTTGTTTTTCCTACCCCTCCTTTCTGATTTGCAATTGCTATTATTTTACCCATTTAAAAAATTTTTGCAAATGTAAACAGTAATTAATAAAAAATAACTACTTAGTTCATTATTTATTGAATATAATATTTAAAAAGAAGGATCAGTGAAATTTTCATGTTAATGCTTAATAAAAATGTTTTATTGTCAGTCAATTACATTAATAGCATATATTTATCTTTGTGTTTAGTTGGTCTTAAACTAAAAACAACTAATTTTGCATACTTTTTTAATATAATCAATAGAAATGACTCTTATTAAATCCATTTCCGGCATACGTGGAACTATTGGGGGAAAACCCCGAGAAGGCCTTACCCCAATCGATATTGTTGAATGCACTGCTGCTTATGCACAAATTGTCAAAGAGAAAAGTGTTCCTCATAAGATTGTTGTTGGCAGGGATGGCAGAATGACAGGTGAACTCGTTAATGCACTCGTGGTCAGTACCTTGATGAGTATGGGTATAGATGTTGTTGATGTTGGTCTTTCCACTACTCCCACAGTTGAAATGGCTGTTAAAAAACTGGAGGCAGGTGCAGGAATAATCCTCACTGCAAGTCATAACCCAAAAGAATGGAATGCTCTTAAATTCCTAAACAATGAAGGTGATTTTATTTCTGAATCCACAGGAAAAAAAGTTCTTGATTATATAGATGAAGGCAAGGCAGAATTTGTTCCGTTAGAAAAAATCGGCAATTATGAGATGAACAATTCGATGATCGATTATCATATTGGTGAGATTCTAAAGCTAAATTATGTATTGAAAGATAGTATCAGGCAACAAAAGTTTAAAATTGTTGTGGATTGCATTAATAGTACTGGTGCAATTTCAGTGTTACCGCTTCTTGAAGAATTGGGATGTGAAGTTTTGGCTATAAATGAGAATATTACCGGCAATTTTACCCACAATCCTGAACCCTTACCAGAACATCTGACTGAGCTTTCAGAAAAAGTAGTTGAAATTGGAGCTGATATGGGTATTGTTGTTGATCCTGATGTTGACCGGCTTGCTTTTGTATGTGAAGATGGAAGCATGTTTGGCGAAGAATATACTCTGGTCGCAGCTGCTGACTTTGTCCTCAGGAAAAATAGCGGCAATACAGTGTCGAATCTTTCCTCTTCAAGGGCATTGAAAGATATTACTGTCAAACATGGTGGCAGTTATTTCCCGGCAAAAGTTGGTGAGGTAAATGTAGTTGAAAAAATGAAAATGGTCAATGCTGTTATTGGTGGAGAGGGCAATGGAGGGGTCATCTTGCCTGATCTTCATTACGGCAGGGATGCCCTGGTAGGAATAGCCCTGATGTTATCTCTTCTGGCTGAAGATAAAATATCGCTTAAACAATTAAAAAGATCCTATCCTGAATATGTAATAAGCAAAAATAAGATCAACATACCTGAAAATATTTCAACTGATCTGATACTTCAAAAAATAGTTGGAAAATATGCAACTGAGCAGATAAATACCGAAGATGGCCTGAAAATTGATTTTGAAGACGGGTGGGTACAGCTTAGAAAATCAAATACAGAGCCGATATTAAGAGTTTATGCTGAAAGTACAGATGAAAAACGTGCACAAGACCTGGCAAAAATGCTGATTGATGATGTAAATCAAATAATTTCAGCTTGATTTTTTGAGGACAAATATGAACTTGTATTTTAATGACCTGCAAATAACAAATACCATATTTATACTTTGCATATAATTTTTTTTACATAACTTTGCAGTCCTTATTTAATGGCCCCGTAGTTCAATTGGATAGAGCATCAGATTTCGGCTCTGAGGGTTGAGGGTTCGAATCCTTCCGGGGTCACTAATGAATCATTGCAAATTCAGCAAATAAATAAAAATGCGAAAAAAATTTACTTTTGAAGCATTTTGTTTATTTGCTGTAAAGCTTTTTTTTAAAGCTTTGCAATGATTTTGACTTCGGACCTCTCAAGGATCATCGCAGATAATCCTTCCGGGGTCACTTAATTTAATGTTTTTTTTGATCATTGTCATTTGTTGGTATTTCTTTTACCTCAGGAACCATAATTCTTTCTCATTCGAAAGTTTCTCATCAAAGTAATAACCGTCATAATCAAAACCTTTAAGGTCCTCCGGATCATTAATTCTGTTTTTCATGATATACCTTGCCATTGAACCTCTTGCTTTTTTTGCATTGAAACTGACAAACTGCAATTTGTCGTCTTTATATTCCCTGAAATGAATTTTTATTATACTGGCATTCAGTTTTTTCACATTCAGAACATTGAAATATTCATCTGAGGCGATATTGACAAGTATATTTGAGCCGCTTGCTTCAATGGCATTATTTAAAGAATTTGTGATGTTGGATTGCCAGAATTGGTACAGATCATTTTTTCTGCCAATTTTTATTTTGATACCCATTTCCAGCCTGTATTCCTGTATCAGATCGAGCGGTCGTAATATCCCGTACAGGCCTGATAGAATTCTAAGGTGATTTTGCGTAAATTCAAGATCTTCATTGCTGAATTTTTTCGCTTCAAGTCCGATATAAACGTCGCCTTTATAGGCTAAGACCGATTGTAATGAATTATTTAAATTATGATCTTCAGAAAAATCATAATACCTCTTCATATTATGATCAGTCAGTTTTGGACTTATATCCATCAATTCCTGCAGGGCTTTGGGTTTTAGTGTTTTCATTTTATTAATAAGAATTATTGCTTCATCCCTGAATTCCGGGATTGAATAGTTGCCTGTCGCATCTTTTACGACCATCCTTTTAGCTGGAGACAAAATTGAAATCATTTTGATTGTAATTTAGGTTTTAATGTCAAAGTGTTTTTTGAATTAACAATGGAGGGGTCATTAAAGATCATTTTTCTGTAAATTCCATTGACAAATAATTCTGATTGGTCTTTATAATGTGGACTCATAACGTTTCCTGACTGTCCTGTAGGTAAAACACCCACAGCTTTTCCCACATCAGCAAAATCAATTATGTTTCTCATTGCAGGACCGCCGAAAACAGTATGAATTTTATCGTTATTCAAAGCATATTCCATTTTATTTACACATCCCCCGCATGACGACATTTTAAATGGACCTACATTAAAAAACCTGTTGAAAGGTTTTTTTTGTCCAAATACATGGGGGAACGTAAGCTGGTGTGCATTTTTCCATTTCCACGTGTCAGTTTCCTGACCCCACTCATTCCGGAGTTTGTCTATTGTCTCATAGAATGATTTTACAAATATTTCTTTTCTTGTTTCTTTTTTATCTTTAGTTGAAATATTATCCCACCAGGGTGAATGGATATTATTGTAAAGCCTTTGAATACTTGCAAAAAGCAGATATGATCTTCCCGAAAACCTGTAAAGACTCTCCGGTAATTCATCTTTTATAGTATTCTTGTTAATAAAATACAATAGTTTTGCAAAAATCAGCGGAGCCTTGCTATCTTTATGATATTCACCTTGCCAATTACTAAGGATTTCAAAGCATTTTGCAGTATATTCATCTTTTTTCAGACCAGGATGGTCTTCTATTTCTGTGCAAATCAGTGTTTTTAACTGAAGATCACGGGCAGACACCTCATTTAACTGTAGTTTTTTGATGTCTTCAGTATTCCACATTTTTTGTGTAGCAAGAGCCTTATTTATTGTTTTGATCCTGTTAGTTGGAAGATAATGCCCGGGATAATACCGGGCTCCTGATAAAACGGGGTCATTGTTGGCAGTTGCAATAAATCCTGATGCAGGATTTATAAGCCTGGGATTCTCAGAAAATGGGTAAAAACTATCCACTTCCATTGTTCCTGAGGTTCCGTCGAGCAGTACAAATGGATTAATATTTTTATTGTAAAAGGGTATTTTGCCACATCCCCAAAATGCAATATTGTCTTTGTTATCACCATACATCACATATAAGCCCAGAATATCAATTTTAGCAATTTCATTTTCAAATTCCTTAATATTATTTATTCTCGACAAATTGTAAATAACCTCCATTGCAGGAGTTTCAATGTGATTGAGTGACCACCATAATGAAATATTATCCCTGAATTTTTCTTTGAAATTATTATCAATATCGCTAATAAGCGGGCCATGCGGAGTTTCAATTATTTCAAAATTAAGGTTTTTATTACCTTTTACCTTGATTGTTTCAATCGTTTTTGTCAGGTCTGTCCATTGGTTTTTATATTTTACTTTTGTCTTTTCTTTATTTAGTAATTCAGCATAATAATTTGAATTATCAAAAGGAAAAATTGTCAGACCCCAACCATAATCGCTATTGTGTCCAATGATTGGAAAAGGGACTCCTGGCAGGTACAATCCATAAAAATTATATCCGGGATATGATATCTCGGCTTCAAACCATGCCCCCGGCTGGGAATAGGCAAAATGAGTGTCGTTTGCAATGATCACTTTACCTGATTTTGATTTTTTACTTCCAATTATCCAGCCATTGCTTCCTTCCCAGATTTTAATGCTATACTTGTCCATAATTTCAAGCATTTCAGATTTAAATCCTATATCTGCTTTAATAAAGTTTGTATCTTTTGCCGAGTAGGGCAAAAAATTGCTTTTCATTTCTCCGAAATAGAAATCCTCAAGATATACGTTGCCATATTTGGCACTAATGTAAGACGAAAGCGATTCCTGCATTACTGACATTGCAAACCCAAATGCTACAAAATTTATTATTGAATAACTGTCCTCTGCAGTAAACTCTTCACGTTTAATACCAAGTATAGCATACTCAACAGGCAAATTTCCCTCCTTCACAAATTTGTTGAATCCATTCAGGTAGGCATTAAAACTCCTCTGATATTTTTTATCATTTCCGGACATATATTTTTTTGCTGACTTTATGGCTGATTTTCTTAATCCGATAGTCCTCATGTATTTGTCTGTATTAACAAGGTCATTGCCAAGAAATTCTGATAATCTTCCTGATGCAATGAGCTTGAATAACTGAACCTGAAACAGTCTGTCCTGTGCATAAACATAGCCGAGAGCAAAATAGGCATCCTCTTCATTCGATGCATATATATGAGGAATACCATAATCGTCGTAGTGAATTTTTACGGTGTTTTTTATGCCTTCTAATTCCATTTCACCTTTATAAACCGGTTTTGTGGAATTTAGGTACAATGAAACAGATATTATACTGATGTAAATGATCAGCAGTAAAAAAGCCGTGATATTCTTAAGAAGATTCATCTGATAACTGATTTTTTTTAAATTTAAATAAAGGGGTGTATCCCAATTTTGCAAATTTATTAAAATTCTTTGGGTTTTGCCCTGACCCTGAAGGGAATCCCAAAGAATTTTAATTGCCACTTGGTTACTTTAGTGCAAAAATGGGATACACCCTAATAAAGTGATTTCCTCAGATATTATTTGCATTTTTGGTCATTTGAAAAATTAACACTTCTTTTGACGCAAAAATGAATTAATTTAGTAAATGTATAAGATTTTTAGATAAATATAAGATTTGCAGCTATAATTATTTAATAAAAACAATTAATTGTATTTTTGATTATTAATTTTACAGAAAAAACTATGAACCTGAGCAATATTTTATTTATCGATATAGAGACTGTCCCCGAAAAAGCTGACTTTGATGAATTGCAGACTGACATGAAAGAATTCTGGAAGATCAAGGGAAAATACTGGATAAAGGATGAAGTACCTGATAACGGAAAAGCAGCAGAATTGTACAGTGAGAAAGCAGGGATTTATTCTGAATTTGCAAAGGTAATATGTATTGCAGTAGGTTTTATCAATAATAAAAATGGTAAACAGGAATTGCGGATAAAATCATTTGCTGGTGATGATGAGAAAAAACTTTTAACAGATTTTGCAGAATTATTGAATAGTAAATTTGACCGCCCTGACAAATTCATGCTATGTGGGCACAATATCCGTGAATTTGATATTCCTTTCCTTTCACGCCGCATGATCATAAACAATATCAGTTTGCCTGAACTGCTAAAGATAGCAGGAAAAAAGCCCTGGGAGGTTCAGCATATCATCGACACAATGGAAATGTGGAAATTTGGGGATTTTAAAAATTATACATCGCTTGCATTACTTGCAACTGTACTCGGTATCAAGTCACCTAAAGATGACATTGATGGTAGTTTGGTTGGTAAGGTTTACTGGGAAACAGGTGACCTGGAACGGATAGTGAGATATTGCGAAAAGGATGTCAGGACAGTTGCCCAGATCTACCTCAGAATGAATTATTTGCCAATGCTCGAGGAAATTTGATATTTGCACTTTAGACTTGCTTATTTATTGATATTCAAAATCTTAGCAAATATATTTTTTTAATATTGCATTTTAGAGTGTGAATGGAGACTTTTATTATATGCCTAAAAAATATCTGTAATAGACCAGGAAAGGCGGACTAAACAGATATTGCATTGGCAATATAATTTAAATACTGACCAAAGTACCTGTACTGACTAAAGTGCCTGTACTGACCATAGTGTCAGTGTCAGCAACGTTATGCAATTGGACTCAAGAATAATTGTAAATGGTATTATTTTATGTGAAGAAATAAAAAAAAGTGCCTGATTAACCAGGAAGTATCCCGGAAAATTCAGGCACCTTACAGAAAAAGAATAATTCTGCGTACTTATTCAAGTACATGTATATTTTTCTCCTTACATATTTTTTTAAGTTCGTCAGGCCATATTGTTACAGTTACCTCTCCAAGATGAGCTGTTCTCAGAAGATACATATATGTTCTGGCCTGGCCAATTCCTCCACCAATGCTCAAAGGAATTTTATCATTGAGGATTGCCTGGTGATATGGTAAATTGAGAAAATCTTCCTGACCCGATATCTTAAGTTGCTGAACCATAGTATCTTTTGTAACTCTGATTCCCATTGATGATAACTCATGTCTTCTTTTTGTCACCGGATTCCAGACCAGGATGTCACCATTCAGGCCATAGAATTGTTCTCCGTTTTTAACAATTGTAGGAGTCACCCAGTCATCATAGTCAGCTGCCCTCATTTCGTGCGGATATCCGTCTTTTAATACCGATCCGATGCCGATAATAAATACAGCCGGATATTGCTGTATCAGCTTAGACTCACGTTGTTTTCTGGGGAGGTCGGGATACATCTCAAGAATTTCTTCTGCATGGAAGAACTTTAATTCTTCGGGAAAATCAGGATATCTGGGATCATTGAGTTCAGGGTATTTGCTTTTCACCATTTGTCCGGCTCCGTAAATTACTTTCCAAATTCTCTTTACAGTATCCTTTAAATATTCCAGATTCCTGTCTTCAGCAGTGATTCTTTTTTCCCAGTCCCACTGATCTACATAGCTGCTGTGGTCGTGATCAAGGAAATAATCTTTTCTCACAGCTCTCATATCCGTATTGATACCCTGACCAACAGCACAGTCAAATTGAGCAAGTGCCATTCTTTTCCATTTTGTTGCTGCCTGAACCACCTGACTTTCAATTCTCTTTGGAAGTCCCAGTCCTGCCGGAAAATCAATTGGAGTCCTTGAGCCATCCCTGTCGAGATAATCATTGACTCCGCTGTCTTTTCTCACTATCAATGGAACTTGAACCATCTGAAGGTTCAGTTCTTTTGCAAGTCCGCTCTCTATATAATCTTTTATGGCATATAATGCTTCCATCCTTTTTAACGGAGGTAGCAGTGCATTGTAGTTTTCCGGAAGAATCTTACTGACTTCTTCGTAGGTACTTATTCCTGGTCCTGCCAGGTCTGCTCTTTTGTCTGACATATATTAAATATTTAAGCGTTGAAATAATAAAATAAACTGTTAAGTTACGAAACCTGCAATAGAAAACCGGTTATAATTTAAATTTTGAAAGTATTTATAATGAAAATAAATAGCTTGTGGAATTTTTTCTTTATCAAATGCTTTATGCTTTTGTTTTGGATAACAAAAAAATTAAAATTTTGAGTATTTAATGTGGCAAAATGATATTTATAAGTTTTTTTTTTAATATTTTGAAGATATTTTGTATAAATTAATCTATTATTAAAATAATTGATTTACTTTTGCGCCTAATTGAAATTTGAGTATATTATTAATCGTTTGTTCTATTCATTATTAAATCTTAAGTTCCAATCGTTTTTATTTTTTTATTATTTTTAATTTAATTTAGCATGAATATTTTCGTAGCAAAGTTGAGCTCAGGTGTTACCGGAGATGACTTAAAAGAATTGTTTGAAGAATACGGAGAAGTTGTTTCTTCAAATGTTATTAAAGACAAGTTCACAGGGGAATCAAAAAGATATGGATTCGTTGAGATGAGTAATGATGAAGATGCTCTTAAAGCAATTGAAGCTTTGGATGGTAGTGAGTATGACAAAAGTGTAATAGTTGTAAAGAAAGCTGAGCCACGCGAAGACAAACCAAGAGGTGGGGGATTCGGCGGAGGAAATCGCGGTGGATTTAGAAGAGATGATAACAGGGGAGGAAGAGATCGTGGAAATTTCAGAGGAAGAAATTAATGGATTTGTCTAAAAAGTAATTTAATTTTGTGATAGAAAGGCCAGCAGTGTTACTGTTGGCCTTTTGTTTTTATTTATAACTTTTTAGATGACTGGTATTTAAATTCTGGCAGAATTTTTTTTATTAAGCCTTGAACAGCTTTTCGATATTTTCTTTGGGTCTTCCGATTACAGCTGATCTATCTGATATTATGAGTGGTCTTTCAATCAGGATTGGATGCTGAATCAAAATATGTATCCATTCATCATCAGATAAATCCTGACCAGAAAAATTTTCTTTGAAAATATTTTCTTTTTTTCGTATCAAATCCAAAGGTTTTATTTTAAGTTTGCTGATGATTTGTTTCATTTCCTCAAATGAAGGAGTGTCATGAAGATACAGTACAATTTGAAATTCAACATTTTTTTGCTGAAGGTATTGGAGTGCTTCACGGCTTTTACCGCATCTTGGGTTGTGAAAAATCAATAGACTCATAATAATAGCATTTTTTATGATTTGGAAAAATAAATTTGATGTTGACAGCATAAATAACATTTCTGAAAATACAATGGTTCAGCATCTTGGGATTAAATTCACAGAAATAGGAGATGACTTTATGCTTGCTTCCATGCCTGTTGACCACCGTACAGTACAACCAATGCGTCTGCTTCATGGTGGAGCGTCCGTGGTATTGGCTGAAACCCTTGGGAGTGTTGCTTCATTTGCCTGCATTGATCCCGATTTATCAAATGTTGTTGGAATTGAGGTTAATGCTAATCACCTTAGAGCAGTCCGTGAAGGTACAACGACAGTGACCGGGAAGGTAACGCCTGTAAAAATAGGCAGGAATATTCATGTCTGGAATATAGAAATAACTGATGAAAATGGAAATGCGGTGTGCGTTGCCCGTTTGACAACTATGGTTGTCGGTAAGTAATCTCCGAATAAATACAGATTAAAGCACTATGTCACAAAAATGCTGATTATGCTTTCTCTCGAGCACTCCTTTCAGTAATTCAAGAAAAAACTTATGGCTGTCAAGTGTCTGATACATTTTGTAATCATCTTCACTGATCCAGTATTCGACAAGCCAGAATTTACGCTCAACATCCCTGTCTTTGAATAAATGGTAACTATCCAGGCCGCAGCCTGCAGCATTCATTTTCTGTTCGAGTTTTATCATTTTTACAAATGTTCTCTCTTCATTTTCCTGAACAAGGTATTCATTGAGTTTTACAAACATGAGCCCTTTTAATTTATGTTAAACAATACTGATTTCAGAACCTGGTATAGAAATAGCAAATATATTGAATTATTTTAAATGAGGAATTTTTTTTTAATTATCTATTCAATAGACATTTGATACCATATAAAGATTGCAATACAGATCATCAATAACAATTAGAAATTTCCCCTTTTGAAAATATTATAATATAAATATCAGGTAACACTTTATCGATCTCAGAATCTTATCAAATCTTTTAAATTTTATAAGCTAATGTTTTACCAATTCCATATTATAAATAATTCCGAAAGCATATCTGTAATAGTCCAACAAAGTTGGCTTAAACAGCTTTTGCATCGGCATCATTCTGTTATGCAACTGGAATAAAGGATAATTGTAAATGGTATAATTTTATTTTCAAATACCTGATTTGTTCCGAACATTTAGCTCCTCAAATATGAAGCACCATTTATATCCAATATTGCCCCAGTATTATATTCTGAACCTTCTGATGCAAGAAACAGAATCGAGTGTGCCACTTCTTTAGCGGTAGCCATCCTTTGAAATGGATTTTCATTCATCAAGGCGGTTTTTTCAGCTTCGGAAATATTATTTATTCCCATGTCCGTTTCAACAAAACCGGGAGCAACAACACTCACATATATCTTATATTTTGCCAGTTTTTTGGCAAGTGACTGACTCAATGAATTCAGAGCAGCTTTACTGGCTCCATATGCCGGCATATCAGGTTCACCTCTGAACGCACCCCTCGAGGACACATTTACAATTCTTCCTCCTCCATTTCTGATCATATGTCTGACAGCAAAATAGCATAAATTGGCAACAGAAATTAAATTTGTGTTTATAATGCTATTCCATGATTTCTGCCAATCTTCAAAATCTGTTTTATCTATTTCATGTTTTTGAACTATTCCGGCATTATTTATTAATATATCAATACTACCATATTCTCTGAGGAAATTCTCAATCAATCTTTCAGCTCCCTCAGCTGTTGAAATGTCCTCTTTGAATAGTTTATGACCCTCTCCTTGGAGCCGGGATAATGTTTCCATTGCATTTTTATCGTCTGATAAATAGTTGATGCCAACTATGGCACCACTGCCCGCAAAAGCTATAGCAGCAGCACGTCCTATTCCACGAGATGCACCTGTGATCAGTACTTTTTTTGAGTCAAACCTCATATCTTTAATCTAAGTAATTCTGAAAAGTGCCTTTATAAATTCATTCCCTTTTAAAGTTCCGTAATAACCTTTCTCAACTGAAAACTCATTGTATTCCATGACTTCATCAGCAGATTCATCAGGATGATAAATCATAAAAGGAACTGGTTCATGTGTATGAGTTTTTATGGAGCAAGGGGTGGGATGGTCAGGTAAAATTGCAATTGCTACCTGTTCATTCATTTTCGCTGTTTCATCTACTATATACTTTACCACCCTTTGGTCAAGATATTCGATCGTTTTTGTTTTGAGTTCAAAGTTGCCTTCATGGCCTGCTTCATCACTTGCCTCTATATGAAGGTAAACAAAATCAACTTCTTTTAATGCTTCTACTGCAGCCTTTGCCTTGCCTTCATAATTAGTATTATATAATCCGGTGGAACCTTCAACATGTATGGCTTTGAAACCTGCATACGCACCAATACCATAAAGTAAATCCACTGCTGAGATTATAGCACCTGATTTATTGTATAATTCATTATATGTTTTCATGGAGGGTTTATATCCTGGTGACCACATCCAGATCGAATTGCCGGGATCTTTTCCTGCTTCTATTCTTTTTAAATTGACAGGATGATTTTTTAATACTTCCTGTGATCTTAATATCAGATCATTCATTAATTGTGCGGTATCTTTTGCATCATCACTTTTCTCTTTGACCATTACATCTCTGAATGGAGTACCGGGTACATCATGAGGCGGAGTGCATCTGATATTTTTATTTCCTCCTTCAACGACAAGCAGATGCCTGTAGCTGACTCCGGCATAAAACTTAACTTTTTCGGAGTTAAGTTCGTTTTGAAGTGATTTGATGAGCTCTCCGGCTTCTTCAGTGGTAATGTGCCCTGCCGAATGATTCTTGATCTTTTCGTTTTCAATACATATAATATTGCACCTAAGTCCTAATTCTCCCTCATTGATCGGTACACCGATACTTGCAGCTTCCAGTACTCCGCGACCTTCAAATACTTCATGAACATCATATCCCAAAACTGAAAGATTTGCTATCTCACTGCCCGGTGGCATATCTGAAGGTACAGTGATCAGTTTTCCACATCGGCTTTTAGCACACAGTGCATCAATATTTGGAGTATTTGCTGCCTGTAACGGGGTTTTATTTCCAAGTTCTTTTATTGGTTCATCTGCACACCCGTCAGCAAGTATAATTATGTATTTCATTTTTTTTAGTTGAAAGTTAGAATTTTAATAAGTTACGGTATTTCAGTGAATTTCGTTTTATACTTATTCGTTAATATATTTTTACATTTCCAATCAATTTATACTCAAGATAACAAATCAGAAATCATGAAAGTTGAGTAATAAATCGATATAGCATTTATAAGCTGAAAAAAAATCCATTAATTACGGATTATTTTAAATTATTTATCAACCATTCTTTGAATGATGAATAATTGTTGTCAATATTATTGATAAACTCCGGTTTATGATCAAGACCTGAAAGGCTCGGTGGTAATTCAGGGTCAATTCCAATAATCCTGTTTATTTCTTCAGGAAATTTAGCAGGATGTGCTGTTTCAAGAGACACAAACAATCTGTCACTATCTTCTTTATTTTCTTCAAGCCATTTGTTTATTCCTGCCCAACCAACAGCCCCATGAGGTTCGAGTAAGGTATTGAATTTTTCATAAGTCTCCTTTATGGTCAATCTGGTCAGTTCATCACTTATACTAACACCAAATATTTCTTTTTTCATCAATTCAAAATCAGGATCTTTGAATATTTGTCCTTTTTCATCCATGGTTCCACCGTATAAAGCTATTAATCTTGCCAAATTGCTTGGATGCCCCACATTCATAGCACTTGAAATACAGTTGATTGACGGCTCTATTTTATTATACTTTAAAGTTTTAAGCAGTATGGGGAATTCATCATTTGAATTTGTTGCAATTATAAATTTTTTAACCGGTAATCCCATCTTCATACCGAGTACCCCACCCATCATGTCACCAAAATTGCCTGAAGGGACGGAAAAAATTACTTTATCGTCATTCTTGCTATTTCGTAACCTCGAATATGCATAAAAATAGTATACTATCTGGGGTATCAGCCTGCCTATATTAATTGAATTAGCAGAGGAAAGGTTGTAGTGTTCAAGCTCTGGGTCTGAGAATGCAGTTTTTACAAGAGCCTGGCAATCATCAAATTTTCCTTCTAAAGATAGGATCTTTACATTTTTGCCCAATGTTGTCATTTGTTTTCTCTGTCGGGGTGTAACTTCATTTTGCGGATAAAGAACGATGACAAGTATATTTTCCAAGCCATAAAATGCATTTGCTATTGCACTTCCGGTATCTCCTGAAGTTGCAGTAAGAATCACAAGTTTTCTATTTTCTTCAGATAGATAATGATCAATAATCCTTCCCATAAATCTTGCCGCAAAATCCTTGAAAGATGCGGTTGGCCCCTGATCTAAGCGCATAATATACTTATTATCAGTTACTCTTTCCAGTGGAACTTCAAAATTATATGCATCTGAAACAATTGACCAGAGAACTTCATCACTGATTTCATCGGATAGATAATTCTTGATTATTTTATATGCAATTTGAGCATATGAAGCAGTTGAAAACGAATCTATTTCATCATGACCCAGTTTTGGAATTGTAACCGGCATATAAAGACCTCTGTCCGGAGCAAGCCCTTTAAGAAGAGCTTCCTTAAAACTTACTTCTGGTGAATTCAGGTTTGTCGAATAATATCTGATCTTAGTTCTCATTTTAGTAAAGTGTTCAATATATTAATGAATGATATCAATACTCAAAAAAAGTATTCTGAATATTGCCTTTTAGTATGCTTGTAATTTACGGCTTTTATTGCATTTTATTAAGTCTGGCAGATGAAGCACCACCTGCAGAATAATCTGGATAACTGACAAAATGTTTTTTACCTTCCAGTACTTCAAGCGCTTGTGAAATATCAGCAATTATATCATCGGGATGCTCAGCACCTACACAAAGCCTTATTAGATTTGAAGGGATACCGGCAAGTTTTCTGCCTTCTTCCCCTTGCTGAAAATGCGTTGAAATAGCCGGGATAGTAGCTATGGACTTGATTCTTCCAAGATCAGTAGCTCTGAATATCCGGTTAAATGCGTCAAAAACATCACGAGTTTGTTGTCCATCACCTTTAATCCTGAATGACATAAGGTGTCCAAATCTGTTTACTTTTTGATTGTATAAATCATCATATTCAGAATCAACCAGATACATATAATCTTTAGCTAAAGAATGTAAAGGGTGGTTTTCAAGTCCTAGATAATCAACACCTTCCACAAATTTATGTCCATCAAGGAATTTGGCAACTTTCATGGTAGTTCTGCTTACCAGGTCCATTCGTGTCCTGATAGTCCTTATATCATTTAAAGCCATAATTGCATTCATGGGGCTAATATTTGGGCCGTTATCGCGATTTGGCAGGAGTTTCAGATATTGACAAAAATCAGCTTTCATTGCATCGTTCTTAATGTTAGATGTTATATTTTTTCTAGCAATGACAGCTCCTGCTATGCTGAATCCACTTGTTGAAAGTGATTTTGTTACACTCTGTACCACGATATCAGCTCCATGTTGCAAAGGACGTAATAATGCAGGAGTAGCTACTGTGGCATCGATTACAAGAGGTATGTTATGACTATGGGCCAGATCAGCTAATTTTTTCAGGTCAAAAAAGCTTTGAGATGGATTGCTAGGCAATTCACCATACAGAAACCTTGTGTTTTTATCGATTTTTGAAACCCATTCCTCAATGTTGTTGGGGTCAATTATTTTTCTCCACTCGATATTTCTTTCCTGATCCTTTCTTATAGCAAATTGCTGAAAAGTTCCTCCATAAACCTGTGCAGTTGCTACAAAATTAAGTTTGGCGTCGGGATTATCCGGATCAATCGTCAGAAGTGCATCGCAGGCACTTTGAATAGCGGCCATCCCAGATGCTGTACCGATACAACTGGCATCCAGGCCGGATCTATATGATTCAAGCAATGCAAGAACACCTTCATAATAATACATACTTGGATTAGCAATCCTGCTGTAACACCAGGTTGGTATCTGGTAAGAAAGCGCTGCAGCCATTTCATCAGAATCTCTGTATGCCTGAGAAGTTGACATATATATAGGTTCAATTGTTGAACCCTGGTTGAAATCAAGTGCTTCCTGCATGCTGTAAATACCATGAACTGCAATGGTGTCAAAACGACATTTTTTCATTTCCTGAATGTTTTTTTCATGCCATTGCATTGCCCTTTTTCCGGCTTCAATATAAAAATCAATTCCTTTGTTATTCATAAATCAATGTTTACTAATCAATTAATTCTATTTGTTGCAAATAAAACTAAAATAAACGATATATGAACAGTTTTTTATGAATATTCAGACTGTTTAAAAATATTCTAAAATGCCATGACCCGGCTCTGCTATAGTTCGTTAATTGTGAATTGTTTTTGATATCTCAACAGTGAATATTTTTTTATAGATTGATAAATGAAAAGGGGTGTATCCCAATTTTGCAAATTTATTAAAATTCTTTGGGTTTTGCCCTGACCCTGAAGGGAATCCCAAAGAATTTTAATTACCACTTGGCTACTTTAGTACAAAAATGGGATACACCCATAAAAAGTAAATATTGAACCCTTCCCTTTAATTTTTTTCGCATGACCGGTTAAATAATAAAAAATCAATGATACATTGTAATAAAATAGCTTATTTTGCATTACAGTAATTAAATAAATCTTATGAGAACAGTTTATTTTATTCGTCATGCAAAATCTTCCTGGGATGATATCAGCCTTTCAGATCATGACCGACCTTTGAATCAAAGAGGTAAAAACGATGCACGGAAAATGGGTGAGTATTTTCTCGAGAATGGGCATAATATAGAGATAATGGTAAGTAGTTCTGCAAAAAGGGCTAAATCCACTGCGAAAAAGATAAACGAGGTAATTAAATCTGAAAATATGATCATTGAACCAAGACTTTACCTCGCTTCAGCCAGAGAAATAATGCAGGCTGTCAGGAATATACACAATGAAGTGAATTCAGCAGCCTTGGTTGCTCATAATCCTGGTATGACCGATCTTGCAAATATGTTTAGTGATGACAGAATATACAATGTGCCGACTACCGGTGTTTTTAAAATTGACTTTGAAATTGAGGATTGGGGAATGGCTGAAATAAGCTCCGGGGTTCTCGATTTTTTCATTTATCCAAAAATGCTTGACGATGTATAGGATTTTTAGTATTGCCCTGACCATATTCATTATTTTGCTTTATCCTTCATGCAGGGATATAAAATCTGAGCTTTCAATACCTGAAGAAAAACTTGAAAAAGTATTTTTTGATTTTCATTCAGCAGAATACCTTATAAACAGAGCTCCCTCCAATTTAAAAGACAGTTTGAGAGTGGTATACCAAAAGCAGATTTTTAGCATTCATAAAATCAATAAGGAAGATTTTTTGCACGATCTCAACTTACTGAAGCAAAATCCTGAGAAATTCCTAAAGTTTTATGAAAATGTTGAGAAATACGGCAATGAATTGAAAAATTCTACTTTGCAGGAATTGAATAAAAATAAACTCAACCAAGGTGAATCAATGCTATGAGCTCCTTTTTATTTTTCTTTTTTATTGTCTTTTTATTTCCAGAAAAAAAACTCGTTTAGTTTGATCAGTTATCCTGACATGATATGCAATTTCAATACCTTCAACAAATACAATTTTTCCATCTGATTCCAGCACTTTGATATGATTTTTTGCAGTGGATAAGACTTTTTTACCAGTGAGGTATTTTTTTAATTTGGTAGATTTACCTTTTAGTCCAAATGGGCAAAACCGGTCACCCGGTATCCAGTCTCTCAGTGTTAATGGAAATTTTACCTTGTCAGCGTCTATATGAAATGAACTATTCACTTTACTAAAATCTGTATCTGATTTCATCTCAATCACAGATATTTGCATATTACCTGCCATGAAAACCCCATTGCCGGGAATTTCAGTATAAGTATCTGTATCTGTATCCGTTAATTGAATTATAATGGCATCTCTTTCAATCACCAATCTGTGATTACAGGCTTGAAAACAAGCCCCTGTTCTATCTAATGACCTTATTATATCTGCGCAATGATGATTATTAAATCCATAAATATAAATCACCTGGAACAATAATTCCTCACGGGGAAAAATGCCTTCGAAAAGTTTTTTATCTATTAGGATCCAATTATTATCGTAGGTGATAAATGGTTTAACAAATTCACTGATCAGGTGTTGATATAACCGTGAAGTTGTATGCAGATTATGGATTGTAATGTTTAGCCTCGTATTAAAATCAGGATGCAATTTTTTGAATTCAGGTATTATTTTATGACGAATAAAATTTCTATCATAATCAATTTTTGCATTGCTCGAATCCTCTATAAAAGGGATACTTTCTGATTTGATATAGTTGTCTATTTCATCCCTGGAAATATCAAGCATTGGTCGAATTATATTCCGGGAAAAGGATTTTATACCGGACAAGCCATAAATACCCGATCCTTTTGAAGCTTTGTATAAAAATGTCTCAGTCTGGTCATCTTGATTGTGTGCGGTGGCTACATAAGTATATCCATTTTCCGATCTGATCTTTTCCAGCCACTTATAGCGATATTTATGTGCTATGTCATGGAAGTTGTTTCCTTCACCTTTATGAGTCAGTGCTCTAATGTCTGTTCTTTCGGAAAAAAAAATTAAATTTCGATCCTTACAATAATTCCTCACAAATTCTTCATCCCGATCTGATTCACCTTCCCTTGTTACATGATTGAAATGCGCAACACCGGTCTCTATTCCTGATTTGAAAAAAAGAGCAACCATTGCCATAGAATCCCTGCCTCCACTCACGGCAAGCAAGATTCGGTCAGTACTTTTCAGCCTGAATTTTTGCTTTATGATCCTGCTAAATTTTTCAAACATAATAAAGTGAAAGTATGACCAACAAAAATATTTATAAATATACAATTATTATAATCAGATCAAAATTTTTAGTAAAAAAAATCATTTGTATTTTCCTGCTAAACAAAATCGGCTGTTGTAATAAATGTTAAACCTGGTCATATAAAACCTGGCCTGATAATCAATATTTACACTAATGTAGTAAATTGTCCAAAAGAAAAAGATAAAATTGATTCCTGTAGTTACTTTTCATCAATAAACTGTTTAATAAAATCAATTTGTTTTGGATAATTCGACAACTCTCAGATTCTCTATTCCTGAATTTTCAATTTCGAAAAGCAACAGGGTCCTTATATTGTGAAATCCTTTTGTGCCGCATGAGCCGGGATTCATATGCAGGAGATTATTTTTTTTATCGGGCATTACCTTAAGTATATGAGAATGTCCTGATATAAACAAGTCGGGATTATATTGCTCAATTAAGTTTTTTGCCTGAGCAGTATATCTTCCCGGATAGCCGCCGATATGTATCATCAAAACATTGATGCCCCCTGCATTAAAAAACAGATATTCAGAAAACTCTGCTCTGAGTTCATAGCCGTCAATGTTGCCGTAAACAGCATTGAATTGAGATATACTGCGGTATTTTTCAGCAGTATCAATGTCTCCAATGTCACCTGCATGCCAAATCTGATCAACTTCCCTCAGGTACTTATTTACATCTTCTCCGAAATAAGAGTGTGTATCACTTATAAGGGCTATTTTCATTTGCAAAGTGTGTTTGAAAAAGATAATTCCTGATTAAACAAAATTCAATTATAAAATATTCCAATAAATTAATTCTTACACTTCGGTCAGCATCATAGAACTGACATTACTGTAACAATTTAAAATATAAAGCCGACTGAAATATTGGTATTTATGATTATTAATTTTACTTGTGCTGACTGCAAATGTCAGTGCCTGTGCTGACTGTAAATGTCAGTACCTGTGCTGACTGCAAATGTCAGTGCTACTTTCAATTTCATGTCGGTATTAATCAGTGTGAACCCCATTTGGTTAATTATCGGATAATCTGCTTATTTAATGCTTATTGGCCGATCTGAGCCTCAAACCCGGCATACATTGATCTTCCAAAACTCAAGCCATGTGTCAATTTATCATTCAAAAGTTACACCATTATTTTACCGCAAGAGCAGTATCTGCCCTTTATGAGTATTTTCATATTTTTTTTCATCAAAAATGGCCTCCCAGTGAAGGTGATATAAATAAACCCCTGCCGGCATGGGATTTCCCCGGAATGTTCCATCCCATCCTGTTTTTGGATCCTGAGTTTCGAATACTTTCTCTCCCCATCGATCAAAAACCTGCAAGGCAAAAACTGCATAGTTAAATGGTTTTTCCTGATAGGATTTAAAAACGAGATTGAGGGAATCGTTTTGATCATCCGGAATGAAAGCTTCTGGAATTAATACCGAAAAACACCTGTTTACTTCGTCAGTGAGGATATATTCAAATTTAGATTCCTTGACAGTATCGCAGAGGCTGACTTTTACTGTGTATATTCCCTTCTTATTCTTCGTATTAAATGTAGTTTTCTCACCTGTATTCCATAAATAATCTGCCCAGAGAAGCCATTCTACCGACATCCTGTATTCTTCGCCGGGACAAAAAACCTCATCTTCCTCAGTTTTTTTCATATTTACCTTTCCGCATTTATTTTCATGGAATTTTTTATTGTCAATATTAATGGTTTTAAACTTTTGATCAGTGATAAAAAAACTTGCAAGAGTATCTGTCAATGACAAATTTCCGGTCTGTGTTGTAGTCATTGTAATTTTCACTTTGTCAGTTGAATCTTTTAGACAGACTGGCTGGATTGCATCGACTACAAATTGTTTATCCGATGTTTGGGTTTTGCTTACAAATAAATAAGGACTCAAAAGGTTGAATTCATTATTTCCTGCCTTTTTATATGAAAAACCTGACATCAGCAATGATTTGTCGTCTAGAATTTCAAGTGCTGCATCCACTACATCAAAAGTATCTTTCTGGAATTTATAATATTTGCCATCGATTGTTCTTTTGAGGTCATTGGTATAAAATCCAACCCTGTTCTTGGTCATTATATAGAGGTTTGATTTATCTGCTGACTCATTATTTTTCATTTCTACCGGCCATACTTTGTAATCAGGACCAATAAAACCATCAGACTCAAGTTTTATATTACCATCAAAATCAAACGAGACCAGTTTATAAATGGCGGTATCAATCCCTGTTTGATTGACTGATTTGTCATGGCGCAGCATTGTATCAATAACAACTGTTGCTACCCTGAAACCTGTAGTGCTTTGAACTGGCAGGGGATCATTTACTGAAGCAAAAAATCTGTTTTTTATCTTTTTTGCCCATACTACTGTATCTATTACCTGATTATTTATCCTGATTTTTGCATAGAGACTGTCACTTGAAAACAACATCAGGTTACCATCCTGATCGAAAGTTGAAGAACCGTGTTTGATTCCTTTGATGAGCCTGGAAGATGCAATTACCGGTGAACCAAATGCTGAGCCCGGATTTATACATATAATTGCAGTATTTCCGTTCTTATCAGCAGCTACCACAAACAACAAATTTCCTTTTCTTACAAGATTTGCAGTATATGATAAAAGATTCTTCGAATTATTATTGATATTTATTGCCCATTTGAAGTTATAAGAATTATCAAACTTCATCAGTGTTATTACATGAGGGTTGTTACCTTCTTTTTTGGATTTGAGTAATACATACAATTCTGAATTTATTTCTACGACATCCGGATCAAAATTCCCTGTAATGGAGTCTGTTGAAAAATCCCTGACATTATCGATATTGCTGCAATTCTTTTTGAATTTCGTGAGTCTGAGTTTTATGGTGTCATTATAATTCTGGGGATTATTGAATAAAATGAACCCGTCATCATTGGCATAAGTATGTGAATTATAACCTTTGAAAGTATCAATTTTATTGAACATGCTCAATTGGGAAGAGCCTGTAAATGATATAAAAAACAGAATTATTACTAAATTAAATGTCTTAAAAATTGTCCTTAACATTTTTCTAAATTTTACTTTTGGAACAAAATTACAATTTTCTTTCTAATACAATCATTTTTTTCATATTATTGTGGAAAAACCACAATTTCGTTTAAAATAACTAAATCCTTAATATTAAAACATAATTTTAATCAGAATGTTATATTTATAAAAATTTTTACAATGAATCAGGAAAATACCCAACACAATCAAATCACTATAGATTTGCCGGAAGACATCGCAGATGGAACTTATGCCAACCTTGCAATAATAGCTCATTCACAAGCTGAGTTTGTTATTGATTTTATCCGGACGATGCCAAATGTTCCAAAAGCTAAAGTTAAATCACGAGTGATATTAACACCATCGCATGCTAAAAGATTGCTTCATGCCCTTACGGATAATATTAAAAAATATGAATCTCAATATGGTCCCATTGACATAGGACAGGGTGGAGGAGGAACAATGCAGTTTCCACCATTGAATTTTACACCGACAGCTAAAGCATAGATAATTTTCTTTAGTTAAGAAGTCAGGAGTCAGAATTCAGAAGATGAGTATAATTGTAAATTGTAAATTTCCAATTGTCAATTCTCAATTATCAATCCTACATCGTACATCGTACATCGTAAATTTATTACTTGGTTGTCTCGTTTCTTTTAGTTGTATCTAATGATATTGAAATCGAATTGACACAATACCTTTGACCTGTGGGTTCGGGGCCATCATCAAAAACATGTCCAAGATGAGCACCACACCTTGCACACATAATCTCAGTCCTCCTGTAACCAATGTGATAATCATAAGCAGTCTTAATTCTGCTTTTATCGATTGAATCGTAAAAACTTGGCCATCCGCAGTGAGCATCAAATTTGGTGTCGGAATCAAAAAGTTCATAGCCACATGCTGCACATTTATAAATACCATCCTTAAAAACATTCCAGTATTCACCGGTAAAAGGTCTTTCAGTACCTTTTTCCCTCATAACATAATATTGTATGTCAGTAAGCTGGGATCTCCATTCTTCTTCAGTTTTAATAATAGTATCTTTTTTAATATTCATATTGACCGAATCTTTTTTTGTTAAATCGAATTTGTTTTTTCCTGTATTGCAAGAAACCGCCAGGCCGAAAAATAATATTGCAATAAACTTCATTTTTAACTGTAATTATGTAAATTAAACAAATATTTATTTGTTGTGTTTTATTAATGTTTGTTAATTAAAAAATTTATGACCAAAAATTACAACAAGTCAGTTTACTTCTTTGTTTTTTCAGCCGGATGCAAGGCGCAAGCTATTAATAATGAAACTATTGTAATAAGATGAGCAAACTTGGAAAAGTTTTGGTGGGAATGAGCGGTGGAGTAGATAGTGCTGTTACTGCTATGTTATTGCATGAAGAAGGTTACGAGGTACTTGGTGTTACTCTGAATATACTGGATTATAATTATATCGGGGAAAGAGTTAAAAATCCATGCTGTAGCCTGGAGTCTATAATGGGAGCCAGGGAAATAGCTGAATTTGTAGGTTTTACGCATACAATTGTAGATGTAAAAAGGCATTTCAGTACTCAGGTAATTGGAAATTTTATTGATGAATATATGAATGGAAAAACACCTAATCCATGCATAAGATGCAATTCGGAAATTAAATGGGGTGAAATGTTGAAACTGGCCGATAAATGGGGTTGTGAGAAAATTGCTACAGGCCATTATGCAAAAGTCAAGCAAAATGAAGAAAGATATTTTCTTTCCAAAGGAAGTGACACATTGAAAGATCAGTCTTATTTTCTCTGGGCGCTTGATCAGAACGCATTGTCGAGGACTCTTTTTCCACTTGGAGGATTCACAAAACCTGAAGTCAGGAGCATGGCTTTTGTAAGAGGACATACAAGTTTATCGCAGAAACAGGAGAATTTTGATATATGTTTTGTACCCGATAATGATTACAGGTTGTTTCTAAAGGAATCTGTGCCTGATATAGAAAGCCGTTACAACAAGGGCAGTTATGTCGATGTAAACGGGAAATTTCTTGGATATCATAAAGGCTACATGAATTACACCATAGGACAAAGAAAAGGTCTTGAGATAGCCATGGGTAAGCCATATTATGTTATAAAAATTGATGCACAGACAAATACTGTGGTACTTGGTGAAAAGGAAGCACTTAACAGGAACGGACTGATAGTCAATCAATTGAATATGATGAAGTATGACCGGTTAAATAATCCTAAAGAAGCAAACACCATGGTTCGTTATAAAAGTCCGGGTATTCTGAGTATTATTTCAGAAAGGGAAAAGGATTTGATTGAAGTGGAATTCAGAGCAGATGTTCAGGGGATTGCACCCGGACAGTCAGCTGTTTTTTATGAAGGTGATGATGTTATAGGTGGAGGAATTATTACAGAAAGTTATTGAAAATTGCATTTAAGCCTAATAATTTACATTTAATAACAGATTTTTTTAAAACAAATCAAATAAATATATATTTTTGTACTTGATTTATGAATTGTTTCATTTGCAATTGTTTAGTAGTCAGATAAATTGAATAAAACCTGATGATAGTGGAAAAATTAAAGGTTATTTTAATTGATTTTATTGGGTTAAATCGTGGGACTAATTGTAAAATGGATATACTAACACTTTAAAATTTTAAAACAGTTAATTAGTTTAATTAAAATGAAATACTCAATTGATAAAAAATCAGATATAGTAAAGTTTAAACTGGAAGAAGATAATCTCGACAGTATGATAGCACCTGACTTGAAATCTGAGTTTATCATACTAAGAAATGAGGGAGTCAAAAATCTCATACTTGTTATGAATGAAGTGAAATATATTGATTCATCCGGGTTAAGCTCCATTTTAACTGCCAACAGATTATGGAAAGATCACGGCAATTTTATTCTTGCTGATATAAAGCATGATTTTGTAAATAAACTTATCGAGATCAGCAGACTTGATTCGATATTGACTATTGCAGGTAGTATAGAGGAGGCTGAAGACTATGTAAAAACGAATCCTGCACCTCACGACGAAGAAGAGTAATTATAACAACCTGTTGTGATATTTGAGTTATTGATACTTGGCTCAACGTCTGCAGTACCTACTTTTGAACGGTATCTCTCCTGTCAGATTTTAAATGTTCATGACAAATTATATATGATTGATTGTGGTGAGGGTACTCAGTTCAGGTTGCAGCATTTCAGGATATCACATCATAAAATTGAAAATATTTTTATAAGCCACCTGCATGGAGATCATATTCTGGGATTGCCAGGGCTGATAAACTCAATGAATATTAATGCCAGGAAGAAAAAACTTAGACTTTTTTGTCCAGTAGGCCTTGATAAAATGCTTGAGACTATTTTTGAAATCTCTGGGAGTAAAATTGGCTTTGAAATCGAATATTGCTTTATTGATTTTAGTGCTAAGAAAAAGATATATGAGGATAGTGAAGTGGAAATATTTTCATTTCCTCTTGATCACAGGATCGGAACTGCAGGATTTCGTTTCAACGAAAAGGGACGACTAAGAAATATAGATCCTTCAACAATTGCCAGATACGGGCTTTCATACAACCAGATCAGAGCCGCTAAATATGGAAATGATATTGAGTTTGCTGACGGAAATGTGATCAGGAACAAGGACATTACTTTGCCTCCGAAAAAACTTCGGAGTTTTGCTTATTGTTCTGATACAAAATATAATCCGGGCATCATAAGCTCAATAAAAAATGTCGACCTTCTTTACCATGAATCGACCTACCTGGAACACTTATCGGATAAAGCTAATGAACGATTCCATAGTACTGCCATGGATGCAGCTAAAATAGCTAAAAAGGCAGGAGCAGGTAAACTTCTTCTAGGTCATTTTTCATCAAGATATTCTGATCTGTCTCAATTTGTAACCGAAGCCAAAGAGTATTTTGATGATGTCGAACTTGGTATCGAAGGAAAAAGGTTTACTGTGGACTTAAAAAATATAGATGATGAATTTTAAAATTTGGATCAAAGCATTCAGGATCAGGACGTTGCCATTGTCTTTATCATGTATTGCCATGGGAAATTTCATTGCATACTATGATGGTTCTTTCAATTGGCTTATCTTTTTATTTTCTTTTATTACTACTATATTTCTTCAGATACTTTCAAATCTGGCAAATGACTACGGGGATTCAAAATATGGTGCTGACAATCCTGAAAGGCTAGGCCCGGAAAGAGCTGTTCAGGGTGGACTGATATCATCGGCATCAATGAAGTTAATGATCTGGATTTTTGCAATTTTGTCACTTGCTTCAGGACTGATTTTGCTCTCTATCTCCAAGCTCGGAGATTTAAGTTATTTTGTTTTCTTTATCCTCGGTGTAATTGCTATTATTGCAGCCATTGGTTATACCATAAGTGTTAAAAAACCTTATGGTTATAAAGGCTTGGGTGATATTTCTGTCTTTTTATTTTTTGGTTTGCTTGCTGTGGTCGGGTCATATTATTTACAGACCAGAACGATTGACCCATACCTTTTACTTCCTGCAGCTACATGTGGATTTTTTGCCACAGGAGTGTTGAATATCAATAATATCAGAGATATAGAATCCGATAAGGTAGCAGGAAAAATATCTGTTCCTGTCAGAATTGGTCTGCAGAATGCCGTAATTTATCATGGTATCCTGCTTTTTGGTGGCTTTGGATTGAGTATAGTCTATTCTCTTGTAAATTTCGAAAGTACTTATCAGTTTATTTACCTTGTGACACTCCCGTTATTCTACCGGAATTTTCAGGCGGTGAAAAATATTGGAAGCAGTGAATTACTTGATCCCTATCTGAAACAATTGTCGATAAGTATATTGATATTTGTAATGTTATTTGGCCTGGGATTGGCCTATAACAGCTTAAATCTCTGATGCCACCTTCCTGTTTTGTAGTAAAAATAAGTCATAATCAGTCCAACGGTCCAACCGGCAGGAGCTGACCACCATACCGCATTTTCTGCCATATATGGAGCAAGAAAATAAGCGAATGGTATCCTTATAAGCCAGAGGGATATTATTGTGATAAACATTGGGATCATCACATCTCCCGCTCCACGCATCACAGCACTGTAACAAAATAATCCTGAGAAAACTATGTAAAATGCACTTGAAATAACGAGGTATTCATTTCCATAAAAGGCTACCTGCGGATCATCTGTAAACATCTTCATGAAATCTGTACCAAAAAAATAGAACAATATCGTAATTGCAAGGGAAATGATCACTGACACTTTCAAGGTTATATTCAAACCTTCTTTGATCCTCGAAATCTTACCTGCACCCATATTCTGGCCTACAAATGTTGATAGTGCATTTGATAGATTCATTGCTGGGATCACTGCAAGTGAATCGAGCCTCATAGCTCCTGAATATGCTGCAATCACTTTGACTCCAAACTTATTCACAATTGCAAATATTGCCATCATACCAAGTGAGAAAAGAACGTGTTGAATTCCTGAGGGTATTCCAATTTTTATTGATTTATTGAATATGGGCCAATCGAAAGTGATTTTCTTTAACTGAAATCGCAGCATTTCATCCTTTCTCATCAAATATAAAGCTGCAAAATAGGCAATTGCCTGTGAAATTATTGTTGCGAGTGCAACGGATCCCACACCCATTTTGAAAACCAGCACGAAAACAAGGTCAAGAATGATATTGATTACAGTGGAAAAAATAAGCAAATACAATGGAGTTTTTGAATCACCGACTCCTCTCAAAGTGGCACTAATATTTACAAAACCGAAAAAGAAGGGTAGACCGTACATGTAGATCACAAGATATTCCGATGCCATAGGTATCACTTCTTCCGGTAAACTTATCAGTCGGAATATTCCATCACTGAAAACAATACCGATTATTGCAAAAGCTATTGAAACAAACAGAATAAATATATTCATTGTATCGACAGTTTTTCTCACATTTTCCTTCTGACCGGCTCCAAAAAAATGCGAAATCGAAATAGTTCCTCCCATTGTCACACCGAAACCAAGTGATATAAGAAGGAAAATTATCGGAAAAGAAGCTCCGACAGCTGCGAGGGCTGTATTCCCAAGGAATTTTCCAACAACAATACTGTCAACAATATTATATAATTGCTGAAAGATATTCCCCAGCAACATTGGTACAGCAAATTCAAGTATCTGCTTACTTACTTTCCCCTCTGTAAGGTCTTTCTGTATCAATTTTATAAAACATTTCTAAAGTACAAAAGACAATCAAATTTCAAAAAATATTGATTGAAAATCAAATGGTGAATAAATAAAAATAAGCATTTTTATAACAAAATACACTATTCAGGTTCAAATCCTAAGATGACACTGAATTTGCCATAGCTTGACCATTTGGATGTACCTTCAATTTCTTTGTCAATACCAAAACCATAGTCAAATCCCAGCAAACCAAACATAGGAAGATATGCTCTTAATCCTACACCAAAGGACCTTTTTACATCGAATGGATTGAAATCCCTGAATTTATTCCAACTGTTTCCTGCCTGAGCAAAAAGCAAACCATAAATAGTTGATGAAGGATTCAATGTCACGGGATATCTGAGTTCAACAGTATATTTGCTGAAAATTGGTGCCCCGCCCTTATCATTTTCCCTGAAATCAGATGTCTCATATCCGCGAAGTGAATAAATATCTTTGCCAAGAATATTTGCTGAATAATTTGACAGTCCATCACCTCCGATCTCGTATCTTTCAAAAGGAATAATGCCAAGTTCTTTATTGTAATAGCCGAGGAAGCCCATTTTTATTGATGACATAAACACAAGATTGCCAACTATATTGAAATACCATTCTGATTCTATTTTCCATTTGTGATATTCGAGCCACTTGAATTTTAATCTGTTTATCTCATTATCAATGGCCCTTTTCTTATCTGTTTCCGTTAGAACAGTCCCATCACCCAGTTCCTTTTGTCTTTTGTTTATTACTTCAGCTTTTTCTTCATCATTCAACGAATAATCTATTTCTCTGAAAGCACTGTACGGAGCAGTCATCTTCAGTGAAAGGAGTATTTTAGATCCTGATCTTGGATAAATCGGTTCCGAAATAGAACTTCTTAAAAGCGAAAGATTCAGGCTCAGGTTATTGAAAGTACCTGAACTGACTGCGAAATTTCCATCTGTAAAATCTTCAAGCTGAAGTTTTTCCATATTAAGAGTGATATTGGTCAGAAAATAATCATCCGGCCATTTCATAGGTATTCCAAGACCAGCAAATCCCCTGGTAGAAGCAAAAAAGCTGCTTCCTGTCGCTCCATATTTTGAATAAACTCCTCCTACGGTCAGTGAATTTCTTGTTTTGCCACCAAACCACGGTTCTGTAAAAGAAAAATTTATTGATTTGTAGTAATTATTTGACTGGACTCTTAAAGATAATTTTTGACCATCACCCTGTGGAAGTGGATTCCACGCACTTCTGTCATTGATGTTCTCAAGTGAAAAATTATTGAATACAACCCCAAGTGTTCCCAAGAGTCCTCCATAACCGGAATAACCTGCCGACATTTCAAGCTGATCGGAAGGCTTTTCTTCCACTGTGTATTCAATATCCACTGTACCCTGCTGAGGATTTACAGGGGTGTTGATGCCAAGGTTTTCAGGATTGAAATATCCAAGATTTATTATTTCCCTCTGTGAACGGATGATGTCAGACCGGCTGAATTTTTCACCCGGATAAGTTCTTAATTCCCTTCTTACAATTTTTTCGTTAGTTCTGTCATTTCCCTTTATCAATACTTTGTCAATAGTAGCCTGTGGCCCTTCATATATCCTCATTTCTATATCAATCCTGGCACTGTCAACAGCTATTTCATTAGGATCAACTCTGAAGAAAAGATACCCCTTGTCCATATAAAGGGAACTTATATCTCTGCCATCAAGGCTGAATTTCAATCTTTTATCAAGCAATTCACTATTATAAATATCACCTTTTTGAATTCCAAGTACACGGTTCAATACTTCATCATTGTATATAGAATTGCCTTTCCAGGTAATATTGTTAAACCTGTATTTATCACCTTCAAATATTCTGATCTGAATAGCAAGATTACCGTTTTTTGTCTTACCAATTGTGTCAGCAACAATTCTTGCATCCCTGAAACCCAGTTTATTATAGTAACTTATTATATTTTTCTTATCTTCATCGAATTCACTTTCAATGAATTTTGATTTTTTGAAAATTGTGCCAACCTTTTTGACATTTTTCATTTTTTTTCTGAGGGTTTTTTCATTTACCTCCTTATTGCCAACGAAATAAATATCGTCAATTCTGATCCTTTCATTTTTTTTGATATCAATCAGCAATTTTACTGTATTGGGCTTTTCATCATCAGGTGATTCCCTGATGTCAACTTTGGTGTTTAAATAACCTTTTTTGAAGTAGAATTTCTTGATTTTGTTTATTGCAAGTATTTTAATGTCGTCGGTGATTATGCCTCCCTTTGTAAGTATAGTTTTTAATTCTTCATTCAGGTCTTCGTGTGCTGATTTTTTGATGCCTTTATAAGAATACCTCGACAGGGTGGGTCTTTCCCTGAGGTTGATCTCGAGGAAGACAATATCTCCTATTGTTCTTTCTATACTTATGCGGACATCGGTAAAGAGCTTTATTTTCCACAATGCTTTTATTGCACCAGAAATATCCTGCCCCGGAATAACTATTTTTTTCCCAACTGTAAGGCCTGCATATCCGGCAATGGCATTCGGGTCCCTGTCTTTTACTCCGGTAATTGTAATCCCGCCTATCTCATATTCTTTCGGACTGGAATATTCAAGTACTGCTATACTATCAGCTTCGTTTTTATTAATGTCTTCCTGGGAGAATGAGAAAAAGGGCAGGAACAATAATAAGGAGAAAATCAAAATTAATTTATTCATTAAAATTATATTTATATATTTTTTTTAATTGATTAAAACGTAAAAATATTGCAAAGTGTTACTTTTCGCGTGTTTTAAAATTCATTGACAGGATAACTAACTGATCTGTTCACTGATTTTTCCAAATCGTCTTTCCCTACGTTGAAAATCAATTATTGCATTGTATAAAGTTTCTTTTTTAAAATCCGGCCATTTGATATCAGTAAAATATAACTCCGAATATGCTAATTCCCATAATAGAAAATTACTAATCCTCAATTCACCACTGGTTCTGATAATTAGTTCAGGATCAGGGTATTTTGAGGTGCTAAGGTGCTTTTTAAAAACTGATTCATTAATAATTTCGTTTTTTTCTTCCTGTGCTATCAGTTTTGCTGCATTGACAATATCCCATCTGCCACTGTAATTCAATGCAAGGATCAGGGTCATTCTGGTATTATCACGGGTAATATCTATCGCTCTCATCAATGAATCATAGCTTTTGGAAGGAAGTGCCTTAAGGTCACCGATTGCTTCTAACTTGATATTGTTTTTCATCAGGGTTTTCAGCTCATTGTCGATCGTATTGACCAAAAGTGTCATCAAAGCATTAACCTCATAATCAGGTCTGTTCCAGTTTTCAGTTGAAAATGCAAACAGAGTTAAATATTTGACGCCAAGCTCTGCACTGGCTTCTGAAATTTCCCTTACCGATTTTACACCTTCCCTATGACCTAAAACCCTGGGCATACCCTTGCTTTTCGCCCATCGTCCATTTCCATCCATTATTACAGCAATATGACTGGGGATCAGGTTTTTATCAATACTTCCTATGTCTGACATATAATAATTTGAATAACTCGTATGCTAAAATATTAAGCTATGATTTAAAAATCATGCAAATATATGATTTGTTATGTATTATGAACTGTAAATATATAAAAAAATGATCAACTGGAGCTTAATTATATTAGTTTAAACAAAATTTTGAAACAGTGATAGTAATTTAATCCGCGAATTACCTCTTTTTTCTGATGGTTCTTTTTGTATGCCGGTTACTCCTCTGGAGATATTTGATAAGCTCAAGGAAAAAGATCAGGATAATAGCTCCACCTACTGAAGCTATAAGATTACCGAAAAAGCCATCCACTATAGGCACCCCTGTCAGTTTTACAACCCAGTTTCCGATAAAACCGCCAATAACACCAACAACTATGTTTCCAAAAAACCCAAAGCCCTCACCTCCAAGTATCCGGCTTGCTATATATCCGCTCAGTGCACCAAAAAAAATGGTTAACACAATTGACCAATCCATCGAACTAAAAGACCAATCCATCCTGCAAAATATTTAAAATAAAACACAAAAATATAAACTAAATGAAGATATAATATTTTTTTGCCTCAAATTGTAATTTTGATATTGAATTAACCCTCAGATTTTTTTTATATCTTTGATGCAAATTTGATTTATATGAATTTTTCAAAAAAACTGTATTATAAACTTGGGCTGCATTGTTTGATAATATTCCTTAGTATTGATTTATATTCCCAGAATTTTGTTTCAAGTAATTTGCCAATAGTTTTTATCAATACTCCTTTCAATCCGGTCACTGGTACTTATCTCGAAATCCAGGATGATGACAGAATAATTGCCGATTTGACATTGATCCGCAGGCCCGGCAATGCAAGAAATTATATCGCCGATAAGGAAAACCAGGCCTTTCAGAATTATCAGGGTAAAATCGATATTGAGATCAGGGGTTCATTTTCCCAGGTTTTGCCTAAAAAATCCTATGGTTTTTCCACAAAAAAATCTGATGGCACTACCAATAACAACGTAAGTCTGCTGGATATGCCTGCTGATAATGACTGGGTATTGAATTCACTTGCTTTTGACCCATCTCTGATGAGAGATTTTTTTTGCTATAACCTGTACAATTTTATGGGCAATTATACAACAAGAACCCAATACTGTGAAGTTGTACTTAATGGAAAATATCAGGGCTTATATTTGCTTCAGGAAAAACTAAAACAAGGTTCAGGCCGTATAAATGTAACCAAAATTAAAACTTCAGAAATCAGCCAACCTGAACTTTCGGGCGGATATATCATAAAAGCTGACAAATTTGATAACTGGAATGAGGTAGGGTGGAGCATGAAATCTTATAACCCTCCCGATAATGATATTGAATATATTGCAGTTCTTCCTAAATACAATGAGATAAAACCTCAGCAACTCGATTTTATAAAGAAAATATTTTTTAATCTGGAAACCCAGGCAAAAAATAGAAATACAAGCATCAATGATGGGATTCCCTCTGTAATTGACATTAATAGCTTTATTGATTTTATGCTGATAAGTGAATTAACAGCTAATGTTGATGCTTATCAGTACAGCACTTATTTTCATAAAGAGAGAGATGGAAAACTCAGGGCAGGTCCCATCTGGGATAATAACCTTGTGCTAGGTAATGACCTTTTTGCATGGGGCTTCGATCGAAGCTGGATCAACACCTGGCAATTCTCAAACGGTGATAATGAAGGTTCCTATTTTTGGAGGGATTTGTTCAATACTTATAAATTTAAATGCTATCTTATGAAAAGATGGAATGAGCTGCGATCACCCGGCAATGTTTTTGACATCAGTAAAATGAATAATCTGTTGGATTCAGCGAAAATATTGGTTGCTGAGGCATCTGTCAATGAAAATCAAAGATGGGGAACTGTTCCTGACCTGAACAATGATATTCAGAAAATCAAGAGCTTCCTGTCAGCCAGGATAAACTGGATGAACCAGCAGTTTAGTCCTACGACATCATGCGAAAACGTAATTGTACCCCCGATTGTCATCAGTAAAATACATTACAAACCGGCTGTATCAAACGATTACCCCGTCAGCTGGAGCCAGGAATTCATTGAAATCAGCAATACTTCATCTCAGGAGCAGGATTTAACAGGGTTATTTTTTTCAGGAACAGGATTTTCCTATCAGTTTCCGGTTAATGCCAGGATCAAGGCAAACTCTTCAATATTTCTGGCAAGGGATACTGCTGTTTTCAGGAAAAAATATAAGTTCAGGGCATTTGGAAATTATAATATCAATTTACCTGATAATTCCCAAAAACTCATGATATCCGATGCATGGGGCAATCCCGTTGATTTTGTTGAATATCAATCCGTATTACCCTGGCCAGATGCATCTGGAAATGCATACTACCTTAGTTTGAAAAACAAAGGCCTTGACAACAATGATCCGGTAAACTGGGAATTAAAACCAGACGGTGAATTGGTTAAAACAGATGAAATCTCAGCTGATGCTGATCCGTTTTTTTATCCTAATCCTACTGAAGGGGAATTATTTTTTCAGGATAAAATTAAAATTGATGAAATATCTGTTTTTAGCTCCACTGGTCAAAAGCTTGATTTTTTGAAAAGTGGAACAAATTGTATAAGTCTGTATTCCTATAATCCGGGCCTCTATATAATTGTGATGGTATCCGGGAATGAGATCATCACTCAAAAAGTATTATTAAAATAAAAGTATTCACAAAATTATGGAACAACTCACGCTTACTACACCTGCTTTTCTTTTTTCGGCCATATCATTGATTATGCTCGCCTTTACCAACAGGTTTATTGCATATTCCAACATTGTAAGATCACTACATGATAAATTCCTGGTCAACAAAGATGAGATTATTATTAAGCAGATTAAAAATCTGCGCAGGAGGCTGTATCTCACCCGGTCGATGCAAATTCTTGGTATTGCAAGCCTGCTATTATGTGTAGTTACAATGTTCCTGATTTATGTAGGATACAATATGCTGGCAATTTATATATTCGGAATAGCACTTGTGCTGCTAATACTGTCATTCGTACTTTCCATGATAGAAATTCAGATGTCAACCGGTGCCCTTGAACTTCACCTTAAAGATATAGAAGACCACCTTGATGACTGACAATCTGATCCTTTCAAATCATTTTTTCTGGATCGAGTATTTCATCGAGTTTATCTTTGGTGAGCAGTTTTTTTTCCATAACCAGGTCATATACTCTTTTGCCTGTTTCAAGAGCTTCCTTGGCCAATGCAGTTGAAGCCTCATAGCCTATCACAGGATTAAGCGCAGTTACCAGTCCTATGCTGTTATATACCATATTGCGACAAACTTCCTCGTTGGCTGTGATCCCTCTTATGCACCTGTGGTTGAGTGTGTTCATTCCATTTTTTAGAAGTTCAATGTTCTCAAATAAAGAATAAACAATTATCGGTTCCATCACGTTGAGCTCAAGTTGTCCTGCTTCTGCAGCCATTGTTATAGTCAGGTCATTGCCTATAACCTTGAAAGCAATCTGATTTACCACCTCCGGGATTACCGGATTCACTTTTCCGGGCATAATCGTGCTTCCGGGCTGCATAGGTGGCAGATTTATTTCGTTGAAACCTGCTCTGGGACCTGATGATAACAATCTGAGGTCGTTGCATATTTTTGACAATTTTACTGCAAGACGTTTCAGGGCTGATGAATACATTATAAATGCACCTGTATCCTGTGTGGCTTCAACCAGATTCTCAGCCAGAACGACAGGAAATCCGGTTATCTCAGCGAGATGAGCAGTTACTGCTGCACTGTAACCCGGTTCAGCATTTATACCTGTTCCAATTGCTGTTCCGCCCATATTCACTTCAAGAAACAACCTGACATTATGATTTAAACGGTCAATTTCTTCATTAAGCATAACTGAATAAGCTTCGAATTCCTGTCCGAGTGTCATTGGAACTGCATCCTGAAGCTGTGTCCTTCCCATTTTTATAATATGAGAAAAATCCTGGGATTTATTTTTAAATTCAGAAATCAGTTCTTTCAGCACTTCAATTATTTTTATATTGCTTTTGAGTAATGCAATTTTTATTGAGGTAGGATAGGCATCATTGGTGGATTGAGAGAGATTGACATGATTATTGGGGTGGCAATGAATATAATCACCTCTTTGATAACCCATTATTTCAAGAGCTCTGTTTGCAATTACCTCATTTGCATTCATATTGGTAGATGTGCCGGCACCACCTTGTATCATGTCAACCACAAAGTGATTCATAAATCTTCCGTTTGCTATTTCAGTGCAGGCCTGAATAATCGGATCCGCAATGGATTTATCGAGTAATCCAAGGTCATTGTTTGCTTTTGCAGCTGCCATTTTTACTTCAGCAAGGGCTTCAATAAATGCAGGATAAAAATGGAGCTGAACTCCGCTTATGTTGAAGTTTTCCATGGCACGAAGTGTCTGTATACCATAGTAATATTCATTTGGTACCTCCCTGTCACCCAACAGATCGTGCTCCATTCGTGTTTTTACGATTTCATATTGTGCTGCAGAGGTAAATAATCGTGAATTGTTATATCTCATCCTCCGGGAAATAACCTTCACTATATTTGAAAATACCTTTAGAGTAATTGTGCCGTTTGAAATAAAAAAATCCCTGCCAATCTCCTTTATCATAGCTTCATCCATTGCTTTAGCATTTGTGCTGTGGATGGATCCTTCCGTAAGTGCTCCCTCTCCTAGAAAATCGTATTTGCCAAATAAGCTCAACTTTTGCTCTGTATTATAAATCGATTTTTTTGAAAGTTCGATATGACCTTCAAAAATGAGAAAGATTTTTTCCCGGGGACTGTTTTCTGTAAATAAAAATTCACCTGCTCCATAAACTCTTGGTTTCAGATTTTCTGATACTCTCAGAAGTTCATTTTCTTCAAGTCCATTAAATAATTCAATATGTTTGAGGAATGCTATATTCTCTGGATTACTCATATTTGTTTTTACTGATTTGATTAAAAGTCCAAAGATAAGTTCAGAATTTATTATTTTGGTAAAATTCTTTTAATTTGCAATTTTATAACTCTGATAATTTGCCTGGTGCATTAGGAGGTTTTTTTTCTGAAACCCAGCCCATATTTGAAAGATATTGAATAGTTATTTTTTAATTTTCGATAAAATCTCTATATTTGCTGATATAAATCAGGATAAATCTAATCATTATGAATTCCTTCTGTAATATAATTTTCTGTAAAAGATATTTTGCAGTAACACAAATAATTGTTTTTTCTTTTCTTACATCATACTCACAACAAAAAGTTAACTACGAAATTACTGCTGAACTTGATGTGATAAAAAAAATGATCAACGCAGGTCAGGTCATTGAATATCACAATAACTCAGATACAGTACTTAATGAGATTTGTCTTCATTTATGGGCAAATGCATTTAGTACCAGGACAAACTCATTTTCTGATAAAATGCTCGAAGCCTGGAACGTTGATTTTTATTTTCTTAAACCCGGTGAATTAGGCGGATACAGTGATATCGCAATCAGACAAAAACACGAATTTTTAGAAAAAATACCTGTTGACAAAGATGGGGAGATTATCATGGTAAAACTAAAAGAGCCGCTGCAGCCCGGACAATCAACAATTATAAATATTGATTATTCCTTAAAAATTCCAAAGAATATTCTTGGATTTGGATTTTCAGAAAGCTTCTATATTATGGCAAATTGGTATCCGAAAGTTGCAGTTTTCGAGGATAGAAAATGGAAATACCATCAATTCAATTCATCAAATCTTTTTTTCAGTGATTATGCGAATTATAGGGTGACATTTTTAGTGCCTGAATTTTGCACTCTTGTAAGTTCGGGAAAGGAGTTGGAATTTCCTGTAAATACCTTTTTCAAAGGCAAGAATAGCATAAATAATACTCAATACAAAAAATTTCAGTATGCTTCCGATAATGTTCTTGATTTTACATGGATTGCAAGTCCTGGTATTCTGAAAAAATCACGACTCGGGTGGAAAGAAAAGGATAATGATAATGATAAAGGCTCATATATATATATTTATTATCAGGAAAGTGATAATTTTAGAAGTAATTATCAGGCCTTATTAAAAGCTATTACCGATTACACATTTTTTTTAAATCAAAATTTTCCATCACCATTTCCTGAACAAATCAGCATTGTTATAGGTGAAGGAATACAGGTTTCAAATGCTTTCCAGGATATCATCACAATAGAATTCGAAGATACGTATGAACACATGCCCGAAGAAAGGGATTTGCTGATAAAAAACCTAATTAAACTAACTTTGGGTAATATTGTAAGAGTAAATGCACCTGAGAACCCCTGGCTACTGGATGGAATGAGCAGTTATTACCAGACCAGGTTCCTTAACTCCTTTATAACTGATAAATCAGAAATACGTCATCTTCAAACAATTCAGTATAAAATTGAATCCATATTTAGTTCGTGTCCTTATAAAAATGCTTCACATGTAATTGAAGAGTATTGGAATAATGATAAAGTTTTTCTTCTTGATGGCCAAACTGATATAAATATGAATTATCTTGCTAACAGAACCGGTCTGAAGTTATTTGATACGACAATGCTTAGTTTTTTTAAAAAATACAAAACATCGAAGATAGTACCTGAAACCTTAAATACTTTTCTTGATACAGAACTAAAAACAGATCATTCATGGTTTTTTCAGGGTGTCATGAAATCAAAAGACGAATTTAGATACAGTATTGGAAGTTTTGCAAAGCTTGAAGGTAAAAAGAAAATAACTGTCACAAATAAAGGTCCATTTAAAGTGCCTTATAAACTTCAATTGCTGGATGGAAAATATGTATTGGAGAGCATTGAAGTTCCGGGCCATTCAGGTAGCAGGGATTTTGTTTTTGAAAATAAAGGTGGCGATAAGATTGCGATTGATAACGAAAATACAATCATTAAAAGCCAGGATGCGAAATCAGTTTATTATACGAGAAACCGCTTGAAAAACCTTCAATTTTTTAATTTTTTCAGGAAATTCGGTCCAACTAATATTATATTGCCTATGGCCGGATACAATAAACATGATGGTTTCCTTGCAGGGGCTACTATTTTTGGAACGGGCAATAAAAAATTTGATGAGTCTATTTTTGCTTTCTATGGTTTAAAATCTAAATCATTGGTTGGGTTTTTTAGAACGGATCTCAGGTTATCAGATTGTTGTGATAATAAAATCATTGAGGTAGGCTTATCTGGTGCTTCATTTCATTTCAGGACAATTAAAGATACGCGGCTAAGATATTTTATGATTTCACCAAAAGTCAGTTTCGTATTTTCAAGGGAAAAATATAATTTTGACAAACTGGAATATAAATTTACCTTTATTGGCGATCAGGAATATTCAGGAGATGGGGTTAAAAACTATTACCGCTTTTTAAACAGAATTGATTTTTCCCATAGTATAAAGAATGTAATTCTTACTTACGATGTTATGGCAGGACTCGAACATCAGTATTACAATAATTACGGAAAAAGGCATTATGTTATGCTGAAATCAGAAATGAACTCTCGTTTTATGTATAAAAAGGACAGGTACCTTGATGTCAGGTTTTACGGAGCTACATATTTATACAATACCCATTTTAATAGTACCGGCACACTTCCAGGTACCCTTAGTCTGATCGGATACAATATAAATGATTATGCATATGATCATAATTTATTTTACGACAGATCAGCTCAGGATGGTTTTGGGATAAGGCAACTGACCAATACAACAGGAGGATTTAAGACAGGTATCAGCAATTCATACGGAATTGGACAAAGCAACAAGTTTATAGCTGCCCTCAATTTAAGAATGGACCTTCCTTTTAAATTTTTCGTAAAACCATTTTTTGATGTAGGTGTTTATGGAGATCTGCCTACTGTTGCGGAAGGATACAGCAATAAAGTTCTTTATTCAGCTGGTTTTCTGATAGATGCTGAAATATTTGAAATATATATACCTTTTATCAATTCAAAGGAAATAAATAATATTTATAATGAAAATTCAAATTCTTTTCTCGATAAAATAAGCTTTAGTTTTAAAATTAAAAGATATTACTGATTTATTCTTGTTGAATGGATTTTTGTTTTTTTATAAAAAAATAGTGTGAAATTGAAAATAATATGTATTTTGCAGCCATATTTCAATTACATGGACATTTCGACCAATTTAATTAATCAATAAAAAATCTGATCTATGAGTTTATTAAAAGACCATCCTAAGGGATTACTGGTAGCTTTCTTTACAAATATGGGAGAAAGATTTGGTTTTTATACAATGATGGCAATTCTTGTCATGTTTTTGCAGGCCAGGTACGGACTTTCTGCAGATGAAGCAGGAAGTTACTATTCATGGTTTTATTTTGCTATTTATGCTTTGGCACTGATCGGAGGTCTTTTGGCTGACTGGTCAAAAAAATACAAACTTGTCATTCTGATTGGGCAGATTATTATGTTTGCCGGCTATTTGCTGATTGCTATACCAGGCTCAGCTCTCTGGATTTCACTTGCTGCCTTGTTTACAATTGCTTTGGGTAATGGATTGTTCAAGGGCAACCTCCAGGCTGTTGTAGGACAAATGTATGATGATGAAAAATATAAAAAATTCCGCGACAGTGCATTCATGATATTTTATATGGGTATCAATATTGGAGCATTTTTTGCACCTTTTGTTGCAAAGGGAATTAAAGACTGGTGGCTTAAAACCAATGGATATTTTGAAAATGCAAATCTGCCATCACTCTGCCATCAGTTTAATGCTGGTACTCTGAAAGATACTGAACAGTTTCAGGCTCTTGCTAATGCTGCAATAGTTCCTGACGGAGGTAAATCAGCAGCAGACCTTGCTGCTTTTGCTACTGATTATATCAAAGTATTTTCAACCGGATTTAATTATGCCTTTGGTATTGCAGCAATTGCCATGATAGTCAGCCTTCTGATCTATGTCAGCTTCAACAGGATGCTTCCTTCAAAACACAAACTTGCACTCGAGGCTCAAAAAAATAATATAGCCACTGAATCAAAACCATCATTCAGCCTGGCCAAAAACATGACCGCAGTATTTATTTCATTAGGATTGATGGCTGTAGTTGCATTGCTTTTCTACATAGCAGATAAATATACTGATGTTGCAGATATAAATTATAAATTGGGTCTTGCAGTAGGTCTCTTCGTGGCTTTCGTAACATTAATTTTCCAGGTAGCAACTAAAGAAGAAAAGCCAAGAGTGGTTGCACTGACACTTGTATTTGTTGTTGTTATTTTCTTCTGGATGTCATTTCATCAGAATGGATTGACCCTGACTTTATTTGCCAGAGATTATACCCATACCAAAGTAGGACCATTTACCAATCTGTTTTTCAATATCTGGTCGATGCTTTCTGTCATTGGAGTAATAGCTGGTTGTGTCCTAGCATTTTTCAATAAAGAAAATAAATTCAGACTTTTGGGCGGAGCTATGTTTTTGGTTTTTGCTTACCTTACATACTATTTTGCAAGCAATGCACCAGCTGAAAATACAATTTCTCCTGAAGTATTCCAGTCATTTAATCCATTATTTATAGTTGTCCTCACTCCTCTCGTAATGGGTGTTTTTGCATGGCTAAATAAAAGAGGTAAAGAGCCATCATCTCCAAGAAAAATAGGTATCGGAATGATCATTGCCTCTTTAGGGTTTGTGGTAATTTTGATTGGCTCACTTGGTCTTGTTTCTCCATTTGATATGGCAGGAGTAGCTGTAGCTGAAGCCGACAGGGTTTCACCATACTGGCTCATGAGTAGTTATCTTATCCTGACTATTGCAGAATTGTTCCTTAGTCCAATCGGACTTTCTTTTGTTGCTAAAGTAGCACCACAGCGTTTTCAGGGTCTTATGCAGGGAGGCTGGTTATTGGCAACTGCAGTTGGCAACAAATTCCTTTTTGTGGGTAGTTTGATGTGGGGTATCATAGAATTATACTTGTTATGGGGGATTTTTATTGTTTGCTGTATCCTGGCTGCTTTATTCGTTTTTTCAATAATGAAAAGACTTGAAAGCGCTACCAAATAAAGCAAATAACGATTAAGGCTGTCTCCGGGCAGCCTTTTTTCTGTGATTTACGATTTAATATTTCAGATGTACGATTGATAATTGAAAATGAAAAATGAAAAGTGAAAACTGAAAATTTTACAATTTACAATTTAAAATGATGCCCTTTCACCTTTCAGCCATTCAACCTTCCTGCCATTAACCATTAACAATTAAAAATTAATGAACCCCTTCGGCAATAAAAGATACAATTCCTACAGTTCATACTTTTCGGGCATTTTCGGAGGCAGAGTACAAAAATTGACCATTGACGCGGGATTTACATGCCCAAACAGAGATGGTACTAAGGGAAAAGGAGGTTGCACTTATTGCAATAATGAAGCATTCAATCCATCATATTGCATGCCTGAAAAAAGCATTAGCACCCAGATTGCCCAGGGGATTGAATTTCATAAAAAAAGATACAGAAGAGCAAAAAATTACCTTGCTTATTTTCAGTCATATTCAAATACTTATGCACCAATTGAGCATCTTAAGTCACTTTTTAATGAGGCTTTGAATTATCCTGGTGTCGTTGGCCTTGTGATCGGTACAAGACCAGATTGCATTGATGATGAAAAGCTCGAGTATTTCTCTGCATTGGCTAAGCAGAAATATATAATAATTGAGTACGGGATTGAATCTTGTTATGATTCAACTCTGGAATTGATCAACAGAGGACATACTTTTGATGAAACTAAAAAGGCTATCATTAAAACCTCTCAATATGGCATTCATACCGGCTCACATCTTATCTTTGGTTTGCCTGGTGAATCTAGAGAGCAAATGTTTGATCAGGTTGATATTTTATCTTCACTCCCTCTGAATACAGTTAAATTTCACCAGTTGCAGATCATTTCAGGCACTAAGATGGCTTATGATTACAAGAAAGATCCTTCACAGTTCAATCTTTTCACGAAAGACGAATATGTGGATTTTATTATCAGATTTATAGAAAGGCTGAATCCTTCAATTGTAATTGAACGATTTACCAGTGAGGCCCATCCAAGATTGCAGGTTGGTCCGACATTTGGCAATATTCGTTCAAGTAAAATGCAAATAATTATAGAAGATGAAATGCAAAAAAGAGATACATGGCAGGGTAAATTCCTGAAAATACCTGATTGAAATATGAATTTGATGTTAAATTATAAAGCTTGTTTTTAAGGGTATTTTTGAAATTATTTTGTAATTTTCTTCAAATTGGAGGCCTGTTATTTAGGACAATTATTTATTAGTCTGTTTTTTGTATACAATTATAGGTGATTTTTACTGATAATTGTCCTTGTGTTATATTTTTGAATATACATTTTCTAAAACCAAAAATAAATTATGAAAAGTCTAAGGTTTATTTTGCTATTAGGTTTTGTATTCATGATTTCTTGTACTGAGGAATCAATCCAGGACAGAGATTAGGAATTGAAGTCCCTGCTAAACCAAAATAGTTTAACCGGAGATGCAAATTGGTATATAATGCCGGAAAGTGATGATTTTCAAAATATTCCAGGACAAGACCCCAAAAATCCAATCAATCTTTCAAAGGCGGTATTAGGAGAAATGTTATTCTTCGAAACTGGAATTGGGGTGCTTCCAAAGAAATCGATGTCGATGGAAACATATTCATGTGGTTCATGCCATGTTCCCGAAAAGTCATTCACTGCAGGTAGATTTCAGGGTATCGCAGATGGTGCCATTGGCTTTGGAAGCCATGGTGAAGGTCGTGAGATCAATCCGTGGTATGAAGGAACAGAAGTAGATGCACAGGGTGCAAGACCATTGCCGGTGATAAACCTGGCTTATGTAAGGAATGCTCTTTGGAATGGCTCATTTGGATCTTTTGGAATGAATAAAGGTACAGAAGATTTGTGGGGAATAGCTGATACTCTTACTGCAATTAACAAAGAGCAGAGAGAGGGACTTGAAGCAGCAATTCCCAGAGCTTTGATAGTGCACCGTCAAAATATAACAAAGGAGATAGTTGAAGAATTGGGTTATAAAAATCTATTTGATAAAGCGTTTTCAACAGTTCCGGAAAATCAAAGATATACTTTGCGAACAGCCAGTGATGCAATTGCAGCTTATTTCAGAACTATACTAACTAATGAAGCTCCATTTCAGAAATGGCTAAAAGGCGATCTGAATGCATTGACAGACAATCAAAAAGCAGGGGCAATTTTATTTTTTGGAAAAGCACATTGTGTTAATTGCCACAATAGCCCCTCGCTTAATGGTCAGCGTTTTACTGCAATTGGAGTCAAGGATCTTGATCAGATGAATTACCTGGTTTATAAAACAAACGATGGAAGGTCGAAAGGCAGGGCCAGTTTTACCTTGAATGATAATGACCTCTATAAATTTAAAGTTCCCCAATTGTATAATCTTAAGGATGTTGGGTTTTATTTTCATGGTTCAAGCAAAACAAGTTTGAAAGATGTAGTAAAATATTTTAATGCCGGAATACCTGAAAATCCAAGGATACCCGCTGGAAAAACTGATCCTTTTTTCACTCCTTTAAAACTTACTGACACTGAGGTTGACCAACTAACAGATTTTCTTGAAAATGGACTATATGATCCCAATTTAATTAGATACAAACCAGGATTTATTCTATCTGGTAATTGTTTTCCAAATAATGATAACCAGTCAAGAGCTGATTTGGGTTGTAACAAATAAAAATCAATGAATTTTTTTTTTTTTGTTCAGAAATTATTTGAATTTTTAATTCCTTAAGTAACATATATGATTAAAAACTTTTATTTCGTCGTAGGTTTGTTTTGCACTTTGATCTTAGGTTTAACATCTTGTGAAAAAGATGGGGATAATGAAACCAATATTAGTAAACATGATCAATTCAAAAGCCATAATATGGGAAAGAATTGTATGGATTGCCATAAAAAGGGTGGTAAAGGCAAAGGTTGGTTTAACGTTGCCGGTACTGTGTATGATTCGCAGAAAGCTAACCCATTGCCAAACGCCAAAGTTAAACTTTTCACAGGACCTGATGGAACCGGAACACTTAAATACACTATTGAAGGCGATGGTTATGGTAATTTTTTCACTACCGAAAATATTGATTTTGGAACAGGACTGTACGCTGTAGTTCAAGGGAATAATCTTTTAAATTATATGGCACCAAAGTTAGCGAACGGCAAATGCAATGAATGTCATAACCAGAGTTCTAACAGGATCTGGATAAAATAACTCGAATTTCTGATTTTTATCCATCTTTCAAGCTTTGACCGGAATCCTGTCAACGGTTTAATTTATGATATTTGTCACTGTAAACTTTTATCACCGGGCGAAGGTTAATGCCGTTGAAAATGCCACCGAGATTTTTTTTGCAATAAAATCGTTTATTTATTTTAAATTCAAATTAAAACTTATTATTCCTGTTTCATTATTTGTGTAGGAAATTCTGATTAATTTTATGGCTGTTAATTTTAAAAATAATAAAAATGGAAAAAGTTTATATTGTCTCAGCAGTTCGCACCCCTCTTGGTAGCTTTGGTGGGGTACTATCTGAATTATCTGCTATTCAACTTGGAAGTAAAGCTATCAAAGGAGCTTTAAAAAAAGCGGGGTTGGAAGGTAATCTGATTGATGAAGTCTTTTTTGGTAATGTGGTTCAGGCAAATCTTGGTCAGGCACCCGCCAGACAGGCAGCACTCGGGGCAGGAATATCAATAAATGCACCTTGTACAACTGTAAATAAAGTTTGTGCTTCCGGTATGAAGGCCATTGCATTTGGTGCTATGTCAATTAAGCTTGGGGAGTCAGAAATTGTTGTTGCCGGTGGAATGGAGAGTATGAGTAATATTCCTTTTTATGTGCCAAAGGCACGGTATGGTTATAAATATGGTGATGGAGTCCTGATAGATGGCCTTATTAATGATGGATTGCTCGATGCTTATGGCAAACAGCCGATGGGAGTTTATGCTGACGAAACAGCAGCCGAATATGAGATATCCAGAGAGGAACAGGATAATTTTGCTATCGAATCCTATAAAAGATCAGCATTTGCTTCGCAAAACGGACTTTTTAAAAATGAAATTGAACCCGTTGAGATTAAGGATAGAAAAGGTAATATCACACTAATCGATACCGATGAAGAATTTAGCAAAGTGAGCTTTGAAAAGATACCAACACTCAGGGCAGTTTTCACAAAAGATGGGACAGTAACTGCAGCAAATGCATCAACAATAAATGATGGGGCAGCAGCCCTTGTTCTGGCTAGCGAAAATGCTGTAAAAAAGCATAATTTGAAGCCTATTGCTGAAATCATCGCTTATGGAGATGCTGCTCATCAACCTGAACGTTTTACCACTGCTCCGGTAAAAGCAGCAAAAAAAATTCTGGAAAAAGCAGGATTAACCAAAGAAGATATAGATCTTTGGGAGGTTAATGAAGCCTTTTCAGTGGTGACTCTGGCATTTAATAAATCAATGGGAATTGATAATTCGATAGTCAATGTCCATGGGGGTGCAGTTTCATTAGGCCATCCTCTTGGAGCGTCCGGTGCAAGGATCGTTGTCACTCTGGCTCATGCCCTCAAAACCAAAGGTTTAAAAACAGGTTTGGCTACTCTTTGCAATGGAGGAGGAGGAGCAGGAGTCATGATTCTAAAGTCAGTCTGATAATCAGTTTTTTTTAAGATTGGTTGATCTATTACGTTGAAATTTTATGCCGTAGGAATTAATTTCCAGATTAAGTAATAATCTTGAAAAAACAAGCTTGGAAATTGTTTAAGACCTGAGCAGTTTCCATTAAAAATAAAAAACCGGCTACCTGAAACCGGTTTTTTTATTTGCTTTTTTCTACTATAATGATCTGTTACATTTTTTTTATTTTTTTATTGGGGATTTTATGGAAATAAAATCTAATTTAGTGCAAAATTTGATGTACTAAATACTCTTGAAATGGAAACAAAAAGAGAACTGCTGCTTAAAAAAAGGGAACAGGCACTTCTGGGAGGTGGAATAGAAAGAAATGAGAAACAACACAAGGCAGGAAAACTCACTGCACGTGAAAGAATAGAGATCCTTCTCGACCGGGGTTCATTTGAAGAAATTGGAATGCTCGTTGAGCACCGGGCAAACAACTTTGGCATGGATAAAATGAAATACCCCGGCGATGGTGTTATTACCGGTTATGGAACAATCGATGGAAGACTGGTCTATGTGTTTAGTCAGGATTTTACAGTTTTCGGTGGCTCTCTTTCTGAAGCACATGCAGGGAAAATATGCAGAATTATGGATCTTGCTGTGGAAAATGGTGCACCTGTCATTGGTATCAATGATTCAGGGGGTGCCAGGATTCAGGAAGGAGTTGTTTCGTTGGGAGGCTATGCTGATATTTTTTACAGAAATACACTAGCTTCGGGTGTAATCCCTCAAATCTCCCTGATTATGGGACCTTGTGCTGGAGGAGCTGTCTATTCTCCTGCTATTACCGATTTTATTATTATGACTGACCATACCTCTTATATGTTCGTAACAGGCCCAAATGTAGTAAAAACAGTTACAAATGAGGATGTGTCAGCAGAAGACCTCGGGGGGGCAGGTACTCATGCTTCCAAATCGGGAGTTACTCATCTTGTAGGTTATAATGATGTGGATACAATCGAAAAAGCAAAAAAACTGCTCAGTTATATTCCACAAAACTGGAAGTCAACAACTCCAAGATTTCCATTTCAGATAGAAAGAGAATGCAGGGATATTTTATGTGAAATTGTGCCTGAAAATCCGAATAAACCATATGATATTAAGGATGTAATTAATAATGTGGTTGATGAAAATACCTTTTTTGAGATTCATGAACTTTATGCCACAAATATTGTGGTTGGATTTGCAAGGCTGGCAGGCAGGAGTATTGGCATCGTAGCTAATCAGCCACAGAGTCTTGCAGGAGTACTTGATGTAGACAGTTCCAGAAAGGGAGCAAGGTTTGTAAGGTTTTGCGATAGTTTCAATATTCCCTTGCTTGTTTTTGAAGATGTTCCCGGATTTTTACCCGGAACTGATCAGGAATGGAATGCAATAATTACAAATGGTGCTAAGCTATTATATGCTTTTAGTGAAGCCACAGTGCCAAGGATAACTGTTATAACCCGTAAAGCTTATGGTGGAGCTTATGATGTGATGAATTCAAAGCATATCGGGGCTGACATGAATTATGCCTGGCCATCAGCAGAAATTGCTGTAATGGGTGCCAAGGGAGCTACTGAAATAATATTCAAAAAGGAAATCAGTGAATCTGATGATCCAAAAGAAGCTTTGCTTTCAAGGGAAAAGGAATATAGGGAACTCTTTGAAAATCCTTATATTGCAGCTTCAAGAGGGTATATTGATGAAGTAATATTGCCTAAAGAAACTCGTATGAAACTCATTAAGTCATTTGCAATGCTGGAGAATAAAAGATTATATCTGCCTGATAAAAAACACGGCAATATCCCTTTATGATTTATATAGTCAGTTATAATTAAATCAAGGTAACTACTCAGTGGATAGCTCGACAGGAGCGAAATATTATTAACACCCGATGTAATCCGGAGTTAAAATACGATAATTAAGCAGTTTTACCCTGATTTTTGCTTTTTTTTGCAAAAATCCTCACAAAATAAAACACAATATAAGTATTCATGCGAATCAAGGGTTGAACAACAGAGTGCATATTTGGCATTTCATACAATAAATTGTCGTCTCATTACCTGAAATTACTCGGTGTACCTCTGTATTTGCTCTGGGAAATACTGTGCAATTTATTCATTTGATACACAGATACACACTGACTGTCACAGAAAAAAAATCTGCGTAAATCTTTGCGTTCTGTGTGAACAAAATAAAAAAGTCACACAGACAACACTAATGTTTAGGCCAATGATTATTCTAAGTGATCTTAGTGGTTAAATCATACCTTTTTTTTACCACTAAGTAAACTAAGGTTTAGGCCAATGATTATTCTAAGTGGTCTTAGTGGTTAAATATAACCTATTTTTTTTTACCACTAAGTACAAAGACAGTCACAGAAAAAAATCTGTGCAAATCAGTGAGTTCTGTGTGAAAAAAAAAAGTCACACAGACTACACACAGTAGTTTTAACCCTTGATTCGCATGATTCACTGATCTGTTTCAAATCAAATTAACATAGAATTATTAAATGCTGCTAATTTCAAAAGCATTGGAATTTTCCCTGAAGCTGATGAAAAAATAGAATTTATTATTTATTCTTTCTCCTAAATTCATTACCTTTGCACAAAATTTTAAAATTATGTCAGGTCACAGTAAATGGTCAAAGATCAAAAGAAAAAAAGGTGCAAATGATGCAAAAAGATCAAAGATTTTCGGTAGAATAATAAAGGAGATAACTGTTTCGGTCAGAGAGGGTCAGAGTGGAGATCCGGAATTCAATTCCAGGCTTAGACTTGCTGTTTCAAATGCCAAAGGTGCGAATATGCCAAAGGAAACAATTGACAGAGCTATTAAAAAGGCATTTGAAAGCAAGGGAGATGCATTGTTTCAACCTACTTTTGAAGGATATGGTCCCGGAGGTGTTGCTATTTTCCTTGAAACTATGACAGATAATAATCAGCGCACAGTCGCCAATGTGAGAGCAATTTTCAATAAAAGAGGAGGAAACCTGGCTACAAGTGGATCAGTTGGATTTATGTTTGAACGTAAAGGCATTTTCCTGATAGATCCGGCAGGAAAAGATCTTGAAGAACTGGAACTTGAAATGATTGATGCAGGTGTTGAAGATTTTGACATTGACGATGAAACAGGCGAAGTTGAACTTACTGTTGATTTTGCCGACTTCGGTACCATCCAGAAAAAACTTGAGGAATTAGGCATAGAACCGAAAAGTGCCACTCTGGAAAGAATTCCGACCACCACAACGAAAGTCGATGTTAATGATGCTAAAAAAGCTCTTGCACTTGTTGAATTTCTTGAAGAAGATGATGATGTTCAGGCAGTGTACCACAACCTTGAGATGACAGAAGAAATTGAAGCAGCACTTGAGGAATAATAGAGACTCAAATAAATAATATTTAATTTGATTACAAAACGTTCAATAGAACGGGTTATTGAATCTGCCAGAATTGAAGAAGTGGTAGGCAACTTCGTCAACCTCAGAAGACGTGGAGTCAATATGATTGGACTCTGCCCTTTCCATAATGAAAAGACTCCGTCTTTTACCGTCTCACCATCAAAAAATATTTATAAATGCTTCGGATGTGGAAAAGGCGGTGATCCGGTAAATTTTATTATCGAGCATGAAGGATACAGCTATATTGAAGCAATCAGATATTTGGCTGGCTTTTACAGGATTGAACTTGAGGAAGTAGAATTAAATGATGAACAATTAAAATCTGAACAACATAGCCAAAGCCTTTTCGTCGTTAATGAATGGGCAAAAAAAAGATTTATTAATAATCTCTTTGAAACTCAGTCCGGTTCTAAAATCGGACTGGCTTATTTTAAAGAGAGAGGATTCAGGGAAAATATAATAAAGAAATTTGATCTTGGGTTTGCTCCTGATGATAACCGTAATCTCACTGATGCAGCCCAAAAGGAAAATCACAACCCTGAATTTCTCAGAGAACTTGGCCTGACTACTCAGGGCAATACAGATTTCTTCCGGAACAGAGTAATGTTCACTATTCACAACATGACCGGTAAAGCAATCGGTTTTGCAGGAAGAAATATGGGTGACAGTCAGAAACAGGCAAAATATATCAATTCTCCTGAATCAGAAATATATAATAAAAGAAAAGTCCTTTACGGTCTGTTTTTTGCAAAGAATGAAATTAGAAAACTTGATTTCTGTTTTCTGGTAGAAGGATATACAGATGTAATAAGCCTTTTTCAGGCAGGTATTCAGAATGTGGTGGCATCATCAGGAACTGCTTTGACTACTGAACAAATAAGGCTGTTGAAACGCTACACCAATAATATAAAGGTTTTATATGATGGTGATCCCGCAGGTATTAATGCAGCAATGCGTGGTCTAGACATGATTCTTGCAGAAGATATGACAGTAAAACTTGTTTTATTGCCTGAAAATCACGACCCTGACAGTTTTATAACAGCCGTTGGCCCGGCTTCCTTTAATGCATTTATTGAAGAGAATGAAAAAGATTTTGTGCTTTTCAAGACTAATCTGTTACTTGATCAAACAAAGGGAGATCCAATTAAAAAGGCCTCTGTACTGAAGGATATAATCAGTACGCTGGCAATAGTCAGGGATCCGATCATCAGATCAATGTATGTCAAGGAATGTTCTGATCTTCTTAAAATAGATGAAAAGACCATTTTCAATGAGATCAATAAACTGATAAAAAAGGAAATTCAGGAAAAAAATCTTCAAAGACTCAGAGAAGAAAATCCTGATTCTGCTATGGAGGTTTTACCTGTTGACAATGATATAATTCCTGCACAGCAATCTTTTCTGGTACTCAATGATGAATATCAGGAAAAGGAAGTTCTTAAAGTACTGATGACCAAGGGCGAACAGGTGTATGACGTAACTTCAGGACTTACAGTTTGCGATTTTATCATATCGGAAATATCAGAGACACTTGAATATTTTGAAAATGAAACAATTGCATCTGTCTTCTATGAAGTAATAAAAACAAGAAAGGATGGACAAAATGTCGGTAATTCGTTTTTTCAGCATCACAGCGATAAGCGTGTCAGAGACCTTTATGTCTCATTTTCTATGAGTCCTTATGATTATGCTGACTGGCAGGGAAGGGGTTTGGAACTTCAGACTCAGTTACACCCGGAAAAAAATCATAAAAAAGAAGCAGATCAGGCTGTAATGAGACTTAACTACAAAAAAATAATGAAAATTATTGCAGCCAATAAACGAAAACTTGAAGAAAATATGAATGATGCAGATAAATATTTACTTTATCTGAAAATTCATAACAAATTGTTAAACACAAGAAAAAAAATGGCAGAGATACTGAACATAGTAATCGGTTAAATAAGAATAGAGAAAAATGAACGTTTAAAAAATATTCAAGGGACGAAAAATGTCAGAAGATAACAAGAATACCAAAAAAAAATCACTTTTTAGAAGGGTTTTGTATGTGGCTCTTAAAAGTCCCCTGGTATTTTTTCTGCTTTTTATCAATATTATTACTCTTGTTCTGGCTACACCAACAATCCAGAATGCAATCAGTAAGGAAATCGCTGGCTATTTATCTGAAAAAACAGGATTCGACTTTCAAATTGAAAAGATTAATCTTGATTTAAACAGGGGTCTGCAATTGAATCATGTTTCAGTAAAGGATAACAGAAATGATACGCTTTTAAGCGCTGGTTATTTGAGTACCAGCCTGCTAAGAAATATAATTCCTATGGTTTTTTCAGGAAATTACAATTTCTCAACTTTACATATCGAAAATGCTAAAATCAACATTTTTAAAAAAGATGGTGATTCTCTTTCCAATCTTCAACTTCTTATATCACGGCTTAAACTTCCTGAATCAGGTAAAACAGAATGCACTGTTTTTACTTTGAAAAAGCTTGTACTCAACAATTCCCGTATAAGTATCGATAATTTTGATTTACCTGTCACTTATTCAGCATCAATTGATCAATCAGAATTTAGATTTAAAAAATTTGACTTATGTGGGAAAATGCTGATTGCAGAAGTCATTAACCTGAACCACCCCTCTTTTTATATAAGATCAAAAGGGTATGGTAAAGCAGAAAAAAATAACCCTGAAACTGCCGCGTTTACTTTTCCATTTGATATAAAAGTGGAGAGGATTAAAATAAATGGTGGAAGATTTCGCCTGGCATCTCTTAATGCTTCCGATTTGGTGGAGAGACCGGGGCTTGTGGATTATAAAAATATGGATATAAAATCTATTGATCTGGAAGCTAAGGAAGTAGTACTCAATAGAGAAATAGATTGGAAGGCTAAGAACTTTTATTTGTCGTTTTTTGAAAAGTCTGGTTTTGAACTTAATGAGTTTTCATTTGAAAGAGGAAACTTTACCAGGACGAAAATGGATTTGGGGGGATTGGTTATCAAAACCCAAAATACGGATTTAACCACTGATATAAAAATGGTTTACACTAAACCTGAAGATTTCAATGATTTTGCCGACAATGTTTTCTTCAATATAAAATTCAGTGACAGTTATCTTACATTGGCTGATCTTTCTTATTTCATCCGCAACTATGAAGAGAAAAAAGGGCTTGAAAAATTGTTCCGTGGAAGAATTAGTCTCAATGGTAAGGTTTCAGGTCTTCTCAACGATTTTAAAACTGATAATATAGAGCTGAATATTCAGGACAAATTGCTGCTTTCAAGCGATATTCAATGCAAAAACCTGACCGATAAAGACCTTTTGTTTTTTAATGTCAATAATTTACTGTTAAATTCCAGTTCTTCATTTATCGAAGAATTATTTCCGAAAGTAAACCTGAGCGACAGATTTAAAAAATTTGGCAAAATTGAATTTACTGGGTCTTTTTTTGGATATTTCAATGAATTTAATTCTCGCGGATTGATAAAAACCGATATTGGGTCAGCGGATGTGGATCTGTTTATGAGTTTGAAAAATGGCAGTAAGAATATCAAGTATTATGGTCAGTTGCTGCTTTCAGATTTTAAGTTGGGGAATTTCCTTGATCAGGCAAATGTTGGAAATATAGGTGGAAAAATCATTGTCCTCGATGGAACTAATCTAACTCCGGAAACTATCAAAACTGATTTTAATGCTGAAATAGATTCAATTGAATTCAATAATTACAAATACAGAAATGTAAGGATTGATGGCCTGCTTGAAGCAAAGACATTTATAGGTGAATTGGCAGTAAATGATATTAACTTTGATCTCAAGCTTGATGGCAAAATTGATTATCAGCAGAATGTACCTGTTTTTAATTTCAAGGCCATATTGCAGGATGCCGATATAAAAGCGCTTAAGCTTTTTAAAAAAGACCTTTTTGTTAATTCCGAAGTTTTTATAGATATTTTTGGTGATAAAGCCGAGGATTTTATAGGAAAAATCAAAGTCAGGAACGTTGAAATATCTAATGGAAAGGAAATTGCCACTCTTGATTCACTGAGTATTTATTCGGCTGTCAATAAGCGGGGCGAGCGTTACCTGGATGGTGATTCTGATATTTTTTCATTTTATTTTGATGGAAAATATAAAATTGAAAAACTCAGGAATTCTGTTTTCAGTCTTTTTGATCGCCATTTCTCCAAATTCCTGGTGGGTTTAAAGGATTTTAAGAAACAGGAAGAAGATTTTAAGGACTTCTACTATAATTATAACTTTTCCATTTTTGATTCTGAGAATTTTCTATCAGTATTGACAGGGAAACCTTTCAAAGCTATAAACTTTTCGGTCGATGGGAGTGCATATCACAATTCTGACAGTATAAAAATGCAACTGCGGTTCGATTCCCTCAGATATGATAAATATGTAGCAGCAGGATTTGATTCAGATTTTAATTTATTTCAGGGTTTTGGAGATTTTAAGCTGACAACTGATCAACTGATATATAATAATACAGTAATAGGTAATCTGTCTTTTAACTCTGATGTCGACAAGGACGAACTGTATTTTCATACCAATATAGATTCCATTTCCTCAGGGAAAAATTCTATTTCCTTTTCAGGAAGGACAATACCTCACCGCGACAGCTTCGAAATTCAATTGTTTGGGGGATATATTACAGTCATGAATGATATTTTTGAATTTTCAGGTGAAAACAGGTTGATGCTGGGTAAAAACTATATAAATCTTTATGATTTCAATCTGAGCGATAATGAAAGCAGGGTGCTGCTTGAAGATGTCAATAACAACAAAGGAATCAGGCTCAACTTCAACAGATTTGATGCAAACGCTCTAAACCTGCTGGTGAAATATGATAAACTCAATTTTTCTGGTTACGCAAATGGTTTTATTGAGCTGGAAGATATTTTCAAACCTGAAATTTTTGAAAGCCAGATCGAAATTCCTGAGTTGGCTGTAAACGGTGATTTGCTAGGCTCCTTTAAAAGCAATATTTTAATAGATCCGGCTGAAAAAGATAAATTGCTATTCAATGCTGTGATTTCCGGTGATAAACCTTTCCTGCTTGCTACAGGTAATTATGATTTCAAACAGAAAACATTTTTTGGCGATTTTACACTCGACGACTATCCGCTGGTATTCCTCGAACATATTATTGGTGAAGGTGCCACTGAAACAAATGGATACATAGATGGCAACCTTACTGTAAAAGGTCCTTTCAAACAGATCAATATCAATGGTACTGGAATTGTCAATGGTGGATCTACTAAGGTGATTTTCCTGAATTCAAGGTATTCTTTTGATAAACAAAAGTTTAATATTTCAAATAAAGGAATAGATTTTAAAGGGGTGGTATTTTCAGATGAAAATGGTGATCAGGGTCATGTGATCAGCGGAGGGATAATTTATAACAGATTTAAAGATTGGGGAGTTGATATTCAGTTGGCATCTGACAAGATCATTTCCCTGAATACTTCGAAAAAGGATAATTCGGATTTCTGGGGTTATGCTGTCGGTAAAACCAAAGCAAGTTTTAAAGGTCTTTTCAAAGAGACCATCAAAATGGATATAAATATCACCACAGCTTCTGAAAGCAACCTTACCATTCCTGTAAAACTGTATTTAGGTACTGAAGGTGGATCATTTATCAATTATTCGAAAAAAGAAACAGACAATACACAATCCATACCAATTGAAGAAGAATCGAAAATTGAAATGGAACTCTATGTGAACATAACAGAAGAATCGGCCGTAACAATAATAATGGATGAAAAAACCGGAGATTATTTAAAGGGAAATGGAAACGGAATAATCAGGATGGTAATGAATAAAGATAAAGATTTTGATGTTTTTGGTGATTATAGGTTTGTCAAGGGTAATTATGTTTTTAAATATGAATTACTCGAATTTGGGCTGATCAACAAGGAGTTTATTATAAGGCCCGGAAGTCATATACTATTTTCAGGCAATATTTACGACGCAAATATAGATATCAAAGCTGATTACAGGGCCAACCGTATTTCTTTGTATAATCTTCTGGATGAATACAACAGGATTGAAAATGCCAGCTATACGGCTGATGTTGACCTCATATTGCTACTTGGTGGTACTTTAAGCAATCCTGAGATTAATTTCGATTTCAATTTTGATAATATCGATGAACGTATCAGATCGCAGATGATCAGTAAAATACAGAAACTGAAAGCCGATCCAAATGCAATGTACACCCAGGCAGTAAGCCTCCTCACCTTTGTAAATTTTGTCCCCGATCAAAGCCTTAATGAGACGTTTCAGAATGAAACTTTTATATCATCGGGTTTGGCAGGAGGTGTGAACACCATAAGTGAACTTATAGCAAATCAACTATCTCAGTATGTTACCGGTCTGTTAAGAGAAATGGTGCTGGGGTCCAAAGTGATTTCCGGAGTTGATGTATCATTTGATCACCGCTATAATTCAATTATTAAAAACAAGGGACAGCCGGTACCTGGCGATCCCGGCTCACAACATCTGAACATGAATGCCACACTGTGGTTTAATAATAATAAAATATATGTACATTTCGGGGGTGATTACAATTATCTTGATAACGGATCTTCATCAACCCTGAGATCAAATTATTTCTCACAGGGAAATGTCGATGTTGGCTATGTTGTTACCCAGGATAAAAGTCTTAAAATAAAACTAAGTTTTAAAACAGAATTCAATGAATGGCTTGGTATCTGGGAGAATAAAGGAGGCATAGGTGTCAGCTATGGTAAAGAGTTTGGAAAAATAATTAAAGAAAAATAAATATATTACAAAAAAAAGTAATATGTTTTTTTGGTTTTTAAAAATATTGATTTAATTTTGTGCTTTGAAATATTTAATAACATTAATCAAATTATAAAGAAATGAGTGAAATTATTGATATCAGATCGCGTGAGGTGCTTGATTCCCGTGGAAATCCTACGGTTGAAGTTGATGTATTAACATCTTCAGGAATAATTGGCAGAGCTGCTGTTCCAAGCGGAGCATCCACTGGAAAACATGAAGCTGTTGAATTGCGTGACGAAGATAAAAGCAGATTTTTAGGAAAGGGTACTTTGAAAGCATGCGAAAATGTGAATAATATTTTGAGGGAATCCCTGATTGGTGAGAATGTTCTGGATCAGATCAGGATTGATGAACTGATGATGGAAGTAGATAGTACTGAAAATAAATCTAAACTTGGAGCAAATGCAATCCTGGGTGTTTCCCTTGCAGTTGCCAAAGCTGCAGCTAAGGAATCAAATCTTCCATTATATAAATATATAGGAGGGGTCAATGCCCATGTTCTGCCAGTACCGATGATGAATATTCTCAACGGAGGATCTCATGCTGATAATAGTATAGATTTCCAGGAGTTTATGGTGATGCCAATTGGAGCTGATTATTTTTCTGAAGCACTTAGAATGGGTGTAGAAGTATTCCACAGTCTGAAGAAAGTACTGAAAGAAAAAGGATATTCAACCAATGTCGGAGATGAAGGTGGTTTTGCACCCAATTTAAAGTCAAACGAAGAAGCTATTGAAACCATACTTTACGCTATTGAAAAGGCAGGTTATAAACCGGGTGACGATGTAATGATCGCTCTTGATCCTGCAAGTTCAGAATATTACCTTGAAGATGAGAAAAAATATCATCTCAAAAAATCGAGCGGAATTAAATTGACATCAGAAGAAATGGTTGCTTACTGGAAGGAATGGGTATATAAATATCCTATCATTTCCATAGAGGATGCACTGGCAGAAGATGACTGGGATGGGTGGAAATTGTTTACAAGGGAACTTGGTAATAAAATCCAGATTGTAGGTGACGATCTTTTTGTTACTAATCCATACAGGCTGCAGCGCGGAATTGAAGAACAGGCGGCTAATGCAATCCTTATCAAACTCAATCAGATAGGTAGCCTTACTGAAACCCTTGATGTTATCAATATGGCTAAAAGTCATTCATTTGCCAATGTAATAAGCCACAGATCAGGTGAAACCGAAGATACTACAATTGCTGATCTTGCCGTAGGTATGAATGCTGGTCAGATCAAGACAGGTTCAGCTTCCCGTACTGACAGGATTGCTAAGTACAATCAGCTTCTCAGGATAGAAGAAGAACTCGGTAATATGGCATATTTCCCTGGTAAGGACTTCAGGCTGATATGATGAACAGACTTATTTAAAGTCTTTTAAAATAACGACATATAATAAATAAAATCATAGATTATTGAATATATTTTTAAATTTACTTTAATTTTGTATCCCGATGAACATCCCAAAAACTGTAGGTAGCAGGTATTTTTTGTTGAAAAAATTTTTAATGAATAAATACCGTTTGGTTTTTCTTTTATTCCTTGTTTGGATAGTCTTTTTTGACACCAAAAATGTTTATGTGCAATTCAAATTATCGAAGAAAATACATGAATTGAAAAAAGAACAAAAAGAGTATGAATCCATGTACGAAACAATAAAAGGTGAACATAAAGACCTGACTGAGAATATAGAAAAATTTGCAAGAGAAAAATATTATATGCATAAGGAAAACGAAGAAGTTTTCATAATTAAATAGTTTTTTATGAGTGTTTTAGTTAATAAGAATTCCAGGGTTATAGTACAGGGATTCACTGGAAATGAAGGTACATTTCATGCTTCGCAGATGATAAGTTATGGTACCAACGTTGTTGGTGGTGTAACTCCAGGTAAAGGAGGGACATTTCATTTAGATAAGCCTGTTTTCAATACCGTATCGGATGCAGTCATCAAGGAAGGAGCTGATACCTCTATTATTTTTGTTCCCCCAATGTTTGCTGCAGATGCTATTATGGAGGCTGTCAGTGCAGGAATCAAGGTAATAGTGGCTATAACTGAAGGCATACCTGTTCAGGATATGCTCAAAGTTGATTCATTTATGAAGGGAAAACCTTCAAGGCTTATTGGTCCAAATTGCCCGGGTGTTATAACACCTGAAGAGGCAAAAGTAGGAATAATGCCTGGCTTTATTCATAAAAAGGGGACGATAGGGATTGTCTCGAGGTCTGGCACACTTACATATGAAGCTGTGGATCAGGTTACAAAAGCAGGAATGGGACAATCTACATGTATTGGGATTGGTGGAGATCCGGTTCCGGGAACAACTACCGTTCAGGCAGTCCAGTTATTAATGGAAGATCCAGAAACAGAAGGAATTATAATGATCGGTGAAATAGGTGGCACAATGGAGGCTGAAGCAGCAAGATGGATTAAATTGCATGGTACCAAACCAGTCGTGGGATATATTGCCGGACAAACAGCTCCAAAGGGAAGAACTATGGGACATGCGGGTGCTATAATTGGAGGAGCCGAGGATACCGCTGAAGCAAAGAATAAAATTCTGGCTGAAAATGGCATAAGTGTTGTTATTTCTCCTGCTGATATTGGACGAAGGATGTATGAATTATTAAATTAAAAATTGATTTCATAGATGGTTGGCCGGCTATTAAGTTGCCGGCTTTTTTTGTGCTTATTTTTTAATTGATTGGCTAAAAAAATCTTTAATTCTTGTCCTGCTTATTGTGAACAGGCATTAAAGGTGCACAATAAGCCTTAAAAATTTTGATGAATTTTTAAGTTTAAACCGAATAATTCACAAGGTTTTGAAAGTCTTTTGAATTATGGCAATAAAAAATTGATTTTCAATTTTTTATGTTATACCAAATTCATTTTTATAATATTCCAATTCTATATATAAAATAATATTGATAGCATATCTGTAGTAGTCTAGCAAAGTTGGCCTAAACAGCTATTGCATCAGCATTATATTTTAAAAACTGACCAAAGTGCCTGTACTGACCAAAGTGCCTGTACTGACCAAAGTGCCTGTACTGACCAAAGTGCCTGTGCTGACCGAAGTGTCAGTGTCAGTGTCAGTAAACGTTATGCAATTGGACTTAAGAATAATTGTAAATGGATTAATTAGATTTGTGCTGACAAATAATGTCAGTACTAATTAATATTTCATGTTGGTATTAAAACATTTTCTATACCTTTGCAGATCATTTAAATTCAAAAATATGAAATTTTTTATTGATACAGCAAATCTTGATCAGATTGCTGAAGCAAAAAGCCTGGGAATACTAGATGGTGTAACTACCAATCCCTCGCTAATGGCCGCGGAGGGAATAAAAGGGAAAGATAATATTTTTAAACACTATGCCAGAATTTGTGAGCTCGTACAGGGTGACGTGAGTGCAGAAGTTATTTCAACCGATTATAATGGAATGATTGCAGAAGCGTATGAGCTTGCCGGTATTTCTGAGCATATAGTTGTAAAGGTGCCTGTTATCAAAGAGGGAATCATGGCAATTAGAACATTAACTGATAAAGGGATTAAAACCAACTGCACTCTTGTGTTTTCTGCCGGACAAGCTATATTGGCTGCTAAAGCTGGTGCTACCTATTTATCTCCTTTCATTGGCAGAATAGACGACAGCAATTGGGATGGAATGTTGCTGATAAAGGAAATTGCAGAAATATATGCGGTTCAGGGATATGACACCATGATTCTTGCAGCCTCAATCCGGAGTCCAAGGCATATTGTCGATGCAGCCCGTTTTGGTGCTGATGTTATAACAAGTCCTTTAAGTTCTATTATGGGTTTGTTGAAACATCCACTTACTGATATCGGGCTTGAAAAATTCCTTGCAGATCACAGGAAATCACAGGGTTAATTTGAAAATGTGTAAATGTGCTAATGTGCAAATTTGTCAATTTGAAAATGTGATAATGTGCTAATTAATTCATTTGCTAATTTGCTAATTGGCACATTTGCTAATTCAATCATTCAATGACTCAGTCATCAGTCAGCTGTCAGCAGTCAGCAGTCAGAAGTCATGAGTTAACTAAATAACTAAATAATTCAATAACTCATTCATTCAAAAACTCAATAATTCAAAAACTCAATAATTCAATAACTCAATCATTCAATAATTCAATAACTCAATAATTAAAAAACTCAATAACTAAATACTAAATAACTCAATCAATAGTATATGAGAATTGTCTTTATGGGAACTCCGGAATTTGCTGTACCATGTCTTGAAGCTCTGAGTAACAGTAAGTATAATGTGGTAGCAGTAATTACTTCACCTGATAAACAGGGAGGGAGAGGAATGAAAAATATCATTCAGTCACCTGTAAAAAAATATGCTGTTGAGCACAATATCACTGTAATACAACCTATTAATCTTAAAAGTAAAAACTTCATCAGGCAATATAGGGATTTAAATCCGGATATAAATATTGTGATTGCGTTTCGCATGTTGCCTGAAATTATCTGGAATTATCCGCAATTCGGAACATATAATCTGCATGCTTCATTATTGCCCAAATATCGTGGTGCAGCCCCTATAAACAGGGCTATAATGAATGGAGAAACAGAAACAGGACTTACTACATTTAAACTCCAGCATAAAATTGACACTGGCTCAATAGCGTTTCAGGAAAAAATTCAAATTTTTAATGAGGACAATGCAGGTAGCCTTCATGACAGGATGATGGCTATTGGACCAGGATTGGTATTGAAGACATTAGATGCAATTGAGAATAAAAGTCTTGTTTTACATCCTCAGGATGATTCGATTGCATGTGATGCTCCAAAGATTTTCAGTGGTGATTGTATGATCGACTGGAACCTGTCCAGTGAAAAAGTACTTAACTTAATAAGAGGTCTTTCACCCTATCCGGGGGCATGGACAAAACTCGACGGTAAAACCTTCAAAATATTTAAAGCATTCAAAACTGAAGTCAATTTTCAATCAAAACCGGGAAAAATCATGACTGATACAAAAAGTTTTATGGAAATAAATTGTTCAGATGGTTTAATTAACCTGCTTGAAGTGCAAATGGAAGGAAAAAGCAAAATGGATATAAAATCCTTTTTAAATGGGTATAAACCTGTAAACGAAATGGCAGGCTGAAACTAAGACTGAAAGAATCTTGACAGAACAGCCGCAAGTTTTTGAAGAAGTACAAAATCATTTGACTGATAGCTGTCCTCATTCCCTGCATCTTCGTTTTCTACAGCTTTAATGATAGAAGTATTAATGGGTTTGCTATATTCATACTTAGAATATTCATTTAACAGAACCAGTGAGGAGGTAAATGAAATACACACAAATAGTATCCAGACAAACTCGGATTTCAGCTTTTTGTAAAGATTTATGCGCATAGACTTTGTTTTTATATAGAGTTAAACACAAGAAGTATAAAAAAAGTTACAACAAATTTAAAAAATGTGAAAATATTTTTATTTTCTTATTGGAAATTTGTCCAGAATCAGTCTGATACCACGACCCCAGGTTTGTTATCATTAGAATATTAAATAATGAAAATAAATCTGACATTTGGTCCCGATTAACCACGATGCAGGATAATACTCGGCAGCAAAGGTCTACTTACCTCATGGTGCAATAACAAAAAAAAACAGGCTGAGTAAGATCAGCCTGTTATAACCAAATAAAAAATCCTTATTATTACTAACTAATTATAAAACAAAACTTCCTCTATTAAACAAGCCCCTGGGCTATCATTGCATCAGCAATCTTAACAAATCCTGCTATATTGGCTCCTCTAACATAATCTGTATAATTGCCCTCTGTACCATGGTTTACGCAGTTCTGATGGATATTTACCATTATTTCATGCAATCTGGTGTCAACTTCTTTGGTTGACCAGGAAATTCTCATGCTGTTTTGTGACATCTCAAGACCTGATGTTGCTACTCCACCAGCATTAGAAGCTTTACCCGGGGCATATAATATTTTTGCTTTCTGGAATACTTCAATTGCTTCCGGAGTTGAAGGCATGTTGGCTCCCTCACATACACACATACAACCGTTTGCTACCAGATTCTTAGCATCCTCGAGTCCAAGTTCATTCTGAGTGGCACAAGGTAATGCAACATCGACTTTTACTTCCCATGGTCTTTTGCCTGCAAAAAACTTAACATTGAATTTTTTTGCATAATCCTCAACAATATCCTTATTGCTGAATCTTAATTTGAGCATATAGTCTATTTTTTCACCTGATATTCCATCTGGATCGTAAACATAACCATCCGGGCCGGATATTGTAACAACCTTAGCTCCGAGTTCAGTTGCCTTTATAGCTGCACCCCATGCTACATTTCCAAAACCTGATATAGCAACTGTTTTACCTTCAAACGAAGTTCCTTTGGTTTTTAACATTTCCTGTGCAAAATAAACTACACCAAAACCGGTTGCTTCAGGTCTGATCAGTGATCCACCCCAGCTCAGACCTTTTCCGGTCAAAACTCCGGTGAATTCATTTTTCAATTTCTTATACATTCCAAATAAAAATCCGATTTCTCTGCCTCCTACACCAATATCACCTGCAGGCACGTCTGTGTCAGGTCCGATGTGTCTGTATAATTCTGCCATAAATGCCTGGCAAAATCTCATGACTTCATTATCAGATTTTCCTTTGGGATCGAAATCAGATCCACCTTTTCCTCCTCCCATTGGAAGAGTAGTCAGACTGTTTTTTAATACCTGCTCATAACCAAGGAATTTCAAGATACTGAGATTGACTGTTGGGTGAAATCGCAATCCACCTTTGTAAGGCCCAATGGCACTGTTAAACTCTACCCTGTAACCTCTGTTCATCTGAATCTCACCATTATCATCCATCCACATAACTCTGAATTGAACAGTTCTTTCTGGTTCACTCATTCTTTCCAGAAGTTTATATCCGTGATACTCCGGATGATCATTGATATAAGGGATTATGGTTTCAGCTACCTCATGTACTGCCTGATGAAATTCAGGTTCATTTGGATTTCTCTTCTTAACTTCATTCATGAAGTCATTTAAATTATATTTGACTGCCATAAAAAATTTTTTAAAAATGATTAAACTGATTAAAAAAGTTATATAAAATAATTTGTAAAATTAGGAATATTATTTGGTGGTTATGTTATATTTTGTGGGTTAAGTAAATTTAATTTCGTTATTTGAAATATTACTAAATAATATAAGGATTTTTATTTTCAACATATATTTATTTAATTTCCGGTTAAGGCCCTCAAATACTAAAAAATCATAATAGAGTGCTTTGGATACAATCTTATTGTCATTTTTATGTTATTATTCTGGACTAATTAAACTGATATGGCAGTGAAGTTCATAAAAATATTAATTTTGCAAAAAAAATTAGAAATGCGTTTCGGAATACTTGTATTTTTTTTATTTTCAATATCTGTTGTTAATGCTCAGGATGTAAATTTCAGTCAGGCATATGTATCTGGACCTTATCTTAATCCGGCTCTGAGCGGTATGTTCAATGGCTTTGTACGTGTATCATCCTTATATCGTGAACAGGGCAGGGGAAACTTTGATACACCATTTAAAACATATGCCATATCCTCGGATATAAGATATCAATTTAAATTGTTCAATAAGTTTTCATCCGATGTATTGGGAATTGGCTTATATTTTCTTAATGACAGGACTGAACTTTATGATTTCAATACTAATAACATAGCATTAAGTATTGCATTTCATAAATCGTTGGGATTCAGGACAAAACAATATATTGGAGTTGGATTTCAAGGGGGTTTAATTCAAAAGAATATCAACTATGAAAACCTCACTTTTGAAGATATGTATAACAAGGTAGATGCATTTTCTTTTCCAACAATGGAACCGGTGCCATCGAATAATTTTGCTGTTGCAGATTTTTCACTTGGTTTGTATTATACAGTAGCTCCTTCCAAGAACCTAACCCTTGGGGGTGGTGTTGCCTACCAGCATTTTGCTCAGCCAAATCTTAGTTTTTACAGGACTGAAGAAAATTTTGAAAATAGTAGCTCTCTTTTTTCAAAAATCACCATTCATGCAATGGCAGATATGAAAGTTTCATCGTTTGGAAGATTACAGCCCAGAATCAAGATTCTTTCCCAGGGGCCATTTGCAGATTACATGGTTGGGGCAAATTATAAAATTTCATCATTTCAGAAGGATTATATTTCATTTCATCTCGGACTTAACCTTCATGCAATTAAAGACCTTGAGTCATTCGGTATTGGTCCTGTTGTTCCTGTAGTTGGAATGCAAATAAGAAATTTCATGCTTGGTTTTTCTTACGATGCAGTCATGTCTCATATAGTCAATTCCCGAAAAAATCTAAATACTTTTGAATTTACATTCAGTTATCTTGGAGAAATAGAAGATGAAGGGCTTATCTGTCCGCAGTTCTGACCTTTTCTTCTATGATTTTGTATTATTTTACAATCAATTTTTTAAAAATACTGTCACTAATTGTGATAAAATAAAAACCACGTGTCAAACCTTTTATATCGATAATTGAATTTTCCGATTTTAGCACTCCTTTCAACACTGTCTGGCCAAAAACATCTGAAATAATATAGGCATTGCCTTTTATTTCTGAAGGTACGCTTATTGTGACTGAAGTTTCGGCAGGGTTCGGAAATACTGTTATGCTTTTTATACTCAAAGTTGGAATACCTGTAGATTGAGAATTGATATATTTGCCTATCAGGTCGGAAAGATTCAGTCTGTGGATTTTTTGTGGAATTGTCACTCCTGCCTGAGACCTCTTTTCATTTGAAATGAAATATATCAGGTCATTCTCATTACAAATTCCTTCAACCTGATGGAAAGGAGCATTTACCTGCACTTTTCTTTTATTTCCAGCAAAGAAATTATTGCCTTTGAAATCATACAGTAAAATAAGAAATGGTTGTAACAGATTTGTATATGCTGAAAGCACTATTATCTTTTTAGTTTCATTGAATGTAGCTCCCGTTACCAGGCCACCTGCATCATATTTTCCTCTGAAATTGGCAATATATTTGCCCGGATTTTTTGGAAGCACATACAGGCTGGTCATTTTACTGATCCATTCTTTTGTAAAAAGATAAATACTATCATTTGTAACAATAAATGCTTCGCAGTCAAAATCAGTATTGTTTGAACCGGATGGAGTTATATTTGTCTGCAATGAATATGTAAATGCAATTGTATCTATTTTTGGATTATTAAATATCAATGAGCTTTTGTCAATCCTCAATATTTTCAGATCAGTCCTGTTGCCATTGTTGTTGTTTCCAAAATCACCTACATAAAAGAATTTATTGTCATGAGAAATCTCTTCCCAGTCTTTGTTTACTGTTCCAGTCAAATTATATGATTTGATATCAGATACATTTCGACCATTTATTGCATAAAGCTTTGTATCAGTATCATCATTATGAGTCCATATCTTTTGATTCCAGAAAATGAGACCGGATGTTTCATCTAAATAATCAGGTAAATTTTCAGAGCCATAAGGTGTAACAAATGCCTCCTTATAAAAGCAGGTACCATCATTCTGGGTTGCAGCTGGATTGTAATTTGTTGCTAATTCATCAGTACACCCGGGTATCTGTGAAAAGAGATATTTTGGCAGGCAGTTTATGATTAATATGACACTAAGGTAATAAAGCAGTTTCATTTCAATTAATTTGGATAAAATAAATTTCAAAATTAGTATTTTTCCTCAAATTAACCGTCATATATCTCATGTTTTAAATTTTACATTTCCTAAATTGAGAATGTAAATAGTCTAATTTTTTAAAAATTGCATGAAACAAGCCATTATATTTTCATGTAATTAATTCATCTTAATTTGAAATTTCGTTAATATCGTCAAGTATTATTGAAGTTGTTTGAAAATAAATGTTTTAAAACGCTTGTAAAATGTTGATATATAAGCTAATGCAATGTGAAACATTTGTTTAGTTTTGAACTCAATTTTGCAAATAATAAATTAATTTTGTTTTAAAATTTCTCTACTTTTTGTGCCCGCTGACATTTTCAGTCAGCACAGGGACAAAAAGTAGCAATCCCGACAGTTCCGTCGGGACGTGCGATCCCGATCATTATCGGGATAAACTCGCAAACCTTTTGATACTTGTAAAACTGCATGTTATAACGTTTTCAATTACGCAAATTTTACCTACAAGGTTTCGGTAAAATTTACTGCATTCTCCAGCTCAAACTCCCGATATATCGGGATCGCACTGTCCTAAAATTGAATTTTTAAACTACTTCATTTATAGAATCAGTTAAATCCCCCATGACCCCTATATAGTTTAACAGGAGTCTCAAGTTTTATTTTGATCACTGTGATATATTTATCAAGCTCAGATTCCGGAAGATTGATGTAAACAAGACCCGGAACATGGCTCCAGGAAATTTTGCCGACGATTTTATGTTCTAACTTTGTTCCGGAGCCAATTACACTGATTTCTTTGATTTTACTATCTAAACCTTTAATCATGAGCTGACTGTTACCTCGTCCATGAACGAAAAGATAAAGTGATGTTGAATCTTTTGATATAGTAGTTGGCCCATAAAAATGCCCCTGTGGAATACCTGCTTTTGTTCCAAAAATGGCTTCTTCATGTTTTTTGTTCCAGTTTCCAAGTTCTTTAAGCACTTGTATTTGTTCGTATGGTATAGTTCCATCTTCTTTGGGACCTATATCGAGCAGTAAATTGCCACCATGAGATATAACATCGGCAAAAATAGTTATTATTTCATAAGGAGTCTTCCAGTTAAGGTCTTTATGTTGAAAACCCCAGCTATCATTTATAGTCATGCAGAGTTCCCACCATTCTGCTTTAGGTCTGCTGACTGGAAAATTCTGTTCAGGTGTCTCATAGTCTCCGTATCCCTGAAGCCGGCTGTTGATTATAGCCCCGGGATTGCTTTTGATAAGGATATTTCTGATTTTTTCTGACTCCCATTGCTCTGCACTATGCTCCCAGTCACCGTCAAACCACCATAGATCAGGTTTAAACATTGAATCTATTTCATTTATTTGTCCCTGGAAAAAATTCCTGAATCTGTTCCATCTGGCATAATCTTCATCAATATTATATCGGGCACTATCTCTCAAAAAGCCCGGGTAATCTTTATGACTCCAGTCAATAAGCGAATAATAAGCCCCACATTTAAGTCCTCTTTTTCTCAATTCTTTGAAAAAAGGATCAATCATATCTTTTTTTGCCGGGGTTTGCTTAATTATACTCATTTGGTTCATTTTTGTGTCATACATTGCAACACCATCGTGATGTTTTGTTGTAATGACTGCATATTTTGCATAGCTTTCCTTTATAAGATCCGCCCAGATTGCCGGATCGTATTTTTTTAAGGTGAATCCGTTCAATTGCGTCATATAGTCACCGTGTGAGATTTTTTTATTGTGGAAGCTCCATGACTCATCTATTCCTTTTACAGAATAGATTCCGGCATGGATAAATATACCGAGTTTAGCATCAGCAAACCATTGCATTTTTTCCTTTATGGACTCGGGTTTCACTTTTGATTGGGCAAAATTTGTATTATTAAAGCTTATTAGTAAGCTAATAAGAATGAGAAAATGACTCAAAATTGTCTTCATCGTTTTAAATTTTTTCTATTATTTATTAAAATACTTATACATCTTTTAATGTTATTATTTTAGTATAATTTTATATTTTTTGTTTTTTTTCCAGGCAATTTTTTGGTTTATCTAAAAAAATCAGTTTTTGCCTGCTAAAAATTTAAGTGGTATTTCAAATCTCTCACTCCATGATTTCTCAGAATGATCTTTCCCAGGAAATGATCTGCTTACCCATAGCCCTGTTGTATAGGTTGACATTACCTCGTCTATTTTTTTTTGAAGAGGAGGATATAAAGCATCCAATGTCTGATCGCCATGATCAAAATAGATTAAATTATTTGTAAGTTTATTCAGGTTGGCCTGGAGATATTTTATGAAAACTCCAGGTATGGGATTGTTTTCTATTGCGAAAATACCAGGCCAGTGAGTTGAAATGCAAGCAGCACCTCCAAATACCTGAGGATATTCAAAGACAGCATACAAAGAAATGAGTCCACCCATACTGCTGCCAGCTATAAAAGTATGTTCTTGATCGGTGACAGTGGGAAAGTTTTTATCGAGAAATGGTTTTAATTCACTGACGATGAATTTCAAATAATTATCAGATTCAGGGATAAAATTTTCTGTTGACCTACCAGCTTTATTAAGTTGCTCAGAGATTTCTTTTTTTTCATCATCAGAGAGTGTTTCAAACGGTTTTTGTGGGAAATACTCGGAATGCCTTTTATCAGAATTCCATATTCCTACTATGATCAGGTTGCCAATTTCTCTCGTTTTCATAAGTCGTGCAGCTATATCATCGACATTCCAGGCTTGATGATTCCATGTAGTTGTTGAATCAAACAGCATTTGGCCATCATGCATATATAATACAGAATACTTAAGAGAATCATTAAAATCCTCTGGCAGCCAGACATCAATATTTCTGGATGAAACATAAACAGAAGGAAATTGTTCAAATCGTTTAATTAATCCTGAACTTTGCGTTATCGTTTGACTAACAGATATATATGAAAAGAATAGCATAAATATCGGAATGAAAAACTTTCTCAAATTATACATATATCTGGGTTTTCAAAGAAAAGTATTCCTGTTTAAATCAATATTTGCAAATGTAGTAAATTAAATGCAGAAATATTTGTTTCTTTCTAAAATAAAAAACGAAAACTAAATTTTTACATAACCGCATGAAATTGTGCTTGCTGAATTTCCTCGTTCGGAGTAGGCTGCGCCTTCTCCGATGAATAAAACACAAAACTTGCTATTCCAATTCAGAGTAGATTTTTTTTGTCTGAACTGTGATTATTAGGATTAAATGATTATAAGATTTCTGATTCAGACATATTTGGATTTGATTATAAAAGTATTAAGTAAAATAAATATTGTAAATTGTAAGTTACAAGTTTTGAAATTTAAAATTTTCAATTATCAATTTACAATAAAAATCAATAAAATGTAATAGCCACGATATCATCTGACAGTTGAAAAAAAGAAATACATTAAAATTTTGTCAGATTCAAAGCTTGATATTTATTCCCACCCATTGAATCTCCTTCGCTTGCCAAGCCCTCGTTTTTATGGCTTAAGGGGGCATTGTCAACCAAATGAGCTTCAGCTCTACTCCACGGGAGCTCATCAAGTTGTTTTAGCAAAGATAAATCTTTTGATTGTATAAAAGTATCCCACTCCCGGTGTATGTTATCCGCTTTTGGCTATGTAACCCGGATTAAATGCAATAATTACTTCTGCAATTTCTCTATGTATTATCAATTCCTTGTTAAATTTCAAAAAGTCAAAGCCTTTCTCGAAATTATTACGATAGCTCCGTTCGCTATATTCTCCCTACCTACCCATTTGTAAAAAATTAAAGCGACCTCCCATGCTTAAACATAGTAGAAAAATAATTGAAATAAAATCATGCTGCCATTTTGCTATTGCATTCATTTTATCTAGATTTGGTGAACTACTGTTTTGGAATTCTTCCTTTTTAAAGCATTTTCTGTTTTATTATTGTTCTCTCTTTTTAATTACTGAACTATTGATTTGAAAATTTAATATAAAAAGAATAATACTAGTTTGGAAATTAATAAAATTAACGTAAATTTAACGCAAATTATATTTCAATTTTTGAAATATAGTTAATAATCAAAACTTTATTTAATAACCAAACTTTATTTTTATGAAAAAAGTTACTTTGCTGTTTATGCTTTTGACAATATGTCTTATGCATATTTCAATTGCTCAAAAAACCATTTCAGGTACAGTTACAGATTCCAAAGATGGATCTTCTATTCCTGGGGTAAATGTGATTGTTAAAGGTACATCAAATGGTACAATAACAGATCTCAATGGGAATTATGCAATCAAATTACCTAACGAGGGCAAGATTCTGGTGTTTTCATTTATTGGATATGAAACTAAGGAAATTGAAATAGGCAATCAGACAAGAATTGATGTTACTTTGAAGGATGCATCATTGGCTCTCGATGAGGTTGTTGTAACTGCACTAGGTATTAAAAGAGAAAAAAAGGCCCTCGGATACTCTATGCAGGAATTAAAAGGGGATAATCTGATGGAAACAAGAGATGCAAATGTTGTTAATTCACTGAATGGTAAGATTGCCGGCTTACAAATAAAACAGGCTTCTACTGGTCCTTCAGGTTCTTCTAGAATTGTGATAAGAGGTAATAACTCACTTGGAGCAAATAATCAACCTCTTGTTGTTGTAGATGGAGTACCTATCAACAGTGCTACAGGAGGTAGCGATGATTATTGGGGAAACAGAAATGTTGACCGTGGATCAGGTATTGCTGATATATCAGCTGATGATATAGAAACCATAAGTGTACTGAAAGGGCCTGCTGCTTCAGCATTGTATGGTAGCAGAGGAGGAAATGGTGTCATAATGATAACAACAAAAAAAGGCACAAAAAATAAAGGTCTTGGAATTTCATTAAACACGAATACAGTATTTGAATCACCAATTGAAACTCCTGATTTTCAGAATGAATATGGTCAGGGTATAAATGGCACATTTGATAAAACTGCTGGAGGCAGTTGGGGTGGAAAACTTGATGGATCACAGGTTGATGCTCTGATGGGAAAAAAAGCCTACAGTGCTGATGGAAATGATCTATACAAAAATTTCATGCAAACGGGAATTACAAGTTCAAACAGTCTTGAACTTTCCACAGGCAATGATAACTCAACACTCAGAGTAGGTCTTTCCAGAATTGATAACAAAGGTGTAATTCCAAATAGTAAATTCGATAGAACTTCACTTGATGTCAGAACTACTGGAAAATGGAATAAATTTTCAGCTGATGTAAAGATAAATTATATCAATCAAAATACCTTTAACAGAATTAAACTTGCTAGTGACCCGGATAATATTTTCCTCAATTACCTGATTATGCCTAGAAGTGTTTCTATGAATGATTATTTGGCATATGAAAAAAATGACTATGCCTTTACAAAAAATGGTTCACCGGCTTCTTATATCGAAAATTACGGGGGTATGTCCCGAAATCCTTATTGGTCAGCTTTCAGGAATACAAATAATGATAACAAAGACAGAGTAATTGGATTTGTAGCAGTGCAATATGATTTCACAAACTGGATGAATTTCAGAGTAAGATATGGTCTTGATAATACTTTTTCCTTATTTCAGGATCAATTAGCTACTGGAACACCTTACTGGTTTACAGAGGGTTTGACTGGTGATTATAGGACTATGCAGGATAAATCGAAGGAACAAAACGCTGACTTCCTTTTAAATCTTAATCCTGAACTCAGTGATAAAATTCAAACAGCATTTACTTTTGGTGGAAATATAATGAATAGGAAGAGTACATTTCAACTTGCTCAGGGACAAGGACTTGTTATACCTGATTTCTATGCAGTTGATAATGGAGTCAATAGAGAAACAGCTTTCAGAAGAACAGAAAAAGAAATCAGATCATTATATGCGACTGCATCTTTAGGATATTCTAATTGGGCATATTTAGATCTTACAGGTAGAAATGACATTTCTTCAACATTACCAAAAGATAACAGGTCATATTTTTACCCTTCAGTTGGAGCTAGTATTATTTTATCTCAACTTTTGGAAAACATGGGAAAATCAATTGATATTTTAAGTTTTGCTAAAATAAGAGGTTCATGGGCTAAAGTGGGTAATGATACAGATCCATATAGGCTTGAACAATACTTTAATATCAGATATTTAGATGGTGTTTTAACTTCAAGTCCTGATAATTATAAAGTTAATCCTAATCTGAAACCAGAATCTATTGTTTCATCAGAACTTGGACTCGATTTGAGATTCCTAAAAAACAGGCTTGGACTTGATTTTACTCTATATAAGAAAAATGCCTTTGACCAGATAATTTATGTTTCTGTACCTCCCGCAACAGGTTTCCTATATGAAATTACAAATGCCGGAAATGTTGAAAACAAAGGTTTTGAACTGGCCTTAACAGGTAAGCCAATAAATTCTAAAAAATTAAACTGGGATATAGTCTTAAACTTTTCAAAAAATGTGAATTCAATAATTGAATTGACTGAAGATACGAAATTGCAGGTTTTAAGTGATGGTTCAGTATCATTTTTAAAAATAGTTGCTGAAGAAGGAGGAAAATATGGTGATATACTAGGTTATACTTATCAAAGAAATGATGCCGGTCAGATTTTAGTTGATAAGAATGGAATTCCTTTGAAATCTGAGAATATGACAAAATTAGGAAATTATCAGCCTGATTGGATGGCAGGTTTGTTTAATAATTTCAATTTTGGAAGTTTCAATTTAGGATTTCTTATCGATATGCGTTATGGTGGACAGGTTTATATGGGCTCAATGAGAGCTGGTACTGGTGCAGGTACTCTTGCTATGACCCTGGATGGTAGAGAGGATGGTTTTGTAGTGGAAAATTCAGTTGTAAAGGAAACAAATTCTGCAAATACTATTAAAGTAAAATCTCAGGATTATTGGAATGGAATATCCGGAATCACCGAAGCCTGGATATACGATGCTACAAATATATGTTTCAGAGAATTAAGTATCGGATATAGTATTCCATCATCATTGACAAAGAAACTAAAATTGAGTGGAGCAAAACTCAGCCTCGTTGGTAGGAATTTGCTAATGCTTTATTCAAAGACTAAAGGATTTAATCCTGAAGCTACTTATACAACTGGAAATGCACAGGGGATCGAATATGGAACAATGCCTATGCTTAGAAGCCTTGGAGTAAATTTAAATTTATCATTCTAAAAATCTTAAAATATGAAAAATAAAATATATTTCTTAATCCTTATACTGTTTGGTTTGTTTTCATGTTCTGACCTTGATGAAATGAATCAGGATCCAAACAGACCTACTGCTGATATGTACGACTTCAGTCGTTCGCAAGTTTCAACATTACTTAGAAAAGGTAGTACTTTTGATGGAGCACATATGTTTCAAAGAGTGAAAAGTTTGCATATTGATTTATATTCACAAATGCTGGATGAGGTTCCTTCAGGATGGACCAATACAAGGAATTATTTCTCAAATGATAACTGGACTATTGATTATTGGAATTCAATTCCCTCATGGATATCTTCATTGAATACTATAATCAGCTCAGGCTTAAACGATCCTAACAGGGTCAATTCAGTTGCAGTAGCCAAAATATGGAGAGTATATGTACAAAGTCAGGCAACTGATCTTTTTGGAGTCATGCCATTCCCTTCATATAAAGCTTATGTGTCAAATCCTCCTTATGTATCAGTTCAGGATCAATACAAAGAATTTTTCACAGAACTTGATGAAGCTGTTAAAATGATAAACCCTGCAATTGGATTTTTGAATTCCAAAGAAGATATGATATTCAAAGGAGATGTATCAAAATGGAAAAAATTTGCTAATTCACTCAGACTGAGATTAGCTCTGAGAGTCAGTGAAGTTGATGAAGCGATGTGCAAGACTCAAGCTAAAGCTGCTATTGATGGTGGTGTCATGGAATCAGTTGCTGATGATGCAAAATGTCCACCTTCAAATAAAGGATGGGGAAATGATTATAATTATACTCTTCTTTTTGCATGGGGAGAAACTCAACATATGACATCGACTTTTGAAAAACTAACAAGTAATATAGGAGGTATTTCGTGGCCTTCTAATGTTGCTGCTACCATTAAACCTGCCAAAGTTGATCCAAGAGCGATAATTATGTTTAATCCTGTTAGTGATGGTTCAAATATTACCTGGAAAGGAGTTACACCCGGTTTGCATCCCAATAAAGTTAATCAGGAACCATTTAAGAAAACTCAGGTTGCTATTCTTGGAGAATATGTTGTGGGGCCTGCTTCCGGAAGAAAAATTACGAGACCTTATGATATTATGCTTTATGAAGAAGTCTGCTTTCTGAAAGCTGAAGCAGGAGCACGTGGATTTGTCGGAGGATTGAATGCAAAATCTGAATATGAAAATGGAGTCAAATCTTCTTTTGATAGATGGGGAGCATCAGGAGCAGATTTATATCTCGCCTCCAATGAAAAAAATATAGCTGGTACCAGTGCCAATTTTAGCGATGTTTCTGGAGCAGGCAATTCAGTACTTGAAAAAATTATTACTCAAAAATACATCTCACTTTTCCCGGATGTGGCTCTTGAAGCATGGTGCGATAAAAGAAGGTTGAATCTTCCAAGATTTGATGTTCTGGATTATAGAGATCCTGTTATTTTTGCAACAGCTCCAAATGATTTTAAAGATCCTCAAAGTTTTATTAAAAGGGTTAAAATTCCTTCATCTGAATCAGTTAACAACAAAACAGAATATGATAAAGGTGTAGCACTAATGGGAACCGGAGGTGATAGAACTTCAACTAATCTGTGGTGGGATAAAAATAAAAATTATTGTTCATCACAGCAATGATGATTTGTTTATCTGACTTAAAAACTCAGATATACTAAATTGTGATTGATACGTTCAAGCAAAGTTGAAAACGGAAATTTGTTTTTAATTAACGTTTGCAACTTTGCTTTTTTTTTAATTGTATTAACTTTGCTACCAAGTGTATTAAATCTATGTGAGTCCTCTAACCATAAAATAATTGTAAATGCTCTGATGTATTTCTCAAATCATAATGTTATTTTTTTTGCAAATGCAATTATATGACCATCATAATCAGCTACATATCCGACTATATCACCCCAGTCCCTGGTCTGAATTTCACTTATTTCTTTAGCTCCATTTTCAAGTGAAGTTTTGAATGAATATTCAATGTCGTCAGTATACAAATATAATTCACACCTTGGAATACCATTACCGGTTGATGGATGAGGAGTTTTTTTATTCAATATTTTAGCAATACCTCTTTCGGGCATCAGGCCAAGTTTGCAATTTTCCCCAAGATCAAACTCTGTCATACCAGGAACATCAAGAATGGGATTTTTACCTAATATTTTAAAATAGAAATCGCGGCTGCGATTCTGATCTGCTACATATAGTATAAACTCTACAATCATTTTTTTTGACTTATTTTATTAATTTTGTTATCTGATAATAATTCTTTATGGATTTACTTATTGAATACCTTACTCACTAAAGGTAATTTTAATTATTAAGTGATATTTGCGGCATTTTTGTAATTTTTTATTTCATTTTTTGAATCATTTTCTGGATTTTAATCGACTTCATTTTTCTTGCTTTTTAGTTTTGAAATTTGTTTTAAAACCGATCTTTTCAGTCCCGGAGACGCATTTTGCAAGTAAATATCCTTAGTCAGTGAAGTGATCTCGGATAAAAGTTCGGGATACTTTCCAGCTATTTTTAGCATTATTTTCAGTGAGTTGTGTCTTACGGCAGGCTTTTTGCTTTGATCTTCCCAAATTGAAACACACTGGTCGAAGAGGATTCCCTCATGGTCCTCATCTATTTCCATTTTGAGTAAAACCAGGCAAATATCTTTCTTCATATTGTCCGGCAATAAGGGTAGCGATGTGATCATCCTCGAAATATATTTTTTAACTCTGGGATCATTTTCATCCATACAG
>JBLMZC010000030.1:0-36049 GCA_050258615.1 Deltaproteobacteria bacterium | reverse complement strand
GTCAGTACAGGCACTTTGGTCAGTACAGGCACTTTGGTCAGCATTTAAAATATAATGCCGACTGAAATTGGGGGAATTGGGGTTCTTAAATCGGATTTGTGCTGACTGCAAATGTCAGTACCTGTGCTGACCGAAGTGTCAGTACTATTTTCAATTTCATGTCGGTATAACTCCATTTGCATTCAGGTATTTTCTTTATTTTCGATATCATACCCTGATCAAATGCAAATTCGATTTTAAGCCGTTATTCGTTTTTTGTGAATTATTGAGGAAATCTTAATAATTCCTGTTTAAATTTGTTTTCTGCCTTCACACCTGTTGGTGACATCACCAACAGTGGGGTATTGAATATTAGCAATGATCAATTCCTTCCTCTATTATAATACCACCTTCTTTTATTTTTAAATCCTGAATTATTCCTGCTTTTTACTACTTCCTGGATTTCTGTACCTGCAACTGATTCTGCCAATTCCGTTTTTCTTTCACTATTCTTGATTAGTAACCCGGGTTTTTCGTTAGTTTTGTCCGGGGATACAGATAGTGAAATTAATTCACTGAATTCTTCAACAGTGTCAATGTCTATTTTCCTGGAAATGAGTTTTTCAATATCTCTCAAATAGGGTTTTTCTTCGGTATCGCAAAAAGAAATAGCTGTACCCTGTGCTCCTGCCCTTCCAGTCCTGCCAATCCTATGAACATAGGTCTCAGGCATATTAGGAATTTCGAAATTGATAACATATTCAAGATTGTCCACATCGATACCTCTTGATGCAATATCAGTAGCAACTAAAATCCGTGTGCGCTGCTGCTTGAAACTATTCAACGCTTTCTGACGTGCATTTTGTGCCTTATCACCATGTATTGCAGCAGCAGAAATATTGTTTTTTATTAAATGTCTGACTAATTTATCTGCTCCATATTTGGTCCTTGTGAAAACCAATGCATTTTTTATTTCTTTGTCATTAAGAACATGCAGCAAAAGTTTGACTTTATCAATTTTCTTTACATGAATAACTTTCTGTGAGATAATTTCGACAGTAGAAGAAACAGGGGAAACTGAAACATCCAATGGATTATGAAGGATTTTTTCTGCCAGTTTAATGATCTGATCAGGCATTGTAGCCGAGAAAAACAGGGATTGCCTTTTTTTAGGTATGATATTCAATATCTTCTTTATATCATGAATAAAACCCATATCAAGCATTCTGTCTGCTTCGTCCAGTACAAAAATTTCAATTTTATCCAATTGGATATATCCCTGATTTAACAGATCAAGAAGTCTGCCGGAAGTGGCAATAATTAAATCAACACCTTGATTCAATGCAGATACCTGGGAGCCTTGATTTACTCCACCATAAATAACTGCGTGCTTTATCGGTGTATACCTGCCATAAGCATGGAAACTTTCCCCTATCTGAATAGCAAGTTCTCTTGTAGGGGTAACTATCAATGCTCTTGGAAATTTCTTCCCGGCTCCATGTGAAATATTCCTACTCAATAATTGTAAAATAGGCACTGCAAATGCGGCTGTTTTCCCTGTGCCTGTCTGAGCGCAGCCTATTATATCTTTTCCCTGCAAAACCAAAGGAATTGATTTTACCTGTATCGGAGTTGGAGTTATGTAACCCTCTTCAGCAATTGCTTTCAATATTGGGTCGATTATGTTTAATGAATTAAATGTCATTATTTGTTTAAAATTAATTTGTTTTAAAAAATATGAAGGACAATAAAATATTGAGGAAATTCTGTTATCTGGTAGATTTGGTTCAAATTTTCACTAAAGCATTAAAAATGCTGAGGCATGAATAAAGAAATGTAATCTGTTGGAAATAATTCTATTATCTGTGTTTTCTTATTATTGTCGTCATAATATTTTCATACAGTGAAAATAAATCTTATCAAAAATCATTAACCCCACGTTTAACTCATTTTAATGTTGGTAAATTAAAACCAAAAAAATGGAAAAAAATGATACGCAAATCAATAATTTATTGATACGTAGTATATTCACGCTGCAAATATAATACATTCAACAGATAATAATGCATTTTTTGCCCTTTTTTTAAAAATCATTGTTTTTATAGCCATACAATGATAATATGTGAATAGGAATTATCCTAAATTTAACTACTTGAAAGTTTTTTTGTATTTTTGAGTTTCAAAATTATTTTGTGTTAATTCTTTATGCATTTTGAACCAGAAGATATTGTTTTTATAGTAAATCCACATAGTGGAAAGCGAAAACCTCAGACTGTTATCAGGAAATTAAAAAAACTGGACCCTGGTTATCATATTTTTATTTCTGAGAGTATTTCGAAATTTCATGAATTCATGCAAAAAAGCCTCGAGAAGTACACTGTTTTTGTTGTTGCCGGAGGAGATGGAGCCATAAATCTGGTTGCTTCATATCTTTTTGGAAGATCTGATAAGGTACTCGCTATTATTCCGATTGGTTCAGGCAATGGTTTTGCGCGTGAAAATGGATTTACTGCCGATATCTACAAGTTGAAGAAATCACTTGATAAAGCGGATACTTTCAATGCTGACGGAATGGAGATAAATGGCAGAAAATTTATAAATGTTGCAGGAGTAGGGTTCGATGCATTTGTTGCTCATACCTTTGCAGGAGGAAAAGGCAGAGGGTTCTTTAATTATGGTATTGCTACGCTTAAATGTCTTGCTAAATTCAGACCGATCAAAGTGAGCATTGATATTGAAAATAAAAAGATCGAAGGAAAATTCTCCATGATAACTATTGCCAATACAAGACAGTTTGGAAATAATGCCTTCATTGCTCCCAAAGCTAACTCTCAAAGCAGGAATGTTGACCTGGTACTTGTAAAACCATTCCCTTTTTATTATTATCCGGTTTTTGTGTCCGATGTTTTCTCAGGCAGGATAAAGCAATCCAAATACATTGACTATCTGACAATTGACAGGGATTTTACGATCGAGACCGATTACAAAATGTACCATGTGGATGGTGAACCTCTCTTTTTTAACGGAAAATCGGAAGTCAAAATTTACAAGGGTATAATAAGGATACTTAAAATGCAATGATGTCAATAAACGACCTCGAATTGCCTGAAAATCTGGTATCCACGGTTATCAGTAGCAGATAGCAGATGCTTTCCAGGTTCAATCAGCACTTCCAGACTATGTATATCCTGAGTTGAACCGGCAAAGGTATCATCTATGTGCCAGAATATTTTTGCAGAAGGATCAGTATGTGCAATGCGAAATACAACTCTTCCTTTTTTGCCGTCAAAATCCCTGGGTATTATCAGCTTTGTGTTTTTATTTGGATAAATAAATTCCATGGTTTTCTGAGTGGTGGGTATAATTTCATCACATGGCAGGTATTCTGAAGGCATACCCCTGTAGGAAGGATTTTTTATCCTGTAATAGTATTCCTGAGTAGGTGGCAGTACAAATCTTCTGGAAAGTACTGAATTATCTGCTCTGCTGCATTGCTTATGAATAAGGTATTCACCTGAAAGATCAGTCAGAATACTTTTATGAAATGGACACACAGGAAGTCTGACAGCAGATTCAGGTACAAGAACCGTATCACCTGATTCACAATTTTCAGAAAGCAAATATCCCGAATCATGGCATAATATTTTCTCCTTCAGATCCTCATAAGGTACAGAAAACCATTCATCATCACTGAGTTTGCTGAAAATGTCAAATAGCAATGGGGCAGCTAATTTTACTCCCACCAGTCCCGGCCTGCCCATTCCATTTGAGTTTCCTATCCATACACCTACAGTATATTTTTTTGTAACACCGATACTCCAGGCATCCTTTAATCCATAAGAAGTGCCTGTTTTCCATGCTATTTTTTTTGATGACAAAAATTCCTTCCAGTCACCTTCTTCATCCGGTCTGCGCAATTCAGTCAGAATATCAAACATCTGATATATCGCGCCTGCACTTATTACCGGTGCATAATCAAGAATATCAGGTTTCTTTACCAGTTTGCTTTTTTCCCTGGAATACTCCGGGAGCCTGAAATCATTGTCGTAATATTTGTTTCCGTTTTCAGAATAATGTTTCAGGGTTCTTGCAAAAGAGGCATATGTGCCGACAAGTTCCCAAAGTTTCACATCAGGAGATCCAAGAATCAGCGGCAGACCATAGTAATCTGCATCCTTATTTATAGTGGTCAGACCGAAATCCTTCAACCGGCTGATCATTTTTGAGATCCCGTAGTTCTTAAGCAACACAATCGCAGGTACATTGAGAGACTGAGCAAGCGATTCTGAAGCCCTTACTGCTCCCGAAAATTTCATATCGAAGTTTTCAGGTGAAAATCCATCAATATTTACCGGAATGTCAGGTAGTACCTGGTATGGAGATATCAGTCCCTCTTCGAATGCTGAGGCATAAAGCAGGGGTTTTAGAATGCTTCCACCTGAGCGGTTAGCCATCACCATATCAACCCAATTTTCGTTAGCCTTTTTTGGATCTTCAGTATTTCCAATGTATGCTAGTACAGCATTATCCTCATTCCTTAATACCAATACTGCACAATTGAAAATTCCATTGCTTTCATTTGCACTTTGATGTATCTTAACGGTATTTGCAATTTCTGTCTGAAGATGTTCATCAATGAATGTATTGACTTGCTTGCCGTTGTCCAAAATACTTATCTTGTCCGTGAGGTGTGTTGCCAGTTCCGGCATTGGAAATGGTCTTGGAGGAATATCTTCTGTCAATGCCAGTTCATACTGAACTTTGTCTATAACATTGAGCTCAAGCAGTTTTTTTAAAAGTCTGTTTCTTTTTTCCATCAATAATTTCCTGTTTTTGCCGGGATGTATAAGCGACGGACTATTTGGCAAAACAGCCAATGTTGCTGATTGAGCCCACGAAAGCTGGTCAGCAGGTAAACCAAAATATCGCCAGGATGCTGCTTCAAATCCAACCACATTGCCTCCATAAGGGGCATTGGCTGCGTAAAGCCTCAGTATTGAGCTCTTTGACCAGGTAAGTTCAAGCCTTGTCGCAAGGATCATTTCTATGATTTTATTTATTATGTTTCGATCCGGATTATTACGGGAAAGTCTGATCACCTGCATTGTGATTGTGCTTGCACCACTTACAAATCTATTTTCCTTAAGATTCTGTACTATTGCTGCACCGATTCGAAGAATATCTACTCCACTATGAAAATTAAATCTTTTATCTTCAAAAGTTATAATAGACTTCATTAGTCTGTCAGGAACCTGATGACCTTCACTGAACCTCCATTGTCCGTCATTTGCTACATGTGCTCCTATGAGATTGCCTGAACTGCTGTAAACTATAGTGCTCGAGGGTGTATTAAATAAAGGGGTGGGTAATGAAAATAAATAAACTAATAACAGTATGATTAACAATGAAAAAACTATTTTATGCCTTATTGAATATGATTTAATATCAATAATTCCCATATATCAAAGATTTAGTATAAGGATCTGTGGGATGATCAAAAATGTCACCGGCCACACCCTGTTCTATGATTCTTCCTTGCTTCAAAATGAGCATCCTGTCACAAAAAATCGCTGCCAGACCTATATCATGCGTTATGAAGATATATGAAGTACGGTATTTTACCTGTATTTCATTCAGAAGTTTCAATATTTCATTTTGTGAAATCCTGTCAAGAGCCGATAAACTCTCATCTAATACTATTATCTCAGGACCCAATGCCAAAGCTCTTGACAATGCAATACGCTGGGCTTCTCCTCCTGAAACCTGGTCTGGATACCTCTCAATCATAGCATTATCTATGCCCAGCTGTTCCTTTAGTTTCTCCGGATCAATTTTTTTTTCAGTGTTTTTTTTGTATGATGAGATTTCAAAAGGTTCATTAAGCAGTTTTTTCACCTTGATAATCCTGTTCAGAGATGTCACAGGATTTTGAAATACAATTTGAATTCTATTGCGTATAAATGCTTTAATAATTCCATTCGGCCTGGTCACATTTCTTCCGCATAACATTATGGTGCCGTCATCAGCTGTGTTGAGACTTACAAGAATCCTTGCAATTGTAGTTTTACCGCTTCCTGATTCACCAATGATGCCGAGTGTTTCGCCCGGACCAAGATTAAATGAAATGCATTTCAGTGCATTTACATTTTTATTGCGTGTTATAAAAGGAATTCTGAAGCTATTCTTGAATGTCTTTGAAATACATGAAAGCGATAAAATATTTAAATGCTTTCCTGCTTCCTTACTGGGTTTTTCAGGCAATGAAAAATTGAAAAAGGCATCAGTCAATTGTTTCGAATATTCTGATGCAGGATTTCTGAAAAAATCAGCATTAGTCCTGTATTCTGCAAGCTTGCCATTATGGATTATTGCAATATTATCACAGACAGACCTCAATGCTTTAATATCGTGGCTTATTAAAAGAATAGATATACTTTTTTCCCTGTTTATTTCCTTAAGTAATTCCAGAATTGACTTTGTCAGGTTGGCATCAAGATTTGTAGTCGGTTCATCAGCGATCAACAGGTCCGGGTCAGAAGAAACAGCGATAGCTATTGCAAATCTCTGCAATTCTCCACCTGACAACTGATGTGGATACGCATCAAGAATCCGTTTTTCAAGATTCATTTTTTGAAGTATATTGTTCAATACTTCTTTTGACCGGATGCCACCTGACACCTCCCAATACTGACTACCACACTTTTTATTGGGATCGAAAGACGTAAGAGGATCCTGCATTATATAAGCTATTTTTTTGCCCCTTATTGCTGTCAATTCCTTTTCATTGAAGGAAGTCAGATCTTTCCAACCGGTTTTATCATTGAAAAGTATTGTGCCACTGATGCTGATATCTCTCAGATACCTTGTCAAACCCAGAACAGAAAGAGCAGTAAGAGTTTTGCCAGATCCTGAAGAGCCGGACAATCCGGTAATTTTGAATCTTTCAATATCAAAAGATAGTCCATCGGTTATCTTTTCGTTGTTTTTTCCCGAGATTGTCAGATCTGAGATCCTGAGTATAATATTTTGACCTTCAAATTTCAAATTATTACTTATTGATTTCTCAAATACTTTTAATCAGATCAGGGATCAGCCTAATTCAGTAGCGTCCATTTGATCCCCAGTCTAAAGAAAAGATCATCATGTGGATGATCGATCACACTATATAAGATCCTTTGCTCAAATGGGTAAAGGATATTATTTACCCTTATAAAAATCATAAAATCACTTATTTTGGCATTTATAAAATAATCCAGTCTCATGAAATTATCGAGCTTAATCTTATTTTGCACATAATAATTTCCTACTGCAGCATTGTAGCCATAATTGTAATACTTATCGTAGAAAACATGTTCAAAACCGGACTGAAGATCCATTACTTTTTTGAAAAGCATAGTCCGGATATAAAATTTGCTCCGCAATACAAACTCCGGAAGAGGGATTACATCGTCAACCCCGGAAAAAAAATGCAGGTTATTGTCAAAATGGAATTTCCAGATCCGTATTTTTTCTTCAACATTTATACTGAAAAGACTTATATCCTGATCATGCTGCTTTGGTAAAAAATTATCGCTGAAATAAATATATGAACTTATACGGTCATAATTTGCCTTTGCTGTGAAACCAAGTTTATTGATTTTTGCACCTGCATAAAACCGTATTAAGGCGGTATTGGCAAAATCATTTTTATATATCTGCCTGGCTGTCAGGTAAAGTTTTTGTTGCATCAGCGAGGGACTTGTGCTTTTTAGTAATAAACCACCATCAAAGTGTATTTTTTTTGCTACAAAGTTTAATTCTGCATTGAGGCTGTAGTTTGGAGAAAAATTACCAATGTACAGGTCTCCTATAAAACTGGCGTTCAAATTGGGTATAAGTTTAATGCCTGAATGGGCAAACAGTTTTAATTGCCTTATGGTTTCGGTGTTTTGTGATTCAATATTATAGGAGTAAAATCCTATATCAGCTCCGGTATTTATGTATGCTGATCCTGAATTAATGCCGTAAAAAGCCAATGAAACATGATATGCATTATTGCGGATATAATTTCTGAGACCGACCGGGTCGCTTAACAAATTACCATAATAGACACTGTCATCTTTAACATTAACATCATAAAACTTGTAAAACCCTTTTTGGTATCCGGCTTCTGACTTCAAATATGGTTTTAGGCCGAGAAATGTTCTTTCTTTGCTCAATCTGTAATAACTTGTAAACTCAAGTTCATATTTTTCAAGCCTGCTTACAGCATCATTAAGTTTTACAGGAACATTCAGTCTCAAATTTTCAGGATCAAAGGAAGGATCTTCAACTCCACCATTTTCCTGCTCTTCATGAATGTTGACAATAATATTGAAAAAGGCATTGAATTTTTTGCCAATACCACCTTTCCAAATCCCGAAATTCAGATCTGTATGTTTAGCTTCCTGATCCTTGTATTTGCCGGTATTATTAATACGGCTGTAATCGATATTCAGGTTAACATCTTTGAAATTCCTGGAAAATATTGTTCCTACCCAAAAATTGGTATATGTCGAGCTCGGTGACACAAAGACTTTAGCAAAGGGAATACTATTGATATGCCATTTGAATTCATTTTTGGTTACATCATAAATATCATAAGCGTTTATTCCAATATTGAAACCACATTTTGAGATAAAACCTGATAATGGCATTACCGAACTACCTATGTTGCCTTTGTCGGCTACCGGATACTGAAGGGCATGTACAGGATTGAAATAGGGGAAATCATCAGTAAGTAAGGTGTCACCATAATTTATAGTATCCAGAAAATTTTTGAATGTAAAGAATTTTGATTTAAGATAATAAACCTGTTCGACAGTATCATTTTGCTTTTTTAGGTCTTGTTGTGGTTCATCATCATTTACAATCTGGGCATTGGTCCTCAATGCGGCTGATATCATTAATATTAAAACCGTTGTAAAAACAAAAACTCGCTTAATTAAAAAGTATTTCACTGATAAATCTTGATTATTTATTTTTGCTGATTATCTTAAAATTACGAAAATAATCAATTTTTAGTTTACCGGGTAAGTTATTTAGATTTTATCAGTATAAAATTGTAAAACATATTACATATCTCAGCATTTTAAATAGAACGTGACTATTCAGTGGATAACTCTAAAGGAGCGAAGTATTAGTAACACCTGATGAAATCCTAAAATACGATAAATAAGCAGATTAGTGTGATTTTTGCTTTTTTTTGCAAAAAACGTGACAAAACAAAGCACTATATAAGTACCCTCTGAATGGTTGCAATGGAATTATAAATTTAATCAGGAAATTATATTAATTTATTTTGCTTTGAATACAGTAAATTCATAGCAACCGGGACAATTCTGCCTGAATCTAAGTGTGGAAGTGCTATCAAGCTGAGCTACAATGTCCTTCAGAGGCTGTCTCAGATTTACTATAACTTTATCCTCCATTACAATATCTGAATAAGGTGCAGTGGTGAATTTTTCATAGAAATTCTCAAACAGGTATTCGATAATATATTCAATACTTTTATAACTTCCTACAGGCCTGGCCGGAGGTGGAGGAGGAGGTGGAGGAGGCTCCGGAAGGATTAGACTGATTACCCCATTTTCGAATACGGCTTTTTCTCCGGTATTGAGAATAAGGTTGTTATCAGGATTTTTCCATTCATATAATTTTACTTTACCTTCAATATTCTCACATTCTACCCTGTCTCCATTTACATTAATATTAAAAATAGTTCCTAATACCCTTATGCCGGCACCATTTGCCCTTACTACAAATGGCCTGTCTTTATCGTATGCAATATCAAAAGTAGCAGAACCCACGACTTCTATATTTCTTTCTTTCTGCTTTTTGGTAAGTCGCGTATAATATTTCACCTTGCTGCTGTCATTCACAAATATCTTGCTGCCATCAACAAGCTTTACCGTATCCTGATTGGTGAATGTGGTCAATTCTTTGTAAAGAGGTCTTGGCCATAAAATAATACTCAATACCGCAGCCACCAATATCAGTGAAGCAGCTATGCCAAAGTACCATTTTCTCTTAAAACGATTTGAAGGTTTGAAATCAGTTTTACTCACAAAATCATTCCAGGACGATTCTTCATCTACTGGAAAAATATCTTTCAGATTACCGCTTTCAGACAATACCGACTTATAAAACTCATATTCATCCCGATTCGCTTTGGACGAATCGATCCACATTCTGACCTTGCGTGAATCCTGCTCGTTCAGTCTGCCCTCGATGAATTTTAATATGTCGTTAATTTCAACCAATTTTTTTATCAATTTAAAATATGACGTTTTCTATTCTTTATATCACAATTTACATTAATTTATTTTCTATGAAATATTCCCTTATCTCTTTCAAAGCCTTGGCAATATTGTCTTCAATTACTCTCTCTGAAATATTTAAATGTTCTGATATTTCCTGATAAGTCAAACCTTCAGTCTTGTTTAGATTGAAAATAATCCTTCTTTTCTCTTTCAGATTATTTATTGCTTTTTTCAAATGATACCTTAATTCCCATGATTCCTCCTCTTCATTTACACTGGTTTCATACTCAATTTCCCTCAATGATTGAAAATCCCTGATATCAACTATCTTTTCGTTTTTTCTGACATTGTCAATAATGCCATTCCTAACCATTGTGAACAAATAGCTTTCAATAGACGATCGGATCTCAATATCAGCCCGGCTGTTCCATAGTTTTACGAAGGTATTCTGAACAATCTCCCTGCTAAGCTCCAGGTCTTTGGTTTTTGAAAAGGCAAAATTAACCAGTACCCCGTAGTTTTTGCTATACAGATCTTTGAAATTGTCAGTATTTATCGAAGTGCCTGGCATTATTTAATTATAAAATAATATCTATTTTTATGTATTAAAATTATTTATAAAATGTATTATGCAAATATTCAGTTAAATATAAATGACAAAAATATATAATATTTTAATAAAAACAAATTTTTTTAAATATTTTTTATAAAATTTTGAAAAATATTTCTTTTGTAAGTGAAAAACAGATTTTGAAGAGCTTATTTGGCCATACCAAAATATATGCTGTTATCCTCTAAGCTGGTATTAAATCAATTTGTGTTGCTATGAAATTTCTATTTAATGCCCATTAAGTGAATATTATCGGGTTTTGGCTATATTTTTCCTGTTTACAAAAATTATTTCAATGCAATCCATATATATAATATCTGCTTTGCAGTTGCGACTAAAAAAAATAGGTTAATATTATCAAAGATTAGATTATGATTCGTGATTGTTTATATAAGATCATATATTGGATAATTTAGTTCTGATAGTGATTAATAATAAGTGTCAAGGTTCAGGTGTTTAGATCATTTCACATGTTTTATTATTTAGTATATTATATTTTAACACAAAGTCGTAAAATAACACACAAAGATCCAAAGCAATGATATACAGTTCTTTGTATTATTTTATCTTTATTTACAAATCATGTCTATTGTTAATATCCTTAAAGACTTGATTATAATTACTTTATTTTTTCTGGGTAGTTATTAAAAAGTTAATGGATATTAAATATAAGTTAATCTCAGATTCATGTGGTTCTTTCAGATTAAACTTAATTATTTTTGAGAAATCATTATTTTTTAACAATTAAAATTGCCAATATGAAAACTGTGTTTAGAATTATGCTGATTCTTTTATTTACTAAATTTTCAGCTTTTTGCTATGCATCCGGCGAAAACGATACTATTTCTACTCCTGAGAATGTTTTGATTATTTCGCAGGTTTGCGATGAAATCAATATGTATTATACCGCAATAGATATGAATAATAATGAAATGATTATTATGATCTTTAGAAATGGTGGGTTTCTAAGGGATCCCGAATCCTTCAGATTGAGAAAAGTAGTCAGGACAGGTATAAAAGTAGATCCTGAAAAACAGATGAAATTTCCAGTTTTATTACGCGGCTCTAATGAGAAAAATGAATAAAGCTTTCCTGAATGGTGAAATCTACAAAAAGCTGGATTTAACAATTGCGTACATACGTTTTTTGGAAAAGGCTTTTGTTGCTTGAACAAAAGCCTTTTTTCATGTCGGGATGACTGGATTCGAACCAGCGACCCCACGCCCCCCAGACGTGTACTCTAACCGGGCTGAGCTACATCCCGTAGTTCAGGGTCGCAAAGATAATTAAAATTATCAATATGTGCAAGGAAATATAAATTCTTGGATATAATAGACAAAAGTGATGCTAAAAACCTTAGAAACAATTATAAACACAGGCTTATACAGAATTCAAGGTTCAGGATTAAGATTAAACTTTTATTCCAATAATAAAACACCAAAGAATGTTTTCACCTATCAAAAAAAGAAAATTGGGATTAGTGGAATATATTAAAAAACAAATTGCTGAATTTGAACTTTACATGGTTTCGGCATCTATCCCAATTAATTAATTGTCAAAGTCTTTGTCTGATCAAAATTTTCATAGTCCTATTATCAACCTGATATTGTATCTGTTTTTATTTCCGGGCACATCCATAAGATAATCGAGTCCAACTCCGAGCGGTAACTGAAACATTCTGAAATACGTATTATCAAAAAAAAGCTCAATGCCTGCCGATCTTTGGTTTTGCCATTTTATTGATTCAAATTCTTTGTATCTGTCCATATCAAAATACAGATTTGTCCTGATGCGCTTGAAAAAAATAAACTTACCCAGTGCGAAATCAGGATATACCAACGGCAATGAATAATTCAACCTGAACCCTGTGAGCATTTTTTTCCTGGAACTGTAATCATAACCCCTTGCATAGGAAAATGAAGAATTAATATCTCTGAATCTATCCGATTTCGGGGTTTTGCTGTTGTATAGTCCATTAACTTTTATTCCCAGGCCATGATTATCAATAAATGATGGCAGATAATATGTCAATTCGAATGAACCTCCTGAATAATCCTTTCGATTCTGAATATTATAAACTTTGAGATTGAGGAATAATGAGTTTTCAGGAACCACGGCCCGGTATGCCTGCAATTTTAGTTTGCTGATCCTGAGCATGAAATCCATTCGGAATTGTTCATTTTCTGAAATTGAATCCGATGAACCATAATTCCTGAATGCATTTAAAGCAAGTTCTGGTAAAATACCTGTCCTGTAATTGTGTTTTTGGAAATTCAGCGGGATTCCAATGCTGCTTGTGAGCTTAAGAGTATTGAACCTGAATTTTTCCATGATCCCTGTTTCGCTATTCAATCCTGATCCTTCCTGATAAAAAATATTATTCATACTGATATTTATTACCGGAAATAACTCTCCATATTCCAGTTCTGTATTAAAATTAAATGAACCATCATTGAGGTTATAACCGGGGCTAACTGAAAATTGCAATCTGTCGAGGTAATCCCTGCTGTAGAAAGTAGCTGTAATGAATGGATCAAAATATAAGGGTATCCAACTGTAAAAATTGATCAGTTTATAATGCGGTCTGAAATCCATGACAGGGTATTTCACCTTCACTTTGTTGTCCAACAGGCCAGGGTTTGAATTTTGTCTAAGGGGAGATAGGTTTTCCTTTTTAAATTGAAGCAATGAGTTGTCAGGTTTGAATAGTTCAGTCCAGGGTTCTTTGCATATCACAAGCCGTGTTTTGTTAAAATCTTTCTCACACCAGGCCAGTTTATTTACCCCGGCTATTGCAGGCATCAGTTGTCCATAATTCGAAGTTGTTGTTTTTCTGTAAATTATTTTTTCATCTGTATTAAAACAGAATATTTCCTGGACACCATTCTCACCATCAAGATATGATGTGAAAAATATTTTTTTATCACTGACGACCAAATCAGAAATGGAATTTATAATACCGGGAATAAGAACTGTAAAGCGACTTTCAGCCAGGTTAACAGCTACCAGGGAATTTTCATTGTCAGCTGCTGCAATGGTAATTATATTTTCATTATCAAGCCAGGCAGTTTCCCTGAAAAAATAATTTCCGGAAATAGATAAATCAAATAATTCCTTTCCGGTATCCATATCCAGTACCACAAGCCGGTAGTTGGCATTAATATCGCAATCTACTGCTGCAATCCTTCTGTTGTCAGGTGATATGGAAGGACTGAACAGCTTCTTCTTCCTTGTAATCTGACTTTTTTTCTTGAGGATCAGGTCATATTTATATAAATCAGAATAGCTTACACCCGACCAGCGCTTATCTTCATTAATTTCATTCCAAACGATATATTTATCTGAAACATCATATCTGTCAAAACCAAAACCCAAAGGAAGTATTTTTTGGGATGCGGCAGGAAATTCAGGATCAATTTTTAATATATATGGAGCTTCACTAAATGATGATTTTATGATATATAATTCAGAATCACTGAACTTAGGATAAGATAGGAATTCAAGTTCTTCACCTATATTTATATTATTATTCTTCTCTGCTGAAATATTTACATATTCCGTATCTGTTGTTTTACCCCTGTCCATTGATTTTTGGTAAAACCCTGAAGTATTGTATCCTGTATATTTTTTTAATGACCTGGAAAAAGGATAAACCAGGTTTTTGTATGTTATTGATTCTTTGTAAACTTTATTCCACAAGTCAATACCATAATTGTCAATACCATGTTTTATCATTCTATAGCCGAGAGCGTATGCATCAGGAATTAAATCCCTGTAAGATCCGCATCTCATTTTTTCATAGCTGAATGGTTTTTCAAGGTCGGCTATTGAATTCATCCTCATTTTAAAATCAGGTATCCTTCCCCTGCCTGAATAACTGTAGGAAGTTTCCTGCCAAACAGCATCACCCTCCAAAAACCAGCCGGGAAGGTTTATAGCTACCAGACCGGCCCAGAATGATTCTCCAAATAGTTTCTTTGTCAGTCCCGGCAACCCAGTTTTACTACCATTCAACTGCATCACATGCCGATATTCATGAACCGCAAGGAGGTCAAACCAGTCAACAGTCCCGGCAAATGCATATTGAGGAGCAGTAGAAAAAAATTTACCATGAAAAGGAGCAAAACGAATATATCCATTGGATTCTGCCGTTTGATTTATCAGAAAAATATTTACTTTTCCGGGTTTGGATCCAAATGCTAAGGAGTCAGTTCGAGCCAGCTGATGGGTAAGAAAGCTCACTCTCTGAGCTTTATCCTCCATGCCGTTTGGAAAAATGATTCGAACAGTATCACTATTTATTTGTTTCCAATTATAAATGGGAGGATAAATACCTGTATTCTGGCTTAAAACAAGCTGAATGGAAATAAGTAAGACAATATTTATCAGTAATAATCTCATTTTTTTAACTATTTTGCTGAAAATGGTGTAAATTTAAAAATTATTTGTTTTATTTTAATACATATAATGAGGACATTTATATTTGTAAATTACGTTAATTAATATTAGAAAATTGTCAGTCTTGATTGAATCATTGAATATAAAATTTTTAAAGTTCATTATTCTGGTTATCAGTTCAACAATAACAGTTGAATTGACTTCGCAGACTATATACACTGAGTTTGGTAAAAACAGGGTTCAATTCCACGATGATTTTCAGGATTGGTGGTTGTATGAAACTGATCATTACACTATTTACTGGTATGGCAAAGAAAGGAATTTAGCAAAATCGGTTATTCTCCTCTCGCAGATTTCATATGATGATATTGAGGATATTCTTGACTACAAGATGAATAAAAAAGTTCAGGTAATTGTTTATGCCAGTCTTTCAGATCTTAAACAATCAAATCTTGGCATAAAACAAACTGATGATACCGATGACCCAGGCTTGTCATTGTTTTATGATAATAAAGTACTGGTATATTTCAACGGTGACCATAATGATATGCTAAAGCAAATCAGGGAGGGAACTGCAAAGGTTTTTCTACACAATATGTTAGGTGGGCTGAACTACGAGAACATATATAAAAAGCTTGTAATATCTAATTTCCCCAAGTGGTTCACTACAGGAAGTATAAGTTTTCTGGCCGATAACTGGAACTTTGAAGATGATGAAAAATTAAGGCAATTGTTCCTGACAAAAAAACTGGAAAAAATGGAATTCAGGTATTTTAGCAGTAAATTACCTGATCTGGCAGGTAAGTCTTTTTTCCATTTTCTTCATAATAATTATAGTGACAGCAAGATGTCTGATTTTTTTTATCTGGTAAGAATAAGCAGGGATATTAAATCTTCGCTTCAGTCAGCATTCAATAAACCTGTAAAAACCCTGTATAAAGAGTGGCAGGATTATTTTTATGCAATGTATGAATCCGACAAAAAAAACCAATTGTCCTCACCAAATACTGTAAAGAAGATAAAAACTAATAATTTTCCAGTCACCGGGGTATCTGTGTCCGAAAATGAAAAACTATACAGCTATATTACAAATAGGAAGGGTAGGGCAGAATTATTTCTCAATAATGGCCAATCTACAAAAAGAATACTAAAACTCGGATATGTTAATACTGAACAGGAGACTGATATGAGTTATCCAATCAGTTTTTTCAGCAGATCGGGTTCTCTTCTATATGTCATATTTGAAAAAAAAGATGCTTTGATTTTAAGGTCGGTGAATACCGAAGATCTCAAGTATGAAGATCATATTATTTCTCCCGAATACCGGAGAATTTATTCTGCTTCACCGATAAATGAAAATGAGCTACTGTTAAATGCTGATGTTGATGGTTTCAATGATCTGTTTATTTACAATCTGAAAAAACGACAATCATCTAGGCTTACAGAAGATTTCTGGGACGATCTTGATGCCAAAGCTGTTAAAATGAATGGCAAACAAGGGGCGGTTTTTGCTTCAAACAGGTCAATATATACATCTGCAAGGCAAATATTTGATACTATCGTGCCTCTGGGGAAATTTGATATTTTTTTCTATGACTTCAATGACAATACTATCAGTAACCTTACATCAACTCCTGAGATTGACGAAAGGAATCCGGATATTTATGACAATAATTTATATTTCACTTCAGATGTATCAGGTATCAGGAATATCGAACTTAAAGATATCAGTTCGACCGGGAACAGTAAGTTTATTACAAGTTCTGAAACAGGAATTATCAATTATGACATCGGTGATAACAGATTGATTTATAGTACATCTGAATTGTGCAACAACAATTTGAATAATATTGATTATCCCTTGAACACACTCAGTTCGTTGTCGGTTACAGGCTTCAGAAAGTCGCTGAATGAACCATTGAAATCCGAAAAACAAGATAATCAGGGTGAATTTAACCCGGATGGAATCGAAATAGACGAGGGACTTTTTTTTCAATCGAAATTCATTGAAGAGGATTTGATCATAAAGATGAAAACCCCTGATATTGAAAATACGTCAACAACAGGAAAAAAGGAAGTAAGGTTTGCTCCATTTGAATCATATAAGGCTATTGCTTCCCGGTTGAAGTTTTCTTTTTCTGAATTGATCACCAGGGTGGACAATGAACCTTTGTTTGATGGACTGGAAACCTACAATAATACCAGGAATTCTTTTGTTCAGACAATTCCGGGATTCCTGGTAAAGACAGCAATTCAGGATATGTTTGAAGATCATCATATCGAAACAGGTTTTCGCATTTCGACCGACTTTAAGCAGAAAGAGTATTTTTGGGTTTATGAAAATTTAAAATCAAGAATTGACTGGCAATTCGGTTATTACAGGAAGTCAAGATCGGAATATGATTTTAGCCGGACCAACATAGTTGATAAATCGAGGCTTATTACAAATCTGGGACAGATACAGGCTAAATACTCTTTTGACGTTTACAGATCTTTAAAATTGATTGCACGAATACATAGTGAAAAAACAATAATTGGTGCTTCAGACACATTTTCGCTCAATCTGCCGGGTGTAACAGAGCAGAGGTTGAGCCTTAGAAGTGAATACGTTTTTGATAATACTTCCATGATCTCTGCCAATCTTCCTGAAGGGAACAGGAGCAAGGTATTTGTTGAAGGATTCAATCGGTTTAATCTGAATATCAGTGATCTGACTAAATTTGATTTATCAAAAAGCCTGATGTTGGTACTTGGATTTGATTCAAGACAATATTTCAGGGTATTTGACAGGAGTATAGCAGCCTTCCGATTAGCCGGACAAAAATCTTTGGGTAGTGAAAAAAATCTTTATTTACTCGGAGGAATGGAAAACTGGTATTTTGCTAAGCAGTCTGATATAGTATCTTATCCTGAATCTGATGAGTTTGCCTATAAGATACTGGCAGCAAATATGCGGGGCTTTGGATACAATGCCCGAAATGGTTCCAGCTTTCTTTTGTTCAGCAGTGAATTGAGAATACCTGTGTTTCATTACTTGTTTGGTCAGGATCTCAGGAGAAGTTTTCTGAGGAATTTCCAATTAAATTTTTTCTATGATATGGGTTTGGCATGGATTGGCAAATCACCATTTTCAGAGGACAACCCATCAAATTATAAAATACTCGATGTTCCTCCCTCCATCAAACTAAAAGTCAGGTATTATTCTGATCCCCTGATTGCAGGATTCGGAGCCGGAGTCAGAACCACATTGGTTGGATACTTTATTAAATTCGATTATGCATGGGGTATTGAAACCAGAATTATCCAGAAACCCGTTCTCTATTTTTCAGTTGGTTATGATTTTTAAATTATACCATTTACAATTATTCTTTAGTCCATTTGCATCCTGGAATTGGCACTGACACTGACGGTCAGCACAGGCACTTCGGTCAACACAGGCACTTTGGTCAGTACAGGCACTTTGGCCAGTACAGCAACTTTTGTCAGTATTTAAAATATAATGCCGATGCAATAACTATTTAGGCCAACTGGAATAATACAGATATGCTTTCGTTATTATTTTTCAATGAAATAAGGGAAATTGCCGGGGTAGCTTTTATAAAACCCGTTAAAACTTATTCTTCCGGATGATTTTTTTATTTTCTCTATCATTTCATCAACTGTTTTTACAGGTTCGGAGTTGATTTCGGTAATAATGTAATCAGGTTCCATATTGCTCAGCCCTGCTTTGCTGTTCTTCATTATACTTATTACAATAACACCTTTCGTTTTTAAAGAAGTTATTTCAGATGATGTAAGATCTCTTACTATCAATCCAAAATCGGAAAGTATTTTATCTTTTCTGCTTGATATAAGTTCGTCAGTATTAAATGCATTTTTTAAACTGATTTTTGCTGTATTTTCTTTTCCGTTTCGTAGAAAAGATAAAGTAACGACATCTCCGGGTTTTTTTTCATAAATCAAGGCCTGAAAATATGATGCATCAATTACATTAATACTGTCGAGTTTAAGTATTAGGTCACCTGCTTTCAATCCGCTCTTAAATGCAGGCCCATCTTTCTCAATTCTCAATATTTCAGCGCCATGAGTATTCCATACATTGTTGCCGGGTTGGATGTCAACAAGACTCATACCGGTTCTGGCTCTTTGTACAGCCCGGTAGTTGATAATATCGAATACTGCTTTTTTCACTATATTGGAAGGAATTGCAAAAGAGAATCCCGACTCTATTTCCTTTTCCAGGTTTACTGCTGCAATCAGTCCTACCATTTTACCAGAAGTATTTACTAAAGCCCCTCCACTGTTACCGCTGTTCGCAATAGCATCAGTTTGAATATATGATTCTATACCCTGTGCGCCAAGTATATTAAGATTCCTGTTCCTGGCGCTTACAATTCCCATTGAAACAGAGTTTTTTAATCTAAAAGGATTTCCAAAAGCAAGCACTATATCACCTTCATTCAAAGCATGTGAATCAGCAATAAATAAAAAAGGCAGGTTTTCATTTTTTATTTTTAATACTGCTATATCTGTCAGTTCATCAGATCCGATAAGTTCTGCATTGTATTGTTTGTTGTTGAATGTGGTAATAATGATATTGTCATGCTCTCTGATGACATGTTCATTGGTAACAATATATCCATCTGAAGTTATAATAACACCTGAACCAGATTCAATTGACCTGATTTTATTTTCATTTTCTTTGATTGTCTGTATAAATACAATAGTAGGATTTACATTTTTAACAATACTCTGAAAACCATGATCTTCAATCAAAAATTTCTCTACTACCTGTCGTGCACCAGGTCCCGAATAATAATTAATGACAGGCCTGTTGAAAAAATATCCATATAAGAATAATGATACCACGCTGATTAACAGTGATATAAGGGTCATTTGCAATATTTGTATATATTTTTTTTCAGGTATCATTTCTTTGTTTTCAAACTCATATAGTTATTTTTCAATTACAAAACGAAAAAAAATAGTTTTTAATAAGTCATATTGATAATTTTTCTTTTTCTGTAAGATTTCTGAAAAGTATCTCCAGATCACTCCATAAACTGTAACTCCTTGCATATTCGAGATTTAAACTGTGGATCTCCTCCGGCCTCAGTTCACTAAGTGTGCCAATGATGACAGGAAAGAAAACTCCTGGTTTGATCACAGGAAGTTTTTCAATCATACTATCATTGCTGAAATAAGATATCCAGGTTTTCCTGCCTGATAGAACCATTAAAACATCTTTAATATCCAGAATTTTCAGAATAAATCTCAAAAGCGGATAAAAAAGCAATATTATAAATGCAATGATAAAGTCGAAAAAGTACTTCTGTGCCAGAATTTTACCTTTTCTAAGCCTGAAATTTATATCAATACTATAAAATTCACCCCTTGAATTACGATCAGAACTTCCGATAATACTGTGAGTGTCGCCAGGAAATATCTTTATGCGTGCTTTATTACCAATTTCTGATAAATAATTCATTACATCATTTATTCCGATGTTTTTCAGACAAAAAATTATCTCATCAATTTTCAACAGTTCTATGATCTCTCCAAGTTTTGAAATATCTCCAATGTAGGTAGTATGATCATAATCATTGTCAGAAGGATAGATGTTACCTGCGAATTCATGTTTTATCCTGTTTATATCCATTATACGCAATACCTTATTTACCTCATCCTGCAGACCTACAATAGCTACCCTTTTTTTTAGGTTTTTTTGTGAAAACATGGCAGGAAATAAAGATTCAGTTAATAAACGTATCAAAACTGTCACTAATAAACCTGTGGCTGCCCCAAAAACAATAATAGCTCTAGAAAACCTCATAGATTCAGGCAATAGGGCATAAATAGCAAATATCAGCAACGTTCCCGTAAGAAGTCCTTTAATAGCATTGGCCAGGTAATTTCTTTTATATCCGTTATATAAGAAAGCTGAAGCCACTGTAAGAAATGAAAACAATGCATAAAACCATAATGTGGAACTGTTTTTATAGTATTCAGGTGCTTTATGATATTGAACTGCCCAAATTTTCTCTATGATAAGCAGTATTGCAAAATAGAAAAAAAAATGTAACACAGGAATCAATAAAGCTTTCAGATTTTTTCTTAAGAAACTTCCGGTTCCAAGTAAAAAAATCGCTGTATTGATAAAGAATAAAGAGAAATTGAAAAATTTACCTCCGAAATGTTTTCTGGCAAATATTGACATAGCTTTATAAAAAGCATGATGATATTTGACTGAGTTCTTTTTTGTGCTTTCGCCTTTGAAATGAATTGTGGTAGTTTCCGGAAAATAAAATATTTTGTAGCCTGCTTTTCTAATCCGGTAAGATAAATCTATATCTTCGCCATACATAAAAAACTCTTCATCCAGCATTCCAACCTTTTCAAATACCTCATTTCTGATAAGCATAAAAGCTCCACAGAGTACATCTACCTCATTGACTGCATTTTCATCAAGATAGCCTAAATTGTATTTGTTGAACACTCTTGACTTTGGAAATATTTTTGACAAACCGGTCAGTCTTAATAATGATACCAGGGGAGTTGGGATGCTTCTTTTTGATTCAGGCAGAAATCTTCCTTCTCCATCTATAAGTTTAACCCCCAGAGCTCCGGCCGAGGGATTATTCTCCATAAATTCAAAGATTTTTACGAGTGTATCTTCCGACACAATGGTGTCAGGATTTAAAAGTAGTGTATATTTGGAGTTTACGATTCTGATGGCCTGATTATTTGCCTTTGCAAACCCTGCATTGATCTTATTCGCAATTAATTTTACTTCCGGGAAATTCCTGCTGATACTTTCTACTGAGTTGTCAATAGAATTATTATCAATAACGATAATCTCAATGTTGAGATTTTTTCTTGCCTTGTAAACAGAATACAGACATTGTTCGATAAAGTATCTGACATTGTAGTTGACAATTATAACAGAAATATCTTTCACAATAAGTAAATTCTATTCTTTAAGCTTGAATGTTAGTATTAGTACTGTTACTCCACGATATAGAATAACAGGACAAATTTAGTACAAAACAATTCAATTTAGAAAACATCCTGTTTGTTTTTATATGGTATCCTTGTGAGTATAGATCTTCCGAGAGTGAGCTCGTCTGTATATTCCAGTTCTGTTCCAAATGCAACCCCTCTTGAAATAAGCGAAACCTTTATCCTTTCAGGTAGCTGCCCTGATATATAATAAACTGTAGTTTCCCCCTCAATATTGGGACTCAAAGCCATAATTATCTCTTCGATCATATCATCATTTTCAACCCTTTCAATAAGGCTGCTAATGTTAAGATCATCTGGTGTGATCCCGTCCATAGGTGATATTAATGCGCCAAGTACGTGATATTTTCCATTGAACTGTTGGGAGTTTTCAATAGCAATAAGGTCCCTGACATTTTCTACAACACAGATAACCGACTTGTTTCTTGTATGTGATGCACAAATATCACATAATTCGGTATCTGATATATTATGACATTTACTGCAAAATCTGATGTTTTCGAGATCTTTTATACTTGATGCCAACCTTGATGCAACCGGTAAATTTCCATTGATCAGGTGAAGGGCTATTCTCAAAGCTGATTTCTTGCCAATGCCTGGCAACTTTGAAATTGACTCTACTGCTTCATGAAGTATTGTTGAAGAAAAATTCATCAATTCTTAGTATTAATCCGATAAACAAAAAACAATAAAAATCTTTTATAGTTCATTCGAAGAGATATTATAAAAAAAAAGAGGGTTTACGTAAACCCTCTTTTTTACTTTTCTACAATGCATTTTAAAACCCTGAATTTTTATCACCAAGGTATTTTGAACCAGGCCTTGAAGAGTATGGAGTTTTCTTACCTGCTTCTATGACACCGGTAGGTCTGCCCATGTCATAGTCAGTGTCTTTGCACACTCTGAATTCTACCCTTCTATTCATCAAATGACCTAACTCAATCTCCTTTGATGTATTATGTGTATCCGGAAGATTTGGTACTATTGGCTTTTCTTCTCCTCCGTACATTAATTTAAATCTGTTTCTGTCAATTCCATAATTTTGAACAAGAAAATCAATTGCGGTTTTGGATCTGTTATATGAAAGCATATCATTGTAAGCACTCGAGTTTCTTACATCAGTAGCACCGAATGCTGTTACACAAAGGTTAGGATATTTATTCATCACATCAGCTACATGCTTGAGGTGACCGTAATATTCTGATTTCAAATAGTATTTATCCAGATCAAAATGTATCATTGGAAGGAACCAGTCACCGACACCACTGTTAATATAATTTGTCGATCCTGGAACCCCTCTGACTGAACCATCATCAAACATTTTTCTTATCTGTTCTTTGGTCACACAACATTTTACTGTATCAGGAATATTAGCTACTCCAATTTCGTCAACTTCATAACCCGGAGGAGAAAATGGTTCCTTATCTTTGCAATCTGGTAATCCATCACCATCACTATCTAAAGTAATACCCCGGGTGTCAACAAGGCATCCCTGAGGGCTGTTTTGTTCCTGATCCAACAGATCGATCACGCCATCATTGTCAGTATCGGTCAGATCAAATGCTGGCCTCTGCTTCAGATTTGCAATGTCGGTATATGCCATATCCAATGGATTCATCCAGTATAATGGTTCGGTCCTTTTCTTGAAGTTAGCCATATTTATTGCAAGCCTGAGGTTTGTATAATGGTTAATATCGTTTTGTACAGTCATGTCACCGGAAGTCCTGAACCTTATGCCATCCAGATAGTCATTGTCTCCTATCATTACCTGATGTTCAAGACCTATATTAACTCTCTTGTTGATCTTTCTGTAAATACCCATCCCGAATACTATATCAGCATGAATATGATACCTGTCACCAACTCTGAAAATGGCATATTTGGGATAAGCTTTGGTTTCATACTTGCCATCATAATAATCATTTATAGCTTGTTTTTGGTCAATACGTCCTTGTTTAGTATTAATGTTGTATTTTTTTGATAAAATTACATTGGCATCATAAATACCTCCGGTAGCATTTTTTAGATCAAGCATAGTCTGATTTGAATTAAGTCCGATTCCGGCGAATGCTATCCAGTTCCATTTGTTCCTTTCCTTGTGAAATAAAATATTCCCAATATTCAAAACTCCTTCAATATTGGCTGAAACAAATTCTGTTTTGTATTTAGGGAACCATCCGCTTCCGGCAGCATATGCATCAAAAGTAGGAGATTCAACCAAACCACCTCCCTGACTACCATGAGTCCAATGCTGAGGGTCAATTCCATAAGTCTGACCGTAAAACAAATCAAACCTGATAGAGAAAGTGTAGTGAACTGCTTTTCGGAGATGTAATCCAAGCCCAAATCCTGCAAGTGGCAATTTTTCATCAACATCACCATCAATAAAATAATGTCCTCCGTGAAGGCCTAATTCCCAGGCATTTTTTGGCTTTGCAGGATACTTATATAATCCCTTTCTCCATTTTTTATTCTGGTCTGGATCAATTGTCATGTCATCTTTTATAACAGGGGAAGTATAAGTATCACGAATTTTTACAGTATCAGTGGTTACTTCTGCATTTGCAGGTTCTTTTACCTCTTCCTGGGAAAAGCTTAAACCAAAATAAAGTAACCCAATCAGCAAAAATGATAATTTTAATTTCATAAGGTCTCTTTTAAAAGTTATTTGTTATTTCAAACGCAAATTTATAACATTTTTTAAAAAAACAAAAATATTAATGTTTTTTTTAATACATAAATCATATTTTTCCCTTATTTTACAGATAAATAATAAATTTAATGTGTAAAATGACTTCAAAAAACAATTTGACGTACTATTAAGACATTTTTTTTTATTATTACCCCCAACTTTTTTGATTTTTTTTTTTATATGTAATAAAATAATAATTTATATATTACCTTTGTGGAAGATAAATGAGATTAATAATAGAATTGGCTTCACAGTAGTGTGTTAACGTTTAAATAATAATATATGAAGGATTTATTCAGGGATTCTGAAGTTTTTTATTCTCAAATGATTGACAAGGATAGTTTTGGTCAGAAGATCAATATATCTTCTGAACTGATTGTGCATGAAAATGATGCTGTAGTATTGTTTGGTCTTGATGATATCAATGCAGATCCTGTGAGAAAGGAATTATACAAAACGGCTTATTGTTTTGAGAACATTAATGTTTATGATCTTGGAAATCTTAGAAACAACGATGAGGAAAGTATCACTTTAGCATTGAATCAGTTGACAGGGAAAAATTTGAATGTTATAATTCTTGGAACAATTAATAATAAGAATCTTGAACAAATTTTTGATGCTTACAAAGAGAAATTTATCAATATTGCTTTTGTTGAGAAAAAGGGTGATAATTTCTTTGGCTTACAGAATCTGATTGAAGGTTCCCATTTTATAAATAAAGCCAGGCTTCTTTTTTATCAGTCTCATTTGTTGCATACTAATAAATTTGAAAACTTAAGGACCAATCAGACGATGCGGCTTGGAGAATTCCGTAATAACTACCGGCAGTCTGAACCTTTGATAAGGGATATTGATATTATGTTGTTCAATCTTGACAGTATCAGGTATTCTGAAATACCGGGTATTGTGAATACTTCACCAAGCGGTTTGACCTCAGAGGAAGCATGTCAGATTATGAGATATCTCGGGATGAATACAAGAAATAACCTTATTTGTTTTCCCGGATATGATCCAAAATTTGATTTTCATAGCCAGGGAGCCATGCTTATCAGTCAGATGATTTGGTACTATCTGGAAGGATTGGATCAAAGGATAGTGGAGGATATAACAATTAGTACATATATTCAGACATTTATGGTAGATCTGAATGATTATAACCTGACGCTTAAATTTTTACAGAGTAAAAAAACAGGAAGATGGTGGGTTGAAATTCCACTTGAGGAAGATCATGAAAGCTATTTAATGCCATGTAGTGAAGAAGATTTCGATAAGGCAAGGAACAATGATCTTTCTTACAGAATATTCAATGAACTAAGCCTTTAAAAAAAAATAGTCTCAATTTTAATGCCCCTCGATCCTTTAGCCAAAATAAGTAAATGCTCAGGATTAAAAGTGTTTATAAACTCTCCGGCAAGTTCACTAGTTGAAAAAACATGACAATTCTCCGGAAGATCATGTATTTTTCCAGCAGAATTTTTAAATTGATCACCAACCAGTATGATTTTCTTATAAATATTATTTTTTAATAATCGGGAGATGACGGATTTGTGTTCAGTATCTCCGGTATCTCCTAGTTCCAGCATATCACCGATTATAATCATTTTTTCTCTTTTATCATCAATTTTCTCAAATGATGAAATTGCCTCACTCACTGAAGTTGGATTTGCATTATAAGCATCCAGGATCAAAGTATTATTTTTCCAGATTAGCATCTGGGATCTGTTATTTGAAGGCACAAACCCTGATAGTGATTTTATAATTTTATCCGTGCTTATATTAAAATGATCGGCTATTTTTATTGCATTTACAATATTGGGAAAATTGTAGTTTCCATAAACAGAAGTTTTGAATTTGTTTTCATTGCCGTCAATATCAATAATATTTAAACTTATGAATAATCCGGAAGGATCCAAAACAACTGAGTTAATTCTTTTCCCTTTAAGGTTTTTTTCATTAAAAGATTCTGCATTCTTAAAGCCTGAAATCGAAATAACTGGAATGATATCTGATACATTGGTATTCAGAAAGAAATATCCTCCATTTTCTTTAATATATTGATATAGTTCTGTTTTTGTAATTATTATATTTTCCACACTGCCAAACCCTTCAAGATGGGCTTTTCCTATGCTGGTGATCAATCCGTGAGTTGGATGAGCTATTTTACATAAAGCCATAATTTCTCCCCGGGCACTTGCACCCATTTCAATCACAGCTATCTGATGTTCCTTCTTAATATTAAGTAATGTAAGCGGAACTCCGATATGGTTATTAAGGTTTCCCTGCGTGCAGAGCGTATTAAATTCAGATGAAAGTAAATTATAGATAAGCTCTTTTGTCGTTGTCTTTCCGTTTGTGCCTGTGAGTCCAATGACCGGTATATTGAACTGCAACCTGTGAAATTCAGCAAGTTTTTGAAGCGTAAACAGCGGGTTTTCGACATAAATCACTTTATCCATTCCCTTCATTTTCTTATTCCCTACTACAGCAATCATTGCCCCTCTTTGAAAAGCCTGATCAGTAAATTTGCTTCCATCAAAATTTTCTCCTGACAGGGCAAAAAATATTTCTCCCTGATTTATCGTCCTCGAATCAATTGAAATCCCTTTTGATTGGAGGAATAATTGATATAATTCCTGTATTGATTTATGCATATGTTCCTGTATTTTTTTTAGAATAAAATATGGTAAACTATAAAAATATTAAAAAAAAACCCGATACTGATTTCAATACCGGGTTATATCCTGTTATTAATAATAATTATTTATAACGTCTTCTTACCTGTGTTGGTTTTCCAAAATAATTTCCATCAGGATCTCCGTTGCCTGCCTGTGAACCAACCCTGGTCATTGCACATCTGAATCCTACTGATCTGCTTGATTTATTTTCATCCAGAAAGCGTCTTTGACCTGGACTTAACCAGTATAACCTGTCTTCCCAGCTTCCTCCTTTTATAACCCTGGACTGATTATTTACCAAAGAACTTTTACCATAACCATAAGTTACATATTCATTATCATCATCAGCATAATTTCTCAGGTCTCCTTTTTTATAATTATCTCTGCCCTGAACTTCTTCATCCAGAACCTGCCTTGTTTTTAATCGTCCCAGGCTGTCTTTTTCGACCAGGTTTCCATTTTCATCTTTGACCAGTTCGGAGAAAACATTACCCCGGTATGGATTAAGTTCCTGATTTTGCGCATCACTTAATTCCTGATAAGTTGTTACCCGGTAAACATCAGAAACCCATTCACTTACATTGCCTGACATGTTATATAATCCAAAATCATTCGGATAAAATGATTTAACCGGAGCAGGAATAGGTGCTTTATCATTAAGATTTCCACCCATACCCATATAGTCACCACCTCCTCTTCTGAAGTTGGCCATCATATCGCCCTGATTTTTATCATGACGTTTACTTCTTGCAGTATAGTTGTCCCATGGAAAAAATCTTCTGTCAGTATAAATTTCGTCCTTGGTAGGTGCTTGTTTTCCAACGAGAGCAAGAGCAGCATACTCCCATTCAGCTTCTGTAGGAAGCCTGTATTCAGGAAGAAGTATTCCATCTTCAAACCTAACAGGTCTTTCACCTCCATTGGTCAGATCAGGAAGGTTTTTCCTGACCGATGGCTGATACTGATTGCTCAAATATGCTTTGGTATTAAAATTATCTGAGTCTGTCTGCTGTGGATTAGGATTTATGATTCCTCTTTCGGTCAACAACATTTCATTTACCCTGTCGGTTCTCCACTTGGCAAATTCTACTGCCTGATTCCAGCTGACACCGACAACAGGATAGTTATCAAATGACGGGAATCTTAAATAAGTTTCAACATAAGGTTCATTGTAAGCTAATTCTTCCCTCCACACCAAGGTATCAGGTAATGCTTTCTGGTGTACTTCGGGATAAGACTTATAAACTCTTTTAATCCAGTGTAAATATTCGCGATAATCGATATTTGCTACTTCGGTTTCGTCCATGTAGAATGATGATACTGTAACTCTTCTTGGAATGTTATTCCATTCATAAGTTGCATCTTCCTGTGTTAATCCCATAGCAAAAGTACCACCTTCAATGAGAACCAGATTCGGACCGGTAATTTGTCCTTCATAATTAAGTTTTTCAAACCCACCCCATTCAGGATCATTATATTTCCAACCGGTTGAGTTTGATCTTTGTTCTTGTTGTTTGCAGGATGCAAGCATTAATACTGCAAATATCAGGGTGCCAAATACTTTAAAAAAATCTTTCATTTGTTAATTAAGTTTAAAAAACGATGTAATAAAACACCATCTAAAAAATAGTCAATTCAAAAATTCGTCGCAAAGTAAAAACAAAATTCCTAAAAAAATATTGTTTTAACCAAAAAAAATACTGAATAAAAATTCAGAAGCGCAAATTTAGAATTAAAATTAATATCATCAAAAAAATGAACAAAAATTATACCGTTTTTATCTGAATTGTCCAAAACAATCACTATATCTGTATTCTTTGGCTGAAAGCCTTGTGTTTTCAAGGTTTATAGTTATTCCCAGCTCATGGCTTCCACCGGTATTGATGCCTAATTTAGAAACAGTATAATCAAAGCTGTATCCAATTTTAAAAATGTTTTTTGATAATCCTGCACCAATAATAACTGCGTCAGAATTTGTAAAATTATGCCTGAAGCCTATATTACCAAAAAATCCACCCAGATCAATATAATTATTGAATGCAAACTGATGCATACCTGACTGAAAAGCATATAGAAAAGCTGGGGAATAAAATCTGTGATGATATGAATCACCAGGAAAGAGTCTTATCTCTCCGCCAATCTGGGCAGTCAATCTGACAGGCAGACCTTTATTTACTGCATCATTTAAGTTTTCAAAATAATAGTTTGCAGGAGTATTAGCATGCTTAATTGCAACCCCTGCAAATATTTTTTTTGAGTAATATAGTAATCCTGCAGAAATGTCGAAATATTTTTTTGTAAGATTATAAGGTATTTCTTCCTCAGTAGGAATTGATGAACCATCAGGAAGTGTAAACCCACTGTAGTTGTCAATCATATCACCAAAAATCAATTTGCTCCAGTCAAGTGAATTTTGTCCATAAGCAAAACCTAGGCCTATTTTAAAAAAATTATTCTCTGAAACTTTAAGAAGATAAGAAATTATTCCTTCTGCCTTGAATCTTTTGTAAATTCCATTACCACTGTCATCCATCAAAACCATTACGCCAGCTCCAATTTTAATTCTTTTGAAAAGCATATCAGCTGATAAAGCATGGGTATTATAGGCAAAGTTGAATAATGGCCACTCAATTCTGGAATTGATATAAATTACTGGCGAATGATTATTGCCGGCAAATGCAGGGTTTAGATTTAAAGGTGAATTATTCAACTGGCTAAAAATCGGATCTTGTGATAATACAGTCGAATTTATCAATATTTTCAGCACGAAAATCTGCAGTATTAAAAAAAACCTTTTCAAAATATAATCATTTATACTACAATTTTTTTTTTAACGTTTTATTAACAACTTTCATTAATCCAATTAAATCATTAATTAAAACTCGAGCTATTGAATAAATTATACAAAATTAATTTTTAAAGAGTTTGCTCTATTGCATATTTATAACGTTGTGATTTATTTATTTATTATCCATCTTTAATTAATGATTTATGGTCAGGATATTAATACCTTTATTTGTTCTATTAAGTATTACTTTGAGTTCACAGGATATAATTGGACTTCGAAATCATGTTTATGCTGACAATTCTGTTTTGTCGCAGGGAGACATTTATAAACTTGAAATTAAGGAGACCGGTATTTTCAGAATTACTTATGATTACCTGAAAGGAATAGGTATAAATCCGGATAATATTGATCCCCTTAAAATTCAAATTTTTAATAACGGAGCAGGCAGATTAAAACAAATAGTTGAAAATGAATATACCGATGATCTTGTAGAAATTCCATACCATGCAGTTGGCCTTGATGACGGTAAATTTGAAAAAAATGATTATATATTATTTTTTTCCGGAGGACCCGATATCTGGATATACAATTATCAAAATAAGTTATGGCAATATGACAAGAATATTTATTCTAATGTGAATTTTTGTTTCTTAAGGATAGGAATTGACAAAGGCAAAAGGGTGAATTATCAAAAAATTGATGAAATGCCGGTTTACACCTCCGATAAATCAGATGTGTTTGCTGTCTATGAAACCGATAATATAAATCTGCTGGGATCTAACATAAAAACCAGTGGTTCAGGTCAGGAATGGTATGGTGATAACGTCTCAAACAATTCAGAGAAAGATTTTTCTGATAAATTCAATGATTTTTTGTTTGAAAGAACCGATGGTTTGAATGTTAGGGTAGTTTTTGCGGGAAGAAACAGAAATAATTCAAAACTTCTCATTAAGCCTGATAAGGAATTATTTGAAATCAACATAAACAGTGTCAATGTTGATGATGTAGAGTCAGTTTATGCTCAAAAAATCGATAACACCCAGTTTATTATTCCAGAATCCGACAAATTCAAAATCAAATTGCAATACTCCGGTGAATCCGGATGGGTTGATAAAATAGAAGTTAATGGAAGGAAAAAAAATGATTTTACAGGAAATTTAATGTTTCTTACTGATAAAAATATGCCCGACAGCAAAGTTTCTGCTTTTACAATTTCGAATGTAAATCAAAATACTTTAGTTTGGAATATCAGTGAAACCGATAATATTTATGGTTACCAATTTTCATTGAATGGCAATACAGCTCAGGTAAATCTTAGAAAAAATGGTAATTCGGTACTGTTGGTTTTTGATAAGGAAAAGTCATTTCCATTGCCAGGAAAACATGAAAAAGTTTTGAATCAAAACCTGCATTCCATAAAAGATGCTGATATGCTTATAGTCTATCACAAGGATTTTGAAAAAGCAGCAGAAATATTGGCCGAACACAGAAACAGGCAAAGTAATCTCAAAGTCTATGCTGTTGATCAGGAAAAGGTATTTAATGAGTTTTCATGTGGTAAGAAAGACCCTACTGCTATCAGGGATTTTGTCAGAATGCTAAAAATAAAAAACAATAAATTTGGTTATTTACTGCTCATGGGTGATGGGTCTTATGATCAGAGAGGAATTGTAACAAATAATGATAATTTTATAACTGTTTTCGAAACTCCCGGAAGCCTTGATCCTATAAATTCTTATCCTACTGATGATTATTTTGGAATGGTAACTTCAGGTGATGGATCCAGTTTGTCAGGCGATCTGGATATTTCAGTAGGTAGATTTCCTGTAAGGACAGCTCAACAAGCTGATGATGCAGTTCAAAAGTTGATTGATTATGAAACAAATCCTGATTTTTATGGAGACTGGGTCAATGGTTTCACTTTTGCAGCTGATGATGAAGATGAAAATTATGATTCTGCCCATTTTTTTGGAGCTGAAAAAATTTCTGCTCAACTGGAGAGTGCATATCCGGCTGCGAATATTAATAAAATATATATTGATGCTTATGATCAGGAACAAAATGCAGGGGGACAAAGGTATCCGGATGTAAACCTTGACATTAATAATAATTTTTTCAAGGGCTTGTTTATGTTTATCTATTTTGGTCATGGTGGCCCTAAAGGCCTGGCTCAGGAAAGAATTATGCAACAGGAAGATATTTTGCTGTGGAACAACAAGAATAAACTTCCATTATTATTGACTGCTACATGTTCTTTTACGGGATTCGATGACCCCTCAGTAAGTACAGCAGGTGAAGTTACCTTTTTAAAAGAGAAAGGCGGTGTAATTTCTTTGATAACTACTGTACGAGCTGTTTATTCATCGAGTAATGACGCTCTTGTTAAATCTATTTTTGATGCTTTGTTTGCAAATGAATCAAGCAGGTACCTTCCTGTAGGAGATATTTTGCGAATTGCCAAGAACAAGCTTACCTCTGATACTCACAATAAAAGAAAGTTTCTCCTGTTCGGAGACCCGTCCATGAAGCTTAAGTTTCCCGATTATATAGTAAAGACAATTTCAATCAATGATATTCCTGTCAACGGAAACGGAATTCCTGTTGATACATTGAGTGCACTGGAAAATGTGAAGCTTAAGGGCATTATTACTGATAATTCCAATCAGCAAATAAAAGATTTTAACGGAACAATAACTATTACTTTATTTGATAAATATCAGAACCTTAAAACAAAAGCAAATGATCATAATGGTCAGGAGAGCTTTAAAAGGGATTTCAAACTACAAAAGAATATACTTTTCAAGGGCCTCGCAGAAGTTAAGAACGGAGAGTTCGAATTTTCTTTTATGCTGCCAAAAGATATAAACTACAAGTTCGGAAAAGGTAAGATAAGCTACTATGCTATTAATGAAAAACTATGGCAGGCAACAGGTTATTTTACAGATATCATTATCGGAGGGACTTCAGTAAATCTTGTTGTTGACAACAAAGGGCCTGAAATTGAGCTTTATATGAATGATAAGGGCTTTGCATCAGGTGGTATAACAAATTCAGAACCAGTACTGTTAGGATTTCTTGAAGATGAAAGCGGAATTAATATTACAGGCACTGGTATTGGTCATGATCTTTCAGCGAAACTAAGCTCGGATGATAATAAAATAATTCTGAATGATTTTTACCAGTCAGAATTGAACAACTTCAGGAAAGGAAGTTTCAAATTCCCATTGACAAAACTTGATCCGGGGAAATATTCTGTTAATGTTGAAGCCTGGGATATTTTCAATAATAAAAGTGAGAAAATGCTTGAATTCGTAGTTATAAATAATAATGAAGAAGGATTAAAGAATGTACTCAATTTTCCAAATCCATTTTCGACAAAAACAAATTTCCGTTTTGAACATGATCTTCCTGATAATCACCTTGATGTCATTATCAATATTTTTTCTTTGTCTGGAAAACTGGTGAAAACAATAGAACATTCGGCATTTACCACAGGCTTTCAGATAGATAATATTGAATGGGATGGTACTGATGATTTCGGGAGCAAACTTGCCAACGGTGTCTATGTATTCAGGATTAAAGTTTTTTCAGGAGAATACAATATTAAAAGAGAAAGCAAGTTTGAAAAATTAGTCATAATAAAATAACATAACTCTATTAAAAATAAATGAATATGAAAATTAAAGCACTAACACTATTGTCATTATTGTTTATTGGGATTTCAGCAACTGGTCAAATTACTTACAGTCCGGATAAGAAATGCTATATTGATCCTTCTACAAAAGAATGTATTCCCAACACGATATTATCATCTCTCCCTTTTCTGACTATTGTCCCTGACGCCAGAGGTGCAGCACTGGGTGATGCAGGAATAGCAATTTCTCCCGATCCTTCAGCCATGCATTTCAATGCTGCAAAAATTGCCATGTCGGAAAAGGAGTTTGAATTATCAACTACATATACACCCTGGCTCAAAAATTTAGGGTTAAATGATATTTACCTGGCTTATCTGTCAGGATATAACAAATTTGACAAATTGCAGGGCATAGGTTACAGTATCAGATATTTTTCCCTGGGAGAGATTCAGTTCACCAACGAGGACAGACAGAATATTGGAACCGGGAATCCAAATGAATTCGAAGTGGCAGTAGCTTATTCAAGAAAACTTTCTGATAATTTTTCTGCAGCACTAACAGGAAAATTCGTTTATTCTAACCTTGCTGAAGGACAGCGGGTTGATGGAATTCTTATTGAAGCAGCAACTGCATTTGCAGCTGATCTTTCTATGTATTACCGTAAAAAAGTAAATATTGGTGATTATAAAAGCAAACTCAACCTTGGATTGGCAATAACTAATCTGGGAAATAAAATCTCATATACCAAAGATGCTGATACCAAAGAATATCTTCCGCAGAGTTTGGGACTGGGTGCAGCACTTGAGATACCTTTTGATGATTACAATACAATAACCCTTACTGCCGATCTGAACAAACTATTATTGCCTACACCAGACACTACCAAGGCATCAAGAACTTATGATAAATCGCCAATAACAGCCGCTATCGAATCTTTTTCAGATGCACCAGGTGGATTTACGGAAGAAATGAGGGAAATAACTTACAGTGTTGGTGCTGAATACTGGTATGACAAGCAATTTGCTATCAGGGCAGGATATTTCTACGAACATCCACTGAAGGGAGACAGGCAGTTCCTCACTCTCGGACTTGGAGTAAGATATAATGTTTATAGTATGGGAGTATCATATCTGGTTCCGACAAACAGCACCAGAAACCCACTCGACGGTACTCTAAGGTTTACTTTCGGTATGGATTTCACGAAAAACAAATTTAAAGAATAGAAGTTTTTTTTACATCAAAAGCCATCTTTACTGCCGTTGGAGATGGCTTTTTTTATGCAGGTCCAATAATTCATGAGTTATGGTTATACCATTTACAATCATTACTTAGTCCAAATGAATAACGGTTGCTGACACTGACACTTTGGTCAGTGCAGGCACTTCGGTCAGCATTTAAAATATAATGCCGATTCAATAGCTGTTTTGGCCAACTTTTTTGGACATTTGCAGATATACTTTCGGTATTATTGTGATAAGAGGTCTTAAGACCTTTATCACGGATCGTGACTCCGCAGCAAAGGACTTCAGTCCTCTTTCTGCAAATTTTTCCAGTTTTTTCGAAGAATCGGAAAAAATTCAAAAAATTATCCATAATTTCGTTTAAAGAAAAATTTTATGCCTTTTACTATACAATCTCACGATCCGGGTTCAAACGCCAGGGCTGGAATTTTAAGGACAGATCATGGTGAAATAATGACTCCAATTTTCATGCCTGTAGGTACATTGGGAACTGTAAAGGCAATACAACAAAGGGAGCTTGACTATGATATCAAAGCCATGATCATTTTGGGCAATACTTATCATCTATATCTGAGACCTGGTACAGAAATTCTGGAAAAGGCGGGTGGTTTGCATAAGTTTATAAACTGGAATAAACCCGTACTCACTGACAGTGGAGGTTATCAGGTTTATTCATTGAGCAAACAGAGAAAGATAACAGAGGAAGGTGTGGTTTTCTCATCTCACATCGA
>JBLMZC010000029.1:0-133032 GCA_050258615.1 Deltaproteobacteria bacterium | reverse complement strand
TCAATTGAAATTTGCAAAAATTCATGATACCTTAGTAAAAAAATCCTCAATTTTGCTTTACTCATGTTTTTCAACTTTGTTTCAAGTATAACTGCTTCACTTCTGGTTTCAAAATTTTTAGTCCAAATCAAAATCCAAGGTATCCCCTTTTGTGTATATTTCTCATAACCGGAATTATGTCTTAATATTCTTTGAGAAATATCATTGGTCTGTCCTTTATAAAAGCTCTGAATTGAATCAGAATATAAAATATAAACAAAATAACTCATTGAAAATATAATGCGGAGGAGGAGGGATTCGAACCCCCGGTACCCTTACGAGTACGTCGGTTTTCAAGACCGATGCGTTCAACCGCTCTGCCACTCCTCCGTGAAGTGTTTGAAAGTGGAGCGCAAAGATAATTTATTTTTTTAAAACTTGATTATTATATGCAATTTTTTTACTTTATAAATTGGAAATAATTCCTGAAGGAAAACAAAATTTTGTATTTAATTTTTTGGTACTCAATAAAAATTGATGCTTTTTATAAGATTTCCAAGTAAATATATTTTAAAAAAGATAACCATAGGTTTATTAATTATATCAGAATATCATTATTCACAAGATTGAATCCCTGTATTCCCTGATTGCCACCACCGTGAATCCATACAATAGTTGATCCTTTGCGGAAATAGTCTTTTTTGATCAGATCATGAAATCCGTAAACAAGTTTTCCTGTGTACAAAGGATCGAGTTCAATCCCATATTCTAACTTAAAAGAATTAATAAATTCAATAAGTTCCGAATTATATTTTGCAAATCCCCCAAAATGATAATCCTCTATAATTTGAAAATCCTTGTCCGGAATCTCACTTTCAATTATTTTGCTCAAAGTATTATTCCAATTTACCCCCTTTACAACAGGTATCCCGACTAACTTTGTTTTATCAGCAATTTGCATCATCACACCGGCAAAAGTACCTCCAGTACCCATATCCATAACAATATAATCAGGAAAATATCCCAGCTGCTGTACTATTTCTTTATAAATCTCAGAAGAACCATATGTGGCCAGTTTATTTGAAGCTCCTTCGGGTATGATATATGCATCAGGATTAAGAAGTGCTAATTGGTTTAAAAATGATCTATCTCTTATCATTTTAAAATCTTGCCTTGACATAAAAATCATTTCCACTTTATTCCCCCTTATAAATCTGAGAGTTGGATTCTTATCATCATAACCATCGCCACGAATAAAAAAAGTTGCATTGATATGCATCTGTCTGACTATCAATGATAATGCATGTAATAAATTAGAATATGCTCCTCCAAATGCAATTATACTTTTCTTATTGCTTCCAAGAAAATCGGCTAAAATAAACTTCAGTTTTCTGTATTTATTTCCTGATATTACTGAATGAATAAGATCATCTCTTTTGACAAATATTTTATGGTCGTTTTTAACGACAATATTTTGTAATGGGCTTGGTATCCAAAGGTTAAAAGTATTTATTACACTTTTCATAACAATGCAAAAAAAAGCCGAAGTTAAAAAAACTCCGGCTTTTCTCCTACATTCATTTATTCAATTATTTTCTGCCACCACTAAGTTCAGCCTGTAATTTTTCCAAACTTTCCCACTCACCATCTGCAGCAAGTTTTGCTTGCTGAGCCCAGGTAGTTGGATCGTGCATTTTATATCTGCTACCAGCTGATAATAAAATTTCTTTCAATTTATCAATATCAGTACCTGCAAGCTCCGAAAATGTAATAATACCATTTTCATTTAGGATTGAAGCTATCTTAGGACCGATACCTTCAATTTTCTTCAGGTCATCTTCTCCTTTAGCTACCTTCTTTGGAGTCTCTTTTTTAACAGGGTCTTTCTCAGCTTTAGGTTCAACTTTTACATCAGCTTTCTCAACTAGTTCCTCTGGTTTTTCAGACTCCTTAGTCTCGGTTTTTGCTTTTTTAGCTGCTGTTTTAATTTCTGCTTTCTGATTGTCTTCAAGTTGGGATTTGATTTCACTCAAAGCATCAAGTTCTCCTAAAGTTGTCCTCTCTATCGATGTTGACTGCTGTTTGATGATATTTTCAACTTTTTTCTTTTCCTGAACTTTTTCTTTCTCAAGGTTATCTTCAGTTTCTTTCTTTACATCATCAACAAATTTTTTATGAGAAACAATTATTCTTTTATCATCCCTGTTGAATTCAATCACTTTGAAAGTAAGAGTTTCATCTACCTTTGGTACACTGTTGTCTTCCTTTCTCAAATGTCGTATTGGAGCAAAAGCTTCAAGACCGTAAGGCAACTGTACTATAGCCCCTTTATCGTCCTTTTTAGTTATAACTCCTTCATGATATGAACCTTCAGGGAATACTTTTTCAAAGGTATCCCATGGATTCTCCTCTACTTGCTTATGACCTAAAGATAATTTTCTTGTTTCTTTGTTGCTTTCAAGGATCATTATATCAATTTTCTCACCAACTTTAGTGAATTCTGAAGGGTGCGAAAACCTTTTAGTCCATGACAGGTCAGATATGTGAACCATTCCACCTATGCCTTCTTCCAATTCAACAAATACACCATAAGGAGTCAGGTTCTTTACAATACCAGTTACTTTCTTGCCCGTAGGATATTTTTCATCTATTTTTGACCAAGGATCCTCTGTCAATTGTTTGATACTTAATGACATTTTCCTTTCTTCTCTGTCTACAGTGACCACCTTAGCTTCAAATTCCTGTCCAAGTTCAAAATAATCTGTCGCATTTACAGGTTGATTGCTCCAGGTAACTTCTGATACGTGAATCAATCCTTCCACTCCAGGAATAATCTCAAGGAATGAACCATAATCTTCAATATTGACTATTTTACCTTTTACAACAGATCCTTCACTGATATCCTGATCAAGTGTATCCCATGGATGAGGTTGAATTTGTTTTAGCCCCAGAGATATTCTCTTTTTGTTTTCATCAAAATCAAGAACAACAACCTGAACTTTCTGATTCAACTCCAATACTTCACTTGGATGAGAAATCCTTCCCCACGAAATATCAGTAATATATAATAAACCATCAACACCACCCAAATCCATAAAAGCTCCGAAGTCTGTAATATTTTTTACTACCCCTTCAAGTACCTGTCCTTTCTCAAGACCCTGAATTATCACTTCTCTTTGTTCAGCCAGGTCACTTTCGATCAAAGCTTTGTGAGAAACAACCGCATTCCTGATAGCTTCGTTGATCTTAACCACCTTAAATTCCATGATCTTACCAACATACTGATCATAATCTATAATAGGTTTGATGTCTATCTGAGACCCTGGCAAAAATGTTTCAAGCCCCATACAGTCAACAATAAGTCCACCTTTGGTTTTACTTATGATATGGCCTTTAAGAATAGTTCCATTCTCATGCGAATCAACCAGAGCATCCCAGGCTTCAACCAGCTTTGCTTTCTTCCTGGAAAGTTTTAATCTTCCTTTGTCATCTTCCAGACTCTCTATATATACTTTTACCTTGTCACCAGGTTTCAATTCACCTTTTTCTTTTAAATCAGATAAAGGAATTATTCCATCAGATTTATAATTTAAATCTAAAATTACATCGCCATCAAGTATTGTTTTTACAACACCATCTACTATTTCATTTTCTCCCAATGCTACCAACGTAGTTTCATAATCCTGAAGATACCTGTTTCTTTCTTCTTCAGAATAAGAAGAACTGTTTTTAGGCCCTAATGACCAGTCAAAATCATCGTGTTTGTGATCTTCAAGTGAAATAATCTGTTCGATTGGAATTTCATCCAGCATTGATTCGATTGCAGGTTCGCTGGATTCATAATCATTGTCATGAGTATCAAAATCTTCTTCATGTATTTCTACATCATGATCGATTTCCTCTTCATGATTTTCTAAGGTTTCATCCTGATCTTCAAAAAGATCTTTATCGTCTAACATAATAAAATTGTTTGTATTTCGCACATTAGCGAAAGGGGTTAATAATAATTTTTTCAATCGGGTTGCAAAGGTACTGCTAATTATTTATATAACAATAGATATTTTAATATTTTTTCCAAATTCCAAAAAAATACTGTTTTCAGTTACAAATCAATGCATTCTGGTGATATAAATCCACAATTACATTCCCTTAAGAAAAAATAACCGGTGAGATAAAAACTTCTAAAAATCCTATAGCTTTGAATCACAGGGATAAAAAATTTTGAATGATCTATTTATATATTGCAATAATAATAAAGAAAGGCATAATCCCTGGCATAAAAATTATTCAATCAATAAAAATTTGATTTAATGCCATTATGACATATCGCGGCATATTAATATGTCACTATGTCTTGTTGTGATTCTGTGAATCTGCCGTTTTTACATAAATTTACTACTGGTATATTATTTGATTATGGTATTTTGTAACTAATTTTTTAACTTTTTAAACATTATATTATGACATATACAAATAATCCGGCAATTTATTCTTACAGACCTTTATTGGAACTAGAAAGATTATTAGGAAATGCAGCTTCAAAACAAAGTGTCCCAAAAGTCAATATTATCAATTCTGAAAATGGTTCTGAACTCAAAATTGCAGTTCCGGGAATTAAAAAAGAAGAGATTAAAATAAATATTGAAAATAATATACTGAAAATTGAATCCAATAAAGAGACGGAGGAAAAACTATCAAAAACTTCATCTTATCTGATCAAGGAGTTCGACTATTCAAATTTCAAAACTGAATATAAAATTTCAGATAAAGTGGATTTTGATAAAATCGAAGCCAAATTTTCAGATGGAATTCTATCAGTTTTTCTGCCATATAAAAAAGAAGATATAATTGAAAAAACCAGGAAAATAGAATTGGTCTAAAGTTTTTTTTGGTCACAAACATTATAAAGCAATTAACAAACTATTCATTAACTAATAAATATTTAAATATGACACTAGTAAAATTTAAACCGTTTGCTCCATCACAATATGTTTTTGGAGATCTTTTTGAGGAATTGTTCAACAATTTCCTGAAGGATGAAACCGGCATTTCTTCAGCGCGATTTACTAAACCGGCAGTAAATATCATTGACGAGCATGACAAATTTATATTAGAACTTGCCGTACCTGGCTTGAAAAAGGATGACATTGATATTAAAATCGAAGACAAACAACTTATTATCAGTTCTTCCAAAGAATCCAAAACAGATGAATCAAAAGAAAACTTCATTAAAATGGAATACAATTATGAGTCTTTCAAAAGGATTTTCTCTGTACCAGATTCTGTCAATGCAAATTCAATTAAGGCCGAATACAATGATGGAATTTTAAGATTGTCACTTATGAAAAAAGAGGAGGCAATTAAAAAGGGTCCAATGATGATTGAGATAAAATAATTCAGATTGAGAAAAGTTTGAAAAACGGGAATTTTTATTCCCGTTTTTTTTAATATTTTATACCGACATGAAATTGAAAATAGTACTGACATTTGCAGTCAGCACAAATCCGATTTAAGAACCCCAATTCCCCCAATTTCAGTCGGCATTATACTTTAAATGCTGACCAAAGTGCCTGTACTGACCAAAGTGTCAGTGTCAGTGTCAGTGTCACGATGCTGACCGAAGTGTCAGCACCAAATTATTGGAATATTATATAAATGAATTTGGTATTAAATAAAATCAAGTAATTGGATCAGTTTACCTATAGAAATTATTTCAATTTTATAAATCTTTGTGTTCAGGCCTTTTAGATTATTCTCTGAAATAAATATCTTCTCAAAACCGAGCCTGTTTGCTTCCTTTATCCTCAATTCAATATTCTTTACCGGCCTGATTTCTCCGGTTAGACTTATCTCTCCGGCAAAACAGACATTTTTAGGTATGGCCTTATCATTCAATGATGACACAAGTGACGCTCCAACTGCAAGATCAATAGCGGGATCCACTATTTTCAGTCCTCCTGCTATATTTAAAAAAACATCCTTCTGTCCATAATAGAGTCCAGCTCTTTTTTCCAAAATTGCAAGGATCATATTCAGCCTTCGCAGGTCATACCCCGTAGAGGATCTTTGCGGAGTTCCATAAATGGCACCTGAGACCAAAGCCTGAGTCTCAATCAGCATTGGTCGTAATCCTTCTATTGTCCCAGCCACCGCACTCCCTGAAAAATTTTCTGTATTCTGTGACAATAATAACTCAGATGGATTATCAACGGGTTTCAGTCCGCTTTCCATCATTTCATATATGCCCAGTTCATCTGTTGACCCGTATCTGTTTTTTAAGGTGCGGAGAATTCTGTAATTATAGTTTCTCTCACCTTCAAACTGTATAACTACATCTACTATATGTTCAAGAAGTTTGGGCCCTGCCAGATCTCCTGATTTGGTTATATGACCGACAATAAATACAGGAATTCTGGTCTCCTTAGCAAATCGCAATAATTCTGAAGTACATTCTCTGACCTGAAGCATACTGCCTGCTCCTGAATCAACAAAAGGTGAGAATGTAGTTTGGATTGAATCAATGATCATCAGCTCAGGTGATAAAAGTTTTGCCTCTTTTAATATAAGACTCAGATTACTTTCTGCCTGCACGAAAACATTATTTTGATTTTCCGATATCCTGTCTGCTCTCATTTTTATCTGTTCTTCACTCTCTTCACCTGAAATATAAAGTACTTTATTTTTAAGACCAATGGCTGTCTGCAGCAAAAGTGTTGATTTACCGATTCCAGGCTGACCACCAATCAAAATAAGTGACCCGGGCACAATTCCTCCACCCAAAATTCTGTCCATTTCTCCATCACATGTAGTGATTCTTATTGTTTGACCTAACTTAACTTCAGCTATTAGTCTTGGTTTTGACTTGCTTTCACCCTGGTCGTCTTTCCACTGTTTATTTCGCTTTTCCCTTGAGTTTTCCGGCAATACCGCATTCTCTTCAAATGAATTCCATGCTCCGCAACTAAAGCATTTTCCCTCCCACTTTGGAGATGTATATCCACACATATTGCAAATATATACCACTTTGTTTGATGCCATTTATCTATTTTTTTTCAATACAACAACTTTACGAGATTAGTCTTATTCTGAAAAATTAATAATAATTCGCTAACCTGATTTTCCAATAAACTGCAAATTAAATAATAATCATCCTTTTATATAAAAAATTTTTCTGAATTTGGCCAAACTCCTGTTTTTAAATCCATCTCAAAATTTTTAATCACGACAATGTTGAGAAAAAAATCACTATAATCCATTCATTAATTCATTTTTTTATAAATTTGCAAACACAAATTTAATAAAATAACTATGGGCAAAGGAGATAAAAAAACAAAAAGAGGCAAGATTATTAAAGGTTCATACGGAAAAAAAAGGGGCAAGAAGAAAAAATCCTGACCAGCTTTATTTTATATCTTTATAAATGGACTTGTACATTTGATATTCTGCCTGTTTTCGAGAATAACCAGGTTTTATGCTTATTACAACAAGCGGAATAATACTCAGGTCTGTCAAATATTCTGAGACCAGTCTGATCCTTGATGTTTTTACCAGGGATTTCGGAGTGAGAACTTTTATTGTAAGTGGTGCCAGGAAAAAGAATTCAACAACCGGAGCAGCTTTGTTTCAGGTTGGTAATATCATTGAATTTGTAGCCTACAACAGAGAGAACACAAAAATCAACCGGATTAAGGAAGGAAAAATATTAAAACTGTTCAATAGGTTGAATTTTGAAATTATGCGATTTTCAATTGCCCTATTTTTGTTAGAGATTCTGGCAAAAACTATCAAGGAAAAACAAATCAATCATGAATTATATGATTTTGCAGAAAATACATTGTTATTTATTGACCAGACCGACCATATCACAGCAAATATCCATCTGTGCGCCCTTTGCGAAATGATTAAATTACTTGGGTTTTCTCCTGAAAATGATTTTTCTGATGAGAATATTTTTTTCGACCTAAGAGAAGGCAGGTTTGTGTCTCAACTTCCTGACCATTCAGATTTCTTAGAAAAGAATGAATCATTGTTGTTTTCTTCACTTCTGACAGTAGATGTAAGAGATTCGCATTTATTGATTTTCGACAAACTAAGCCGGAAAACAATTCTTGAGAAACTGATCTTGTACTATAAAATTCATCTTGCTGATTTTGGTAAAGTGAAAACACTTGAAGTATTTAAAAGCATTTTTACTTAGAAGTTGTTTAAAAATTCAACGAAAGGACAGTGCGATCCCGATATATCGGGAGTTTGAGCTGGAGAATGCAGAAAATTTTACCGAAACCTTGTAGGTAAAATTTTCGTTCCCGAAAGCTTTCGGGATGAAATAGTTATAACTTACTGTTTTACAATCAACAAAAGGGTTGCGAGTTTATCCCGACACTTAGGTCGGGATCGCACGTCCCGACGGAACTGTCGGGATTGCTACTTTTTGTCCCCGTGCTGACTGAAAATATCAGCGGGCACAAAAAGTAGAGAAATTTTTAAACAAATTAAAAATAAGTGTTTGCAAAATGGGGTTCAAAATTAAACAAATATATATTACTGCATTTGCTTAAATATCAATAATTTAAAAGAGTCTTAAACATTTATTTTTAAACAACTTCTTAAAAAAAATCAAATCTTAATACCAGATTTTCATTTTGTTATTATTTTCGTATTTTTAAAATAAACAATCTTGATCATATGGTATTTTTAGAGTTTGAGAAACCCCTGGAAAAACTTCACGAACAACTTGAAAAACTAAAAAAGTTGAATGAAGAAGGGGAACTCGATATGACAGATAAAATAGAGGAAGTGGAAACGATGATTTTGAAGAAGTCCAAAGAGATTTATTCAAATCTTACTGGCTGGCAAAAGGTTCAACTGTCAAGACACCCCCAAAGACCCTATGCGGAATACTATATAAGAAATATAACTTCAAAGTTTATTGAACTTCATGGTGACAGATACTTTAAGGATGATAAAGCAATAATAGGGGGAATTGGAAAGATTGGAAACCAATCAGTTGTACTTATTGGTCAGCAAAAGGGTGAAAATATCAAAATGAGACAATACCGGAATTTTGGAATGGCAAATCCGGATGGCTACCGTAAAGCGCTACGCCTGATGAAGATGGCAGAAAAATTCAATTACCCGGTTATAACATTTATTGATACTCCCGGGGCATATCCGGGTCTGGAAGCTGAAGAAAGGGGACAGGCTGAAGCTATTGCCAGAAACCTTTTTGAAATGGCAAATCTCAGGACTCCAATAATTGTTTATGTAATTGGAGAAGGGGCTTCAGGTGGTGCTCTTGGTATTGGGGTAGGTGACAGAGTCTTTATGCTTGAAAATACATGGTATTCAGTTATTTCTCCTGAAAACTGTTCCACTATTCTATGGAGAAACTGGGATCACAAAGAGGAAGCAGCTGAAGCATTAAAGCTGACTCCGGAACACATGCTTGAACAGGGACTGATCGACGAAATAGTTAAAGAGCCTTTGGGTGGAGCACATAATGATCCTGAAAAAATGCTTAAATCATTGAAGACCCATATCGGCAAACAAATTAAAGATCTGATGGAAATTGAATTGAATGAGTTGATTTCTCAAAGGGTTAACCGGTACAAGAATATGGGAAAATTTGCAGAAATATAATCTATAAGAACCACTTTTTAAATTGAATATCAGGGAAATAGCATATAGCAGAGCACTAAAAAAAATACTGGAAACCAGCCAGCAGAGACAAACAATTGGAAGCAATCCATCAAAATCTTTTTTAATACTTTTCGAAGGCACGGATAATGAGGAATTAAAGGAAGTTGAAAGTTTTTCTGATTTTTTAAAGAAAAATGGAAAATCCACAAAGCTTCTTTCCTTTATTGATTCTAAAGGAGAGCTAATTGATTTCGGAATGGCAGTCTATAATAACAGTTCACTTAATTGGTTTGGATTTCCTAAAGAGCATATTTTCAAATTGCTTGAAATTACTGAATTTGACATATTGATCAATTTAAACAAGGAAGACAAAATTCATTTGCATGCACTTGCATGTAAAGCCAATGCAAAATTCAAGATCAGCCTGCCCTGTTCCAATCCTCATAATTTTACCATGATTGTCGATCCGGGATCAGGAAAAAATATCAGGGAAATAATTGACGAAATAATTGTTTACTTTGATATTATGGCTGACTAAATATCAATCCAGTCATCCTGCTTAAAATTCCTTTTTGTCTCAAGCCTCTGCAACTGCCTGTCCACAATGAGTTTTGCCAGTGAAATATAGACCGATTCTTCAGAGTCTGAATTGTAAAGGATTTTTCCCACCTTACTCTCACTTACATCCATTCGGTAAAGGTGGTTAAAAAACAATTCCATATTGTTCTCCATATAATACTCAACTCTTTCAGCTACTTCCAATATCAATTTTGCCTTCAGTTCACTACTGATAATACTGTTACCAAAATTGGAATTAATCATTGATTTGATATCGTCAAATTCTTCAGTCATACTTACATTTCTTTAGCAATTTCCAGCAACATTTCTATATACTTCCTCGAATTCGATAATCTTGGCACTTTGTTCTGTCCCCCAAGCTTTCCCCTGCTTTCCATCCATTTATAAAATGTTCCTCTGGGAACCACAGAAATTTCTAGTTCATGCAGTACAAAATCATTAAACCTTTTAGCTTCATAATCTGAATTCAAACTCTGAAGACAAAGATCAAGATCTCTCGTAAATAAATTTAAATCAACAGGAGGTTCTATAAATTCAATAACCCATTGATGTCCTCCCTTATGCGTACCATCCAGGAAAATAGGTCCTGCAGTATATTCCTCAATTAGAGATTTATGTTTATTTAATGTGATTTCAAGTGCTTTATCTGTGTTTGAAACCATTACTTCTTCACCAAATACATTAATATAATGTTTGGTTCTTCCGGTAATTCTGATTTTGAAAGGATTCAGGCAAGTAAATTCCACTGTATCTCCTATTACATATCTCCACATACCAGATGTTGTGCTTATAAGCATAACGTAGTTGATTCCTGATTGTACTTCTCGTAAAGACATAACATCAGGATTGGAAGATCCAAACTGGTCAAAGGGTATAAATTCATAAAAAATCTGACTATCCAGGAGAAGTAACATGTCATCATTACTTGATCCGGACTCCATTTGAATAGCAAAATAACCTTCAGATGAATTATAAACATTCATGTAAGTGAAATCATTTTTTGGTATTATTTCCTCAAACTGTTTTCTGTAAGGTGAAAAATTCACACCTCCATGAAAATAAACCTCCAGATTAGGCCAAATATCAATAATGCTTTCTTTATTCTCCTGTTTTAAAATTTCCCTGATAAGTACTAACAACCAGCTTGGCACACCTCCTATTGAGGATACATCTTCTGTGGCAGTTATTTTTGTCATTTGTGGTATTTTCTTATTCCAGTCCGGCAAAAGCGCAACTTTATTTTCAGGTGTTTGAAAAGCCTTCCCAAGATAAGGCATATTTGACATCATCAAAGCAGAAATATCGCCTATTTTAATCTCAGGATTTTCCGGAAATTCCTGCAGACTACCACCTAAAATCAGATTTTTATAGGTGAATAACTGTGCTTCCGGTTTATTGCCATAATAAATTGTTACAGCATCCCACCCTCCTTTGATATGGCAATTATAAAGATTGTCAGATGAAGTTGGTATAAACTTGCTTTTATCTTCGGTAGTCCCCGATGATTTTGAATACATATCAATTTTCCCGGGCCAGAGAACATCTCTTTCGCCATGCATCATTCTTTGTATCCAGGGCTTTAGTTCATCATAGACTGAAATTGGAACACTTTTTCTGTAATCTTCATAGCGCTTGATATTCACAAAACTAAACTCTTCTCCCCATTTTGTTTTTTTCCCATTTTCAATTAAAAACCTGAAGATCTGATCCTGAGTTTCAAAAGGGTATTTCTTGAACCTCTCAATTCCTGACATTCTGAATTTAAGATACTTTGCTACAATTTTATTGATTATGGATTTCAAGATCAAAAGTCTGTTAAATAATTTATAAAAATCACATTATACTTTATCAGTCACTCTACAATTGCCCAAAAATAAAACATTTTTTCCAGATTTATTTATCCTGATTCAATATTTTTAAACCTATAGCAACAATAAAATGTTTTCAATGATTATACCGGATGATTTGATGCGGCTATCAAGTCGTCTTTATATAAAAATGCATTATTAAAAATGATTAAAAGAGTTGAATTAATGTCACCTGCAGGTGATTTCGAATCACTGCATGCAGCCATATCGGGAGGAGCAGATTCAATATATTTTGGTATCGAACAATTGAATATGAGAGCAAAATCATCCAGAAATTTCAGGGCAGATGATATGGATGAGATTGCGAAATTATGTCATGACAATGGAATCAGGGCTTATTTAACATTGAATACCATAATATACGATCATGATCTGAAATTCATGAAAATGCTGGTAGATAAAGCATACAATGCCGGGATAGATGCGATCATTGCAATGGATCAGGCAGTAATTAATTATGCCAGAGTAAAAGGCATTTCAGTCCATATTTCCACACAAATAAATATAACAAATGTTGAAACACTTGAGTTTTACTCTCAATTTGCCGATGTCGCTGTTCTGAGCAGGGAACTTAGTCTAAGACAGATCAAACATATATGTTCACAGGTAAGAGCAAAAAATATCAGGGGGCCAAAAGGTGAATTAATGAAAATTGAAGTTTTCGCACATGGTGCACTTTGTATGGCTGTTTCCGGCAAATGTTATATGAGTCTTCATACTATGAATTCTTCAGCCAACCGTGGGGCCTGCCTGCAAAATTGCAGAAGAAAATACAAAGTAACCGATATGGAAGAAGGTCATGAACTAGTCATAGATAATGAATATATCATGTCACCTAAAGACCTTTCCACTATCGATTTCCTAAATCAACTTATAGGCGCAGGTATTGACATAATTAAAATAGAAGGAAGGGCAAGGGCTCCCGAGTACGTACAAAGAGTGACAAAAACCTACAGGGAAGCTCTCGATTCAATATACGATAATACTTACACTGAAGAAAAAATAGCTGCATGGATTAAAAATCTTGAAACAGTATATAACCGTGGATTCTGGGGTGGATATTACCTCGGAAAAAAACTTGGTGAATGGACAGATAAAGCAGGAAGCAGTGCTACTCAAACTAAAATTTATCTGGGAAAGGCAATACATTATTATCCCAGATCTGGAATTGCCCATTTCAAAATTGAAAGTGATACTCTCAATTCGGGAGATGAAATAATAATTTCTGGACCCAACACAGGAATTGTTGAATCAATTGCAGAAAAGATCATGGTGAACGATGTTTTTGTAGAGAACGCTTCAAAAGGTGATGAATGTACCTTTAAATTGGATAAACCAATACGAAGATCGGATAAATTATATAAAATAGTACCCTCATAAATGGTAATAATTACCCACCATAGAGATAAATGCATCGGTTGTAATTATTGCGTTGAAGAAGCACCTGAAAGATGGGCCATGTCACAGAAAGATGGCAAAAGCATTCTTATTGACAGCAGGGAAAGCAAGGGTTTTTTCACTGTCAGGGTACATGATGATGAACTCGAAAAAAATCTAAAGGCTGCTGAATCTTGTCCCGTCAATATAATCTATATTAAAAAAATCTAATACTGGTATTTTCTCAAAAATAAAAAAGAGCTGCCTGTTATGACGGACAACTCCAATTTGTGAGGTCGGTACCGGATTCGAACCGGTGTTCACGGTTTTGCAGACCGTTGCCTAACCGCTCGGCTAACCGACCATTTTTATCATATGGGATGCAAAGGTAAAACAATAATTTGAATTTCTATCTAATAAATTAAAATTTTCTAAAAGAATATCGATAATAGTACTTTTATTGGGCTAATAATAAAAAAGCCGGATCTCAATGTCCGGCTTTCATAATTCAATCCAAAATTGATTACTCAATAAGGATCATTTTTCTTGTATCAGTATTATCCCCTGATTTCAATCTGTAATAAAATACTCCGCTTCCACCAAGATCTTTCTTTGAAACACTAACACTATTATATCCTGATACACCATTTCCTGAAATCTCCTTAATAGTTTTACCTGTTATATCATAAATTAAGAGGTTATAATCATTTGCATCAGGTAAGTCAAACCCAATTACTGTCTTGTCTGAGAACGGATTTGGAATATTCTGATGTAAAGCAAATTCTCCAACTACATTCCTGAACTTCACTTCTATCTCAGAAATTTCATTGTCAACATACATTTCAGGAGTAAGAATGCTATTTTTCAGTGCCATCGATTTTGCCAGATGAGCGTCCTCATTTGCGGTAACTGTAATGGACATTAAAGGTATTTCATTATCTAATTTAATATCAGCAATTCCATTCCAGCTCACTTTTACACTATTGCCCTGAATCCTGTAATTAGCATTTGTAATTTCCAACAAATTTGAAGAAATAGCAAGTATATCAGCATTATCTATAAGTAACTCAAACTGCATACCACTCAATTCAGCATTTTCTGACAGATAGACAGGAATTTCATAAGTTTCACCACGCAACAATTCAAGTTCATCCAGCACCATATACTTCTTATTTCCACTTCTGTTCTCAATAACTCCTGCACTATAGTTTACATCACCAGCCAGAATGCCTGAAAAATCAACATAATCAACAATCTTTCCCTTCTCAACATTTATATTCATCTTATAGGCATCTTTGAGGGATATTGTCGGATTTCCTGTGTTTTCTAAAATAAACTGATCACTTAGGAAATTGTAATTAGATTTTGCTTCTGAATATCCAAGCAGCATCTTCCTGCCGTATAAAATATCTGCAGCAGTCAATTTACCATCGCTATTGATGTCCATTGCAGCCATTTTGCAAATATCACTTGCCGGTTTAAGTCCCAACAGATGTTTTTGAATGATTACCAGATCAAGAGTTGAAAGTCCATTAATACCGTCAATCTTCTTAGATGCTGACACCTCATATGTATTAGCCGGCAGATTAATTTCAAACCTTCCTTCAGAATTGGTTGAAGAAGTTCTTCTTTCTTCACTATCATCAAAAGTAACTGTTACATTATTGATTCCTTTGTCACTATTACATGATTTAATGGTGCCACTAACCAGTGATCCGGCTTTTGGACAGTCATCATCTTCAGTATTTATTGAAAGTACCACAACACCAAAGTCATAATTGTTATCATCACATAATTCATTTTCTGCAAACTGATCCCACACATAAACTTCGAGTATCTGTGTATGGTCAGCTTCACTTGCCAATTGTGTACTTGTGAATACTCTACAGGTTGTTTTTCTTTCGGGATCCCAGGCATACGCTTCACCTTTAAGGTACTTTTCTTCAGTTGAAATCAACCCTGTTACCGGATCATAGAAATATCTTCCATATTTCTTATATTGGTTCTCCCATTTGACCGGATCTTCATAAAGTTTTGGTAACACCGGCCCAAATGTAAAGTACAATTCTTCCTTAGGTGTACAATTATCAAATGATGAAATACAGTTGCCATTACATCCTCCCTTGTCAAAAGTAATTGCACATACTTCTACCATGCAATTAGTCATGGTTGCAGTCGATATATTAACTAATACAGGTGTTGGTGCCTTCTTATCAACTACAGTAAATATCTGTTCTGAAGTTGTAGCATTTCCACAACCATCACCAACTGTCCATGTAACTTTATAATTGCCTTCAGGCAAAGGATCAAGCATAACAAGCTTGGCTTCCTTTACCTTATCTAATCTATCCAAATTACGTTTTCCCACCTTTGCTGTAGCTGGTTTTGGATAATAATTGTAAGAAACCTGAATTGGCTCACAATCACAATCAAGATTTTCAACCTTATATTTCCACCAAAACTCTTCGTGTGTATTGCATGTATCTGAAGCGGTAGCTGTTACAGCAACCAAATTTGCAAAACATCCGTCAGTAAACCCAAAACATAAATCCTCAGTTGTAATGACAGGTGGAATAAAATCAACGATCTTTAAAACCTGAGTATACCTGTAATAACCATCAATTATCAATTTTTTGCAATCCAGTTTCCTTGCACCCGTTACAACATCAACATTATCTTCTGCCCCAACATTTGTTTTGTATACACACCAATCAATAACAGCCCACTCTCTTAAAATTTTGTAACAAGCTCCTTCCACAAACTTGAATGTGTCTTCCTTTATAATTTCTGCAGTCACAACATTGCAGGGATATTCATCCCATGTAGGAAATCCTCCGGCTGGTAATGAACCGGTACAATGAGTTTGCTTATCAGATGGAAAAACAATTGTACAAGGATCAAATGCTGTGGTTTGAATAACCTTTATAGACTGCTTGCACTGTGTTGTTTTTGTACAAGATTTAGCTGTCCATGTCCTGGTTATATTTGCGCTGCAAACACTGTTGTCCCTAGAATCTGTATATGAAAGGTCAACTCCGCAAATGCTTGTTGTAATTGGCCATAACTTTGGATTATCATTTGGATCGAGACTTTCTTCACAGCTTATCTCCACTGGTGCACATGTGAGTGCGGGAGGAATTTTGCATTCAACTGTCACAATACTCCAACAGTCATTATAATGTCCATATAGGTCGCCTCCAAATAAATATCTCTTCGGATCAATTGGTCCAAATCCCGGATCAATATCGAAAACCCTCATTGAAACCATCACCTGATTTCCAGCGTCAGAACAACAGAAGAATACCTCATCATCATACCATACATCAATTATCTCCGTCTTTGGGTTATCATCACCGTTCAATCCGGAGCAACCTCCGTCATAATCATTATTATTATTTACTCTCAACACTTTGAAATATACTGGTTTGCAATTGTCAAAAGATCCTGAATTGAAACCCGCGGCATAAATCTTTGCATCACCAGCTACAGTAAGTGAAACTGTTTTGTATTGCTCACATACAGGTATCGGTGGTGTTGCATCATATACTTCAAATAAAATACATTGCAGGGCTTCATTTCCACAACAATCAATAATATGATAACATAATTCATATTTACCAATAGGTACATTCTTCAATACCCATTTCTCATTATTGTCAAAATATCCATTGTTATTAAGGTCTCCTGTTATTAGGAAATTCATATCTGTTGTTATCCACCATTTTAGATCACTGCAACAGTTGTCTTCCAAACATGAAATCTCAGGAATTTCCACATCAGCGTTGCAAATGTATCCTTTCGCAGGTATGCTGAAGTTTTTCTGAGGACAGAATGTAGGCAATGTTGAATCTGTAATTCTTATAATCTGAACATTCTTGTGAACTATACCACGACAATCATCAACAACAATCCAATTTCTTAAAATCTTTTTACCACAATCCAAATTATAAACTTCATCATCATAAAAGATCTCAACAAATCCACAATTTGTTCCAATCCCTTTAGGAAATCCTGTATAAGATGGGTGAGGATTTCCAAAATTATCTACAGGAAAATTCTCACTGCATTCCAACATTTTATTACCAAATGGAAGATTGTCATAATTCTTTGGCCATTCAAGGTTTACAAAATCGAACCCTTGAAATAAATATTCCTGAGTACATGTCGCAATATTTCCCCCAAGATCAGTTGCCTGCCATGTATTTACCAAAACCTGAGTTCCACAATTCAATCCTTGCTTAATTTCAGATTCCAATAATTCGATATTATAATCACAATTATCATATACAACTGGTACAATAAAGTTGTAGGAAGTATTACTATTATAGCAGGCCTGTAAAATACAATCATCAGAATACAATGCTTCAGCAAAGTATACGTGTCCACCTGTTGAAGAATTTATTGTAATACTAAAATTACCTAAATATTCTGTTTCAAAATCCGATACAACTATTAAGTATTTCTTTCCAGCTTGTAAATACACAGATTTATCAGGTTGCAGATAATGCAAAATCACAGTATTCTCAAAACCCCCACCACCTGCTATAAGATTTTTACACACATTGGAGGGATCAAAATAATTCTCATAAACACCCAATATTGATTTTTCATTATTATCTTGAGCTTTTATATCATAATTTCCGGAACTTGAAACATAAATTGGAAAAACATCATAGAAATGTAATCCATTTTGAGGAAGCATTTCCTCAGTGCCAAAATCATAACATTTATTGGATATATTAAAGGTTTTGTCTTTATCTGTAAATTTACCCTTAAGTTCACTTATCCATTCTGAATTTACCGGAAATTCTCCACCTTCGGGGCATTTACATTGAATAGTAGGTTTAATTTTATCCATCACGACCATATTAGTCGAACAAGAGTTAGTGTTCAATGCAGCATCTGTTATCGTAACTATATAATTACCTGGTAATAATCCTATCTTTTTGTTGCTAACATTAATTCCATTATAATTTGAGTCATTAACATAAATTTCAAACTGATTATAGCATTTATAAGGTCCACCTTCTAAAAACATATCAGTTCTCATTTGAATCTCACAATTCTGATCAAGTGAAATTTGTACTTCATCATTACAAACCACCACATGAACAGGATCTGGGTACCCGTTGATCACTATTTGAAATGAACATGAAATTGGTCCATTACCATGGGCATCAAAAACTTCATATTCAACTGTATAAGGACTTCCTAATAAAGTTAACTCTGTCCATTTATCCGGTCCTGATACTTTGTTGATTACAATATCTCCGAAGCAATTATCAGTGGCAACAGGGTCGTCATACCATACAATTTTACTGCATTCTCCAGGGCCTAAAGTAATAATCAAATCCGGAGGACAAATTACAACAGGATCCTGCGAATCTCCAATTATTATCGTCTCAGAGTGAGAATTATTATTACATCCACCTGGCAAAGTGGTTGAAAATGAAGCAATAGGCCATGGTTCGGCTGCTGTTGAATTTGAGGTTTCATTATCCAGAGCATTAGGACCTGAGAAAATCCAGTTACTTAAATTAAATACCGTGCCGTCCTGTACAGTATTATTTTTTCTGTAAGCCCAGCCATCAGAATATTCCCAAGGTTGACCAATCCCAGAAACGTTAACATTACCAAAAACGTCAATTCGCTGCCCATCATTATACAAAACAATTGCATCATCACCATTTATAGAAGCCACTGAATTTACAAAGGTAGGTGGTACTCCAAAAAAGTTATTGAACTGAAATGCCTCTGAGGCAAGCCATATATAAGTTCCGGCTGCTACAAACTGGCTTGGAAATGTGTATTCAACACCTGTTGAACCATTTCCATTATTAGCACTCTCAATCCCATATCTGCTTAAATCATAAATATCTTTCAGGGCAAACAGTTCAATAGCCTTAGGCAATCCCCCGGTAATAGGCCCATCAATTACACCAGTGATAATCAGATTTCCTTTACCATCAACTGTGTTAGTTACATTATATGTTCCTTCATCACTTGTAGCCATATTTATTTCTCCCGTTTTTCTGTTCAATGCCAGATTTGTTCCAGGTGTAACAGCCTGGTAAGTATAAATACCATCAACTCCTGTGGTATGAGTAACAGTGGGGTTACTGCTTCCAGGACAATATTCATCAAGAGTATAACTGAATTCTGCATCAGGTGTAACTGGCACTGTAGTAAGTCCAAAACTGTCAACAGCATTATCACAACCAGAATTTGCCGGAGCAAAAGCTGTCCATTTAAAAATAACAGTTTTACCAAGATCTGAGGGATTTGTATTGTAGGTTGTATTATTATTTCCCGGAACTGCAATTATTCCTGCACCTGTTGTGGTCCAGATACCAATACTGTTTGAATTGGCATTTAAAGAAATACTCGAAGGCAATCCACAGTAAAACTGATTATTTCCGGCTTCAGCAACCGGCAAATTATATACAGTTATGATTACCGGTACTGCATCACTTTCACAACCTGCTAAGGTATATATTTCGGTTACCCAAATTGTTTGTGGGCTATTTAAAGGAGTAGTATGTGGATCATAGGAAACCACCGGTCCAGCCAATAAGTTTGAAAGTGCCTGATCAGAGTAAAAATTAAATAATGGAATTATGTTGGCTAATGAACATGTATAAGTTCCAACAGGCATTGGGTTTGGCATTGCAGAATTTGTCGAATAACCATCAACAGCGTTAATACCACTGTAAATCCAGTTTGCCTGAACAAATGTATTGCCATCATTACCTGTATTGTTAATTCTGTAAACCCAACCATCCATATATTCCCATGACTGACCAGTTCCTGATTGATTGATGTTTCCGAATACATCAATAACTAAACCATTAAAGAATAGCTCAATAGCATCATCACCATTTACATTCGGAGCATTGGCATTTATATAAGTTGGGGGGAATCCAAAAAATTGTGTAAAAGCTGTACTTTCCGTAGCAACCCATAAATAAGTTCCTGCCAATGCTGGAACAGCAGGAAATGTAAATTCCTGACCATCAGTACCACCTCCGTTGTTTGCGCTCCCAAAGCCATACAAACTTAAATCCGGAATATCATTTATCACATAAAACTCTACAGCCTTTGGTATTCCTCCCGTTAGTGGTCCGTCAATAATTCCGCTAATGACCATGTCTTCAGAAGCCATGCATGTTCCACCACCGCCTCCGCCTGTTGAAGATTCTGGCACTATCAATGTACTGCCACCTTCACAAACTGAAATATTATGAACAATAGGAATACCCGGGGCATCACTAACTGCAACTTCAACACTATCAGTTGCATAGCACCCAAATTGACCAATTGTACCAGTAACAAAATATTTTCCTTCAGCGGTTTCTGTAACATTTGAAATTACAGGATTTTGTACTATAGATGAAAAATTACCTGGTCCTGTCCAAATCCATGCCGTTGCATTACCTCCATTTTCGAATAAATTCAGAACACCTCCCTCACAAACAGGGCTGTTGCTGGCAGCATTAACAACCGGAGCAGGATTTACTATAACTTGGAGAGTATCAAATGCAATACAACCAGGATGATGTGAATCAGGGTTATCGTCCTGTGCATTAAACTCATAAATCACTTCGTAAGTGCCTGGACCTAATAGTTCAGGATCAAAAACTGAAGATGTGGTACCGTCGATTGAAAAACTCTCTGATTCTACCGGTGCCGGCCCGCTTCCATCACCAAGTTCAGCATAACCTGTTAAAGTCACTGAGGGTTCATTTGAACAATAATCATCATCTAATCCTGAGATTACAGGATCGGGGTACCAGCACTCATTTGAAATTGTAAGAGTATCAGTACCATTAGTCACAGTCAGGCTGTAACCAAGATCATCCAAATGTTTTCCTACCAATGTATATTGACCACTTCCAACAGGATTTTCATTAAAAACTGTCCCGGTAACAAATGGAATTAAAGTCATCGGATCAAGATAATTTGTATTTGAATATACTTCCCATATTTCACCCGTCAACGAAGAGATCACAACTTCTTCATCAAATTGACCATTTCCCGCACAGGTACATGGATCAGAAATAGTTGGTCCACCCTCATTGGAAATATCAGGATCAGGGTTGATACATATCTCTGGTGAAGTTGTTTCGTTCGCAATCTCGCTTAAACAATTGTTTTCTATATTTCTGCATCTTGCATAAACTGTAAATGAGTAATTTGTATATTCAGGTGTATTTTCACTCCAGGGTCCTTCTTCATTTACAGCCCATTCCAGCATATTTCCTGCTCCACACCCTTCTGAAAAAATACTGCCTTCTGATGATGGGCAAATGTTATCAGTAATTTCAATAACCGGTGATTGTGGATGAACACATTCTCCCGGCACAGTTGTTACTGGCTCAGATTCAGGACTTGTCATTTCCGGATTATTGTCACATGAGCATCTCGTTTTTATCGTCTGTGGAGGACCATCCTGATCATACACAGGTAATGTCAAACTCCATTCCTGTCCATTTATCTGATACTGAAGAGAATAATAATCGGGGCATTGTGTGCCCTCAGGAGCATTAATAATTCCTCCACCGACCACACACTCTACCTGACATTCACTGTCTATTATTGTAACATTAGAAGGTGCAATCTCGGTGGGCACACAGGCACATAATGCACTATAATGAATACCTAATCCACTAAAATCATCAGTAATAAAGCCATCCCATTCAATTGCAGGATCAAAAACATTATTTCCCACAGGATCACCTGAATTAATTATGAATTTCCGGCGCAATGTATTATCAGCTGTAGAAGTTAATCCGCTACCCCATTCTGTTCCTGGGTCAAAACCTATCTGACCTATTACATCCAAAGTTGTATATGTTATGTTTTTGTATAATTCAATAGCATCATCACCATTAAAAAAAGAGGCTGTGGAAGTCTGATCTGCCAATGCCAATAGAGGTGCACTGGCTGAATTGGATACAATTACAAAAACATCATTTGGAGCTATTGAACCAACCAGTGAAATTGTTGTACCAGCAGTTAATGAGCCATTAAAATAAAATTTCAATTGATAATTGCCGGTAAGTGTAATAGTTGAATTTGTAGGATTAAATATTTCAATCGCCTTGTTATTGCTGGTACCTTCTACATACTCAGAGATAAACAAGTCATTGCATCCTGTTGTTGGTATAAATTTTAATTCATTCTTTGAAAAACCGGATGTGGACAGTATTACAAAAAATAAAATACTCAAAGCATTTCTATGATGAATGTATTTATGATTTTTTGTTTTTAAAATATTATTGAAAAACTTATAATTATTTGTCAGACAAATAATGTTATATACAAAATGAGAATAAATATTCTTCATCTCAGGTCGAGTTTTGGTTTATTAATATGTTCGTCTCTATATACAATAAGGCCTTACCCACTTGGGCAAAGTCTAATTTTGTGTAAAGGTATATCAAATTAGATTACAAAAAAAATTTTATACATGGTATTTTATTGCTGTTAGAAAATTTTAATATTTAATTCATCGATAAATCCATTTTTTCAATTTCATTATTTTTACATGCCTGTAATTTCAGGAATATTTAAAAACAAAAAAGGGCATCAACTTTGTCAATGCCCTTTTAATCAATTTTTTATTAATTTACTATACCTTAGGTTCTCCGGTATCTTTTTTTATTTCCTCAACTTTTGCTTCAGCAATATCAGCTGATTTTTCAGCCTCATCTTTGTCTTTATCAAATACATCTTTAGCAAATTCTTTTGCATCTTCAAAAGCGTCTTTACCTTTTTCAATAACATCTCCGGCTACATCTTCCACCTTGTCAACTACGGTCTTTGTGACTTCCTTCCCTTTTTCATAAACATTGCCGGCAATAACAGCTGCATCGTCATACACGACTTTGGCTTTTTCCATTACATCTCCCGCTACAACCTCTACTTTGTCAGCCACATTTTTTGTAACTTCTTTACCTTTTTCAATAACATCCTTTGCAACCACAGAAACGTCTTCGTAAATCTCTTTAGCTTCCTCCACTACATCTTCTGCAACGTCCTCAACTTTGTCAGCGGCAGATTTTGCAACTGATTTTGCTCCGAAAAGCACCTTTTTTATCCAATCTAATGCCATAATTTTAGTTTTTATAAGATTATTAAATGATTTTGTTCAACATCTAGTAAAACAAAAAATTCTCAATTAAGTTCAGCGTCATTTTTATTTATGCAATTGAATGATACTTATTGTCTTTAAACTTTTGGGGTCTGTCATAATAAAATCATAAACTGACCAATTTCACTTTCTTCTTTTGAAAGACCATGTAAATTCAAATTCAGCCACAAGTTCATTTTCTTCATTGTATCCCAATGATCTTACAGTCAGTGTTTCACCCTGTCCTGATGAAACTGCCTTACTTATGCTCTCTCTGATCATTTCTCCCTGGTCGCAGATAAAAACGGTTTTATTTGTTGCTTTCTTATAAAATTTCCCATTTACACCCACTACCAGAAACGATACATCATTGCTCTCAATTGCAAGAAAAGCAAGCAGGCCTGTAGCAAGTTCAGCGGCCCCTGCAATTGCAGAAAAATATATTGATTTGAATGGATTTTGTGTTGTCCATCGGTATGGTATCATCACTTCTGCCCTGTCACTGTCAATATATTTTATTCTGATTCCCCAGAAAATTAGGGATGGAAGCTTAATCAGACCGAAATATTGAAATTTCCACTTTGACCTGAAAACCTGTAGTAGCTTTGACTTCATAAGTAATCAGTTTAAAGGTTTAAGTGATAAACCAAGTTCATCAAGTTGTTTTTCATCAATGGTGTCAGGTGCATCAATCATAATATCCTTACCCTGATTGTTTTTGGGGAAAGCTATATAATCCCTGATTGTTGTCTGGTTGTTCATAACAGCACAAAGCCTGTCAAAACCAAACGCAATACCACCATGTGGAGGAGCTCCGTATTCAAAAGCCCCCATCAGAAAACCAAATTGTTTTTCAGCTTCTTCAGGTGAAAATCCAAGCAGATTGAAATTCTTAGCCTGCAAATCACGGTCATAAATACGTATAGATCCTCCTCCGATCTCATTGCCATTTATTACCAGATCATATGCGTCAGCCTTGAGATGTTTTAAAGTTTCAAAATCACCACTCATCATTTTATCTACTTCATCCTTTTTAGGAGATGTGAATGGGTGGTGCATTGCAAAAAATCTACCTGCTTCTTCATCCCACTCAAGCAAAGGAAAATCAATAACCCAGAGCGGTTTGAATTCTCCTTCCTTCATTAATCCAAGTCTTTTTGCCATTTCAAGCCTGAGTTCACTCAACTGCTTTCTTGTTTTTTCCTTTTCGCCTGATAAGATCAGAATCAAATCACCAGATTCAGCATTTAAAACAGATTTCCATCCGTTCAATTCATCTTCAGAAAAATACTTGCCGATTGATGATCTCAAAGTTCCATCTTCATTATATCGTATGTAAACCAGCCCCTGTGCACCAATCTGAGGTCTTCGTAACCATTCAGTTAGTTCCTTGAGTTCCTTGTTTGACAAATTCACATTTTTCACACATATCCCGACTATAAGTTCAGCTTCATCGAAAATTGAAAATCCCTTTCCTTTGGCCAGTTCATTGAGTTCTGTGAACCTCATGTCAAAACGGATGTCAGGCTTGTCGGAACCATAGTATTTCAATGCGTCGTCATAACTTATACGTGGAAAATCATCGAGATTTACATATAGTAAAGATTTAAATAAGTGCTTGGTCAGTCCTTCAAAAGTATCGAGCACATCATCACGATGAATAAATGACATCTCGCAGTCAATCTGGGTAAATTCCGGTTGTCTGTCTGCTCTGAGGTCTTCGTCTCTGAAACACTTGACGATCTGGTAATATTTATCCATACCCGAAACCATTAGCAATTGCTTAAAAGTCTGTGGAGATTGGGGCAAGGCATAAAATGTACCCTGATTTAGACGGCTGGGCACAACAAAATCTCTTGCCCCCTCAGGAGTACTTTTGATTAAAAAAGGAGTTTCCACTTCAATAAATCCCTGTTCGTCGAGATACTTTCTGACTTCAAGAGAACATTTGGAACGAAAAACGAGATTATTTTTCACAGGAGTTCTTCTTATATCAAGGTAGCGATATTTCATTCTCAGCTCATCTCCTCCATCAGTTTCATCTTCGATTGTAAATGGTGGAACTTTTGAGAAATTTAAAATATCAAATTCTTTAACAGCTATCTCTACATCTCCTGTTTCCCTGTTCATGTTTTTATTTGAGCGTTCCATTACCACACCGGTAGCTGCAATAACATATTCCCTTCCAAGTCTGCGGGCTTTTTCACAAAGTTCAGTATTATCATCCATTGAAAAAACAAGTTGGGTGATACCATATCTGTCTCTTAGGTCAATAAAAGTCAGACCTCCCAGGTCTCTGCCAGATTGTATCCAACCACTTAATGTCACTTGTTTTCCTACATCTTTCAGTCTTAATTCTCCACAATTATGTGTTCTGTACATATTATTTTTTTTGTTTATTAACTATTATTTTTTTAAATATATCAATTTTGAACAATTTTTCAGTTCAAAAATGTTTTCTGCTTCACTCCTGATCATTTCGGGAGTAACCATTTTGTAAAAATCCATCTGGTTATTAATCATGTCAGGATTGCCCAACAACTCATACTGAGCCAGATTTATTGCTTTGTTTAGTATATTAACTTCTTCGAATGCCAGCTGGTTCTCCATTTTATTCTTTAATTTCTGAAGTTCATATTCTTCGATCAATTCCATCTTCAAACGATTTAATTCATCAAAAATACTTTGCACAGCCTGCCCTACATCAATATTGTCAGATATCATACCTTCAATTATCAGCAATCCGGGTTCAATACTACCGGTAATATAAGCATGAATCTCTGAGAAAAACTCCTTTTCCTTAACAAGTTTCTGATAAAGTCTTGACGACCGGCCTCTGCCCAGGATATCGCTTATTATATCATGAGTGTAATATTTGTCATCATTTCTTCCCACAACATGAAACGCTAGATAAACTGCATTTGATGGGACATTGTCCGTTACCACATGTTCTTTATAATGGGTTTGAAGCGGCTCTGCAGGTAATATTACTTCATTATATGTTTTCTTAGAAATATTACCAAACCATTTTTCAGTCATTCCTAGTATTTTATCAGGATCAAAATTTCCACTTATAGAAATGATTGCATTGCTAGGACTATAAAACTGATCATAGAACTTAACCACATCATTAACTGAGATTTCTTTAATCTGATCAATGCTTTTACCAATTGTAGGCCATTTATAAGGATGAATAGTATAACACATATCTGATAAGTGATGCCACATATCGCCATATGGCACATTTAGGGTGGTTTCCTTAAACTCCTCAATAACAACCTTTTTTTCAGTTTCAAATTGCTTTTTTGTCAATTCAAGATTAACCATTCTGTCTGATTCAAGCCATAGGGCAGTTTCAATATTGACTGAAGGCAAAGTAATATAAAAATCTGTGATATCATTGTTAGTGAATGCATTGTTATCACCGCCTGCAATCTGAGTGTGGTAATCAAAATCTTCAACATTTTTTGAACCCGAAAACATCAGATGTTCAAAGAGGTGAGCCAATCCGGTCTTATTCTCCTCTTCATGCTTGGAGCCTACATTATACATTATATTAAATGCAGTAAGTGGTGTATTTTTATCAACATTCAGCAATAGTTTAATTCCGTTATTGAGAATGTGTTTTTCAAAAAGAATCATAGTAAGAAAAAATAAAACCTCAAATATCTGACTAAAGCATAAAATATTAGCAAAAAAATTGGTTTTTTTTTAAAATTTTGTGATGAGAGGTCTGTCCGACAATTGGTAGGGATTCATCACGGTGGGTATCAGGAGCAGCTCTTAACAACAAATGTCTACAGACCTCATGTTGCATTAAATATAAACAAATTGATGACATTATTTAATCTTGAACCAATTTAAATTACTCAAATAAAGTTTTTTTTAAGTTTATTTTAAATTTTAAAATTTAATTTTGAATTTTACGTATTAATTTGAATTATTTAAACAAAACGACAGCATGGATAGATTAAAATCCCTATTTCAGGAAAAAGCACTGCTACTGGGAAATGATATTAAAGAAATCCTCAAAAATCACAGTGACAAGATAATTGATGAATCAACTATTGGAAAGGTATATGGAGGAATGAGGGATCTGAAGTCACTTATTTATGAAACCTCAGAGTTGGATCCAAATAAAGGAATCAGATTCAGGGGATTTTCAATTCCTGAACTTCAGGCAAAATTACCATCGGCCAATAATGGGACTGAGCCTCTGCCTGAAGGACTATTCTGGCTGATGCTCACAGGAGAGCTCCCTACAGATGATGATGTCAAATGGCTGACAGATGACTGGAAAAAAAGAGTGAACTTTCCACAATACGTCAAAAATATAATTGACACTATGCCCGATAGCACTCATCCTATGACTATGCTAAGTATTGGCATTCTGGCTTTAAGAAACAACAGCATATTCGAAGAGCGATATTCAGAAGGAATGAAAAAATCAGATTATTGGGATGCTACATATGAAGACTCAATGAACCTGATAGCTAATCTTCCTTATCTTGGTGCTTATATATTTAACAGAAAATACAATAACGGTGTTCATATAGCTCCTGACCCGAATCTTGACTGGGGTGGAAATTATGCTCATATGCTTGGCAATAATGATCATGGGTTCATGGAATTGATGAGATTATACCTTACTATTCATGCCGATCATGAAGGTGGCAATGCCTCAGCCCACACTACTCACCTTGTAAACTCAACATTGAGTGATGTATATTTCTCTCTTTCTGCTGGCATCAATGCTCTGGCCGGACCTCTGCACGGACTGGCAAATCAGGAGGTAATAAAATGGGTTTTTGAGATGATAGAAGATCTTGGGACTGAGTCACCATCAGATGAAGAGATTATTGCATATATACACAAAACCATAGCTGCTGGCCGTGTAATACCAGGTTATGGACATGCTGTTCTCCGGATACCCGATCCCCGCTTTACAGCACAGCAGGAATTTGCTCAGAGAAATATTAATGATTCCAGTTTGATCCGGGTCATATGGAAATTATTCGAACATATTCCTCCGACACTCATTTCTCTGGGTAAAGTAAAAAATCCCTGGCCTAATGTGGATGCTCACAGTGGTGCCTTACTTGTTCATTATGGGTTCCGTCAATATGATTATTATACGGTTATGTTTGGAGTTTCAAGAGCTTTAGGTGTGTTGGCTGCATCAGTCTGGAGCAGGGCTCTTAATTTCCCGCTTGAAAGACCAAAATCTTTAACCACAGACTGGATCAAACAATTTGTTAAAACTTTTGAGCAAAAATAAATTTTATTCATTCTCAAGACAAAATAGCATAATAATTCTGTATAAATAAAAAAGCCATTCATTATCACGAATGGCTTTTTCATTGCTTATTATTGACTTGTTCCTATTTGCCTGATTTGGTAGCTGCGTCCTTTGCACTCTTGAGTGATCTCGGTATCTCAATAAATGCTACCGGTGTATTTTCATCATGCATAATTTGAATACCATCAGGAGTTGAGAGGCTTTTAACCCTGATTGATTGTCCCAGTCCCAAAGATGAAATATCTGCTTTAATATTGTTTACAAGCTTTTCAGGAATGGTCCTGATAATTACTTTCCTCATCAGTGGCATCAAAGCTCCACCTTCCTTAATTCCTTTAGAAGCTCCGGTGAAAACTACCGGCACTGAGACTTTAACCTTTCTCCCTTCTACCAGTTCCTGAAAATCAATATGAAGAATCTCATCAGTTACAGGATGAAACTGAATGTCCTTTAATATTGCCCTGATTGATTTTCCTTCAAGATTTAGTTCAACAATCTGAAATGAATGATTATATACCAGATGTTTAACTTCAAGAGGCTTAACTGTAAAATTAAATGACTCCTTACCACCATATAAAACACAAGGTATGGTTTCATTATTTCTGGCATCTTTAGCACCTCTTTTGCCAAAGTTTTCCCTCTTTTCTCCCTGCAATTTAAATATATCCATCGTTATCTGTTATTACTTTTTTAAAATGGACTGCAAAAGTAATTGTTTTTATTTAATTATCACCTTTTTATGAAAAAAAAATCAAAAAAAATTACATTAGAACTTTGTTAAGCTTACTTTTTTTATGCCCATATGAAAAATATATGATCAAACCGATTACCAGCCATATTAAAAACCGGAGCCAGTTAGTGATCCCCAACTGAGAAATCAGGTAAAGATTTGTGAGCAATCCAAGCACAGGAATCAATGAAAAGTCATTTTTTACAGCAAAATAAGTAAGCAGGGCAGCTGATATCCAAAATAAAATTACAGGAATTTCGTGCTTGAATACATCCCAATCAGAAATATTGAGTTCCTTAAAAAATCCTGTAAGTTCTTCATTAAAAAAAACAAGCATGATTAAGGAAATTAGTATCCAGACAAGTGGCAAAAACTTTCTTGAGGAAATAAATGGTATCCTGAAAGAACCTCTGACTGTATTATTCTTATCCATAATGATAACACCTGCACTGACCAGAATAAAAGCAAAAAGAGTACCTATACTGGTCAGGTCGGTAACTTCAGTGAGGTTCATAAAAAGACTTGGTACAGCTACCAAAATACCTGTAATAAGTGTTGCAAACCAAGGAGTTCTGAATTTTGAATGGATCTTTGAAAAAACAGGAGGCAATAATCCATCCCTGCTCATGCTCATCCAGATACGGGGTTGACCTACCTGGAAAACCAATAGCACCGAAGCCATTGCAATAACTGCACTAAAGGCTATTATGCCTGACAACTTATCCATATTGACATATTGAAAAGCAAAAGCCAAAGGATCGCCTACCCCAAGTTTACTGTAATGCACCATACCTGTCAGAACAAGGCTGATCAATATATAAAGGACTGTAGTGATAAGCAATGAATAGATCATAGCCCTCGGAAGATCCCGCCGGGGATTTTTACATTCCTCTGCAGTGGTACTTATTGCATCGAAACCGATATAAGCGAAAAAAACACCTGCAACACCTTTCATTACTCCTCCAAGCCCGTTCGGTGCAAATGGACTCCAGTTTGACGGGTTCACATAAAAAGCACCAACTCCTATTACAACAAACAGAATCAGAAGCTTAAGAATAACCATTATATTTCCTGCTACTTTTGACTCATAAATACCAATATAAACCAGAGACGTAATGAAAACTACTATTGCAAATGCGGGAACATCAGCAATTATTTTTACACCAAGGATTTCAGGAGCATTGGACCAGGCCATAAATGATTCCTGCAACCCAAATTTTAATGATTCAAAACTTTGCCCTGAACCTAATAAAGCAGAAGCTTCTGAAAACCCCCTCGAAGCTGATAGATAATCCACAGAAAAATGCTCTGGTATATGCAAACCCATACCATTAAGTAAAGCAGTGAAATAATCAGACCATGATATTGCAACAGCTATATTTCCTACGGCATATTCCATAATCAGATCCCATCCTATAATCCAGGCTATTAGTTCACCCATTGAAGCATAAGCATAAGTATAGGCACTCCCGCTTATAGGAATAGTACTGGCAAACTGTGCATAAGCCAAAGCTGAAAAGCCACAAGCCATTGCAGTAAAAATAAAAAGAATCGATACTGCTGGTCCTCCATTTACTGCTGCATTGCCTATAGTACTAAATATTCCCGCTCCAATAATAGCAGCAATACCCAGGGACGTCAGGTCACGTACATTTAGTTTTTGCTTAAGCCCGGAATCACCCTCTGAAACTGATTGTCTGAGGATCTCATCAATGCTTTTTCGTCTGAATAATCTCAACATTGCTAACGATTGAAATATTTTAAAAAATTCGATGCTCAAATATAATCACTTTCTAAAAAAACTTCAAAAATTGTAAAGCAATTTTATATGTTGAAGTTGCTTAAAAAATCTAAAACTGAAATTTAATCGCTGATTTAAATTTCTTCAGAATCATGAGATTTTATTTGTATTATGCTTTTCAAAAAAAAGAAAAATTTGAAAAATTTTTTAATCTGCTATTGATTTTGATTATAATACAATTTAACTTTGTATAAAATATCCTGAATGAAATTTCTTTTAACAGGAACCGGAAATGTCAGTATAGAGAAATTGTTTCCCTCAATAAATAATTTATCTGGCAAATTTCATTCAATTGTTTACTTAAATTCAAAAGTTCTTACTTTCTTAAAATCATTACTATGAAAAATGTTATTAAATATCTTTCTGTTTCCGTTATATTTTTTCTATTTAGTTTGCTCTCGTGCGATAAAGAAAATGAAAATCCAAATATTGAGGTGATCGATGAAATCTCATCCTCAATCGGATCTGAAGGAGGAACATTGGAACTAAAAAACGGAGTGAAGATTTCAATTCCTTCTGGTGCATTGGATGCCATGAATACAATTACACTTAATGCATACAGACCTGAAGATTTTTTTGATGGAGATTTAAAATACCATTTTGTAATCGGTTGTCAACCTACAGGTTTAAATTTTTTAAAAGATATTGAAATTTTAATTCCAGTTCCAGCAGAACTTAAAAATAAAAACTATGATGGAATAGGAGGATTAATTGACCCCGAATCAGGTGCTGTTGAGGTATATCCTACTTCAGGAATAACAATTGAAAATGTAAGTTACCTTAAACTCAAAACCAAACATTTTTCAAAGTACCATGGCTATTTTTACGAATCTCCTCCTGTTTCTGCACCCACTCTTCAGATTCCACACTATAATCAAGGTGAATCTCAATATTGTTGGGCAGCTTGCATTCAGATGTTATGTGAGGGTATTGAACATAGTGATTGGGCTGAAATCAATAGTATTATCGGAATGACGGGAGTGGATGAAGGAGGCATTGGACAATACGGCTTCCGCTACAGGAGTGATATTGCACAAATGATCAAGGATAGAACCGGAGTTTTACCTGATAGAAAATTATTTACAATTTTGAGTACATTTAAACTTGAAGGATATCTCAAAGACAGATTAGCATTAGGGTATCCAGTGATTGTATTTTCTCCTGTAGATGAACATGCTTTTATTGTTGTTGGTTATAATAATCATACATTCTACTTAAATGATCCGGCAAGTACAACATATAGTGGAAATTTGTGTTACAAAGCCAGATCTTTTTCTGATTTCCAAATCAGTAAAATGGAATTCAATGCCAAATTTGTTACATTATCGATTCCGAAACAAATTAATTGTGCAGATAGATTGCAAACTTTAAATATTACTCACAGAGGAATGGCATTCAATAAAGTGAAAACACCTCCTGTATCTTATGATTTTTGTTATGATTATCAAAAACAATTCGGATACAGTTTTAGAGATGGATCTAACATAAAATACGATTCTATTCCTTCAAATGTTGAAGAAATTCAATTTAAAGAATTGCAAATAGCAAATTCTTCAAATGCACAAACTAAGACAGTGAACGTTACCTATGAGTTTTGGGGGCAAAATAATAAAAAGATTCACAAAGTAATCGAATCTCAAAACCCTATTATCTTAAACCCAAACAGTATGATACAATACAGACCCAAAATATTAATTTCCGAATTTGCAGATCCCACTCCCAAATCAACAGATTATAAGCTTAAAATTACATTAAATGAATCTTCAGGCAAAATACTGGATGAATCTGTAGTTTATTTTACCATCGGACCTCCGGAGGAAAATAACCCCAATTATACATATGTAAAAAGCTTAAATCTTAATGCAACAAAAGTTTTTATGTATAATGATCATTATACTGCTGATTTAACAGTATCGTTATCAGGCGACGATTTCAGACTGATTGAAGAAAAAAACCTAAATATTTATAAAATTGTCAATTTGGGAGTTCCACAAATAAGTACTAACGTAAAAAAAACAGTTTTACTAAATTTAAAAATGGATAATTTGAAAATCAATTATGGACCCTGGAATCCAAACGCCATTAAAGCTATTATTAAAAAAGCAGACTTTTTAATTGATGGGAAAAATACAATAGATTTAGATAAAAATGGAAACTGGACATTACCTGTTCAATATGACAAAAATACATTGTTAAAAAAGATCGAATTAAATGTTTATTTAGATTATATAAAAAGTGATGGTAAAGAAGCAGGATTGAATGATTGGCATTCGCCTTTAATTATAAATTTTAATATCGATAAATAACAACGATTGTCACGGTTATAAACAAAAAGCAAAAAATATAAACATTTTTATTTTTTTAAGTACAAAATCAGATTGCTCATATTCTCCATTACTGTATCGTTGTTCAAATTATTGAGAGATTAGTATTTTCAATGCATTATTTCTGGCTGTATCTATCCCGGCTCCAATAATAGCAGCCATACCCAATGAAGTAAGGTCTTTGATTTTGGGGTTTTGTTTCAATCCTGAATGTTCCTCTCCTTATGACTGCCTTAGAATCTGTTCAATACTCCTTTTTCTGAATAGCCTGATAATGTAATTGTTTTTTTTATCAGTGCTAAAAGTAGAAAATTTAATTGTTAATGGTTAATGGTTGATGGAAAAATACGATTTATGAAGTACGATGTTCGATTTACGATTTAGGTTTTTTTTAATTTCCATCGATTGTCTGTTTACAACTGACATATGACTTTTGATAGCTGACTGATGACTGTTGACTGACAAATGTTGACTAATTTCAATTACTATTTGATTAGAAAGTCTGGAGCATAAAAAAAGCCCTCAAACTGAGAGCTTCTTTTATGATAATTATTTTAAATTACTTTTTCTCAGCTTTGATAGCTGCCTGAGCTGCTGCGAGCCTTGCAATAGGAACCCTGAATGGTGAACATGACACATAATTCAGTCCAACTGAATTGCAAAATTCTACTGAAGCCGGATCACCTCCCTGTTCTCCACAGATACCAACTTTAAGCTTTTCTCTGGTAGCTCTACCTTTTTTAACTGCCATTTCTATTAATTGACCAACTCCATCCTGATCAATGGTCTGGAAGGGATCGGCATAAATGATCTTTTTATCGAGATAATCATGCATAAAACCACTGACATCATCCCTGCTGAAACCAAAAGTCATCTGAGTCAGGTCGTTAGTTCCAAAAGAGAAGAATTCGGCTGTTTTTGCCATTTTGCCTCCAAGAAGGCAAGCCCTCGGAATTTCTATCATGGTTCCGTAGAGACATTTGAGCTCTGCCAATCCAAATTTTGCTTCAACTTCTTTCTTAACCCTGTCAAATATTACTTTCGAAAAATTCAGTTCATTGACTTCACTTGTAACCGGCACCATAATTTCAGGCATTGGGTTTTTTCCTTCTTTGATAAGTTCCGCTGACGCCTCAAAAAGTGCCCTGAACTGCATTTCAGTAATTTCAGGGTATGTAATTCCCAATCTTACTCCCCTGTGACCCATCATTGGATTTGTTTCATGAAGTTTGTCAACTCTCTTGACAACTTCTTCAGTTGAAATACCGATTAATTTAGCTATCTCTGCTTGTTTTTCAGGTGTTTGAGGTGCAAATTCATGTAAAGGAGGATCCAGTAACCTGAAAGTTACAGGTAGCCCGTCCATGACAGCCAAAGTACCCTTCATATCCCTTTTAACATATGGAAACAGTTCATTTATAGCGTCAATTCTTTCTTTATCATTCGAGCTGAGTATCATCTTTCTAAGAACGAACAATGGTTCATCTGCACCTTTTCCATAAAACATATGCTCTGTCCTGAAAAGTCCAATGCCTTCAGCACCATAATCTCTGGCAGTCTGAGCATCCTCAGGAGTATCGGCATTGGTACGAACACCCATTTTACGGTATTTATCTGCAACGGCCATAAACTCTTTAAATCGTGGATTTTCAGTGGCATCCATCAGTTCAAGTTCGGTATTATAAACATGACCTTTTGTTCCATTCATTGTAATAACATCTCCTTCTTTCAATGTTAAACCACTTCCTTTGATAACTGCAATTTTTGCATCTTCATTCACGTCCATAGTACCTGCTCCGACTATACAACATTTACCCCAGCCCCGTGCAACAAGTGCTGCATGTGATGTCATACCTCCAAGTGCTGTGAGAATACCATCAGAAACCCTCATTCCTTCAACATCTTCAGGATTGGTTTCTTTTCTTACGAGAATTACTTTTTCACCTCGTCTTGTCCATGCAACTGCATCTTCTGCCGTGAAAACTATTTTACCCACTGCAGCTCCGGGACCAGCAGGTAAGCCTTTAACAACAGGAGCGGCTTTCTTTTCTGAATTTGGATTTACTATCGGGTGAAGCAATTCATCAAGCTGATCAGGATTTACTCTCATCACAAGTTTTTTCTCGTCGATCATGCCTTCTTTGAACATATCCATAGCCATATTGAGTGCTGCGGTCCCTGTCCTCTTACCTACTCTGCACTGCAGCATATAGAGCTTTCCTTCCTGAACTGTGAACTCAATATCCAACATGTCTTTAAATGTGGCTTCAAGTCTTGTTCTTATATCATCAAGCTCCCTGTAAATTTCAGGATATATTTCCTGCATAGAAAGCAAATGTTTATTTTGCTCATTTTTCGTATCATTATTTAGCGGGCTTGGAGTTCTGATCCCGGCAACTACATCTTCACCCTGTGCATTTATTAACCATTCTCCATAGAACAGATTTTCACCAGTTGCCGGATTCCTTGTAAATGCAACTCCTGTAGCTGACGACTCTCCCATATTTCCAAATACCATTGCCTGAACATTTACAGCTGTTCCCCAATCATCCGGAATACCCTCTATCCTTCTATATGAAACAGCTTTTTTACCATTCCAGCTTTTAAAAACAGCTTTTATTCCTCCTTCGAGCTGAGCTCTTGCGTCGTCGGGAAATTCTGCACCGAGAACCGATTTTACTTTATTTTTAAATTCGTCAGATAAAAACTTGAGATCGTCAGTTGTCAATTCAGTATCAGAATTATATCCTTTTGAATGCTTGTATTCGTCAAGCATTTCATCCAGTTGCCTCCTGATATTCTTCTCAAGTCCTTCCGCTTTATCCATAACAACATCTGCATACATCATTATAAGCCTTCTGTAAGAGTCATAAACAAATCGGGGGTTATTGGTTTTTTTTATAAGACCCGGTATGGTCTTAGAACTCAGACCAATATTAAGAACCGTATCCATCATTCCCGGCATGGAACTCCTTGCTCCTGACCTGCAAGACATAAGAAGGGCATTTTCCGGATCTCCAAATTTCATACCCATTGCTTCTTCAACAAATTCCATTCCCTTCCAGACCTCATCCATCAATCCGGCAGGTAACTGATTGTTATTTGCATAATATTCGTTACAGGTATCTGTTGTAATTGTTAGTCCGGCTGGAACCGGTAATTCCAGAAGGCACATTTCCGCCAGGTTCGCACCTTTTCCTCCCAGCAGATTTTTCATAGTACTGTCACCTTCAGCTTTTTTATTGCCGAAAGTATAAACTCGTTTTTTATTCATGATTAATTTTTTTCAATTTAAAATAAGCCGGCAAAGGTAGTAATAAATTCCTAACTCAATGATATAATTACCAATTAAAATTCCTTAAAAATCCAAAAAAAATGAACTATTTTTTCTGCCTGAATAATAAACCATTAAAAAAACAGATTTAAGAATTATGTTAAATTATTAAAGGGTTGCGATGCAATTATTTTTAAATTAAACTTTTTTAATCCATCATCAGATATAATGATTTTTATAATAAAAAAACCCTCATTCAAATGCAAATGAGGGTTCTTTTATTAATCAATATTTATTAACGATTATACTTCACGTTCAACATAATAAACATTTATATCTACGCTGGTAAAAATGAAATCCCTTGATTTAAACATTTGGACCATGGTGTCATTGGCTTTCATAACTGATGCATAGATCTTTTTGATTCCTTTTTTCCTTGCGACTTCTAGAATTTTATCCATAAGATGAGCCCCAACTCCTTTTCCCTGCCACGGGTCTGCAACAACAATAGCAAATTCAGCTGTATGGTTTTCAAGGTCACTAACTATTCTTGATACACCGATCATTTTTGTTTTACCTTCTTCGACTATTTCACCTATCAGTGCCATTTCCCTGTTATAGTCAATCTGAGTAAACCTGGTTAGCATATCATGAGTGATATCTTTAATATAACCAAAGAACCTGAAATACAAGGTTTGTTTTGAGAAATTCGCAAACATTTCCTTTTCATTTGGCTCGTCTTCGGGTTTAATTGGCCTTATCAGCACTTCTGTATCATCGAGTAATTTAACATTATAGGTAAATTCAGCAGGGTAAGGTGCAATCATCAGGTGATCATATGCCTGAACATTATTCTCTATTGCTTCTTCATCGAGAACTATTTTGGCATCGAGTACTACTCCTGAATGCTCATCGACTGCGAAAGGATTTATATCAATCTCCTTTATTTCAGGAAAATCCATGATCAGGTACGCAAACTTATAGAGCAGGAACTGAATTGATTTGATATCTACACCTTTCATTCCCCTGTAGCCCTGAAGCAGTTTGTATATTTTTGTATTCTCTATAAGCCTTTGTGCAAGGGCCATATTAAGAGGAGGTAAAGCCACATTGAGATCTTTAAAAACTTCAACAGCAACTCCTCCCATTCCAAATATAATAATAGGGCCAAAAATAGGATCTTTTTTAGAACCAATGATAAGTTCAAATTTTTTATCTACCATTTCTTCGATCATAACCCCATGAATATCTGCATCTGGCTTATAATTCCTTGCTGATTCCATGATTTTTCTGAATTTCTTTCTGGCAATTTCCTTTGATTCAATTCCCAGGGCCACTCCTCCTGCATCTGTCTTATGAAGAATATCAGGGGAAGCTATTTTCATTACCAAAGGATAGCCAATCTTTTCAGCTATAGCTTCTGCTTCATCCTCAGTAGTAGCCAATTCAAATTGAGTAACTGGTATCTGGTAATTTCTCAATACTTCTTTTGCCTCAGTTTCATTAAGTATATATCTGTTTTCATCTACAATTTTTTTAAATAATTCCCTGGTCTTTTCTTTTTCGGGGGCAAATTGTGATGGAATGTTGGCTGGTGTCTGATATAACAGATCAATATTTTTGGTATATTTCACCATATCCATAAAAGTAGTAACTGCCTTTTCAGGAACAACAAAAGTTGGTATTTTACCCTGATCAAGAATTTCCTGACCTTCTTTTACATCTGCACTTCCCATCCAGCTGGCAAGAATGGTTTTATTGTATTTTTTTGATATTCTGACTACTTCCTTTGCGATAGCAACCGGATCAGTCATAGCCTGAGGAGTAAGGATAACAAGAATTGCATCTATGGTGTTTTCCTGAATCAGCACTTCAAGCGCTCCACCATATTCTATTTCGCTTGCGTCTCCCAGCACATCAATAGGGTTATTATGGCTCCACATAGGAGGAAGTATCTTATTCAGATCATGAATTGCATCATCTGATAAAGGTGCAAGCTGCCCTCCGAGTTTAACCAGAAGATCAGTAGCCAAAACGCCTGGTCCGCCTGCATTTGTAACAATTGCCAGCCTGTCTCCTTTTGGCCTCGGTTGTTTACTGAGAGCCTGGGCAGCATTGAAAAGTTGATCTATAGTCTCAACAGATACCATTCCGGCTCTCTTAAAAGCAGATTCAAAAGCAATATCACTTCCAGCAAGTGTTCCTGTATGAGATAAAGCAACCTTTGCACCAGCTTCACTTTTTCCGGCTTTCAGTACCAGAATGGGTTTGTTTCTGGAAAAAGCCCTTGCAGCACTGAAAAACTTGCTGGATTTGGTCATTGATTCCATGTAAATAATAATACTTGAGGTATTTGGATCTTTGTCGAGATAATCAATAAGGTCACCAAAACTAACATCGATCATCGATCCGATGGAAATAAAATGACTGAACCCAACATTTTCTGAAATTGACCAGTCAAGAATAGCGGTACATAAAGCACCACTCTGCGAAATAAGAGCAATATTTCCGGGTAATGCCATTTTATTTGCAAAACTTACATTGAGTTTTATTGATGGTTTTATAAATCCAAGGCAGTTGGGACCTATTATCGGTATATTGTACTTTTTGGCAGTTTTTTTAATTGATTCTACCATTTTCTTACCCTCTTCCCCTGCTTCAAGGAAACCTGCAGAAATAATAAGAATACCTCCAACTTTATATTCTCCACATTGTTCTACAATACCGGGAACAGTAGCCGAAGGTGTAGCAATAACTGCAAGATCAATTTCATCTTCAGTATCTTTAAGTGTTTTATATGCCCTGATTCCAAAAACACTTTTCCTTTTTAGATTGATTGGATATACAACGCCTTGATAACCTGATCCTACCAGGTTATTCATAATTGCATAACCAACACTTTCTTCATTATTTGTTGCTCCAAAAACTGCTACAGTTTTTGGATTAAAAAGTTTGTCCATAATTAATTTTTTATTATTATATTGATTTTAAATTCAAATTTTTCGCAAAAGTCCAATTACATTTATTAAAAGTCAAGTTATTAAAGCTGTTTTAAGTTAATTTAGACACAGGCTAATTTCCATACCTATAATAATTTAAAAGCTGTCTTGCTATCAACATTGTGTAAAATATATAAAACGAATACCAAATTTAATAATTGCCTAAATTAAACTTATTGCATTATTGATTTTGTAAATAAGTGTTTAATAAAAATCATTATATTGAAATAATAACATATTTTTTTCTAAGCTATTATATTCCTGATACTTATAAATTAAAAATATAATTGTTTTAATGTTTAGATTTTGTGAAAATTTATTTCGGCCAAAATATTATTCTAAATTGTTGACCAATAAACCAAAATGAGTTTCGTATTTGGCAGAAGATATTATCGGAAAATCAATTGAACTAAATAATTATTTTCCTATATTTAATCATATGAATTTGTTTTATAAAAAATATCTAATATTGTGTTGGTTGAAACTGATAAAGCAAAAAAATAATTTGTAAAAAATATATTCTGTTTAATACGACCATTGAATAAAATCTTGCAACTTTGAAAAAACAACTATATTTTTTTAGGGACTATTCTTATTTAATAAATTTTAAATCATACCTTTGGTTTTATTAATTAACAATAAAAAAATTAAATATGCGGTGGCAAAACAGAGAACAAAGTGATAATGTAGAAGACAGAAGGGGAAGAACAATCCGAAGAGTGGGTGGCGGTATAGGCATCGGTGCTATACTGATGGCGGTATTTGCATTGATAATGGGAGAAAACCCCCTGAATGTGCTTCAGCAGGTAACAAGTGAAGGCACTGAACAGGTGAATGTAAATTCCAGCAAGGAAGAAGAAGCCCTGGCACAATTTGTAGGAGTGGTTCTTAAAGAAACAGAAACAGTATGGACAAAGCTATTCAGAGAACAATTAGGCAAAGAGTACGTTGAACCAAAACTTGTTCTTTACAGCGGAGAAGACAATACCGGTTGTGGATATGCACAGTCAACCACAGGTCCTTTTTATTGTCCTGCTGATCAGAGGGTTTATATCGACCTGAGTTTTTATGAAGAATTACAAAGCAGATTCAAGGCTCCGGGTGATTTCGCAATGGCATATATAATTGCCCATGAAGTTGGTCATCATGTCCAATATTTGCTTGGCATAACAACGGAAGTTGAAAAACAAAGACAGCGTTTAAGTCAGGCTGATGGTAATAGATTATCTGTTGCAATGGAACTCCAGGCAGATTTTTTAGCCGGAGTTTGGGCTCATCATACTCAGAAAATGGCACAACTGCTTGAAAAAGGGGATATTGAAGAAGCTTTGAATGCTGCAAGTGCAGTCGGAGACGACAGGATACAAATGGAAGCACGGGGATATGTGGTACCTGATGCATTTACTCATGGCACTTCAGCTCAGAGAATGGCATGGTTTAAAAAGGGATTCGAAACAGGGGACCTTCGCTATAGTGATACTTTTGAAGAACTTGGCATATAATATATTTAGTCGTATGATAATCAAACATTTGAAAAATTGAACTTATTCACAATGATTATAATTAAAAAAAAATAGCAGAAAAAAGGTATTTTTTTTTCAAAATTAGATCGATTTTAACTAACATTGCATAAATTTTTTTTAAACAATATATTATTTTCAGAAAATGATTTTTTATGAATATTCCAAAAGATCTAAAATACACAAAAGACCACGAGTGGTTAAAAATAAATGGTGACACAGGAATAGTTGGTGTCACAGAATTTGCTACGCATGAATTAGGCGATATAGTATATGTTGAAGTAGATACAGTGGGTGAAGTTCTTGAAAAAGAAGATGTCTTCGGAACTGTGGAAGCAGTCAAAACGACTTCAGACCTTTTTTTGCCAGTTAGCGGAGAAATACTGGAGTTTAATCCTGAGATTGATGAAAATGAAGGAGACAACCCAGGTGTGATTAATGAAGATCCATATGGAAAAGGTTGGATTGTCAAAATTAAAATAATAAATTTGGATGAAATCGATGAATTGTTGGATTATAAAGCTTATGAAGAATTAATTTCATAAATTTTTTTCAGCGATACAACCATTTTAATTTTTTTTTCATCTGTATTTTGACTGCATAAAAGTATTGTAGTGAATAGAATCAGTATAGCATTAACATCAGTGATAATTATAGCTGTTTCACTGATACCTCAGCCTGAAATAAAGGATAAAAGTATTTTTACATTTGAAGGTGCAGATAAAGTTGTTCATTTTTTGATGTACGCTTTCCTGATGTTCATCTGGATTAAAAGTGAAAGCAACATGAAAAAATTCTGGATCAAAAAAAATTATCTGGCTTCAGGATTGATATACTGCTTTAGCTTAGGTTTAATTTTAGAAATTTTGCAATATTTCATGTTTTTGGGCAGAAGTTTAGAGTTTTTTGATATTATTGCAAATTTTAGCGGTACATTAAGTGTGTTTATTTTTTTTAAGATAAAAAAATTGTATTTATGAATTTCGAATTCACGGTAACACAGGTTCTGACATTTATCATATTGATAGCTGTTGCAATTGTTGCTCTTATATTTATTTTAAAATATATACTCAACAATCAGAAAGACCTAAAAGCAAAATATGAAAATAAGGACAAGAGTTCTCTTCTCGTTGCAAGAAACAAATATCCTGAAGTTGATTCTTTCAAACTCAGGAATTCAGTTCTTCTAACAGGATTGGTTATGTCACTTGCCACAATATTTTTTGCTTTCAACTGGACAACCTATGAGAAGAAAATGGATTTATCCGGTTATGATCTTGAAGTGGAAGAAGATTTTGAGATGGCACCTCCTCCTACAAAGGAGCCACCACCACCACCACCTCCTCCTCCTCCTCCAGTAATTGAAGCAGTTCCGGACAATCAGATCATTGATGAGGAAGATCAACCCACATTTGCCAATCAGGAAGTTACGGTTGAGACCCAGGTAACTGCTCCTCCCGTTGATACCACACGGAAAGCACCACCTCCACCACCACCTCCTCCTCCTGAAGATAAAGAGGAAATATTTGTGATGGCAGAAGATATGCCGCGTTTCCCGGGATGTGAAGACAAAGGCACAAAAGCAGAAAAAGAAGAATGTGCAGGCAAAAAACTTATGGAGTATATTTACAGTAATTTGAAATACCCTCCAATTGCTACTGAAAATGGTATTGAAGGGAGAGTCACTATCAGGTTTGTAGTTGACAGAGATGGTAAAGTAGGACAAGTAGAAATATTGAGAGATATAGGCGGAGGCTGTGGTGAAGCTGCCAAAAAGGTAATAGAAGGCATGAACAATATGCCTGACAGGTGGCTACCCGGAAGGCAGGGTGGAAGAAAAGTTAAAGTGTACTTTACATTACCGGTTATATTTAAACTGAGCGGTTGATATGCATATTATCGAATTAAAAAAAGGTATTGATGCTTATCAATACCTTTTTTATTTTATTCCAATATATTTGTGTGTTTGCAGACTTAATTTCCATTTTGGATGAATCAAACAGAATTGAACTGCTTCCAGGATGTTTGAATTTAAATTTTGGTCATGTTTGGGCTGAAGGAAAAAATGGCTGAAATTGTAAGATTCAAAAGATTCGGGATTAAAACCCTGCTGTGGAAATACAAGCTTTAATTCATTTCCTGACAATTGGACAAGCCCGGTACCATATTTTGGACTAACTGTGATCCAATCTATTTTTCCAGGTGCTTCACGGGTTCCATTTGTTTCAATGGCAATATAATATGCTTCTGATTTAAGGAAGTTAACAAGTTCTTCATCTACCTGCAAAAGAGGTTCACCACCAGTGAAAATTAGAAATTTGCAATTACCAGGTTTTGTAATTTCCATGATTTTGGCTAAAAGAGTGTTTTTACTATAAACACCACCATTTTCACCGTCAGTATTCCTGAAATCTGTATCACAAAATTTACAAATGGCATTTTTTCTATCCTGTTCAATTCCTGACCATAGATTGCATCCTGAAAACCTGATAAAAACAGCAGGGGTACCTGTATGAAAGCCTTCTCCCTGAATGGAATAAAAAATTTCTTTTATCTTATATTGTTTTTCAGACATAAACTTTAAATATTATTAATACCGCAAGCACATCTGTAATAGTCCAACAAAGTTGACCTAAACAGCTAATGCATAGGAATTATACCGCTATGAAATAGGACTAAAAAATAATTATAAATGGTATAACAATAAATCATTAACAAAATAAAAAATTCCAATCGACCTTGATATTCAATTGGAATTTACCTGTTATATACAGAAAATCAATGCCTCCGGTTATCTATTCAACTCTGTACCAGGTCTGTGAGCGTCCAAGTAAAGAAATTCCAAGATATCCACGCACAGTAAGCGTGTTTTTATCTTTCAGATACATCTTACAACTATAAACTTTTCCATTTGCCGGGTCTACAATCTCACCATCATCATAAACACTGCCCTGTTTTTTCATATCCCAAACAATATCGATGTCAAACAGACTTTTTCCTTTCTTGTCACCTGGACAATCTATACACACCTTAGTAGTAGCAGCAGGTAATAATTTGACAACTTTACCGTAAAGTTTTCCATTTTTTTCATAAAGTTTAACATGCGATTTAGGTTCCTTGGTCTTGTCATCTATGGTTTTCCACACGCCAAGAACACTTTGTCCAGTGATATTGCCTACAAAAAAACAAAGTGCTATAAAAATCGAGAAAAATTTGATTTTAGCCATTTTTTGAAATTTAAGATTAAAAAATAAAATTCACCCAAAAATAAAACTTTCACAATTGATAAAAGGAAAATTTTTATAAAAAATTGCAATCTTACTTAAAAAACACCAATATTAACGAAACATTATGGATTTAAGTAAATTTTTTTTCAAACTCTAATTATTCTTCAGAACTAAAAAGAGTAGGTAAATTCCTTTCTTTGATCTGATTCTCCAGTTCTTCCATCATTTCAGGATTATCCTCCAGAAATTGAACCGCTGCCATTCTACCCTGTGCAATTTTAGTTCCATTATAACTGAACCAGGACCCGCTTTTTTCTATCATATTCAATTCAACTGCCACATCGAGGATCTCTCCGGACTTTGATATACCCGTTCCAAAGATTATGTCAAAAATTGCTGTCTTGAACGGGGCAGCCATTTTGTTCTTTACTACTTTAACTTTAACTGTGTTGCCTATGACATTTCCGTCCTTATCTTTTATTGAAGTGCCGGATTTTCTTATATCAAGTCTAACCGATGCGTAGAATTTAAGTGCATTTCCCCCTGTTGTAGTTTCAGGATTACCGAACATAACACCTATTTTTTCACGAAGCTGATTAATAAAAATGCAAATACAGCCAGTCCGGCCAATTGTTGCTGTCAGCTTTCTAAGAGCCTGTGACATCAGTCTTGCCTGAAGGCCCATTTTTGAATCACCCATCTCCCCTTCTATTTCACTTCTTGGTGTCAGAGCTGCAACAGAATCTATTACAATCATATCTATAGCACCAGAGCGGATCAGATTTTCAGTGATCTCAAGCGCCTGTTCGCCGTTATCTGGCTGAGAAACAAAAAGGTTATCAATATCAACACCGAGAGCTGCGGCATAATTTCTGTCAAATGCATGTTCAGCATCGATAAAGGCAGCGATTCCTCCCTTTTTCTGAGCTTCAGCAATAGCATGAATAGCAAGGGTTGTTTTTCCTGATGATTCAGGTCCAAATATTTCGATAACTCTTCCTTTTGGAAACCCACCTATACCAAGAGCTATGTCAAGACCCATTGACCCTGTCGGAATGAAATCGACTTTTTCGACCGCCTTCTCTCCAAGTTTCATAATAATTCCCTTACCAAAAGATTTTTCCAGTTTACTTATGGTTAATTCCAATGCTTTTAATTTTTCCTTATCTTCTGACATAATATTAGTTTGATTAAATATTAAAATGGTTTTCAAAAATAGTGTAAATAACAATCAATTGCTTGAATTACAATTTAAATACAAAGATAAAAAAAATAAACCTTTAAGTCATGCTTAAAGGTTTATTTAATAATTTGATAAAACATTTTTTTTCATACTGAATAATTGCCACTGAAAGCTAAAATATTTCCAACTACTTTTTCGGAAGGCCGGAAAAGCACTCTGGGTAAAGATTTATATGCATAATATAGCTTTTGAAATGCCTTATTCAACTGAGAATTATTCTCAATAGCATCCTCGATCTCAAATCTTTCAGCTATATCGGTTTCAGCATAAATATATTTTATCAAAGATTCATCATTGTAGGTGTCGTCCATAAGCAATTTATCTATTTAATAATAAATCAACATATTTATAACTCATAATGAAAAAAAATATTGTTTTGAACGAAAAAATTTTATTTCTGCTACATTTAAATAAAAATTTAACAAATTTTATTAAAAAACGAAAGATAAAATAAATAAAATTTTGATTAAACAAATGAATAGCATACTTTTGCTATCAAATTAATGTCCATTGGTTAATATATTGCATTATTTTAAATAATAATTTTTACTATAAGTCCTGGTATGACAAATTCAAATAAAATATCTGTCAAAAGAGATTTTTATGCACGGGGAAAATTGCTTTTGACAGGAGAATATGCAGTACTCTATGGTGCAAAAGCCATTGGGCTGCCACTGAACACAGGTCAAAAAATGATGGTCAGAAATGCAAGAGGTTCTGATCTGATATGGGAAGCCCTTGATGATAATGGTGAAGTGTGGTTTGAATCACAATTATCATTATATGACTTTTCACCTGTGAAAACCTCAAATCCAGAAGTATCAAAAAAACTGCAAAAACTGCTTAGGGCTGCTGCCCGGCTAAATTCAGAGTTTCTGTCAACATGGAGCGGATTTAAAGTTGAGACCCAACTTGAATTTCCCCTTGACTGGGGGTTAGGTTCCAGTTCGACTCTCATTTATATGGTTGCTGAATGGGCTGAGGTAAATCCTTTTCATCTTCATTTTTCGGTTTCAGAAGGATCAGGATATGATATAGCATGTGCTTCTGCCGATAGCCCAATTATGTATCAATTACTTGAAGATCAGGTTCATTACAATGAATTCGATATGAATATTAATTTTTCGAAGAACCTTTTTCTTGTATATCTCAATAACAAGCAAAGCAGTGAAAATGAAATTCAGTCAAACGGTAAAAAATTTGCAAAAAAAACTTCCGTCATAAACCGGATTAGTGAAATTAGCAAGCAAATCAGTACAAATAAATCATTTATAAAATTTACCGACCTTATCAGTGAACATGAAGAACTTATAAGCGGAGTATTGAACAGCAAACCTATACAGGAACAAAAATTCAGGAATTTCAATGGTTCAATCAAATCCCTTGGTGCGTGGGGAGGTGATTTCGTACTTGCAGCCTCAAATGAAGGGGAAGAATATATTACAAGATATTTTAAGAAAAATGGATACAATATCATTATTCCTTTCGATGAAAAAGTCTTATTGTAAAGATCTATTTATTTTCCCCGGTAACAGATCCAGTGTTTTAATCTGACCTTATGAAACTCAAGGTTAAATATTTTATAATAATAACTGCTTGTATAAGTTTTGCTATTCATTCCTGTAAGGTTTCAGAAAAAAATCCACAGTCACCAATACAGCTTACTAAAAACCTGATTAACAATAATGAGGTTTTTAAATATTCCTTTACAGGTTTTGTTCTTTATGATGTAAAAAATGCTGCAGAAGTGATTAATATTAACGGTGATAAACTGTTCACACCTGCCTCAAATACTAAAATACTTACATATTATACAGCTATTAATGTTTTAAATGATTCTATTCCCGTATTAAAGTATTGTATCGAAGGAGATTCTTTGATCTTCTATGGCACCGGCAATCCACTTCCCCTCAACAACAAGCTTGGATTTGATACAACCTTAACTGATTTTTTAAGGCAAAGGAATGAAAGATTGTTCTACTGCAGCAGTAACTTCAATGACGATATTTATGGTGAGGGATGGGCCTGGGATGATTATCTTTTTCAGTACCATCTGGAAAAATCTGCCTTGCCACTTTATGGTAATAAAATTACTGCTTTTTTTTCATCTGACAGCATATATTTTTATCCCGAAATGATCCGTGAAAAAGTAATATTCACAAATGACAGCTTTTATTTCGCGAGATCATTTGATAAAAATGATTTTCATCTGGGAACATTCATATCAGGAGAGGAATTGATTTTACCTTTCAAAACCGACAATGAATTTGTAGTATCATTGCTCTCACAGGAAATTAAAAGACCAATAGAAATGATTAAAACCCGGGCAAAACCGGGAGGATGTAAAATACTAAGACAGCCTACAGGTGATTCAATATATATCAGATTGATGCATAACAGTGATAACTTTATTGCAGAGCAGCTGATGCTGATGTGTTCAGGAATAATGTATGATACAATGGAGGTGAAAAGATCAATAAACTATGCCATTAATGATCTGATGCCATTTTTAAAGGATAGTTGCCGCTGGGTAGATGGTAGCGGATTGTCAAGATATAATCTTTTAAAGCCCAATTCTTTGATAAGGGTTTTGCACCTGATTCTTGAAAAACAGGGAATTGACAGAATTAAAATAATATTTCCTGAAATTAATACAGCTCCGGATAAAGACCCGATCAAGAATGGATTATACTATGCAGGAGTGTATGCCAAATCCGGTAGCCTGAGCAATAATTACAACTTAAGTGGGTATATTATCACCAATAAATCTAATCTGTATACTTTTAGTTTTATGAATAATCATTTTTTAAAAAATAACAGAAGTATAAAATCGGAAGTATTTAAAGTGCTGAATCAAATAATTGAAAACTATTAGAAAATTAACCCCTCCTGGCATTTTTCCTTTTTGAAGTTTTTCTCATCTGATTTACAGGCGTTCCGCTGGAAACTTTTTCCCGGTCCAATAACATATCAATATTGTAACCTTCCGGAAAATTTAGTTTTTTATCAGACATATCGTGCAATTCCTGTATAATTATTTTATCATTGACATAGTGATCGGGATTCCAGGTTTTATAGGCAAGTTTCATATAAGCACCTATTAAGGCTACAAACTGATCTTTTTTCAAACCTGGTTCCATCTCAATAGCCTTGTCAATAAGTGAGTGGATAAAATGACCATAATGCCTGAAATGTTTTTCTGTAGTCGGATAACTTAGTTTTTCAGGTTTAAAATCCGCAGGTTTTGGTTCGGGAATAATTCCATTAGGTGGAATTGCCTTAAGTTCATAATTGGCTATTTTATAGACATGCATCCAAATTTTTTCTTTGTATTCAGGTGAAACCTTACTTCCTATTTTCATTCTTTTGATCAATTCAACTATTTCCTCCACGAAAATCTGTTGTTCTTTCTGATCTTCAATTTTCTTTGCATGAGTAATAAGGTTCTGGATGTTTCTGCCATATTCAGGAATAATGAGTTTTTCCTTTTCGGCATTGTATTCCATATCAAGAATTCTGTCCATTTTATTCAAATTATATTAAATTTTGATTTTTAAAAATTAATGCATGATCATAACACAAATATATTTATTCAACTGTTACTGACTTGGCCAGATTTCTGGGCTGGTCCACATCACAACCTCTCATTACAGCTATATGATATGCAAGCAATTGCAATGGAATAACCGACAAAATAGGAGTGAGAGGTTCTGAAACAGCAGGAATTTCGATAGTATAATCGGAAAGAGCCCTTATCTTAGTATCTCCTTCAGTTACAATTGATATCACTTTACCTTTTCTGGCTTTTATTTCCTGTATATTGCTGACTATTTTTGAATGAGCGCTCTGATTAGTACTGATCACAACAACCGGCATATTTTCATCAATAAGGGCAATTGGTCCATGCTTCATTTCAGCAGCAGGATATCCTTCGGCATGAATATATGATATTTCTTTCAATTTCAGAGCTCCCTCCATTGCAATGGGAAAATTATAACCTCTTCCCAGATATAGCGCATTTGTGGAATTCATGATCTCAGAAGCAACATATTTTATTTTTTCATCTTCTTTCAATACTTTATCAATCATTGCAGGCATATTCTGTAACTCACTTAACATTTGCATCACATAACTGTGTGGAATTGTTCCGCGTTCCAAAGCCAGGTTAAGTGCCATCAGAGTAAGAACTGATAACTGGCTTGTAAATGCTTTGGTGGATGCAACACCAATTTCCGGACCTGCATGGGTATAACTACCGGTATCTGTCATTCGTGAAATAGTAGAACCTACAACATTAACAATACCATAAGTCAATGCATTCTTGGATTTTGCCAAATCAAGGGCTGCAATAGTATCGGCAGTTTCACCCGATTGTGATATTGCAATTACTACGTCATTTGTCCCTATAATTGGATTCCGATATCTGAATTCAGAAGAATATTCAACTTCCACCGGAATCCTGGCAAGGTCTTCAAAAAGATACTCTCCTATCATTCCTGCATGCCATGAGGTTCCGCTGCTGATCATAATAATACGGCCGGCATCCAGCATTTTATCTATTTGATTGTACATTCCACCCACTTTTACCCAACCTTCGACCGGATTAAACCGACCTCTCATGCTTTCAAATACAGTATCTTTTTGCTGAAATATCTCTTTGAGCATAAAGTGCTCGTAATTACCCTTTTCGATAAGTTCAATAGTAAGGTCTATTTCTTTGATCAGAGGGGTTACAATATTGTTATAGATATCTTTCAGGGAATATGTGCCATCTGATTTTATGATAGCCATTTCTTCATCTTTAAGATAGATAACCCGGTTTGTATATTTTATTATAGGCATAGCATCGGAAGCCATGAAAAGCTCATTATTGCCAATACCAATTACAAGTGGACTGGATTTTTTTGCACCAATGAGTACATCAGGTTCGTCTGTACTGTGAACAACTATAGCATATGCCCCTATTACTCTTTGCAGGGCCAGGCGGACAGCATCTTCAAGTGTAATATTATCCCTTTTTTTATACTCCTCAATCAAATGAACAAGAACTTCTGTATCTGTCTGGCTTTCAAATTTATGACCAAGTTCTATTAGAGCTTTTTTTAATGTCTCATGATTTTCTATTATTCCGTTATGGACTATCAGAATCTTACCATCTCCTGACAGGTGTGGATGAGCATTAAGATCATTAGGCTCACCGTGTGTAGCCCATCGTGTATGGCCTATCCCTATTGTACCTCTCATTTCAGTTTTTATTGCATGGGAGAGGTTTTCTACTTTTCCTTTCTTTTTTACAATATTAAATAATCCGTTTGATATGGCTACTCCGGCACTATCATAACCCCGGTATTCAAGTCTTTTCAGACCTTCCATAATTATCGGTAATGCCTGTTCTTTACCATTATAAGCTATTATTCCGCACATAATTAATTTTTTTCTGAAAATACTACATTCAATTTTGTCCTTAGCTTTGTATTACCGGGTCCGAAAAATTTTGCAAATCCCGGTTGCCCTATCCTGTCAGAAGGAAGAATTATCAGTTTCGTGGTATATTTGCCGTTTTTGATCAGTTTTTTAATATGGGTTGTAAGGCCTATTCTGTATTTTTTCCCTTTAATACCATTTTCATCAAAATCATAGGCATAGCCATTATAATAAAGTGGTTCACCAAAATTTTCAGCATAAATATAATCTTCAATCTGAGTTAGTTTACCATCTTGATCTTCAATAAAAGCAATCAATCTGAAAGGCAACTCTGATTTTTTATCATAATCAGCAGTATAAAGTATAAGTTCTGCTTTGTTAATATTCTTTGCAGAAAGAGTATCTAATCCGGACAATTGTATTCTGAGCTTTGAACCCGTCATACCCTGAATAAACATCAGACTGTCAGAAAGAGCTGAACTTCCAAAAAAGTTTTTCATCTCTGATCCGGAGTAATCATGAATAAAATTTGGAACAATATATTTTACAGGGAAAATCAATTTTGAAGGCACATCATTGACCGAGTAATACAATTCAATTTTTGTTGAAATTGATCCTGTGGCATTTGTTTTTCCGATTCCTATCATTGAGCCTGAACTGGCCGTACTAAGTACATAAATGCCTTTAAAAACCGATTTGAATTTCTCTGAATTTCCCAGTATTGAAGTATCCTGCATTATTTTCTGGGCAAGTGCTTTATCAAGCTGTATCCTGAACATCTGAGAATATTTCACAGTATCCTTTTTTGGTTCAATTACCCTGACTGAATCAATATATGCAGGTACTATGTTTATTTGCCCTATGGGTGCAGGCTTGTAATTAAACTTATAATTTGAATAGTACTTTACGGTATCGCTTGATTTGAGCTGGATATTCTGATCCAATTCAAATACACTGATTGAATGTGTGGCAAGTGAATCGCCATAATTATAAGAAGTGTCAACATTGACAGTCAAAACCAATGAATCAATGATCAGGCTGCTCAGTTTAATTGTATCAGGAATATCGGATTTGATCTCAAAGTCCATAGCTAAGGCTGCTGTTGCAACTCCGATCACAGGGTTCTCAAATCTTCCCAGGATAAATGGATTCCTTGAATTAGGAAAAACTTCAAATGAATCATTTTTCAATGTAGTCGCAGTAATATTGATCACATCGGAAAAATCCACGCCTATTTCATCCCCTGCCAATATATCATCACCAATAATTGTTGATTTGATACATCCTTGGTTGATGATAAAAATAAAAAGTAAAAAAAAATAAAAAAATTTCTTCATAAAATGCTATTAGTTTCGACAATGCTCTTATAACGTATTAAATTTTAATTGTGTTACTTTCACAACCGGCAAAGTAGTTGTCAGGGTATTTAATTTTTTCTGTACGAACTGATTATTAAAGGGTTGTAGAATGTATTGATTTATCCTTCAGTAGTTTTCTATAATAATTCAATTCACCTTTATCATTTTCTTCTTCTTCAATATGAATAAAATAGGGAATATCATGATTTTTAACAAAATCAATTACCTGACTGTACCCTTCTTCTTTTGGCAAAAATATTGCATCTGAATTCCTTATAGCTCCAAAATCAAGATTAAAATTTCCAGATTCATCATAATAATCAGCTATTTCCTCCTCTGGTAAATCATTTATCAGGACCTTTTGTTTAAAATCACCTGATAATATATTTCCATACTGATCAGGGAAAGGAGTATAAATTATTTTAGAATGCTGATAAACAGGATCATTACTATAAACTTTTTTAAGGTATAATGGTATCAGACTGGTCATCCAACCATTGGAATGGATTATATCAGGAGGCCATCCAAATTTCTTGACTGTTTCTATTGCTCCTTTGCAGAAAAACACCATTCTGCCATCATTATCTTCGTAGGGTTTTCCATCATCGTCGGTAAATGCATTTTTTCTCTTAAAAAATTCTTCATTATCAAGAAAGTAAATCTGAATTCTGGATTCCGGTAGCGAAGCTACTTTGATTAAAAGAGGAAAATCATCATCATCGATTATTATATTCATCCCCGAAAGCCGGACAACTTCATGAAGTTTATGCCTTCTTTCATTTATTGTACCAAATTTAGGCATCAGAACCCTGAGTTCAAATGATTTTTTGTTGGCATTAAGAACCAGTTGCCTGATATACTCTGCCATTTCAGTAAAATCAGTATATGGCTCCAATTCCTGGGTTATATACAATATCCTTATTTTATTCATGCTAACTTAATTCGCTGAATTTTATAAAATAATTTACAAAGATATGTATTTATTAAAAATTTTTTACTTTATTTTATAATTTTACTTTGAAAAAAGTCTATAAAACAGTGATTTTGGACTTTTTTATTTAGAATTGTCTTATTTTCAGAAGATGAAAGTTTGTTCATACTTGTATGATTCACAAAATGATTTTCTGTGAAAACCTGAAATTCCATATTTTTTTACTGCTTCAATATGTTGCCTGGTGGGGTAGCCCTTGTTTTTTTTCCAGTTATACTCCGGGTGCATACTGTCGATATGGATCATATAATCATCTCTGAAAGTCTTTGCCAGGATAGATGCAGCAGCAATACTGAGGAACTTATTATCGCCTTTTATTATTGTTTTATATTCAATTGAATCAAACTGTCTGAACTTGTTGCCATCTGCCAGGATAAAATCAAAACTTTGGTTCAGGCCCCTCAGGGCAATGTGCATAGCTTTAATACTGGCATTTAAAATATTGATCTTATCAATTTCCTCATTGTCAATCATGGATACTGAATATGAAACTGCATTTTCAATAATGAAATCTCTCAATATATAGCGTTTTTTTTCACTAAGCAATTTCGAATCCCTTAGCTCACCATGGTACAAATCAGCAGGCCAGATTACTGCAGCTGCGAAAACAGGACCTGCAAGTGGTCCTCTCCCGGCTTCATCGCATCCTGCTTCGATCTTGCTTTTATCCAGACAGGGTAACAACATGATTAAAAAAAATTACAAAGTATTATTCTTCTAACAATTCAAAATCAACCCTGCGACGCACAAGATCAGTTTCAGAAACTCTAACTTTGACCTTATCACCAATCCTGAAACTGTTCCCGTCTTTTGACCCAATCACTTTATTTTTTGCTTCATTCATCACGAAATATTGCCCTAAAGTATTGAATTCAACCATTCCTTCAACCTTGCTGTCCCGAAGTTCTACAAACATCCCTTTCTCCACAAAACCACTTATCAGTCCATCAAATTCTTGCCCTTCCATCTTTGAAATGTATTGTACCTGCTTATATTTTATCGATTCCCTCTCTGCATTTATGGCCTTTCTTTCCTGTTCGGAAATATGTCTGCAGGTTTCTTCAAGGTTTCCTTTACTCTCAAAAAAAGGTGAACTAAGATTTTTTTGCAGAATCCGGTGAACCAACACATCCGAATAACGCCTAATCGGCGAAGTAAAATGGGTGTAATTATCAAAGCCAAGTCCAAAATGTCCTATATTGTCAGTAGTATAAACTGCCTTTGCCATTGTTCTCAGGGCGAGTGGAATCAGAAAAACAAGTCTTTCATCGGTCTCAGCTTTTCTGGTAAGTTCATTATATGATCTGACTACCTGTTTTGGTGTATCCAATTTGAGTTTTAATCCGAAATCTTTTGCAAACAATGCAAAATCGACCAATTTATCCTGATCTGGCAAGTCATGAACACGGTACACAAATGGTATTTCACGTGAAGATGATTTTTTTGCTATAAATCCTGCAACTTCCTTGTTTGCCAGAAGCATGAACTCTTCAACAAGCATATGAGTTTCGAGTCTTTGTTTGACATATAAATCAACCGGGTTTCCTTGTTCATCAAGTATAAATTTGACTTCTTCTGTATCAAAATCGATTGATCCGTTTTGAAATCTAAGCTTTCGAAGATCTTTTGCTATTTTATTTAATTCTATTAGCTCACTGCTGAATAAACCAGCTTTTTCATCCAGAATTGATTGGGCTTCTTCATAAGTAAATCTCTTGTCAGAATGGATAATTGTCTTACCAAACCATCGGTTTACAATCTCGAGTTTATTATCAAATTCAAATACAGCACTGAAAGTGAGGCTTTCTTCATCAGGCCTGAGGGAACATAATTCATTGGAAAGTTGTTCGGGAAGCATTGGTGCAACCCTGTCAACAAGATAAACTGATGTGGATCTCTTCAAAGCCTCTTTGTCAAGTGCAGTATCAGGCTTAACATAATGCGATACATCAGCTATATGAACCCCAACTTCAATATTCCCGGATTCAAGAATGCGATAAGAAAGGGCATCATCAAAATCTTTGGCAGTATCTGGATCAATGGTAAATGTAGTAATGTTACGAAAATCCCTTCTTTTTTCTATTTCAAATGCAGTTATTACTGTTTCCAATTTTTCTGCTTCACGTTTTACATCCTCAGGGAAGTCGATTGTGAATCCATTATTGATCAGAATTGATTTCATTTCAATTTCATTCTGATCCTCATCCGATAACACTGAAATAATCCTACCCCATGGCACTGGATTTATTTTACCTCTCCATTCAGTTATTTCAACAAGTGCTTTTTCTCCATCGCTGATATTGATTTCCTTCTTCAGGTTCAGAAAAATTTCCAGTTCATCCTTTATTCCCTCAACAAAAACAGTTGCATAATTCTGAAAACTTCTGTAAGTGCCTATAAATTGAGATTTTGCTCTTTTTATGATTTCTACAATCCTGCCGTCTTTTTTATTTCTCATTTTTGAGAATAGAAGTTCCACTTTAACAGTATCTCCATCCATTGCAGTCATCATGTACCTGTTAGGTATGAAGACATCATAATGCAATTCCTTAATTATTATATAAGCTGATCCCGTTTTTGTTTTATCAACGATACCGGTATAAAAGGTTTTTTCACTTGCTTCCTTTTCATTAGATGATACGGGTAAATCTCTTGATATGCCGTTATATATATATTTACCCCTGTTTGAAACAGTAATATATTCTTCTTTGAGTAGTCTTTTAATTATCTCTTCAATCTGGGTTTTTGAATTATTAACAGCAAGTTTTCTTTTTATTTTATTTGCATCAAAATCCTGATTGCTTTCTTTTTTGAAAAGCTTTGCTATCTTATGTGTTAATAAATTGAAATTAAGGTTTTTTATTCGTTGTTCTTTGTTTTTTATTTGTTTCATTATAAGATTTTATTAATCATAGCCTATTAAATATTATTAAAAAAAATATTTCACAAAAATAGTATAAAAAGGTGGAAATAAATTATTTCCCATCGATTTACATATTAATAATCAAGGTAAAAATCCAAATTTGTAGCACAGAACCAGGGCAAAATCTGAAACAATCTGTTCTGAAATTATACCAAATTCATTTATATAATATTCCAATAATTTGGTAAAATGCCGACTGAAATTGGGGGGATTGGGGTTCTTAAATCGGACTATTTTCAATTTCATGTCGGTATTACTACCAAGCTCATTAATGGTGTGTGCCAATACTACAAAGTGGTTCAATTTAATGTTTTTGAAAATGATGATAAGAGTTTTTTGATATATTATTGTTTTCTGAAGCCAGAATAGGGAAATCCAACAGGCCAAGATAGATTATTTTTCGAGTATTTCACCATTCCCGGTGATATAAAGCTTTACAAAAAGACTTTCAGATGGGTCGAATTCATGATCATTGCCGGAGGAGCCTTCCATGGTCCATATCTGATATTTGTCATCAATCATAGCTGTTTTTTCGGTGATCTGTTTACCGTCAGAATTGAGGCTTGCAATAGCGATGCAGGAAATAGTCCTTCCCGCATTATCAAAGGTATGCAAAAAATATTCATAATTCAAAAGCGAAATATTTATATATACTATCGCTTTAAACTCCCTGGTATCAGGCAAAAGAAAACAAGCAATATACTCATTCTCGATTTCTTGAGGACCATAAATCCGGGGTTTTCCATTGAGTATAAATTCGTTGATCATGTCTTCAGGAACAGGAGTATTGATCTTTCCGAAAATATTCATGTATTCAGATGAAATATTTACCGGCAATTCTGCTTCTGGAAAGTAAGAGAGAAAATCTTCAAACGAAAAATTCATGAAAATTGTAATTAGCTGAAAATAAAAAAATAAAAGGAGCAATTTCCAATGAAAAGTGCTCCTTTTATATACACCGCAAAAAAAAATTAGTTCACGGCATCTTTTAATCCTTGTCCTGGTTTGAATTTTACTACTTTCATTGCAGGAATCTTAATTTCTTTTCCTGTTGCAGGGTTTTTTCCAGTTCTGGCTGCTCTTTTTGAAACTGAAAATGTTCCAAAACCAACAAAAGCTGCTTTATCATTTTTTGTCAAAGCATCTTTTATTCCATCCAAAACTGCATCAATAGCTGCTCCAGCCTGAACTTTTGTCAATCCAGCATGATCAGCTACAAAATTTGTTAAATCTCCCTTGTTCATTTTTAAAATTTTTATTTGTTTAGATAATTAATTCCGCAAAGGTATTATTAATTTTTATTATACAAAATTTTTTAAATAAAACTTTCAACTAACCCACAAATTAAGGTTTTTCAAGAAAACAATATTATTACTATATATTAATATTTTTTGTAATGTGTTTTAATTTTTCTAATGCTGATTGATAATGAATTTATTAAATGATTTTTACAGATTTTTCAGATAAAATCTTCAAAAATTACAAAAATATAGCCTTACAATTGAACTAACCTTGTCCTGTATTAAAATCATATACAGAATATTAAAACTAATTATCTGTACATCAGATGTTTTTTTGAATAATTCCTCCATCCGGCCTGATTTTTGTACTTAACGAAATATATTTTCAGGTCTGCCTGATTCTGATACCTGACAAAGTAGATTTTTTTTATCAACTTGTCCGGCATATTTTGTAAAAAACCATTTACCGTCATTTTTCCCGCATTGGTTTACATATCTTCAGCAAATGATCTTAAATCCTGGAGTTTAATTTTTAAGGTGACAAGTCTGGACTGAAAATGCTCTGCTGTCGGAAGTTTAATAACTTCCGACGAATATCAAAAAGTTATTTTAAAAAAGAAGTATAATTGCATATTATAAACTATTTTAATAAAAAATGCAAGGGGAAATAAAAGGTTATGCGATCGGAGATCAATATGAAATATATTTTTTTGAGAAATAGAAAGATAGATTTTGGTAAGGGTATATTCCGAGATGATTATTTATATTTGTCCGAAGTTTTGGATTTGCCCGTCTCTTGACCGAAACATTGGAAAGTAGGAATTTTTTTTCTTAATTTTTTTTTTAGTTAGTCAGCGATCTGTTGATTGTCCATTATTTTTTTATCTTTCGATTCCCGACTCCCAACTGTAGACTGCTGACTACAATTTTTAGTTTTTCACTTTTAGTTTTTCACTTTTCTCCATAATACTTTGTTTTAATCAAAGCTTGGATTACCTTTGCATTCCGTAGCAAAATCAATCATATCATGGCTAAATATATATTTGTTACGGGTGGAGTAACATCGTCTCTTGGAAAGGGGATAATCGCTGCCTCTCTTGGAAAACTACTTCTTGCAAGAGGATATAAAGTGACAATACAAAAATTTGATCCTTACATCAATGTCGATCCAGGCACTCTGAATCCATATGAACACGGTGAATGTTATGTGACCGATGACGGGGCTGAAACCGACCTTGATCTTGGTCATTATGAAAGATTTCTCAATGTTTCCACATCCCAGGCTAACAATGTTACTACAGGCAGGATCTATCAGACTGTCATATCAAAAGAAAGGCGGGGTGATTATCTGGGAAAAACTGTTCAGGTAGTGCCTCATATAACCAATGAGATAAAGAGACGGTTCCGTCTGCTCGAACAGGAAGGAGATTATGAGATCATAATAACAGAACTTGGAGGCACCGTAGGCGATATTGAATCTCTTCCTTATCTTGAGGCACTCAGACAGATCAAACGCGATATGCCACGAGGTGACCTGATCACCATCCATCTGACATTGATCCCTTATCTGAAAACATCACAGGAACTAAAAACTAAACCTACCCAGCATTCTGTAAAAGACCTGCTTCAGTCCGGTATACAACCCGATATTCTTGCCTGCCGTACTGAAATGACAATTTCGGAGGAAATAAAAGAAAAGCTGGCTCTTTTCTGTAATGTGAGAAAACAGGACGTTATTGAGGCAATTGACGCTGAAACAATTTATGATGTGCCATTACTGCTTCAGAAAGAAAACCTTGACGAAATAGTCCTTGAAAAACTCCTGTTATCCAAAAGGAAAAATCCTGATCTTAAAAACTGGAAAGAATTCCTGTCAAAATTTAAAAATCCCAAATATAATGTCAGGATCGCCCTTGTAGGAAAATACATTGAATTGATGGATTCATACAAATCAATACTGGAATCATTTATTCATGCAGGCACCTACAATGAATGCAAAGTGAATGTGACACCGGTAAAAGCCGAAGATCTGATCAATGAACCAGAAAATTTCCTTTCCGGATTTGATGGTATCCTGATTGCTCCGGGGTTTGGTGAACGAGGACTGGAAGGCAAGATCAATGCTGCAAGATACGCAAGAGAAAACAATATTCCATTCCTCGGAATTTGCCTTGGCATGCAGATAGCTGTAATTGAATTTGCACAAAATGTACTGAAATTTGCAGGAGCTAACAGCACTGAATTCGATACAAAAACACCCAATCCGGTTATTGACCTTATGCAGGAACAGGTGAACCTGATAAATAAAGGTGGAACTATGAGACTTGGATTATATAAATGCATTATTAAAAATGGTTCATTACTGGCTGATATCTATGGTAAAACTGAGATCGAAGAAAGACACAGACACAGATATGAGTTCAATAATAAATATTTAACTCCTTTTGAGGATAAAGGATTTATGGCTGTGGGTAAAAATCCGGTTTCCAACCTTGTGGAAATCATGGAATACACTGACCATCCCTTCTATATCGGAGTTCAGTACCATCCCGAGTATAAAAGCAGGGTCGAAAAACCACATCCGCTGTTCATGGCATTTATTAAAGCAGCAATGAATCATAGAGAAAAAAGAGGTGACAAATATAACCACTAAGAACACTTAGATTTATCGTTAGGCTAAACCTTTGTGGAACTTAGTGGTAAAAAAAAGTGGTGATAAATTAACCACTAAAATCACTTAGATTTGTTTTTAACCTAAATAGGTATAATAAACTCAATTAACTCAAATCAATTAAAATGGAAACAATTAAAGCTATTATGACCAGGAGAAGTATCAGGAAATTTAAATCAACTCCTGTTCCTGAAAATACAATAAAAACTATCCTTGAATCAGCTATGAATGCTCCAAGCGCAGGTGACGGACGTCCCTGGCATTTTATAGTTATTGATGACAGGTCAAAACTGGATTTGATAGCTGAAAAAGTTGATGGAAACAATGAATTGTTCAAAAATGCACCATTAGCCATTTTAATACTTGGTGACGAAAAAAAACAGGGTTTCCCCGGCTTTTATCCGCAGGATTGTTCCTGTGCATGTCAGAATATTTATCTTTCAGCTCACGATCTGGGGCTTGGTTCTGTCTGGATAGCATTATGGAGCGTGGAACCAAGAATCAAAGGTCTAAGGGAGGTAATAGAATTCCCTATTGAACTCGTACCTTTTGCTATATTTCCAATCGGCATTCCTGATGAAGAACTTCCTGCTGAATATAGATATGATCCCGGATTGGTACATTTCAATAAATGGTAATAGATAATTGATAATTGATAATTCGTAATTCGTAATTAAATAAAATGGAGATCATTAGTATATACGTCACAAATCCTGATAAAGAAATTGCCAGACAAATAGGTGAATACTTGCTGAAGTTAAAATTAATAGCGTGTTTTAACGTATTTCCTGTCGAATCAGCATATTGGTGGAACGGTAATATAGAATCAGATGGAGAATATGTTTCATTGCTAAAAACAAGTAATGAGTACTGGGAAACTATCAGAGATGAGATTGAAAAAATACATCCTTATGAAATTCCATGCATTTTGAAGATCAATATTGAAGCAAATGAGAAATATAAAAAATGGATATATTCCGAAACTTCTCAAAATCATGATGATGATAATTTTATAAAGCCGATATGAAAAAGCTGAAATTAAATGAGCTGAACAGGGTTAAGATAGATGAATACAGCAAGCAGGAGAAATTCCCTGCAGTAATTATACTTGACAATATCCGTTCTGCTATGAATGTTGGTTCATTTTTCAGAACTGCTGATGGATTGGGTATCGAAAAGATCTATATCTGCGGTATATCAGCCTGCCCCCCACATAAAGAGATAAGTAAAACAGCCATCGGAGCAGATAAATCTGTGGTGTGGGAATACAAAAATGATATAATAAATTGCGTAAAGGAATTAAAAAATTCCGGATACCTGGTGGTTGGAATTGAACAAACAGACTCTTCAATATTTTTGAATGATTTCAGCCCTGGAAAAGATAAAAAATATGCTTTTGTTTTTGGCAATGAAGTAGATGGGATCAGTGATGATATTTTGCCAATCATCGATTCTGCAATTGAAATACCACAGTTCGGAACAAAACACTCATTCAATGTGGCTGTAGCAGGAGGAATTGTATTGTGGGATTATGTGAGTAAAATGTTAGAAATAGACTGACCTTATCCTTGATTTCTACTTTGTCCTCCCCTCAACAATTTTATCATATTCAGCATCGACCGGTTCCCAGAGTTCAATTTTATTTCCCTCAATATCCATGATATGTACAAATTTACCATAATCATAGTATTCTATGTTATCAGTGACCGTAATTCCGTCTTTTTTTAATTGTTCAACTAGTTTCTCCAGATTTTCAACCCTGTAATTTATCATAAAATCCCTGGTAGAAGGTTCAAAATAAGTTGTGGATTCTTTGAATGGACTCCATTGAGTGAAACCATATTTTAAAGGATCGTCACCCTGTCTCCACTCAAAGGAAGTACCATACTGATCGGTATTCAATCCAAGATGTTGCTTATACCATTCTTTGAGTTTTACCGGATCCTTGCATTTAAAAAATATTCCTCCGACACCGGTTACTTTCTTTTCCTGCTTTTTATCTGATATGTCTTTTTTATCAAGTTCTGATAAATTATCAAATACCCTATCCCATGCTTTATTAAAGTAATCATACACAGGATCCCATCTTTCGTCTTTTGGCCAACCTGTATGAGTCAATTTTATCTCTGTTTTCATGTCACCCTTCCGTTTAAATACGACCACTACCCAGGTTTTATATTCTGAATTTCTTACTTCCGGAAATTGAGGTGGCGCATTCCACGAAAATGAAAAAAATTCTTCAGATAGATAAGATAATACTTTACACCCTTCTGATCCCTTAAGTCCATAGGGATTATCACTGAGAAAATAAATCTCAAATGAACCACCGGGAATTAGTTCAATTTTATTATCAATTCCAAAGAAGGTCTTCAAACCATCATGCGTTGTCCATCTCCACCAAAGTGAGTCTGGTGACTGATGAAAAACCCTTGTTTTTATTATCTGATTATCTGAAAGTTCCATGTTTATTTGTGCTTGTGAAAATGTTGAATAAATAAGAAATCCGAAAATAATTAATACCTTATTCATAATATTAAATAGTAAACAACTTAAAAAAAATGGTAATTACCCATGCACTTATTTTTCAACTTACAAACCTCATCATTGAATTAGCTTATTTGAAAATGTGATAATGTGATGATTTGTTGATTAGTTGATGGACTGATGTGATGATCAGCTATTTCGTAATTGTTAATTCATAATTCGTAATTTCCATCTTGTAACCGTAAAACCATCTAAACTCCCTAAACCCTTTAAACATTACAAACTTCATAAACCTTATAAACCTCATAAATCCTATAAATGCTAATATTTCAGCTTTATGCTTTGAGTTTTTCAAGTAATCTGATAACTTCAACTGCCTCTTTCACATCATGAACCCTAAGTATGTTTGCACCCTTTTGTAATGCAACGACATGCATTGCAGTAGTGGCATTTAAACTTTGTTCTGAAGTTATTTTAAGTAACCGGTAAAGCATTGATTTCCTTGAAATACCAACCAATAACGGCACCTCAGCTATTTTAAAAACATCCAGATAATTTAGAATTTTGTAATTATCTTCAATACTTTTTCCAAATCCAAAACCCGGATCTGCTATTAACTGATCTATGCCAAGAGAGCGGAAATACCTGATCTTATTTATCATGAATTTAAGAATTTCCTGTACAACATCGTTATAAAACGGGTTTTGCTGCATCGTCTTTGGTGTCCCAGACATATGCATAAAAATATAGGGCATTTTTTTTGAGGCTATAAACTCAGGAAGCCGTGGATCAATAGTACCTGCAGAAATATCATTTATGATGTCAATACCTTCATTTGTGGCCTGTTCTGCAATTTCCAGCCTGAATGTATCAACAGAAAGAAATGCATCAGGAAATGTTCTTCTTACGGCTTTTATAACAGGAATTACCCTTTCCATTTCTTCTTCGATTGAAATAAAATCGGCACCGGGTCTCGATGACATACCTCCAATATCAATTATCTTTGCACCCTGTTCAAGCATCGATCCGGTACGCATCACAGCGTCTTCAACATCGATCACCCTCGATTTTTCATAAAATGAATCAGGAGTCATGTTAAGGATTCCCATCACTAATGGTTTGGTGATATCGAGGATTTTTCCGTTACTTACAATGGTATTCACAGTGAAAATTTGAATTGAAAATTATTTTACAAAATAAATAATATTTTGCCAAATCTGAGAAAAACATAAATATTTTCAGCTAATAATTTGATATTGGTAAAAAAGTAAATTTGTATCTGTGTGATAAAAACCCTGATGATGATATATTTTTATCAAATATTTGCAAAAAAAAAGCTGTCCAAAGACAGCTTTTATAAACCTAAATTTTATGCTTGATTATTTCTTTTCTGAATTTTCAGCTTTTCCACCTCCGCAGCATTTTCCTGCTCCGCATTTTTTTGCTTCTGAAGCTTTAGCATCTTTTGCACAAGCTGCTTTTTGTTCTTTTGAACAACCTTCCTTCTTGTCAAGTTTGCCTGTTGGGTTAGCTGCGCCTACACATTTAGCATCAGCTGACGCTGCGGAACAACATGATTTGAACTCCTCATCATTCAGTAAACCATCTTTGTCTTTATCCATTTCAGCAAAAAGTGACTCATGGCCTTTTGAAAATTCTTCAGCAGACATAACGTCATTTTTATCTGAATTGAATTTTTCAAACATTTTACATTCATCAGCTCCGACTTTACCATCCGCATTTTTGTCGCACTTTGCAAAATCTGCCATAAAATATTCTTTGTATTCTGCTGATGATAATTTGCCATCACCATCTTTATCGTGAGTTTTCAAAGAAGAATCACCACTGCATTTTGCTTTTTCTTTGCTGCTGCATTTGTGATCTGCTTTAGATTTATCACTGCAATCTTTCTTGGCAGGAGTTGCTTCAGCAGCACTTCCCTCTCCACATTTGCTGTAGTTAACATCATTTTTGGAAGCAGTGTACTTCTGTGTAATTTTATCAGTTTTTGAAGCTGTAACTGTATTTTGAAATCCAAAAACGATAAATGTTCCAATTAATAAAAATGTAAAAAATAGAATGCCTTTTTTCATAATTTAGAATTTATTTAATTAATAATGTAAAATGAACGGCAAAAATAAAATATTGGTATTACAGTGAGTTAAATATAATAATAAAATTTGAAAATTATTATTAAATGTCGTTTAGACGACATTTGAACTCTATTTCTTAAAACTAGATTTTATGATTGTTATTAACCTTGCAGTTGAATGATAAATTTCATCCGTTGCATCCGGCACTTTACCTGCAAATAAAGCTTCCTCACATTTTTTCAGCAAGTCAGAGTATTCAGTAAGAATAGCTTTTTCAATTCCTGCTTCACTTAGTTTTTCTGTTATTATTTCATTTTTTCTTGCAATTGCAGGGATACCTGATTTTTCAGATATATAATTTATAAGGACATCGTAAATTTCCTTGTAAAAATTATTTTTATCTCCATAACTCATATAATTATAAGCTGTTTGCAATTTCCTTTTCACTTCTTTGTCTGCTACCAGATTTGATAGTTTTACAGGGTCAGGTTTGCGAACAAATCTGAAATAGTAAATTACAGGTAATGAAATAAAAATCAATGCCATAATAATAAAATACAATATTGATCCAAAAAAAGGTTTGCCTGGTTTTTTGTATGGCTCCAAAACCCTGTCAGGGAAAATCTCAGAATTCTTGTTATTAGCTGAAACATCTGTTCCTGTCCTTTGCTTAACATCGATATTTATAGGTTCTGTATATTCTGTTTTATACTGTTTTTGCTGAGGGTCAAAATATGAATATGGTATCTTTATTGTTTGCTTTCCTGTTTTTTCAGGTATAATAGCATATTCATATGATTTCCTGCTAATTAGTTTTCCTGATTCTATTCCAACATCACTATAAATCAATTTTGGTTCATAAACTTCAAAATCGACCAGATAATCCTTGATTGAGGGAGCAGTAAGTGTGTTATTATTTGATTCAGACTCTATTTCAATAATTAATGAAAAAGCATCCTGAACAGACTGAACCGGTGATGAAAGTTTCGACCTTAACTTTACTTTGCCCACCAGCCCATTATAGAATTCAGGAGCATTTGCCGGTAATTCCTTAACATTTAAATTAATTGGTTCTGTCTGAACATGCATTGATTTGGTAGTCTGAAAAAAAATATCATTTGATTTTTCGTCTGGAACCTCAAGTAAAAATTTTGCGGGAGGGATATGTATCATTCCTGACTTCATTGGGAAGAGCACTATATTTTTAATCATATAAACCGAATAACTTCGATTATTGATAGTCACATTCTGAACCGGAAATTCATAATCTATCACCTGCATCTGAAAATCCTTAAAATCCGGTTCATATTCATTCCGGATTCCTGCAATTTTTTCACTTGCATAAAGCTTATATGTCAACATTAACTGCTGTCCGGTAAAGGCTTCTTTTTGATCCAGTTCAGCCCTGATGAAAATACTGTTATTGCCTTTGAAACTTTTAATATCTTTTTTAGGAGATTTTCCAACATTAAAAACTAATCTATTGGATTTTAATTCCCTTTTACCTGATTTCAGTTTAGCGGGTCCTAAAATGATAATTCCGGTTTTTGTTGATTTCAATGTATAAATGATTGTAGTCCTGCTTTTTGAAACTCCGTTAATTATAGTTGTTTCGCTCGCTCTTGAAGGACCTGATATAATCTCAAAATCTTTGAATGAAGGTGGATCAAAATCATCAAAGTCAGTATTCTCAATTGTAAATCTGACTTCAAAAATTTCGTCAATACTTATTTTATCTGTAAAACTTGACGCATAAAACTTTACCTGTCCGTGAATTGAAAACGGTTTTAAGCAGAACAATATTAATAACGGAATAATAATGAATAATGAAATATTATTTCTAAAAGCTGTCATTACTTCGTGCTGATTCAGGGGTTAAAGTTTACGAATATTAAATTTTTTCCTTATTTCTTCATTTTTATCTCTTTTGCGCATTTCATCATTCATTATGTCATGGTCAATGAATATTGGGTTTTTTTCATCTTTAAGCTCCGGCTTGATCTTTATTCCTTCAGGATTTTCTTTACTTACTATTTTTATCTCACCCGTATATAATGATTCATCTCCGATTATTAACCTTGCCTTTGGTATAGTCAGAGTGCCTTTTCCAATTGGTTTAAGTAAATATGTATAACTCGATTCCCTCGAGGTTTTTCCATTTACCATGCTGAACATAGAATTCGACATGGGGCCACCCACTATTTGAAAGTCAGAAAAGTCAGGGGCTTCAAATTTACCTTCAACATTCATGATTCTATATTTCAATATAAAATAATTGCCTTCAAGAACTGTATCATTGCTTACTTCCATAGTAAAATCTCCCTTTTGGGCAGAAATTATATTAAGTATAATTAATACAGAAAATATTGTTAGTATCGATTTCATAATTTAAATTTTACCAGTCTTTTTTTCTTTTTTCTGATTTAGTTTTTCCTTTGATCACTTTTTTATGTATTTCGTTTTCGTCGGCTTCTATGTTTTTTAAAAGCTTTTCCATCTCATTTCTGGAAATTCTGTTCTGATTTTGTTCTTTTGATTTGTTTTTATCCTGCTGCTCCTTTTCCGGGCTCTCCTTTTTTTTATTGTCATCCCTCTCATTTTCCTTTTTATCGTTTTTATCCCGGGATTTATTATTCTCTTCTTTTTGTTTTTCAGATTTTATTTTTTCCTTTGCCATTGCAAGGTTTTTCCTTGTTTCAGCATCAGATGGATCCAATCTTAGTGCTTTTTTATAAGATTCAATGCTTTCGATATAGTTTCCGGTTTGATAAAAGGCATTTCCGATATTGTGATAAACCTTGCTTTTTGAAGAATCATCTTTTATTTTATGTACGGATCTTTGATATTCTTCCACAGCCTCCTGAAATCTTTTTTGTTTCATCAGACTATTGCCCAGATTATAGTTTGTTTTGGGATCATTTACTTTTTCTTTCGCTTTTCTGTAATTGATCTCAGCAGATGAAAAATCATTCATGTCATAACTTTTGTCTCCTTCCAGCAAATATTTATGTGCTGTCTGGGAAAAAAGAGTATAGCCATTTAAAACAATCAAAGCCATAATGCCACTTATATTCAATACATGCATTCTCCAGTTGTTTTTGAACAATACTCTCATTCAGTTTTTTAATTTTATTTGTGGATACATTAAGTAAATGATTATCAATAGTATTGCTATTAAAATAAAATACTCATAATGACTGTTAAAATCGACAAATGATCGTTGTACAATTTCTCTTTTCTCCATTTTTTCAATATTTTGGACCAGTTTTTTAACCAGATCATTATCAGAAAGCTCATACGATTGTCCTTTTTCTGCCAATTCATAAAGAAGGGTTTTATTCACCTTTGATTTAATATACTTGCCTTCATCGTCCTTTTTATACGATTCCATACCAAACTGATCTGTAAACGGTATAAGACCTCCAACTTCAGAACCTGCAGCAACAGTAAATACCTTAAAGCCATTTTCTTTTGCTTCAGCAGATGCTTTGATCGCATCTCCGTCATGATCTTCGCCATCAGAAAAAATTACAAGTGCTTTTTGGTTTTTTTTATCATTAATGGAGGCATTTACAGCAATTTTAATCGCTTCTTCAATCGCTGTCCCCTGATTTTCAATCATATAAGGTGAGGCACTTTTTACAAACAAAACTGATGCGGCATAATCAGTGCTAAGCGGCATTTTTAGAAATGCTTCGCCTGCAAAATAAATAAGACCAAACCGGTTGCCTTTAAGTTCAAGTATGAGTTCCTGAATTATTTTTTTTGACTTTTCAAGGCGGTTTGGACTAATATCCGGACTCAGCATACTATTGGAAATATCAAGAGCAATAAATATATCAGATGATTCAGCTTTTGTCTTAACTCTCTTATTAGACCACTGAGGATTTCCAAGGGCTATTATTAAAAAAACTAATGATAAAAGAAATATTAAATTCCTGATCAGTCCTGCTTTTGAATTGTAGCCCTGCATCATCCTGCCCAGCAATTCATTGCCCACAATTCGCTTGTTTAATACTGAATTTCTCTTATGAAAATAAAAAATCAGCAACAGAAATGGCACAACTGCTACTAGTAAAAGGAGATATTCTGTATTTTCAAATCTAAACATTTACTATTTTCTATTTCAAAAAAAATTTAAGGAATTGTTCTCAAAATGGTATTTTCAAGAATAAATACAGAAATAAGCAAAAACATGGCGATAACTGTAAACAATCGAAATTCCTCAGCATGTCTTTTAAATACATTCACCTCGATTTTAGTTTTCTCCAGTTTGTCTATTTCATTATATATATCTTCTAGTTTTTTGTTGTCTGTTGCCCGAAAGTATCGCCCATTAGTTGACTCGGCTATATTTCTTAAAAGCTCCTCATCTAGTTCAACCCTTACCATCTCAAAAACCAGTTTGCCAAAAATATCTGTAGCAACAGGAGATTCAGCATATGCATTTGTGCCAATACCTATTGTATATATTTTAATCTTGTATTCTTTTGCCATATCAATAGTCAGAACAGGATCAATATAACCTGTATTGTTGACCCCATCGGTGAGCAAAATGATGACTTTGCTTTCAGATTTCGAATCCTTCAGTCTGTTTATTGCCGAGGCAAGTCCATTTCCTATTGCTGTTCCATCCTTTAAAACACCTGCCCTTACCTGATCGACATAAGTTTTTAAAAGCTCAAGGTCGGTTGTTACCGGGGAAATAGTGAATGACTCGCCTGAAAAAATTACCAGGCCAATTCTGTCATATTTTCTTTTGCCTATAAATTCCTTTGCAAGCTTTTTTCCTGCTTCCAGCCGATCCGGTTTGAAATCCAGTGCCAGCATGCTTAATGACACATCCATTGCTATTATGATATCAATTCCCTCTGCATTTACAGTTTCTTCGCGAAGCAATAATTTAGGACCAGACAGAGCTAATATGAGAAATCCCAGGGCAGTGATTTTCAAAGAAGGTAAAAATCTGTAAATGCTTATTTTCAACGTTTGATCAGCTGGAAAATGGACCGGAAGGGGAAGAAGAGCTATAAAATTTCTCCGTTTAATGTAAACCCACCAATATAAAAGTGGCAATAATAAAATCATTGCCAATACCCAGGGATGTTCAAATTCGATATTTTGAAATACATTCATATAAAGCAGGCTTTATGAATTATGCAAATCATTTATCAGATCAATTGTCCTGTCAAGAAATTTTTCATTCAAATTTTCCCCCATACTTGCTTTTGCAAATTTTATCATATCTGAAATATGCAATATCTCAGTAATAATATCAAAATGCTCCTTTTCATTTATTGTTTCATCAAGTGATTGAATTATTTCTGAGGTGCTTTGTTCAAGAGCTTTAATATTATATTTCTTTTCAAGATATTCTCTCAGTATATATGTCAATTGCTGATGAAATTCCTTAATCCTTCCTTTAAGCCATATTTTTTCTTTTTTTAGTTCTTCAAGTCGCAAAATTGCATGGCTGAAAGGTGAAACCTCATCGGTTCTCTGTTCCGCGTCAGGTATTAAACCGGGTTTTTTCCTGTACTTTAAATATATTATTATTCCGGTTGCAACGAGCAAAAGAGAAACAAAAAAAATGTGATACCAGCGTATAAAATCCTTAAACAGTTTTTTCTCTCTAAAAATATCCTTAATAGGAGCTAAATTTTTTAAACTATCAGCAGGATCTGTTGAAGGTAAAATATTAATCAGTGCAAATTTTCCTGAGGAAAAGTTAAATTCTCCAGGGGTTTGATAGTTGAAGAGAGGTACAACAATAAATGTTCCTTCATCCCATATCCTTATATTTATTGTATCTGTCAAATTACTGGTTTTTCCTTCCGGAGTTAAACTTGTGGAATTTCCTTTCCATCTGCCAAAATCAGAAATTTCAAAATCAACTTCTGAATTTACCACTTTACCATCATTAAATCTATACAGTGTGATTCTGAAACTATCAACTGGTGAAAACTTATTTATGCTTATGTAGAGAGGAATTTTTATTCCTGTTGAAGTTGTATCAACGTCGGTTTCAATTTCAATCTGCCCTGAAACCAAATAAGCAGTCATTAATAAAAAGATTATAAAAAAAGCCCGATGTTTTCTCATAATAATTCTACTTTGCTCTTTTTTTGAAAAACTTGTGGAGCTCCAAAGTGTAATCATCTCCGGCACCTATTTCCAAAAAATCTACATTATTTGAACCAAACAGGTTTTTTAATTTATCTTGTCTGTCTTTTGCCGATTGTGAATATTTAATTCTGATAGCTTCAGAAGATGTATCAATCAGGGTTTCTGTACCACTCTCAGGGTCGATAGCTCTCAGTAAGTTGCCTGCAGGAAGATCCATTTCCATTTCATCAAAAACCCTCAAAGCTATCACATCATGTTTCTTTCGGGCTATCTGCAATGGCAACCTGAAATCCTCAGAGATAAAATCTGAAATAAGAAACACTATGCTTTTTTTTAGTATTACATTATTTAAGTACCGTAATGCTTTGCTTATATCTGTCATTTTCCCTTCAGGTTTGAAATAAATTATATCCCTGATGATTCTCAAAATGTGTTTCTTCCCTTTTCTGGGTGGAATGTACAATTCAATGCGGTCTGTAAACAATATTGCACCAACTTTATCATTATTTGAAATTGCTGAAAATGCAATCAGTGCTGCTATTTCAGTGGCAAGATCATTTTTTAGTTTGGTTTTTGTTCCAAAAAATGCAGATCTGCTTATATCTATCATCAAAATGACATTCATTTCCCGGTCCTCTTCAAACTGCTTTATGTGTGGTTCATCATTTCTGGCTGTTACATTCCAGTCTATATACCTAACCTCATCACCAAACCTGTAGGGCCTCACTTCGAAAAATGACATTCCAATACCTTTGAAAGCACTATGATACTCTCCGCTGAAAATACTCTTGCTGAGCTCTTTGCTTTTAATCTCAATTTTGCGTATACTGGCCAGGATTTCCTTTGCGTCCATGATAAACTATTCATTAACCATTTTCTTCAGAGGACTCTTCCTTTTTATCACACCTTTAAGGTCCGAAAAAGGCAGAATTATCTTTTGAGAGCCAAGAATTGTGTTAAAATCCGTTGCAAATACAATTCCCTGCTCTGACACATAAATATTTCTGAAGCTTTCAGGTTTAAGATGGTTTTTAAAAATCGGGGTCTTTAACTCCGGTATTTTTTTAATCTTTTCTTTCAAATACTGACTGAAAAAGAATTTTATATTGAATCCTTCGGTAAACTGATCAATGAAATTTATTTTTTGCCCTGTTTTCATATTATAAACCATGGGGTATGAATGTATTTTATCTGAACAATCAGACTGTACTGTCAATACTCCACTGTAAATTTCATCTGAGATCAGACCGAGATCAAACCATCCGTTAGCATAAGCATTTAATCTTGTTTCACTCTGATCTTCATTCAATACACATTGATCCAGCTCACTTTTTATAGAATCAAGAATGGTATTAATATCCCTGGCAATTGTATCATTGAAATTCTGAATTCTTGAAGAGGGATATGTCATATAAATCCTGTATAAATTGGTCATATATGTAACTTCTCTGAATGGAAAGAATCCGGTTTCGTTGAAATTGACTTCTTTTTCACTGCCATTTTTATATTTTACTGTTGCCTTGATCAGTTTATGGCTTTCCGGTGAAAATGTGATTGATTTAATTCCTTCTTCACTGTCGATGGTCAGACGATATTTTGTGCATTCGGGGTCTATGCAGTCTGTCACGGAAGGATAAATAAACATTCTGCCATAATTCATCAGGGAAGTCCTGAGTTTCTTACCTCCATTGATATAAACTTTCAGCTGATAATTATTTTCGTCAATGGTTCCTTCATATATACCTGAAAATGAATGTCTGTATTCAAGTGCTTTGTTTGCCTCATTTAATCTCCTGAGAATAAGATCGTAACTCATTTTACCACTAACATCCCTCCATTTGGCAGGATGGTCTATCTGGTCTATACCTATCATCCACATCCCTATTTTCGTATTTGAACTGTCGATCTCATCCAAAATCAGGTTATTACGAACTATACCCCCCTCTACATATATTCTGGATCCACCAGAAGGATAATAACAATATCCCTTCCATTCATCTTCGTCATATGCCAGATAAAACTGAACTTCATTTTCTTCATCAAAATATCCGTACAATTCAACATTGCTTACATTCTTCTGAAAAAGCGATTTTGCATCATTGATCAGCTTTTCAGACTGCGCAGTTAAGTTGTAAGTGATAAACACTAGTAAAAAAACAATTGCATTTGTAATTCTCACGGTACCTCTATTGTATTTACAATTTTTGTTATAATTTCTTCCTGGTCAATGTTTTCAGCTTCAGCTTCATAGCTAAGCCCTATCCTGTGTGCCAGAACATCATTTATAGTACTTTTTATATCATCAGGTATTACATAAGCCCGTCTGTTTATGAAAGCATGTGCTTTTGCTACAGAAGCCAGTGCAATGCTTGCACGGGGTGATGAGCCATAATTTATAAGCGGCTTTAATTCGCTGAGTTTGTATTTCTCCGGGTAACGTGTAGCAAAAACAAGATCGACTATATAATCTAATAATCTATCATCTATGTAAATGCTATTTACGGTTTTTCTTGCCCTCATTATTGCTTCTGGCTTTACTACCGGTTTTGCAATATCCTCAACTGAAATTTCAAAATTATTTTTAATGATTTTCTTTTCTTCTGTTTGAGTGGGATATGACACTTTTACCTTAAGTAGAAATCTGTCAATCTGAGCTTCAGGTAATGGATAGGTGCCCTCCTGTTCTATTGGATTTTGGGTTGCCATAACCATAAAAGGTTCCGGCAGATCAAAGGTTTCTTTTCCAATTGTAACCTGATGTTCCTGCATAGCTTCCAGCAGAGCACTCTGAACTTTTGCCGGAGCCCTGTTTATTTCATCAGCAAGTATAAAATTTGTAAATACCGGCCCCTTGCTTACAAAAAAATCAAGCTTTGAGGGATTATATACCATGGTGCCAACCAGGTCCGAAGGCAACAGATCAGGTGTGAACTGTATCCTTTTAAAACTTACATCTATTGCAGATGCCAGGGTCCTTATGGCAAGAGTCTTTGCAAGTCCGGGTAATCCTTCTAAAAGAATATGTCCATTTGCAAGTAATCCCAGAAGCAATCTATCCATCATGGTCTTCTGCCCTATAATAATTTTTGATGTGGAAAATCTGAGATCTTCAATAAAAGCACTCTCAATTCTCACCTTTTCATTCATTTCCTGAATGTCAACTGAATATTCCATTAATATTTTTTTGTATTCTGATGCTTTATATATCGGTAAAATTGGTGGGATTATTTTATAAGAAGTATAAAAAGTACTATTTATCAGGAATTTTGAGGTTTTTTTTTGTGAACCTAAATGAATATTACTTTAACCTGAAAAATTTATAAGAATTTTTCACCAAAACGGCTGACATATTGCAAAATATTGATAATCAATTAAAAATAAATTATATTGTTCATTTTCATGTACCCTCAATTTGGGTTTGAATATTTTGTAATTGTCTGGGTTAACCTTGATATAAAATATTGATTCTCAATTTTTTATTGTCATAATTCACAAGATTTCTGTAAATCTTGCGAATTTTCCGGGTTAACAGAATCATTTTAGGCACTAACCAACCGTAATAAAAACTTAAAAAGTAACAGATCCTGCTATCAATATTCAAACCCTGTATTCAATTTATAATATCAGCTATCTCAGCTAAGTCCTCTATCCTTGTCTGTATGATTTTTCCATTTTCCTCAGGATTATTTTTTGGTTTCGAACCATTTGTTTTTGATTTTACCTGATCGAAATCATTCAATTCAACCTTCAGATTGCTGATAATAAATTCCTGTCTTGAAGGGGTGTTTTTTCCCATATAGTATGACAACAACTCTTCAACCTGAGTTACGCTTTTTAGTGTAACGGGTTTTAGCCGGATATTTTCGCTTATAAATCCACCGAACTCATCAGGGGATATTTCACCAAGACCTTTAAACCTGGTTATTTCAGCCTTGCCTTTAAGTATATTTATTGCTTTTTGCTTCTCTTCTTCCGAATAACAATAAAATGTCTGTTGTTTATCACGAACTCTGAACAAGGGAGTTTCAAGAATAAACAGATGGTTGTGTGTAACAAGTTCCGGGAAATACTGAAGAAAAAATGTGAGCAGCAGTAGCCTTATGTGCATCCCGTCAACATCGGCATCAGTGGCAATAATTACTTTGTTGTAACGCAGATTTTCCAGTCCATCCTCAATGTTAAGTGCATGATGAAGGAGATTGAATTCTTCATTCTGATAAACTATTTTCTTTGTCATCCCATAAGTATTCAAAGGTTTTCCCCGAAGACTGAATACCGCCTGGGTCTGAACATCTCTTGCTTTGGTGATGGAACCACTCGCAGAATCTCCTTCGGTAATGAAAATCATGGTTTTTTCCTTCATTTCGGGATCAGAATTGGACATATTGTAATGTACTCTGCAATCCCTGAGTTTTTTGTTATGCAGATTGGCTACTTTTTCACTTTTTTTGGCCAGATTTCTTATCCCTGCAATTTCTTTTCGCTCCTTTTCTGCATTCTTGATCTTATCAAGTATAGCTTTTGCAGTATCCTCATGACTATGGAGATAATTGTCGAGTTCCTTCGATATAAAATTGCCTATAAATGACCTTAAAGTTGGTCCATCAGGACTTATATTATTACTCCCTAGCTTTGTTTTGGTCTGGGATTCAAAAATAGGCTCTTCTATTCTTACACTGATTGCACCAATCATTCCAGAATGTATGTCTCTGCTGTCAAAATTCTTATTATAAAAATCCCTGATAGTCTTCACTATCGCTTCCCTGAAAGCATTCAGATGTGTACCTCCCTGTGTTGTAAATTGACCATTAACAAATGAATAATAATCATCACCATATTGATTCGATTGCGTAAGCGCTACTTCAATGTCCTCACCTTTCAGATAAATTATCGGGTACTTAATATTTTTTTCATCTACTTTCTTCGAAAGCAAATCGAGAAGACCATTCTGTGAATAAATTGTTTCATTATTGTATCTCAATTTTAGCCCTGAATTAAGGAAAGCATAATTCCAGAGCATTTCTGAAATATATTCTTCCCTGAACGAAAAATCAGGAAAAATGCTGCTATCAGGAATAAACTCGGTGATGGTACCCTGAGTTTCATCTGAATCAACTATTTTGCCATTTGAAATAATATCTCCTTTCCTGAATTCTGCACTTTTACTTTTTCCTTCCCGAATCGATTTTACTGCGAAATATTCCGACAAAGCATTAACCGCTTTTGTACCTACTCCATTCAGTCCTACCGATTTTTTAAAAGCCTGTGAATCATATTTTCCCCCGGTATTGATCTGAGAAACACACTCTACCACCTTACCCAAAGGAATTCCCCTGCCATAATCTCTGACTGTTATTTTGTTGTTCTTAACAGTAATTTCAATCTTCTTCCCATTTCCCATCACATACTCATCAACTGAATTGTCTATTATCTCCTTCAGCAAGATGTAAATACCATCATCAGCCGACGAACCATTTCCTAATTTTCCTATGTACATCCCAGGTCGGAGACGTATGTGTTCCTTCCAGTCAAGTGAAACAATATTATCTTCAGTATATTTAACATTATCTGCCATTTTAAACACATTTTGTTATCTTTTGCAAAGATACAAAACATATTACAAATATTTTTATATTGTAATTAATTTTATAAAAATAACTTATATAATATAGTATTTTATACATAACTTTATGCTTTGTAAAATGATCATTGATTTCAAACGAATTAAGGTGAATTAGCTTTTTTCGTGAAAAACTTCCTCCGGGTTTTTTTTGTTACTACTGCACAAAAATTATTAATTAAAATAAAACTAATGGAAAAAATAAAAATCACTATCCAGGCCATAATTTCTGCTGACATACAAAAAACCTGGGAATTTTATACTAATCCTGAACACATTATCAATTGGAATTTCGCATCTGATGACTGGCAATGCCCCACAGCAAGTAATGATTTGAGAATTGGAGGAAAATATCTAACAAGAATGGAAGCCAAAGACGGAAGTTTCGGCTTTGATTTTGAAGCTATATACGACCAAATATCCATAAGGGAAAGTTTCATATATACAATGCCGGATGGCAGACAGGTAAATGTGAATTTTAAAGATCGGGGAAATCAAACTGAAATAATTGTTACTTTTGATGCTGAAACTGTAAACTCTGTTGAAATGCAGAAAAACGGATGGCAAGCCATTTTGAATAACTTTAAGACATATACTGAAACTCATTAAAATAAGCGTTAAAAAAATGACAAGTTGAATCCGAAACTATTTTAATGGATTTAGTCAAAATGTAAGAAATGAAAACAACACCTGAACACAATGAAAAAATGGCTAAAATTATATTTGCCTCGGTGTATCCTCACTACGTAACAAAAGTTGAAAGCAAAGGCAGAACAAAAGAAGAATTGCATCAGGTAATTGAATGGCTGACAGGCTTTGATGACAAAATAATTCATGAACTCATTGAAAAAAAGGTGACATTTAAAGAATTCTTTCAAAAAGCTAAGCTAAATCCAAATGCCAACCTGATTACAGGTGTAATATGCGGCTATAGGGTTGAAGAAATAGAAAATCCATTGACCCAGAAGATCAGGTATCTTGATAAGTTGATTGATGAATTGGCAAAAGGAAAACCGCTGGAAAAGATCATGCGTAATCCTACAAGAATAGTATAAAAAAATTCCAATTATCGATAAAAAAACTACTTTTGCGCTTTCAAATTTTTTACACTTATGGGACTGACAGATGAGATCAGAAAAAGGAAGACTTTTGCCATTATAAGCCACCCTGATGCTGGTAAGACAACATTGACAGAAAAACTGCTGCTTTTCGGTGGAGCTATTCAGGTAGCCGGAGCTGTAAAATCAAATAAAATAAAGAAGACCACGACTTCAGATTTTATGGAAATCGAAAAACAACGTGGAATTTCAGTAGCAACTTCTGTTATGGCATTTGAATATGCCGGCATGATGGTAAACATCCTCGATACACCCGGACATAAGGATTTTGCCGAAGACACTTATCGGACACTGAGTGCTGTTGATAGTGCCATTGTGGTAATAGATGCAGCCAAAGGAGTTGAAGAGCAGACAGAAAAGCTCGTAAATGTGTGCAGAATGCGCAAAATTCCAATAATCGTATTTATAAACAAGCTTGACAGGGAAGGATTGGATAGCTTTGACCTGCTTGATGAAATAGAGGTAAAACTGGGGCTAAAAGTCACACCATTGACCTGGGCAATTGGAAAAGGTCAGAATTTTAAAGGGGTTTATAATATTTTCCTTTCAAATCTAAATCTTTTCAATCCTCATGGAAAACAAGATTCAGAGGATCTTATCAGGATAAATGAATCAGAAACAGCAAAATTTCAAAAATATATTGGCAATCATGCAACTGACGAACTTCTGCATGACCTTAATTTGATCAGGGAAATATATGACATATTTGACCATCAGACCTATCTGGATGGTGATATTTCACCTGTATTCTTCGGTAGTGCGGTTAATAATTTTGGCGTTAAGGAACTTCTCGAATGTTTTGTTCAGTTTGCTCCTAATCCACTTCCAAGGGAAACTGAAGAAAGGATGGTTGACCCATATGAGGAAAAATTCTCAGGATTTGTTTTTAAAATTCATGCCAATATTGATCCCAATCACAGGGACAGGATCGCATTTCTACGTATAGTTAGTGGAGTTTTTTACAGAAATACAAATTACTATCATAACCGAAATAATAAAAATCTTAAGTTTTCAAATCCGACATCTTTCATGGCTTCCAGGAAAAGTATAATTGATGAAGCCTATCCGGGAGATATAGTTGGCCTTTATGATTCAGGAAATTTCAAGATCGGAGATTCACTCACTGAGGGCGAGAAGCTTACTTTCAGGGGAATTCCCAGTTTTTCACCCGAACAATTCCGCTACGTAATAAATACCAATCCTCTAAAACGAAAACAACTCGATAAGGGCCTCAGCCAGCTGATGGATGAAGGAGTAGCTCAATTATTCACTACCATTGATACAGACAGGAAAATAATTGGCACCGTAGGAAACCTCCAATATGAGGTTATCCAATACAGGCTCGAACATGAATATGGGGCCTCTGTTAGTTATGAACCTCTCAATATATTCAAAGCATTCTGGATTTCTGCTGTTGATAAAACCACATTAGATGAATTTATAAAAAGAAGAAGACGCGATATTGCTATTGATAAAGACGGCAAATACGTCTTCCTTGCAGAATCAATGTGGACAACTAAAGTGGTTAAGGAAAATCATCCTGATGTGGAGTTTTTTGAAAAAAGTGAGTTTTAAAACTGAACTTTCCAAAAGTTCAGAACTTTTGGAAAGTTTGTCGAGTTTTTAAAAGTCAGTCTCTACCTACCTCACAATCCCAACCTTCCTGTAAAAAGCATTATCTTTCATATCAATTCTGATAATATACAGACCTGCATTAATGTGTCCGGTATTTAATTGCAGCTTGTTTTCAGTAGCCGACTTCCTGGCTGATATGATCTTTCTTCCTGATAAATCTGATAAATAGATATTTGCTTCTCCCGAATCTAAAGCTGAAAAATCAACGATCAGATAGTCATTAGCGGGATTAGGATAAATCATTACTTTATCATTAGTGAAAAGATCACTCGTTTCAGTTAAATCAGCAATACAAATAGTGCTGTCAGATTTACAACCGGAAGCAATATCGGTTACTATCAGAGTATAACATCCGGCAACCTTAAGGTTCACCAGTTGCAAATTGTTACTTGCAAAATTTTCCGGACCTGTCCAGCTATACGAATAATTACCTTCATTAACTGAAATCAGAATTGCACCATAACCATTTGAGGTAATATTAACAATAGTATCAATTGTTAGCATAATTTCAACTTCAGATTCAATAAATACTGAATCAACGACCGTACAGCTATCAACGTCTGTTATGGTCAAAATATATATCCCTGAGCAGAGATTGTTGATCATTGGGGTATTTGAACCATTGCTCCAGCTATAAACATAAGGAGCAGCTCCATTATTGACACCAGTGACTGCAATAGCTCCATCACAATACCCTGAACAACTTTCATTTATCTTGAAAATATCAAGACTTAAAGCCACGCATCCATTGGAGTTTACAAAAACAGATCCTGCCGAATTGCATAAATTTGTATCTGTTACCGTCACGCTATAAGTTCCAGGTGCCAACCCTGTTATGGTTTGAGTGGTTTGTCCGGTATTCCAGACATAAGTATATGGTGGAACTCCACCTTCATGATTGGCAGTTGCTGTACCATCATTTGTATTATTACCTGTTTCGGGAGTGGATGAAATATTTAATATAATACCTGAGTTAATTATTACAGGCAAACAGAACATATCCCCCTGGCTACATTCATTATATCCAAAAACACAAACATTGTAAGTCCCAATCGAATCAAACTGAAAAGTAAGATGAGGAACTTCAGTAATAATTGTATCACCATTTATATACCAACTATAATATCTTGCATTATATATATCTTCAAGAATAAATGAAACTTCTGTGCCATTACAAATATTTTCACAATTTTGACTTTCACAAACAACATTACCTGGTCCTAAAACATCAGGAATTCCTCCTCCTGAAACTATTTCAACCCAGTAAGTGCATTGGGTGCCATTACAACCATCTATAAAGAAATAATATGTCTGACCAACATTTAACCCACTTAAATTTACGTCGATATCACCAGGTGTAACACAAGGACATTGTAAAATGACAGGTCCCTGAAGGTTACAATCATCATAGATACCCCATTGTATTCCTATATTGTTAGGGTCACCTCCAGCTACACAAGGTGCTGCATGTATGATCAGGTAAATATCTGATGATCCTGCTACAAATGCAAACCATGATGGATTGTGGAATGCATAGCCACCACCGCAACCTGGTATAGGGGTTTGCTGCCAGACTGGATCCATTGACTTACAAAATTCATTTAATTCTTGCAATTTACATATAACCTCAGCGTCTCCACATTCCTGAGCAGAAACACCATCACAATCATCAGGAGGTAATATATAGTATCCTGCATCAATAGAAAAATCACTTTCTCCTGATTCGACCATGATTACCTGAGTTTCCCCGTTTAGAGTATCAGGATCACTATCTAGCAATTCATTTCCCGCATTTGGAATAGTTAAAAAAAATTTTGCTGGCTTACCAAATCTGATATAGTATTCACCTGGTTTGATATTTGGATCGGGGCCAAATTGGTAGTGGCCAAACAAGTCAGTAACTGTATATTCAATTTCAACATCATCAGAGGCTCTCAATAACCATACTTCAATATTTGGTGAAACCACTTCTCTGGCATCCTGAATTCCATTTTTATTCTGGTCACGCCAACACTTATCGCCTATAACCGGTGGTCTAAACATTCCCACATCCAAATTATTAGACTCACCTCCACTTTCCATAATAAACAAATCTGTCAAACCTGACACAGGATCTGCATCACTATCAATACTATCAGCCCCCGTATTTTTATCTATAATAACATATCCAGAAGGAACTATAAATGCTAAAAAAAATTCTCCTGGCACAACCTTTTGAGAATCATCAAAATAATAAAGACCATCTGCATCTGTAATAGCAGAAGCAACAATTGAGTTACCGGCAGTTTTTATTAGGTTTACTGCAACACTTTCGATACCTGGTTCATTTATATCTTGTAATCCATTTCCATTTCTGTCTTCCCAAACATAATCACCAATTTTTACATAATTATAAAAACCGGCATCAATATTATTAAAATTGTCAGTTCCTGAAAGTACAATATTATCAGTTGTGCCAACACCATTTGCTCCGGTTACATCGCAATTGTTTGTTGGTGATCCGTATCCGGAAGGTGAGATTATATCAGGAGTATTTATCAGAAATTTAATGTAATACGTTCCTGCTAATAGGGAACTGAAACTAAACGTTCCTGAGGCAGAAGTTACCTGTTCATCCAGAATGACATTGGCTGAATTATACAGCTGCACAGTATATCCTGGCATAAAAGGCTCTGAAATTTGTTGACCATCTGCATTCAGATCGTGCCAGACTGATCCATTGATTGTCGATTGACTGATAATTTTGTTCTGCCCACAAAAAGTCAAAAAAAGTATTAATAGAAATATAAATCTTTTAGCAGTTAAATACTTAACAGAAGGGATCAATATTGACTTCATACTTATTTTTTTTAGGTGACACTAATACAATGATGTTTGAACTGGGAAAAACCCTGACTATTAATACATTTTTTTTAAATTCTGTATGCATAAAACAAAGCCTCACATAGTATGCAAGGCTTTGATTTTTAATGTGGTCCCACTTCCCGATTACAACAAATCGGGATTGAACCTGGGACCACCTGTTCCGATTATTATCGGAAGAGTCAGGTGCTTGTTGTTTGTTTTTTAAGCCTTTCAATCATTTCAACTGAATTAATAAGACTTTCTATGTATTTACGGCTTTTCATCGATTTTATCTTTCTCTCTATTCTCACAGCATGACTATAATCTATGGCTTCAATTGCTAATTTTAATTCCCAATCATTAGTTTTCGAGGTATAACTCTTCCCTCCATATTTTGATGTATTGTGATTCATCAAACGAGTCTCAATTTCATCATGGGTTGCTCCTATGTAAAATTTATTAATTTGTTTGCTATATAAAATGTAAGTCACTGCCATATTAAAAATAGAAAAGGAATCACCAAAAGTGATTCCTTTTAATGTGGTCCCACCAGGATGTGAACCTGGGACCATCCCGCTTTGGGCGGGATGCTCTAACCTTTCGTCCTGATAATTTTTATTAAAAAAATAAAAAAAAGCCTCATATAATATGCAAGGCTTTGATTTTATCTGTGGTCCCACTTCCCGATTACAACAAATCGGGATTGAACCTGGGACCATCCCGCTTTGGGCGGGATGCTCTAACCTTTCAGCCTGATAATTACTCTTAAAAAATAAAAAAAGCCTCACACAATATGCAAGGCTTTGTTTTTTAATGTGGTCCCACTAGGATTTGAACCTAGGACCACCTGATTATGAGTCAGGTGCTCTAACCAACTGAGCTATAGGACCTATACTTTTTAAATAAAAGCGGATGCAAAGGTAATACAAAATAACGCAAAAAATCAAAATTTTTTGAAAAAATATTAATTTCACAAAATAATTTTTTGATTATGGAAGAAATATTTTCATATAATGCATTTATTAAAGAGAAAATATATAGGAAAATGGTCAAATATTGTGCCTATCAGGACAGGTGTCATTCTGATGTAATGAAAAAAATGTCAGAACTGAAAACTGATGATGAAATTGCAGAGGAAGTAATAGTGAAGCTGATTGAAGAAGGATATTTAAACGAGGAAAGATTTGTAAGATCATTTATAAGAGGTAAATTCAGAATAAATAAATGGGGTAAGATCAAAATCAGGGCAGAACTTAAACTGAATAATGTAAATGAAAAACTTATCTCAGACTGCATGAGTGAGATTGATGAAAACGAATACAAAGCCACACTGAAGCAATTATTGGAAACCAAGCTTAAATCGTTAAAACCCCTGGAAAAATATAAAATAAGGAATAAATTAAAATCGTATGTATGGGGAAGGGGTTATGACCCTGAATTAACAGAAATAATTTTACAGGAATTGGAAATATAAAAAAAGAGCGTCCTGAATCAAGACGCTCCGAAAAACTAAAACTATTGACATTTATTCTTATCCGGGCAAAAAAAATAAACAATTATTTACCCTTAAATTATTACTATTTTACTGATCTGTACCTTCTGTCAACTTCCTCCCAGTTTATAACCTGGAAGAAGTCATTGATATATGCTGCTCTCCTGTTCTGGTGCTTAAGGTAATATGCATGTTCCCATACATCCATACCTAAAACCGGAAAACCTCCAATCTCTGCAAACGGCATTAAAGGATTGTCCTGATTCGGGGTAGAACCAATTTTCAAATTACCGTTCTCAAGTGTCAACCACGCCCAGCCTGAACCAAATCTACCCAATCCTGCTTTTGAAAACTGATCCTTGAAATTGTCAAATGAACCAAATGCCTCAACTATGTGATTCAATAAGTCTCCTTCTGGCTGACCTCCGGCTTTTGGGGCCATAATGTTCCAGTACATAACATGATTGTAAAAACCTCCTCCGTTATTTCTAAGCGGTTTGTTATCCGGATCAAGTTTTGCCAGTATTTCTTCAATAGAATGATTTTCATGAGCAGTACCGGCAATTGCATCATTCAGAGCATTTGTGTATGCCTGGTGGTGTCCGGTATGGTGCACTCTCATTGTTGCTTCATCAATATAAGGTTCAAGTGCATTGTAAGCATAAGGTAATTCAGGTAATTTAAAAGACATTTCCGTTTTTTTTGAGTTATTAATTTTTTTTATCACTTAGGAAACGCCTTAAACAAAAAATTGTTTCAAATTATTTTAAATTAATCTAAATAAATTGAAAAATATTGAAAAAAGTTTATTGTAACTAATCAGCTATTTGCATTTGGCTATTAGCTATTTGAATTTAACCCAAAGTAAGCATTAGCAATTGCTATTGCTTAATTGACAAAAAAAATGCAATTTTGATTGCATTTTTTGTCAGCCCAGAGGGCAAATTAGCTAAAAGCTGAGTAGTTACAGTTTATTTGAGTTGAAAACAGTTTATGTAAAATGTTTTAACATGATAACCTCCTGATCTGATAAATGCCTGAACCATCCACGCTTTAATCCTTTCTTGGTCAAACCGGCATAATATATCCTGTCCAGCTTTATAACACCGTATTCAAAATGTTCAAAAATACGTCGCACTATCCTGTTTTTCCCATAGTGTATTTCCAGATTAATTATCCGTTTTTCATCATCAATAGTACGTATCCAGTTGACTTTTGCCAGTCCGTCATCAAGTTCTATTCCATTTTCGATACTTTCCCTGTGCTTGTCGCTGAGAGGTTTGTCTATTGTTATCTCATAGATCTTAGTCACTTTATGGCTCGGATGAGATAATTTTTTTGCCAGATCACCATCGTTGGTCAGAAGGAGAAGGCCGGTTGTTTTATAATCAAGTCTTCCAACCGGATAAATTCTTTCCGGAATTTTATTGTTTAACAGATCTATTACAGTCCGTCTTCCTGATTCATCCTGAAGGCTGGTGATTACATTTTTAGGTTTGTTCATAAGGATGTAGATCTTTTTTACCTCAGGTTTGATTATCTCGCCTTTATACCTTATAATGTCTGTTTTCTTTACTTCATATGCCGGATGAGATGCAGGTTGTCCATTGACGGTAATCTGTCCTTTTTTTATCAGTTCAATAGCATTGCGTCTTGATGTTATTCCGCAGTGAGCAATAAATTTATTTAGTATCATCTCAGATTAATAATTGGTGTTTTTGAATTAATATTTATAACATTGAATCAGAAAGGTACTTCCTCGGTCGTCGATCCTGAATTCATTCTGGATTGTTTTGTAATTATATTTCCACTATTTAAAGGATCTTTTGAAAATGGACCAAATCCATGAGCAAATGATTTATCGACCTCAACAAACTTTGTATATTCTTTCTGAAATTTGAGTTCAACAGTTCCTGTAGCCCCATTTCTGTGTTTTGAGATAATAACCTCGGCCACATCTTTTGGAATATCAAATTGTTCATTCTTTTCATAATAATCCGGACGGAATATAAATGCTACCACATCAGCATCCTGCTCTATAGCTCCGGATTCTCTAAGGTCAGAAAGCTGAGGCCTTTTTTCACCTCCTCTTGTTTCAACAGCTCGCGATAACTGAGATAAAGCTATAACCGGTATATTCATTTCTTTTGCCATACCTTTTAATGCACGTGAGATAGAACTGATCTCCTGTTCCCTGTTTCCACGTGATTCATTGGGGGCAGCAGTCATCAGTTGAAGATAATCTATTAATATGAGTTCAATGTTGTGATTTTGCTTCATTCTCCGGCATTTTGCCCTTAACTCGAAAATGTTGATCCCGGGAGTATCATCAATATACATATTCAATTCTGACATCCTTTCTACAGCATCATGCAGTTTTCTCCATTCAATTTCATCCAGATCACCGTTTCTTATTTTTTTACTGTTTATCTCTGACTCAATAGCAATAAGTCTTTGAGTAAGCTGCATTTTTGACATTTCCAGACTGAAAATGGCTACCGGAAAACCTTTTATAGCTGCATTTCGTGCCATTGAAAGTGCAAGAGCTGTTTTACCCATTCCGGGACGTGCTGCAACTATTATCAGGTCTGATCTTTGCCATCCGGAGGTAATATTGTCAAGATCTTCAAATCCGGAAGAAATTCCTGTAATTGCTTCCTCTTTTTTACTGATTATTTCGATTTCCTTCTGCACTTTCGCAGCCAGCCCTCCAAGTCGTTCATAGGCAGTGTTCAGGTTTTGATCTGTAATATCATAAAGAGCCTTTTCTGCATCGTCAAGAAGCTCAAAAACGTCTTTGGTGTCCTCATAACTATCTTTGATCACTCCAGTTGATACATGGATAAGTTCTCTTTGTATAAACTTTTGGACCAGGATCCTTGCATGATATTCGATATTGGCTGCAGAACCAACTTTGTTACTTAGTTCAATAAGATAATTTGAACCTCCTGCATCTTCCAAAACTTTGGCTTTTTTTAATGCCTCATGTACAGTCAGGATATCTATTATCTGAGATTTCTGAAATAATTCAATAATCACTTCAAATAAGACCTGATGTGCAGGTTTATAAAATACTTCCTTTCTTACAATGTCTATTACAGCCGGCAAAGCGTTTGTATCAATGAGAATAGCACCAAGTACAGCTTCCTCAAGCTCAATACTATGTGGCATTACTTTGCCCATTTCAAGTAATTCGCTGTTTACCCTTGATGACGCAAGGCCGCCCTTTATCTTTGACAGTCTTTTAGGTGTTTCAGGCATAAAAATCCAATTTTAATGCAAAAATATTAAAAAAATTTATAATGAACCTCTGGGCCTTATCAATGACATGTTATAAATGTGGATAATAGGAATAAAAATGTTAATAACTTTTAATTCCGATAATACTGTTGATTTTTTATATATTACAATATTATAAATGTTTGTTTCGATCAATATCCTGTGGATTTGTAAAACTTGCGTATTCAACTAAAAAATAAAATCTGTGAATAACCCCCAGATAAGAGTTATCCGCTTGCTTATGTAAAGTACTTATGATACATTTGATTTTCAAATTGCATATTTCAATTATATATAATTAATCAATTGGCAATATCAGGGAAAATATAAATCACTGTATTATATTTTCAGATTGTTGATAAATTTTATACTTATGGAGAACTAATACCGGAAGCATATCTGTAATAATACCGACATGAAATTGATAATAGTACTGACATTGGCAGTCAGCACAGGCACCAATTTAAGAACCTTAATTTCCCCAATTTCAGTCGGTATTATACTTTGAATGCTGACCGAAGTGCCTGTACTGACCAAAGTGTCAGTGTCAGTATCAGTATCAGTGTCAGTATCAGTGTCAGTATCAGTGTCAGTATCAGTACTCTTATGCAACTGGACTAAAGAATAATTGTAAATGATAAAACTTCCTAAAAGTCAATTTCACATCAATCCTGCCATCTTTTATGCCTTTTACCCCGCATTTCTCTTCCTCCCCATGGCATGACCCTTTGAGCATTGAAATTTACACTGTCTTTTTTAGTACCGAGAATTTTAATTTTTTCGCCTTTTTCAATCTCAACTACAGGAGAAAAAATTGCAGAATCTATTTTCACAGTCCAGATCTTGTTTTTGAAATCCTTTAATATCACGGTTTTATCATCTGCTTTGGAAATTATTCCTGATAAACTGCCTCTGTCAGGGTCATTCCACATTTTTTGCTTTTTGATTTCTAAACTCTGAAATAATCCACTTTCAGTTGAGAAAGTTTTTTCAAAAAAAACAGAACCCCCGAGCAAAAAAAACAAAATCCCTGTAACCAGACTCAATCCCAGATTTAATCCCATTAGTTTTGAAAACGTGAACTTATAACCTTTTTTTGAATAATATACTGCATATAAAGAACCCATTATAAAAATAATCAGAAAACTGAACCAGGCTATTGGTACTATAACCATTATCATTTCACTGACCGAATGCCGGGCATGGTCCAATAACACAAAATCAGATTGTTGGACAGAAAATAAAATTATAGAAAAAGAAATGGCACCGGTTATAATAAAAATAAACCATAATAATATTAAAATAGCATTTCTCAACTGAAATTTCCACTTTGGAATCGGATTGATTTTTTCTTGTATTATAGTGTTGATTAATTTATCAGAATTTGACATATGGTGAGTTTTAAATATTATTAAAAAAATCGGTTTTGTCAGATATTTTTGCAAAATGAGACTTAGCTCTGTTTATGCGGGCAGCAACCGTGCCTTCAGGTATTTTTAGAATATTTGATATTTCCTCATAATCCATATTTTCATAATACTTCAAAATAAGGATTTCTCTATATTTTTCAGGTAAAGAATTCAGTGTTTCAAGAATTTTCTGACTTGATATAGTGTTATTATTATTTTCATTTTCGTAAATATCTTCCTGTTTGCCAGCATTTTGTTTCAATTTTTTTTGAACTTCCTGATGCCTCCAAACACTAATAGTCTCATTATGGACAATATTATATATGAAGCTGGAGACAGGTATGGTATTATCATAATTGTTCAGATTTCTCCAGATTTTAATAAATGCATTCTGAAGAATATCTTCTGACATATAATCATCAAATCCTGAAATTCTATGTATATAAATTTTTAAACGATTTTCATATCGTTCAAATAAGCATCGGAAATAATTGATATCCTCTAGTGATTTTGATATAATCTCCTTATCTGTTAACAGATCACAATCTATTTTTCCGGATACCATTTTATTATTGAATATTCTTTTTCAAGATAAAAGTAGTTTAACAAAAATACTTGTTTGCTTCTGATAATTAATACGAATGTAAAAAATTATTCTTTCGATAAATGAAGTTGTTTAATAAAAATCAACGAAAGGACAGTGCGAAATTATGTTTGAGCTGGAGAATGCAGGAAATTTTACCGAAACCTTGTAGGTAAAATTTTCGTAACTGAAATAGTTATAACTTACTGTTTTACAATGAACAAAAGGTTTGCGAGTTTAATTTCGCACGAGCTTTTTGCTACTTTTTGTCGGCACAAAAAGTAGAGAAAATTTTAGACAAATTAAAATTACGTGTTTACAAAATGGGGTTCAAAATTAAACAAATATATATTACTGCATTTGCTTAAATATCAATAATTTACAAGCATCTTAAACATTTATTTTTAAAAAATTTCAATAATAAATCAGGTAAAAAATAAAAATTTTGAAAGAAAAAAAAAGTCAGTCCGTAGTATAGTGCGAAACGTAAATTTTTTATTAAATGATTAAAGTTATTATTATGAAAAAACAGATTGTATTTTTTTTAACACCAGTTCTTTTCATTTTTATCATTGCTTTCAGTTCTGGATGCGATAAAAAAGAACTTGTATCAGAGGATCAATTTGGATTGATTTCTTTCAGAGGGCCGGATTCAGTTAATTGCACCCTGGTAAATCCTTCTCCAACGGTCAATAATGAAGAGATTGAAATGATCAGGTATATGAGAGAAGAGGAAAAACTCGCCAGAGATGTTTATTTGTTTCTATATGATAAATATAATGTTAAGATATTTAGCAATATAGCTAAAAGTGAGCAAAGGCATATGGACAGGATAAAATGCTTATTGGATTATTACCAAATCGGAGACCCAGCTTTAGCTGAGGCTGGTAAATTTTCAAATCCGGCTTTCAAAGAGCTATACGATAATCTTATTGCTACTGGTAGTCAATCAGTTCTGGACGCATATAAAGTAGGGGCAACTATAGAGGATCTCGATATTAATGACCTTGATGAAGACCTTGACTTGACACAAAATCCAGCAATTATTAGTATCTTCGAAAGTCTGATGTGTGGATCGAGAAACCATCTGCGAGGATTTTATACCAATATTGTTAATGCCTCAGGCACATATTCTCCTCAATATATCAGTCAGGAACTATTTCAATCGATAGTTACTACTTCAAGGGAATTCTGCGGCAATAATGATGGCAACAATTGTAATAGTTCTGGAAAAGGGTCTGGAAAAGGAAAAAAACATGGAAACAAAAATGGAAACTGCAATAATTCAAATACCGGAAATGGTGGAAACGGAAATGGTGGAAACTGTAACGGAAACGGAGGAAACGGAAACGGAGGAAACGGAAATGGTGGAAACTGTAATGGAAATGGTGGAAACGGAAATGGAGGAAACGGAAACGGAGGAAACGGAAACGGAGGAAATGGAAATGGTGGAAACGGAAACGGTGGAAATGGAAATGGAAATGGTGGAAACGGAAATGGTGGAAACGGGAATGGTGGAAATGGAAATGGAAATTAATTCTGATAATTAATTAAGTCATCGATCAATTTTAATAATAATAGCCTTTAAGAATTTACTTTTCTTAAAGGCTACTTTTTTTGTGGGTAGAAAAAAGAGATCATTTTAGCCATGATTCAAAATTATCCATGTTAATCAAATCATATTGTGCATACGGATATAATTTCGTCCATTGAGATGGCGCTTTGGCTTTGGAAGTTTTCCATTTAAATTCATATCCAAAAATTGAACCATCACGTTCTTCGACCCAATCAATTTCCTGTTGATCATATGTTCTCCAGAAGTAATTATTTGAGGATATTTTCCTATACTCCTGGTATTTTATCCTTTCACTGATCATATAATTCTCCCATAATTGTCCAATGTCATTTCTTGCATGTAAAGCATTGAAGTTAGCAATTACTGAATTTCTGATACCATTATCCAAAAAAAACCATCTGGAATTTTTAGTAATTTCTTTTCTATGATTATTACTAAACCCCTCTACTTTATAAAGTACAAACACTTTTGACAACAAGTCGAGATATTTTTCAACAGTATTTTTACTGATCATTAGTTGTCTTCCTAATTCCTGTAATGAAACCTCTCTTCCTATTTGAAAAGCTATCATTCTCAATAAATTAAAAATTTTGGATGAGTTTTTAATGCTTTCAAACGTTAAAATATCCTTTAGTAAATATGAACTAACCAACTCATTCAGATAATCAATTTTATCCTTTTTATCAGGCAGATGTGATAATTCTGGATAATTTCCAAAAACCATTCTTTCTTTGACATTACCAACTTTAGAAATGCTACTTTCTATTTGATAATATTCCCTTTCAGAAAAAGGAAAAAGCTTGAGTGTATATTTTCTTCCCGTCAGTGGCTCACCTACATTATTTTTAATGTCCAATGCCGAAGAACCTGAAATAATAACTCTTAATCCCTCAATTGAATCAATCATTAATTTAAGTTTTTCACCTATTTCATCTATTTTTTGTGCTTCATCAATAAATAGAAGCCTGTAACTTCCCAATAATTGTCTATAGTTATCAATGCTTTTATTCGCCATTTTATCATGAACAATAATATCTTCACCATTAAGCCTCAATACAGGCTCTTGAATATCGGACAGTAACTTGTTGATAAGCATTGTTTTACCAACTCTCCTTGCTCCTAAAATGACAACAACTTTATTCGGTTGTAATTTATTCTCTATAATACGAGACAATTCTCTGACTAAATATTGCATAATTGGGTCACAAATTTGACGCAATTTAGTATAAAAAATTGATTCTGGCTATTTTTTTTTGAAATATTTAACTTTAGGAGTTTTAAAACCCATTCAATTTCAACACCACAGTTGGAATGAGAAGCAAAAATCCAAGTAATACAAGTATCAGAATAAAAGGCCAAACCCATTTAAACCATTTATCATAAGGAATTCTTGCAATGCCCAATACCCCCATCAATACTCCTGATGTCGGAGTTATCATATTTGTAAATCCATCACCAAACTGATAAGCCATAACCGTAGCCTGCCTTGAAAGTCCGATCAAATCCGAAAATTGTGACATTATCGGCATTGTCAATGCAGCTTTTGCTGATCCAGACGGCATTATAAGGTTAATACCGGTTTGTATCACATACATAATACTCAATGTAGCATAATCCCCAAAGCCTTTCATTGAATCTGAAACACCATTTAATATAGTATCAATAACTTGCCCATTTTTTAGTATAATTATTATTCCTCCTGCCAGGCCGACTATTAACCCTGCAGACAATATATCCCTTACACCATCGAGAAAGTGTTTTGTAATGTCATTTAAAGAATAATCAAATGCCAGTCCTGATGCCAGCCCCATCACAAAAAACAATGTCGCAATCTCCATGATATACCATCCATAACCCATCACTCCGGCTATCAAAAAGAGTATTGTGAAAAGTAATAGATTAAGTATAAAGAAATGAACAGATTTTCTCAATGCCAAAATTCCGGATAGGATAAATGCTGCAGATAATACAGGAATTACAGGTAAAGTAGCACTTGAACTGCCTATTGACAAAACAGTTTGAGGATACATAACTGAAAATATGATCATCACAACTGCCAAAGCAGCAAAAACTATCCATGCGGACAAAGGTCTGATTGTTTCTTGTGTCTCTTCTTCATTTTCAGAATATTTCCTCCAATATTCATCTTCTTCATAAACCGGTGAAGCTTTGGGATTTTTTTTAATTTTTTTTGCATACCAGAGTATATATATTATTCCGGTGAGTGTTATTATTACCCAACAGAAAAAACGATATTCAATTCCTGAGAACAGTGGCAGATCAGATAATCCCTGTGCGATGCCAATAGTGAAAGGATTAAGCATGGCACCGGCAAAACCAAGTCCTGCTCCTATAAAACACATTGCAAGCCCCATTATTGAATCATAACCCATTTTTATAGCCAGAGGAACAAAAATTATTGTGAATGCAATAGTCTCTTCACTCATCCCGAATACTGCTCCAAAAATACTGAATAAGATCATAAGCATTACAATAACAATATTATCAATGCCTAAAAATCTCAAAATTTTATACTTTTCTAGTTTTCTAATAAATCTAAGAAAAGTATAAATGCCTATATCAATTGCTTTTGTCTGATTCATGATCCAGAATGCACCACCGATTAGAAGAATAAAAATGATAATATCCGCCTTATCAACAAACCCGTCAAAAATGGCTGAAAAAATCTGCCATGTCTGAGGTGTATTTTCAACATAGTGGAAACTCCCGGTTTTCACCACTGACCTTTCAATTCCATTCACTATTTTCGTTTCATGCTCAAAAGCACCTCCAGGCACAATCCAGGTCAGCATACCAGCTAAAATTACTATAAAAAAAACAATCACATACGTATGTGGAATTTGTAACTTTTTTCTCATATCTATTTAAATTTATAAAAAAATATCTGCCAAATTTAAAAAAAATCTATTCTTTTAAATAAAAAAAATGAAAAAATATTAACTTTGCTAAACAAATTATTTGAAACTTAAAAATTACTAATTATGAAAAAACTATTACTTTTTTTAATCCTTGCTTCTTTCGGTTTGACGGGATACAACCAGATAATATTACTGGAAGAATACTTTGATGATGTAAATAATTTTCCAGCCGGATGGCTTAATGTCGACAAGGACGGAGATGGAAACAAATGGAAATTGAGAAAAAATTCAGCAGGTGATACTTATGCGTATTCTGAATCATGGGCTAACGATGTTGTGCTTTATCCGAATAATTTCATGATCACTAAGCAGATTGATCTTACCGGTTTGACAGGAAGTATCAAGTTGAGCTATCTCGTTGGAGCTGCTGATCCGGATTTTTATGCAGATCATTACAAGGTTGCATTATCAACAACTGGTACAAATACAGCAGATTTTACCAATACTTTATTCGAAGAAACCACCACTGTTGAAGCTTATGATGGATGGCCTTTGAGAAATATTGACATTTCTTCATTCAAGGGTCAAAAGATTTACCTTGCCTGGGTTCATTATAATTGCTCAGATCAGTACAGGTTACTTATTGACTCAATAGTAGTAAAGCACACTCCTACCTCATCTGTTCCCGTCAATAACAACGATAGCTACAGTGTTTATCCAAATCCTGTAAGAGAAAATTTATTTATTTCAGGCAATCTTGAAAATTCAGACATAGAACTTCTTTCATCTGATGGAAGATTAGTTTACAATATGAAAAATGTTTCAAACGAAAGCTATATAAATGTTAATTCATTTGCTAAAGGGTTTTATATTCTTAGAATCCAAAACCCTCAAAGTACAATTATAAAGAAGATCCATATAATTGAATAAGCTATTTCTTAAATAATAAAAAAAGGGCAGCCAAATTTGGCTGCCCTTTTTTTTATTGCTATAATTTTATCCAAGCTACCTGCATAGCGTGAGGACTGATTCCCTTTAACCAGTCTTCCTGACCAGATCCATCGAGATTTGACCTTATGATCTTACCATCCTGACCTGAATTTGAAACCTTATAACCCCAGAATAATTTCTTTCGCTTCTGGTCTATAGTGATTCCCCATGTGGCTTTTGATCCGAAATCTCCTATCTTTGCTAAAGATGAACCATCTGTGTTGCACAAATACAAACCATTCTCAGTTATTGGTGTACCGGCAACACCAAAAGCAGTTATATAAGCTTTATTTTGAGAAGGTATAACTTCAATAGCTGTTCCATCAATATCAGCAAGGTGTTCAACAATCAATGAGCCATCCAAATTCATTGAAAAATATCCACCGGGATAATCAACTTTATCATTGACCAGATAAATTTTTCCTTTGGCTGCATCATAATGCATATCAAGTGGATATTCCGGGCCTGCAGTTCCTGTATTAATATATTGTTCAGGATTTTTCCCGTCAAGATCACATCTGAATATTCCCCCTGGACTTCCCCAGTAAAGTTTATTTCCAATTACAAGAAGTGCTTCCGGTGAGCCCGTTATTTCCTGACCGGCTACAGTCTTATCAAGTATTTTTAAAGGATTCTTGCCGTCAGCATCAAATCTGTAGATCACACCCAGACTGTAATCAGATACATACACTTTATGGTTGGTTGTATCTACTGCTAACCCATATGGTCGTGATAAAGTCACGGATTCAAAATTCTGTATCACAGGGGCATTATCATTCAGTATTACCATATGTACTCCTCCACCTGTTGAAGCTCTTGACGTATAGTACAACACCTGAGTCAGCCCGGCATTTGGATCTTTAATATTGACTGCTTCTGTTTTTACCAACTGGTTGTAATGAACATCGGTTTCAGGTGTACAGGTGAGTTTGACAGTAAACAATCCGGGCGTATCAAACAATACCACAGGATTAGCCTCGGTTGATGTTTTACCATTTCCAAAATCCCACAGAAATCCCTTTGCATTCAGCGATTTATTAGTAAAGCTTACCTGACATGGAGCATTTCCATTGTTAGTCACAGAATATGTGAAATTTGCCACTGTGCTGGCTGGAGGATTTCCAAGTTCATATTTTTCGCAGGAATGAAAACCAGCCATTATTGCCAGTAAAATAAAATATTTTAATATCTTTTTCATAATGATTTTTTTTAGAATTTATGATCATTTATTTCAATAACTTATTGGTTTGCAATTCGAACAGTGGTATTGGGAATAATGTATTTTTTTGATCAATTCCCAGTACGGTCGTTGCCCTTTTTGTCCTGACAAGATCTACCCACCTGTGTCCTTCAAAAGCAAACTCATGCCTTCGCTCATTTTCAACAGCAATTTTAAGATCATTGTAGTTATCAGCGCTTGTGTTAGCTAATCCTGCTTTATTTCTGATAAAATTAATGTCAGATTTTATAGTTGTAATATTACCATTTGAATATGCCAGCGCTTCTGCCCTTGTAAGATAAATATCTTCTGATCTGATTACTGCTACGTTATCAGCTCCACCGGATACATCTTTATATTTTATGCAATATGGTTTGTTTTTATCATCCAGGGCAATTGAAGCATTTTTCCTGTTGTCAAGAGGTTCATAGCTGTTTATCAGCGCCTCGGAAGGTGCAATTTCATACCTTCCTGCATAACTCCTGGAAAAGAAATACTGAGCAAGCCTGTTATAATTCTGGATATCAAATACTACTTCAAAAAGCATATTTCTTCCGGTATTAATGACCCTGTTAGCAACAGCTACTGAACTGTCAGCTGAGGTCTTATTGTTGGTCAAATGAAAATCAGTAAGATAAACTTTTGCCAGGAGTGCCTCGGCACTGTATTTGTTTGCATGACCTGACACCTGGGTTGCAGACATCAGTTTTGATGCAGTCCTGAGATCCTCTGTACATTGCTTAATGATGAGCTGCTGTGAAGTAGCAGCCATGTCTATATTGCTCAGGTCAAGAGTTGGTTTCAATCTTAATGGAACATTACCAAAATAATTGGCCAGATTAAAATACAAAAGGGATCTTAAAAATAATGCCTCGCCCATAAATTGATCCTGTTCGGCCTTTGTCATTCCTGAAATGCCCGGCAATTTATCGAGAATATTGTTTACTCTGTTTATTCCATCATATGCTCCTGTCCACATTGACTCAATAAGTGAATTGTCTGATGGTATTGGTTTGATAAGCATTTGACCAAAATCCTGAGTAGTACCTGTCCAGATAAGATTATCTGCAGCCAGATCACCTACTATTACCTGATACCTGCCGTAGAGTCCGATGGACTGCAAAGAATTATATGATCCTGTGAGAGCTTTTTCTACTCCTGCCCTGTCTTTTATGGCTATTTCATCAGATATTGCATCCACCGGATTCACATCGAGAAGGCCGCTGCAGGAGAACAATGCCAATGAAAATAAAACTATGATTATTATATTCTTTTTCATATTTCATTATTTTAATTATAATCCAATATTGATTCCAAACAAAAACGTTCTTGATTGTGGATAGGTAAAGAAATCTGTACCCATCACAATATTGTCAGCACTGTAGTAATTTACCTCCGGGTCCATTCCTGTATAAGTTGTAAAAGTGTATAAATTCTGTCCTGACACAAATACCCTCGCTGATTTTAACCTTAATTTTTTAGCAGTTTCTTTAGGCAAATTGTATCCTAAAGTCACGTTTTTTATCCTTAAAAAAGATCCGTTTTCAATAAATCTTGATGACTTATATGTGTCTCCTACCTTTGGATACTTTGTTATGTCACCAGGTTTTTTCCACCTGTTCACCATATTGACCGTCTGATTGTCTTCTCCTGTACCCGATTCCAGATAAATAAGTGTTCCGTTGAAAATATCATTTCCATAGATCGAATGCAGAAATACAGAAAGGTCAATATTTTTATAGCTGAATGTATTGGTTATGCCAGCAATAAAATCTGGATTAGGGTCACCTATTTTAGTTCTGTCATTAGCAGTTATGGTCTTATCACCATCAATATCGTCGTAAACCAGATTACCAGTTGTTGGGTCAACTCCAAGGCAACGGTATCCGTAAAAAATACCGGTAGGTTCTCCTTCCTCAACACGGTTTCCTCCCCGTCCCTGATCATCTATCGGCTGACCTTCGTACAACTTTAAAACCTTGTTCTTATTGGCAGAAAAATTGAATGATGTATTCCATTTAAAGTCTCCTCTAAGGTTTTCGGTATTTAACACCAGTTCTATACCTTTATTCTCAAGATTGCCGATATTGGTAGTAATTGAATTGAATCCTGTCGATGGAGGCAATGGCCTTGCTAAAAGCAGATCGGTTGTTTTATTGTAATACACATCGGCATTTAAGCTTATCCTGCTGTCAAATACCGCGATATCAAGCCCCAGTCCTGTCTGTGTCGTACTCTCCCATCGCAGATCAGGATTAGGCAGTTGTGTGGGAGCTATACCTGCGCCTGATGCATAATTGAATCCTCCTTTATACAATCCCATAGACCTGAAATCTCCAATGGCATCATTTCCGGTTTTACCCACACTGAACCTCAGCTTCAATTCATTTATCTTTGAATGTTTTTTCATAAATTCTTCCTCACTTATCCTCCATGCAAATGATAGTGCAGGAAAATAGCCATAGCGGTTATTTTGTCCGAATTTGGAGGATCCATCAGCTCGCCCGGTCAGGGTTAAGATATATTTATACTTATAGTTATACTTTAGCTGGCCAAAATACGAATTCATACCCCTGTCAAGCGCAAAAGTTGAAGCAGCCCTTATTGTTCCGGCCGATGTAATGTACTGAAGGTTTTCATTTGGAAAGTTAATTGCTTCTATATAAGTATTTCTCCTGGCATATTTTTCAAAACTATAACCAAGCAGAGCTTCAACATTATGATCATTTTTTAATGACCTGATATACTGAAGCACATTACTGTTCACTATATTGCTGACATATGTAGTTCCTTCAATTCCAAGTCCGTTGTATTTAGCACCCTGACGCACTGTGACCGGATCATAACCGTGTTCACGAAGATTATATATATCCACTCCAAACTTTGAATTGAATGAAAAGTATTTGAAGAACTTTAAGTCAATATATGCATTTCCAATATTCCTGTTAGTGTAGGCTACATTCTTTGTTTCGTTGAAAATAGCAACCGGATTTGCATAAGGTCCATCTTCATTATACGAGCCATCTTCGTTATAAACCGGATAAATAGCAGGTATTGATAATGCATTTGGAAGAGGTCCATATAGCGTCTGATCTCCTTCTACCCTGTTATTTTTTGAATATGCACTGGAAAAATTTGCTCCAACACTCAGGTTTTGTAATATTTTATGATCAACATTTAACCTTCCTGAATACCTGTTGAAAGATGTACCTCTTACTGTGCCTTCCTGATTATAGAAATTTCCTGACATGAATACACGTGTTTTATCATTTCCGCTACTCAATGACAGTTCTGTATTTGATGTTGGAGCTGTTCTAAGAATTTCTTTCATCCAGTCAGTGTCGATACCCTGTACATTGGTACCTTTGTACTCATTCCACTGCTGAGCATTCATAAGTTCTGGAATTCTTTCCGAAGGAAATGACTGGATTCCATAATTTGTACTAAGATTCACATCAGTTTTCTGTAAGCTTCCTTTTTTTGTAGTTATCAGAATTACACCATTGGAAGCTCTTGCACCATATATTGCCGTAGCAGATGCATCTTTCAATATTGTGAAAGATTCTATGTCTCCTGGACTAAGATCCGAAAGTGCATCTATTTCCTGTCCGCTGTATCCTATCTGACCAAAACTGCCAGTAATAGCAGGAACTCCGTCAATAATGATCAATGGTTGATTACCGGCATTGATAGAACTTCCGCCCCTTAATTTGATGGTGCTTTGACCTCCGGGAGTACCGGAATTCTGGGTAATTGAAACACCTGCTGTTTTTCCCTGCAATACTCCGTCAATAGTTCGTAATGGAACATTTTTAATCTCACTTTCACTGACGGCACCTACAGAACCTGAAATTAACTTCTTGCTTGATGTACTGTAACCCACAACAATGACCTCATCAAGCTTGATGTTGTCATCAGTAAGTTCAATATCAATTCTTGTTCGTCCGTTTACACTCTCTTCAAGAGTTTTCATTCCAATGTAGGAAAAAACTAAGATGGAATTCGACTTTGTCTCAATTTTAAACTTACCATCAATGTCAGTAATGGTTCCGTTGAGGGTATTTTTCTCAAGGACAGTTACACCCGGTATCGGCATTTTATCATTTGCCGAAATCACCTGGCCCCCTACCACTATTGTTTGCCCATACACCCGTAAGATGGCGAAGGCAAGACCAAATAAAATTAAAAAAAGTTTTCTCATAAAAAAAATTTAGGTTATGTTCGAAAATAATCATTTTACCCCTTTATAAATTAGTGTAATACCAATTTTGCCCGTGCTTTTAATATATTATTATGACCTCTAATCTCTACTAAATAGATCCCTGAAGGCAAGGTTGAAACATCGATACTTGTATCTGAATCTGCATTGCCTGATAAAACTAATATTCCTCCCGATGTGAACACCCTGTAACTGAATCTTTCTTCCTGCCCTGCAACTGTAAATCGATCGTATGCCGGATTTGGGCTCAAAATTACGTCCTGAATTTCATTTTTATTCAAAGAGCTCGGTTTTGTTTTACCCATATAATAGGGCCTGGTAAAATCAGTAAGTGTAAGAAATAATTCTTCATATCCTGCTATCATTCTGGGTATTGAACTGCTGCTTCCTGTGCTCGTCTTTTCTGAAAACCCCATGTTGCCTCCGTCATTTCTTAGTATCATCACCGGAGCTGATCCATATCCATAAATATAGTTCCTGCCATTATTCTGACTGAATTTCATATAGTTGTGATCTGTCAGCCAAATACCGTATTTCAAAGTGTCTTTAGCCATGACATATGGTATAGCTGTAGCAGAATTCTCATACATATTGCTGTTAAAATATGTATTGGTCATTATCACAGTATTGTTTAGTAAACCAAGGCCTTTTTCAAAAACAAGCTCCGCATAGTATCCTGCATATTCTGTATAAAAATTTTCTATGATAGTCCTCCCTGCAAATCTCGAATCATCTCCGATAAATGCCGATATCATACCTGGGCTGGCAAGTTTATTTTTCAACGCTGTCCCATTAACAGTTTTCATAAACTGAATAAAATTCGCAGTCGTGTTGGATAACAGGAGAATTTTAGGAGAATCCTGGATTAACTGACCAGTCAACTGATCGGTCCCGGCATTCTGATCAACAGGCTTTATCTCAACTGATGATGCACCTGAAAGCAAAAGTTTATCCCTGTAAGTTGCCGCAAGCGATAATTCACCTGTTAAAATCAGGATCTGATCCGTTTTTGTTCCTGTGTTATTAATTAAATCATCGAGCAGATTCACATTATTATTCAGGTTTTTGTTGCCACTGGCAAGTACTGTGTAATTTCCTGTTTCTGACATTTCAGCTGTATTGAGTTTCCTGTTCATGCTTCCCAAATCAATTTGGCCACTTTTAAAATTATACCTGCATCCATGCAATAGCTGAACTACTTTTATGGAATCCACAAGAAGTTTTTTTCCATTCTGACTAAAATTGCCTGCAGGAATATACAGGTTTGCACACCCTGTGCCATAAACTGTACCCCAACCGCTTTCATCAATGGTCATACAGGTAAGATCATCCATACCTAAACCGATCACCTCTTTTCCTTTATTCAATCTGTAATTTGCAATAAACCCAATAAGACGGCCAAATCGTCCCCTTTCGGCAAAATGGGTATCAAACAGGAAACCGGGAACAAAATCGAGAAAATCTTCTGCCAGTGTTATATATTTATTGTAAGGATCTTCAATACATTCATATGGATAGGCACTTCCATTTTTGGCTGTATAAACTACCGATGACAAAATATGCATTCCTGCTGACGTACCTCCAATAGTGCCTCCTCCAGAAAATACATATTTTACTGCTTCAAGCAGCTTGGTACCTTTATAGTAATCGTAATAATCATACTGATCTCCTCCCCTGAAAAAAATCGTCTGATAAGTGATCAGAGTATCATATAAACTCTGGGAGTTGGCTGTTTCCCTGTTACTGACAGCAAACTCCTTAGCAAATGTTGCTCCACATTGTTGTTTAAAATAAGACGCAAGACTTCCTGTTGAAACACCTATTATTGCTACTCTCCGGCCTTCACCTGCCCATTTATATGCTGGAGTGCTCCAGCTGTTAATTCCGTTTTTTTCCGATCCTCCGCCTGCTATAAGTAACTTCCCGTTCTGGGAAAAAACATTAAATGTATTTATAAAAAACAAAATAGCCAATAGATATTTCCTCATCATATATACTGATTTTCTTAGGGAAAGCTTTCAATGCGACAAAATTAAAAAAAACTAAGTGAATTCTATATTTTACAGTAAAAATAAATCTCGTTTCAAATCTGCTTTGTATTTTTGGCTAAATTATTATTTTGATGCTATGGATAAGTATTTTTTTTTCTCATTAAAACTTTTCTTGCTATTCATTTCTATTTGTTTTTCGGTCAAATTATCCGGACAAAATTCAGGCACAAACAGATCTGAAGGAAAACTTTTTATAATCGGTGGCGGAGAAAAGCCGGAGAGCCTTATGAAAGAAATGATCAGAACTGCCGGAATTCAAGCCAATGATTATGTAATAATATTACCCATGTCGAGTGAGGAACCTGACAGTGCTGTCTGGTATGCCAGACAGGATTTTGAAGCAATAGGAATAAGGAATGTTTTCGGAATGAATTTTAAAGAAAACACTCCTATTGCATCATCCCAACTTGATTCCCTTTCCTCTTCAAGGTTGATTTATATCAGCGGAGGAGACCAGACCCGATTTATGAAAATTGTTAAGAAGGGAAAAATCTACCAGGCAATTCATAAAGCATTCAATTCAGGTGCTACCATTGCAGGTACAAGTGCAGGAGCAGCAGTGATGAGTAAAAAGATGATAACTGGAAATTCTTTGAAATATCCTGAATATACCGGTAAATATCCGACAATAGAGCCTGATAACATTGAAATCACTGAAGGATTGGGATTGGTAAGTAAACTGATTATTGACCAGCATTTCATAAAAAGACAAAGGATGAACAGACTTTTGGCTGCATCGCTTGAGAATCCTGATGAAATATGTGTAGGCATTGATGAATCAACTGCAATTGTAGTTGAAGGAAAAAAATTCAGAGTTGTAGGAGAAAATCAGGTTATTGTTTTGAAAAATACTAAAAAAACCAGTAAAAAAAAGAATAATCTCCTTGGTGGGAAAGGATTGCTTGTCGATATCCTGCTCCCCGAAGAAACTTATAAATTTAACAAATAAAAAAAAGAAATGCTGACATTATTTAAAAATGCTAACATATATACTCCTGACCATATGGGGGTAAGGGATGTGCTAACAGGAGGAAAAACAATACTTGCAATTAAAGAAAATTTAACATTGCCCAATGATATAGAAGTAAAGGTCATAGATTGCAATGGCTTAAACCTGGTTCCTGGTTTGATTGATTCACATGTACACATCACAGGTGGCGGTGGTGAGGGAGGCCCGGCTTCCAGAATGCCCGAACTTGAAATAAGTATGATGATCGAAGGTGGGGTAACTACAGTAATCGGCTGCCTTGGCACCGATGGTATTACAAGGACAGTGGAAAGCGTACTGATGAAGGTAAAATCCATCCGGGCTAAGGGAATGTCTGCATGGATGTACACAGGAGCATATCAGGTACCACCCCCTGCAATCACAGGAGATATTGCCAAAGATATAGCTCTGTTTGAAGAGATAATAGGTGTAGGTGAGATAGCAATATCAGACCACAGGTCATCAGTACCAACTACAGCCGAGCTTGCAAAATTGACGGCTCATGCCCGTGTTGCTGGCATGATCGGAGGTAAGGCTGGTATTGTAAATATGCACATGGGTGATGCAAAAGATCCTTTCAGACCTATTCACGAAGTAGTTGAAAACAGCGAACTGAAATACACCCAATTCATACCTACCCATTGCAACAGAAATGATTATATTTTTGAGGATGCCAAAGAATATGGGAAAAAGGGATACGTGGATATCACCACATCTTCATATCCATATTATGCCGATGAGGAGATAAAACCCTCGAAAGCATTAAAATTGTTGCTTGAAAGCGGTGTGCCACTGAAAAATATTACATTTACTTCTGATGCATGTGGCTCTTTGCCGGGATTTGATCCGGTAACTGGTAAATTAGTTAAAATTGAGATGGGACTTCCTGATTCTATATTAAGTGAGATTAAAGAAGCTATAAAAGAAGATGGTATCCCCCTTGAAAAAGCCCTTTATGTTGCCACCTGCAACCCTGCCAATATTTTAAAACTACCAGGAAAAGGTTATATCAAGGAAGGTTTTGATGCAGATATCCTCTTGCTGGACAATGATTTCAATGTTGTAAAACTTATGGCCAACGGAGTAATAGTAAAAGAATGAGAAAAAAATCTGTATTGTTGATTTCAATGATTTTATGTCTTTGTGAAATTACCTCAATAAATGCACAGGATACTGAATACTCGGTTAAAACCCCTGAAATTCACGATTTTTATCCCATAGTTCAGTTTCTTGCATCAGATGAACTCGAAGGCAGGGAACCAGGAACAAAGGGAGCGAACATAGCTGCATCCTATATCTCATCAATGTTGTATAATCTGGGATTGATACCATATAGCAAAAACCAGAGTTCAGGCAGAGAATTGCATGATTATTATCAGAAATTCTCTTTTTTCAGACTTTCAAAAGGAGATACTATCATAAATACTTTAGATAAAGGCTCAAAGGATTTTAAGTTTGAACGGGAAATTCAGGGAATTAATGTTATCGGTATTTTACCGGGTATAGATACTTCAAGATCTGTCATCATAGGATCTCATTATGATCATCTTGGAATACATGGTGACAGTATTTTTTACGGGGCAGATGATAATGCATCAGGTGTTGCCGGTGTTTTGTCACTGGCAGAAAAATGGTCTGAAACCCGTATTAAACCACCTGTTAACCTCATTTTTGCATGCTGGACTGCCGAAGAAAAGGGCTTGATAGGTAGCGAATATTTTGCTAAACACATTGCAAATCCTGAAAAATTTATGCTCTATATAAATATGGATATGATATCGAGGTCAGCACCTGAAGATACTCTGAGAAATATTCTCAGCATAGGTACGAGAAAAAGTGATATTTCATACAGGCAATTAAGTGAGGAAACAAACAAAAAACTCTCCCTTCGATTTAATCTTGATCTGTGGGAAGTTGATGGACATTCGGGTAGTGATTATGCTTCTTTTACTGCTATAAATGTCCCTGTTATGACTTTTTTCTCGGGTTTTCACGATGATTATCATTCACCCCGCGATATCTATAAAAAAACTGACCCCGACAAGATGTACAATGTTCTTAAACTCGTGAATGGAATTATGCTCAGTTATCTTAATAAAACAGGAAAGTAACCCGAATAATTCACATTAGTTTTAAAAATATTGTGAATTATGACAATAAAAAATTGAATTTCAATTTTTTATGTCAGGGTTAACCCTGACAATTGCAAAATATTTATACCCAAATTTGGGGAATGAGATTAAAAAGGTTAAATTATGTTACGAAATGAATATCAATATTTTGCTCCCGATTGCCCTCAGGATTGTCAGCTGATGACATATAAGTCACAGTCAGACATCCATATGGATTGTCTGACCGAAACGGTGAAAAATTCAAATGAATTTTTCAGGTTAAATTGAGTTTTATAGTTGGTGCCGATAGCAATTTTGGAAACATCTTTTGCTGCTTTACATGAGAATTAAAGATGATAAATTCCAACCTGCGCCAGAAGATTTATTTTTTTGATCTCCCATGCTTCCAGCATGAAAAAATCTGAATCTATGCATGAAATTTACTGCCCTATATTGCCGGCCACATAGCAAGTTATTGGGTTATTAGTTTTGTTATGTGTTTTGCTCCGGTCTTCAGGTCAAACAGAACCAGCAAATGTAAACCTGGCTCAAGTTTGTTTATTAAGATGAGTTCATTGTCGCCTGAAATATTACCATTTTCCGATTCAAACCCGTTGAGATCAAGTATTTTGAAATGATCAAATTTATTTTCAGGGCTTTCGATAAAAAATGAACTACCACTTTTCATAGGATTTGGGTACACCTTTATTTCTGATTCATTGTTTCCGGATGTTTTAAGGGGTTGACAACCAAACCAGTTCATATTGAAATGAGTATTCAGGAATCTCAGTACTGTTTTTGTAAATGCTTTTGCAAATTTCTCCCTGTTCACCCCACTATCTCTGATCCCCTTATTATATAATTCCATCTGGAATCCATTCGTATTGACCCCCGATTTATAACTGGTGTGATTTGCAGTAATATATCCACCGCTGAAGTAGTTCGAAGTAGTTCCCGGAAATGGTATTTGCTGACTTGGAACAGAAGGATATTCAAGATTTGACAGTAAGGTTCCAAATGCTTCATTACCCCTCAATAACTGTGCATGTGAATAATTGTTAAGATTTGTTTTCACAAGATCTTTTATTGAGCTGTAATTGATATATTTCTCTGTATTAAGAGTCTCGTCCGGCAATTCCAGTTCATTATCATATAACAGATAACCAAGTTCTATCCTGTCGGCAGGATTTCCATGCCCGTGAAGATCAACAAACAGGGTTTTATTGTTGTACATCAGCTCAGCTGAATCCCTGGCTTTCTTTATGAATGTATGAAATTCATTCCAGGCATTAATTGCTTCAGAATTCCCGCAGGCCCCTTCGTTGATATTCCGGTTACAATCGAGTTTTGCTCTGCGCAGATGACTTATGATGATATGTGGAAAACAGCCTGTAGCAGAAAAAAGTGCAGCTTTTATTTCCATAGCTGTTTCAATAGTGAACACATCTGTAGCATATACCGGATCATTGCAGGTCCTGTCAGGAATGGATGATGGATATAAACTTCCTCCATGTGATACAGAAATAATTACCGGCAATGTTCCTTTCTGATATTCAATGTAATTGTTAGCCCCAAATTCCTTAGGTTGAGCCGGCAAAGTACAAATAAGAAAAATTGAATTTATAAATATTAAAATTCTCCTCACCATATTAAGCCCTTGTATATTTATTTGCATGCAATTTGTCTTGGAAATTCTTTTATTTGAATTGTGTTTTTTATTATTTCTCAATTGTCAGGCAATGACTAATTTCATTTAAATCCAACTTTGTAAATATTACTTGCCCTCTCCTGATTTGATATTGTTTTTTAACAGAACTCCATTCTTTTTACTGTCACCTTGTCCAGCATCTTCAAATCGACCTCTACCCCAATACCTGGTTTTTCAGGAACATCCATGGTTCCATCGGGATTTACCCTGAACTCAGGTTCGACTATGTCTTCCTTGTAATATCGTTTACTTGCCGAAATATCTCCCGGCAGAGTGAAATTTGGCAATGAAGCAAGAGCTACATTTCCTGCCCTGCCTATCCCTGATTCGAGCATTCCACCATGCCATACAGGAATATTCATCGAGGCACAATAATCATGAATCAGTTTTGATTCTGTAAATCCACCTACCCGGCCGGGTTTAATATTGATAATCCTGCAACTGTCAAGTTCGATAGCAGCACGGGTATCATCCAGCGAATGTATGCTTTCATCCAGACAGATCGGTGTTTTGATCTCATTCTGAAGTTTTGAATGATCGAAAATATCTTCATATCCCAGAGGTTGTTCTATCAGTGAAAGAGAGTATTCATCCATTTTTTTGAACAGATCAATATGATCCAAAGTATATGCAGAATTGGCATCAACCTGTAGCAATGTGTCAGGAAACTCCCTGTGAAGGGCTTCGACAAACTGCATATCCAGCCCCGGAGCAATTTTTATTTTTATCCGTTTATATCCCTCTGATAGATATCCTTCAACTTTTTTGATCAATTCCGGAACAGAATCCTGGATGCCTATGCTAACTCCGACATCGATTTTCTTACGCACTCCACCCAGCATCTGTGAAAGAGAAATCCCTTCAGATTTGGCAAATAAATCCCATAAAGCTGCTTCAAGTCCCGCTTTTGCCATCATGTGACCTCTGACTTTGGAGTAAGAATTTATAGCCTGATCAATTCCTGAAATGTCTTTACCAAGTATGGATGGAATCAAAAAATCACTGAGTATATGCCATGCTGTCTGCACTGTTTCGTAAGAATAAAAAGGAGTACCTTCAGCCACGCTTTCTCCCCATCCTGTCAATCCTTCACCATCAACCCGAACTATAATATGTTCTTCATCGTATTCGATTCCCATTGAAGTGACAAACGGACTCACTAGTTCCATTTTTATATGCCGTAGTTCAATTCTGTCAATTTTCATATTATTGAGCTTTTAACTTTTATTTTTTCCGTTTTAAAATCCTTAATACAGGATAAGCTGAATTTTTCTTTACCAGATAAGAAAATTTTGGATAAGTAGCCAATCCTATCATAGACTGAGGTTCTAAAGCCTGGACCAGCATCTTTCCCTTGGGTTGGACCACAGGAATATACAGGTAATCTGAGGGGTTTATATTTTCAATTATTCTTGTTAGAACCAGGGGATTAATAACTATATCCCCTTCAAAATCAATTGAGTCAATTTTTTCAATTAAGTATTCATGGATGTTTAAATCTTTATTCAACTTCAGTTTCCCGGTCTTAATACCTTTATTTACCAACCACCCTGTCAGATTTTTATCTGATACGGGTATAAGATATCCTTCCGGATTGCTGAGTTCATTGATCGATTTCACAACCGGTCGGTAATCATCGACTAAAACAGTGGTATCGTTGCCGGTAAAATACGACCTGAGTGGCAATGCGAGCTGCCTTCCATTGCCACTATGAGTCATCTGTATCGATGTTTTACCGTCTTTAAATGATGAAAGCAATGATCTGCGTTCTTTTTTTACCAATTTCTTAATTGCAGTTTTGTTTTCAAATATGAACTGCAGCATGGCAAGCATCCCGGTCATCTGAGCTTCGGCCCTATGCTCTATATTTTCGGCATATGTGTCTGTACCGTTAATTCCCTCCTGTATAAATGACAAGGAGTTTTGAATTCCAAGACTTTGTCTGCCGTCGTTTATATCGAAAGTACTGTGACGTATATATGCCGAACCGGGCGGACCACCGGGACAATACACAAATGAGGAAAAGCCTTTATCCTGAAGGGTTTTTAAAACATAAGGCAAAACAAGACTGTCACTGTATATTCTTATTTTCTCAGATACATTGATATTGGTGCAGGATCCTAATGTTACATCGGAGTTTTTTCGATAACCGTACTTTTTCCAATCCTCACCATATGGAGAATACTCATGAACGTCCATAGTCACTTCGAAGTGGAATTTATCAAAAAAAGTATGTAAAGCATTTGTTTCGGGTTCGGTCATAATCAGGTGATTCCTGTTGAGATCCATGTTATTCGCATTCCTTCTTTTATTGAGTTCTGAACCATCAGGATTAACCTGAGGGATCAAAACAAGATCAATTTTATCGAATAAATACGAATATTCGGGTTTTATCAGGGTTTTTGCAAGGAGCAAAGCACCCTCCTTGCCTGATTGCTCATTACCGTGCTGCTGAGCAAAAAAGAGTACTTTTATTTTGGACTTATCCTTACCAATGTCTTTTTTTGAGAATTCCATAGAATAAATATTGCGATTTTCTACCGATGTGCCTATAACTCTGACTTTAAGAATTCCTGATTTTTCATCGAGAGTGCGGATATACTCCGACATTTCTTCATACGAACTCAGCTTTTTGAACTGAGATTTTTCAAGTGGCGTAGGCTGAGAAAAAACAATATTTTTGCAAAACGATAATATACACAATAAAAGAATGGCTTTTAAATTCATTGTAAATCAGATTTCATATGCAAATTTACAAAATCAGTTCAGATTACAATTTTTCTGCCCTTAAAATTTCTCTTTTTCCTATAGGACCCGGAATTTTATTTACCGCAAATCCTATTTCGCTTAGTGCTCTCTTAAATGAACCTTTCACACAATATGTCACCAGTACTCCATTTTCATTTAACAAATGCGGTATTTTATCGAGAAATGGCCGGGCCCAAAGATGTGGCTGTTCATCAGGGCCAAAAGCATCATAGAAAATGAGGTCAAATTGCTGTTCTGTTGAAAAATCTTCAAATCGTGCTATATATTTTGAAAAACTAAAACATCTATTCAGACTTATTACAGGCTCACAGGTATTGTGCATTTCAATAAATTCTTCAGCAAAAGTATTTAGATCATTTTCTGCGATAAAATTTAACTGAGAAAATATTTCTTCAGAAACAGGAAATGCCTCTATTGTTGAATAATCGATATGGATATTTTTATCAACACTATATTTCATGCTTAACAATGCATTTAAGCCGGTCCCAAATCCGAATTCAAGGACTTTTATCGTGTTTTTACCGCTTTTCTTCAAATAAAAATCAAGCCCTGCACTGATAAATATATGTTGGCTTTCCTGCATAGCACCATGAACAGAATGATAAGTACAGTTGAATTGTTCAGAGAAAATGCTGTTTGAACCATCATTAGTTAGAATCACTTTATTGCTCCTGGTCTCAGATACCATACTTTATTATCCTGGTTATAAATTAAATTCAAAGTGTAAAACAGCTAATTAACCGCAAAATGTAAAACAACAAAATGTAAAAAGTAAAAGTGTCATTGTTTGGTTTTTAAGAAATTCCTCCTCATTTAAATACTTTTAATTCTGCTAAAAGTTGTATAAATATTTACATTCAATATTTTGCGGTTTTGCATTTTCCAATAATCTACTTTTATTTATAACGAATTTAAAATTACTTTTTTTATTTTAAGCAAAAAATACCATAACTTTAATAATAATTTAGAATCAGACAAGTTTAAGGCCGGTATTAAAATTTGAAATTTGATTTTTTTCGCAATAATATTTCTAAAAATTGGAAACTAAAAAATAATATAGTAAAAATTAATTTAGTTTAATAAAAAAACAAATATTATTTTTGCAGCTTGTTTTTAACAGAACAGTATAAAAATGATTGAAACCATATTAAAATTAATAAGCCCAACGGACAATCCGAGTGTAACACAATCACTGATAGTAGTGATGTCGGTAATTGCACTTGGTATTTTTTTGGGGAATCTCAAGATCAGAAGAGTTACTTTCGGAATGTCGGCAGTGATGTTCTCAGGTTTGTTGCTCGGACATTACGGTTATACCGTTGAACATCATACACTCGAATTTTTACGTGATTTCGGACTGATACTCTTTGTTTACGGTATAGGTATTCAGGTAGGAATTTCATTTTTTTCCTCCTTTAAGGATGATGGATTGAAGTTTAATCTTCTCGCAATATCCACTGCAGTAATGGGGGGAGTCATAGCGATTTTGGTATTTATGGTATCCGGGCAGTCAATTGAGAATGTAGTGGGTATGATGTCAGGTGCTGTAACTAATACTCCCGGGCTTGGAGCTGCCAAATCGGTCCTTGTGGAGTTTCAGGAAAAGTTTCCCGACCACAGGTTTGCAGATCCGGCAGTTGCATATGCCATCACTTATCCATTTGGAGTCTTTGGTATAATAATGGTGATCATGCTTGCAAAAAAAATACTGAGAATTGATTTAAAAAAGGAAAATCAGGAATTTGAATCAGAGATTGAGGCAAAAAAGCATGTACCTGTAATTATGAAAGTCAGGGTAACAAACCATGAACCTGTCGGTAAAACACTCAGGGATATCGTTGAGATGTTTGGAAAAGACAAGGTTATTTTTTCACGGTTAAAACGCACAGGTTCCTCGCTGGTGATCTCTCCGTCAGCTGATACTGTTATAGAATATCTCGATGTGCTGATGATGGTAGGATTCAGGGAAGATCTAGATAATGTACTCCTGTATCTGGGAAGGGAATCATCAGATAAAATGGTGGAAAAAGATGAAGGCATTCAATCCAAAACACTTATTGTGACCAGAAACAGTGTTGTGCATAAAACCCTTGAGGAACTTGATCTTTATAACAGGTATGATCTGAAAGTAACAAGGGTATTCAGATCAGGTATGGAGATTCTTGCTCATCCCTCCCTTACACTTTTTTTTGGCGACAAAATTGCTGTGGTTGGCAATAAATGGTCGGTTCAGCAAGCTGAAAAAATGATTGGCAACTCCGAAAAAAAACTGCTTGAACCTGATTTCTTTTCATTGTTCGGAGGGCTGATACTCGGAATTATTGTCGGATCAATACCACTTATGATACCTTCTTTCCCTGTTCCCATAAAGTTAGGTTTTGCTGCTGGTCCTTTATTGGTAGCTCTTTTCCTTAGCCGGTACGGTGGCATCGGTCTGATACATACCTATATAAATCATGGTGCCATATATTTCATGAAAGACCTTGGAATCTCATTGTTCTTCGCAACTGTCGGTATACATGCCGGCCATAATTTCTATGAAAATTTTGTGAAATACAATGGTTGGGAATGGATAGGATACGGAGCTTTGATAACGTTTATTCCACTTGTATTAATGGTCATTGTAGGCAGATTCATCTTAAAGATAAACTTCTTTAAACTGGTGGGAATCATGAGTGCGAGTTATACAGATCCTGCAGCACTTTCATTCAGTAATCAATATCTGAATTCCGACATTCCAACTCAGTCCTACGTAACCGTCTATCCTATGGTCACCATCACAAGGATACTGATAGCACAATTGCTGATATTGATCCTGGCTTCGTATATGTAAGTGATGGCAGGAAGGTTTTATGGTTGAAAGCCAGAACGGTAAATTGAGAAACTTGTCTTACTTTTGGTAAATCGTAATTCATAATTCGTAATTCGTATCGGTTGTCAGTTGTCAGTTTTTCAGTTGTCAGTTAAAAATCGAAATCGTAAATCGTAATATTTCCACCACAGCCCCTGGCCCACTGACACTATTGGTCAGTACAATGCCTAAAGGGGAATCCAAAGCTTTTAATTACAACTTAAGTCATTATCCACCATCCAACCCTTCAACCTTTTCAACCCCTAATTCGTAAATCAAAAATCGTAATTCGTAATTCGTAATTCGTAAATTGCATCGTTTGTCAGTTGTCAGTTTATCGGTAAAAAACGTAATTCGTAATTCGTAATTCGTAATTCGTAATTCGTAATTCGTAATTCACTAAAGTATTCAGAGTAGCTTCATCATCGATATTGCTGCTGCTTCTGCCTTTTGTCTTATTATATTTCGGTCTGTTTCATCACCAACTTCATAGGTAATGCTTTCAGCTCTGAATTGTTTATAAAACCAGGTTTTCGAATATGGTTTCCCCATGGGTTCAGGACTGTACAGGGTTTTAAAAGGATAAACAGCATTATCAATCTCTGATGTCCATTTTTTTGTAAAACCTTTCAGGCGGGATCTGAAACTATCATTAAAAACATAGTAAATATCTTGCGTAGTTGAATGAAAATCAATACTGAGCATCACCCTGTTCTTGTTTATTCGTGCTCTGTCAACAATAAAGGTGGTGACAATATCTGTCTCAGGCTGTCTGTAATATGCCCAGTCCCTGTTGAGATCAATACCATTGAAATTGTGCCTCCAGTGACCCATATCCACCCCGTCGGGATTAAGGCAGGGAAATACCCATATTTCATATTTTTTGAAAAAATCATTTCCGTAAGTTTTTTCCCTGAGAATTTTTTCAATAAAAGCCTGAAACGCCTTAAAGCCCGATATCTCAGGTGGGTGTAATCTTCCGGTCAGAACCACAATTTTCTTTCCTTTGCTCTTACCTTTACCAATTTTGAAAAAATTCAGGTCTCTTCCAAGCGGGGTTTTACCAATAGAAGAAAATTCTGAAAATAAGTCATTGCCCTTCAAAGAATTCAACCATTTTTCAGTGTCCTCGGTGTTGATCACTTCCTGGGCTGAAACATACAGAGACGAGGGACTGAGGTTCAATTTAAATGTTGCTGAATTGTCAATTGTATCCAATTTGACCTGCGAAGTATCTATGGCTGTCCAATATTTGCCATCGATGCTGATTTTTGGTATATATCTGTGGTTGGCATTCACATATTTCAGTTTCAGGTATATTGCCCTTGCTTTATCTGATGATATTCTGAATGAATACCAGGGACTTTCATTTACAGGGTAATTTTCGGCTTTTATTAATGCCTGGAATATACTGTCCGATATTTTTTCAAATCCGTTCAGCCGTGCACCGTTAAATTGGTTATCAGCAGTAATTCCATCTGTGATATACTGCATTTTTTCCTGAATTTCAATCTGTCTGTTACGGGTATCAACTGGATCAGGAAACTCAAAATCATTCCTGACATAATAAGCCCTTGAACAGGAAAGAAAGACGATAAATGCGAAAAATAAAAATCTGCCAGTGTACAAAATCCCTGAAGCTTTCATATCCAGTATATTTAAAATTAAGCCTGTTTCTTTTACGTACTGAAGATTAAAGTTAAAAATGCTTATGTTTGTTCATTATGAAAAATTAAAATAAATTATTATTTAGCTGTTTCCGTAACCCTGATATCGTCGAAAGCAGACAATTTTCAGATTTCAATAAATGAAGTTGTTAAAAAAAATGTTTTATAACACTTGTAAAATATTGATATTTAAGTAATTGCAATTTAATTTTTTGTTTACTTTTAAACCCCATTTTACAAATACTTAATTTTATTTGTTTAAAAAATTTCACTGCTTTTTATGCCCGCTGAAATAAACAGTCAGAACAGGTGCAAAAAGTACCAATCCCGACGGAACTGTCGGGATCGCACTGTCCTTTCATTGAATTTTTAAACAACTTCAATTAAAAACTCTGCCGGGAAATATCTTTTAGATTTTGTTCACTTCAGTTCCGACAAAACCGGGTGCAAAAGTAAATTTAAAATATAATCTTTCAAATACCGCTGCTATTGATTTTTTATTTTTTTTATAATAACTTTGTATATAAAACTGTGCAGAGGAAAAGATTGATTCACATTTACCAAAATTTTAAGAAGTTTATGACATAAGGATTGAGGTATAGGTTTGAATAGCAAAAATATCTGTCATCTGTTTTGATGGCCTGATCATATAGATTTTAAAATATTTTTTAAATTTTTAAATCATATTTTGTTATGAGAACTTCGTATTTTTTTCCTGTTTTTTTGTTCTTTTGCTTTCTTCTTACGAATTTAAGCGCACAGATAAGTATCACCACAGACGGGTCATCACCCGACGGGAGCGCCATGCTCGATGTGAAAAGCACAACCAAAGGCTTTCTGATTCCCAGGATGACATCTGCCCAGAAATCTGCAATTTCATCTCCTGCTTCAGGGTTGCTCATTTACCAGACAGATGCAACTCCGGGATTTTATTATTACAGCGGAACTGCATGGATCATGCTTGTTGACTTTTCTTCCTCCGTAAAAAAAATTGATGATCTCTCAGATGGAAAATCAGATAGCGAAGGTTCTTCAGTATTCCTGGGCATTAATGCAGGCATGTCAGACGAAGGTACTGCCAATCGCAATGCAGGAATTGGTTTTGAAGCCCTCAAAGCTGTCACTTTTGGTTATGATAATACTGCAACAGGTTATCAGTCCTTAACCTCCAACACAACAGGATATTCCAACAGTGCCGTTGGAGCATTTGCTCTTAATTCCAACACCATAGGAAATAACAACACTGCCAGCGGAGTTAGTGCCCTTTCTTCCAACAAGGCAAACAGTAGAAGTACCGCTATAGGATTTGGTGCCATGGCCTATGCCGATAACAGGACAACAGGCAGGGAAACCTATAATACTGCCCTGGGATATCAGGCTCTCTCGGGAAGTAATCTTCCCGCCAACAACACGGGACAATGGAATACAGCGGTAGGTGACCAGGCCCTTTATTCCAACACCGGGGGATATTCCAACACTGCCAATGGAGAAAGTGCCCTTTATTCCAACACCACAGGAACGGGTAACACTGCAAATGGATCTAATTCTCTTTATTCCAACACCATAGGTAGTAACAACACAGCCTTAGGGTATCAGGCTGGTTACGGTGTTTCCGGCAGCAGCGGAAGTAATAATATCTTCATTGGGTATCGGGCAGGGGATAATATTTCGACTGGCAGTAATAATATCATTCTCGGATATCATATCGATGTCCCATCTGCCGCAGGTGATGATCAAATGGTCCTGGGAAATCCAAATACAATATTTGCAAATCTATCATCTGATAGAATTGGTTTAGGAACTACGACTCCTAACGAAAAACTCGAAGTGGCAGGAAATATCCATCTTTCCGGAGCTGACCGTACCATATTCAACCGTAGTAATAATTACCTGGCTTTCGGCACCAATAACCTGGAAAGAATGAAAATTACAAATACTGGTAATGTAGGAATTGGAATTACACCAAATACCTATGCCTTATTACATGCAAATGGCTCTGCCACCAGTGGGGGAAATGTTTTATTTAGCGGAGAATTCAAAGATTTTGCTGGCAATCCACCTGCAACAGGAGCCGGTACCCGGTTGATGTGGTATCCCGACAAGGCTGCCTTCAGGGCAGGTTATGTCAGTAATACTCAGTGGGACATGCTCAATATCGGAGATTATTCTGTTGCAATGGGTAGTAATACCATGGCTAATGGAACATGCGCTACTGCATTTGGATATAACTCAACCGCTTCTGGTAGTTTTGCAACAGCTATGGGAATTGCCACTTCTGCAACAGGCAGATACGCTGTATCAATCGGAGAATCTACAACGGCACCTTCAGCAAATGAAACAGTAATTGGACGTTGGAATTCAGATTATACTCCATTGGATGTATTATTCTGGAATCCTGCAGACCGTCTTTTTGTCGTGGGTAATGGAATAGCAAGTAACGTCCGAAGTAATGCAATGACAATCCTGAAAAACGGAAATACCGGAATCGGAACTGAAACTCCCAATGAAAAACTGGAAGTTGCCGGGAACATCCACCTTTCCGGGGCTGACAGAACTGTTTTCAATCGTAGCAATAATTATCTTTCTTTGGGTACCAATAATACGGAAAGGATGAGAATTACCAATATAGGAAATGTGGGTATCGGAATGACTTCTCCCAATGAAAAACTGGAGGTAGCCGGGAATATCCATCTATCGGGAGCTGACCGTACCATATTCAACCGGAGTAATAATTACCTGGCTTTGGGTACCAATAATACGGAAAGAGTCAGGATCACCAATGACGGAAACGTTGGAATTGGAACCACCCCAAACACAAATGCTCTGTTGCACATCAATGGCATTGCCACGAGTGGAGGAAATGTTTTATTTAGCGGGGAATCCAAAGATCCGGCAGGCAATCCTCCTGCAACAGGAGCTGGTACACGGCTGATGTGGTATCCTGATAAGGCAGCTTTCAGAGCAGGCGCTGTTGGGGGTATACAATGGGATCAAAGCAATATAGGTTCCTATTCTGTGGCATTGGGGCATAATACCAAAGCCAATGGTATGGCTTCAATAGCAATGGGAGAATCAACAACGGCTTCTGGTTATGCATCCAAAGCAATAGGTTCATATACAACAGCTTCAGGAGATGGCTCAACGGCTATTGGGATGGAAAATACAGCTTCAGGAGGTGGTTCAACTACAATCGGAGTTGATATTACTGCTCCTTCCGGGTATGAAACCGTTATTGGACGCTTTAATACGGACTATACCCCTATAAATACTACTGGTTGGAATTCATCCGACCGCTTGTTTGTTATTGGAAATGGCACAGGAACTACTTCGAAAAGCAATGCAATGACAATTTTAAAGAATGGATATGTAGGAATTGGTGTTGATGCTCCAAGTTATAAACTTTCAATAGGTAGTAATACTACAGGTCTTCATAATCCGGCAACCAATACGCTGTCTATCATAACTAACAATTTTGAGAGAGTCCGGATAGCTGATAATGGAAATGTAAGTATAGGAAGTACATCAACAGCCAACAACAGGTTGCGTGTAATTTCTTCAGTTTCAGGAGGATCCAATTCCACTGGATATTTCGAAAATGAGAATGCATCTGGTATAGCTCTTCGTGCCACCACAAACTCAAGTGATGGCACAATACTCTCCATTCAGGAGGGATCAGGATATTCATTACGCTGTGATGGTTATGACCCATCCTGGTTTGTTTCTATGATCGTAAAAGGGAGGCAGGTTGGTATCAATACATCCGATCCAACTCAGAACCTTGATGTGAATGGCAATGCAAGAATTCGTAACATTGGTTCAGGAGCATATAGCGGACCTGTTAACCAAATGTCAGATGGAACTTTAACAACATCAACTTCTGACGTCCGTTTAAAGGAAAATATTGAGACAATACATAATGGACTCGAAAAAGTCAAACAATTACGTGGAGTTACTTTCACCTGGAAGTCCAGCCCAGAATATGGTACAAAATATGGTTTTATCGCGCAGGAACTTGAAAAAGTAATCCCTGAACTGGTTTTCACCAATGATGCAGATGGATATAAGGGTGTTAATTATGCTGAAATGACCGCAGTACTCGTCGAAGCCGTAAAGGAACAACAATTCCAGATCGATGAACTAAAAAAAATCGTGCAGCAACAGCAGGCACAGATCACTGCATTGCTGGAAAACAACAAAGTTACAAGTGCTTCAAAATAAAATCATTCAGCTTCCATTTTCAATTGATCAGCGGTTTTTTTTATCAAAATCAAGTATTTTAATAATCTGGTAAAAAAAAGTGCCTGCAAATACCGCTGTTATTGACTTTTTATTTTTTTTATAATAACTTTGTATATAAAACTGTGCAGAGGAAAAGATTGATTCACATTTACCAAAATTTTAAGAAGTTTATGACATAAGGATTGAGGCATAGGTTTGAATAGCAAAAATATCTGTCATCTGTTTTGATGGCCTGATCATATAGATTTTAAAATATTTTGTTAATTTTTTAAATCATATTTTGTTATGAGAACTCCATATTATTTTCCGGTTTTTTTGTTCTTTTGCTTTCTTCTTACGAATTTAAGCGCACAAGTTGGAATCAACACCGATGGTTCCTCTCCCGATGGCAGCGCAATGCTGGATGTGAAGAGTACCAGCCTTGGATTACTGGTACCTCGCGTGAGCACTTCACAGAGAAATCTGATAACTTCACCGGCAAACGGCCTGCTGGTATATGATACAGATGTGAGAAACTTCTATTTTTACAACGGTTTTATATCATCCTGGATTGAAATTAAACCTGATGTTTCATACTTAGCCGGAGCAGGTATCTCGATTGCAGGCACTACCATCAGCAATACCGGAGATTTAAATCCTGCTGATGACATCACAATTGGTACGTCTGCAGGTGGTGATCTTAGCGGCACTTTTTCTAATCTCCAGATCAATGCAAACACTGTCAACTCATCTGAGATATTTGATGGCAGTGTTTCAACAAGCGATCTGGCTGATAATTCGGTAACAAATGCTAAGATAGCAGATGATGCTATTACTCAATCAAAAATAATGAATAATTCAATTTCCAGTCAGAAAATAATAGATGATGCAATAATGAGTACAGACATTATGGCAGGGGCTGTGAATACTTCAGATCTGGCTGATAACTCTGTGACAAATGCAAAAATAATTGATGATGCAATAACAACTCAGAAAATTCAAAACGGTACAATAACAAGTGCTGATATTGCTGCAGATGCATTAACTGCCGGTAACATTGCAAGTGATGCAATAACTGGTGCAGAAATTACCTCTGGTGCTGTTAATACTTCTGAACTTGCTGATAATGCTGTTACAAATGTCAAAATAGCTGATGATGCTGTCGGGAGTACAGAGATCATAAATGAGTCTGTTTCAGCTGCAGATATTGCTCCTGGAGCTGTTACTTCATCCGAAATACTGGATTTAACCATAAGTGCGTCCGACATAGCCGACAATGCCGTGACAAATGCAAAGATGGCTGATAATGCTGTGGGCAGCAATGAGATCATCAATGCCTCAATAACAGCTGCCGACATTACCTCAGCAGGTGCATTAAATTGGCAGGTGCTTACAGCAAATGGATCAGGTGCTGCATCCTGGAGCACACCATCTGTTCAGAAAGTCATCGCAGATGCCGACAATGATACCAAAATACAGGTAGAAAAAAACCCTGATGAAGACATTATACATTTTGATATCGGAGGTTATGAAAAAATGGCTCTGCGTTCGAATTCTTCCGGTGTATCACGAATCGATTTGTTCAATGTTTCCGAAAGCACAGGAGTCGGCGCATATAATCTTAATTATAATCAAGTAACCGGAACAAAGAATTCTGCATTTGGAATGTATGCGATGTATGGCAATACCACCGGTTACGATAACACTGCAAGCGGTTATAAAGCTTTAAATGCGAATAATACCGGATACAGAAATACCGCACTTGGTTCAGAAGCTCTGATAAACCACTTATCAGGCTATGATAATAATGCTATTGGTTCACGATCATTATATACAAATACCACCGGAAATTCAAATGTAGCTGTTGGGGCCTCATCACTCTATTATAGTACTATTGGTTCGGGTAATACAGCCTTAGGATACCGGGCACAATATAACAACACTACGGGAAATAATAACACATCAATTGGATATGAATCTTGTTCTACTAATACAACGGGAAGCCTTAATACAGCAATTGGATATTTTGCGGGATTTGGAACTGCGAATCTCGAAAATACAACAGCAATCGGAAATGATGCGGGTGGTGTCAATAATACCAGCAACAGAGTAGAGATAGGCAATACCAGCGTTAGCTGGATTGGTGGCCAGGTAGCTTGGAGCACCTACAGTGATGCACGAATAAAGGAAAATATTAAAGAGAATGTTCCCGGCATCGACTTTATTATCAAATTGCGTCCAGTCACATATAAGCTCAATATTCACAATCAAAATAAAATGATCAGTAAGCCGGATAAATGTTCGTGGCATACAAAATATGATATTGAAAATATTCAGATGACAGGGTTTATTGCACAGGAGGTCGAGCAGGCAGCACTTGCTGCAGGATATGATTTTAGCGGAATTGAAAAGCCTGCTCATGAAAATGGTTTGTACAGCCTGCGATATTCCGATTTCGTGGTCCCTCTTGTAAAAGCTGTCCAGGAACAGCAAATTATTATCGAAAATCAACAAACTAGAATAGTACGGCTTGAAGATGAATTAAAAAAATACCAGGACCTGGAAAACAGGATAAAGACTCTGGAAGCAAGATAAATTTAAAACATTTTTAAGATGATGCAAATAATCAACTCAAATTTAATATCAAAATGCAAAACTTTTTTCTAATAAAATAAATCTTATATCATGAAAAGAATTTACAATAAAATTGCAGCTCTTATCTTTTCGATAGCTATACCTTTTTTTGCCCTCACCCAGGGTAATGTAGGAATCAACAACGACAATTCTGCACCCGATCCCAGCGCAATGCTGGATGTGAAAAGCACCAGCCTGGGATTACTTGTTCCCCGTATGACTACATCCCAGAGAACACTGATATCTGCCCCGGCAAACGGACTGCTGGTGTATGATACAGATGTGAGAAACTTCTATTTTTACAATGGTTTTATATCATCCTGGATTGAGATCAAACCTGATGTTTCATACCTTGCCGGAGCAGGTATCTCGATTGCAGGCACTACCATCAGTAATACCGGAGATATTAACCCTGCTGATGATATAACTACCGGCACTAATGCAGGAGGAGACCTGAGCGGCACTTTCTCTAACCTGCAGATCTCTGCCAATGCTGTCACATCAGCTGAGATACTGGATGGTAGTGTATCTGGTTCTGACATTGCCGACAATGCCGTTACCAACGCCAAGATGGCAAATGATGCAATCGGCAATGCGGAAATGGCCGATAATGCAATAGGAAGTGCAGAGATCCAGCTTGATGCCATTACCAGTGCTGATATCGCTGCAGGAGCTGTCACCTCATCAGAAATACTGGATGCAACCGTAATTACAGCCGACCTTGCTGATAATGCAGTAACAAATATCAAAATGGCTGATAATGCTATAGGAAATGCTGAGATGGCTGATGATGCCATAGGAACTGCAGAGATAATAAATGAGTCTGTTACTGCTACAGATATTGGTCCGGGAGCGGTTACTTCATCCGAAATACTGGATGCAACTATAAATACAGCCGACCTTGCTGATAATGCTGTAACAAATATCAAAATGGCTGATAATGCCATCGGAACTGCAGAGATCCAGGCAGATGCAATCACAAACGCCAAGATGGCAAATGATGCAATCGGCAATGCGGAAATGGCGGATAATGCAATAGGAAGTGCAGAGATCCAGCTTGATGCCATTACCAGTGCTGATATCGCTGCAGGAGCTGTCACCTCATCCGAAATACTGGATGCAACTGTAAATACAGCCGACCTTGCTGATAATGCGGTAACAAATATCAAAATGGCTGATAATGCCATCGGCAGTGCAGAGATCATAAATGCTTCTGTCACCGCTGCCGACATCACATCCGGTTCTGCTACGGATGGTCAGGTACTCACTGCCAATGGAGCAGGTGCAGCAGCATGGGAGACACCATCTGTTCAGAAAGTCATCGCTGATGCAGACAATGACACCAAAATTCAGGTTGAAAAATACTCAGATGAGGATATTATTCGCTTCGATCTGGCTGGTCAGGAAAGGATGACACTGATCCAGAATACCAACCTTCAACCCAGGCTGGAAATAGGTACGGGCTCAAACCTGGCTGTTGGTAATGACGCATTGCTTTTAAATAATCCAACCAGTGGAGAATTTAACACAGCAATAGGCAATCAGACCCTTTATTCCAACACCACAGGATATAGAAACACTGCAAATGGATATCAGGCCCTTTATTCCAACACCACCGGAGAAAACAACACTGCCAATGGATATAAGGCCCTTTTTTCAAACACAACAGGAAATTACAACACTGCCAATGGAACTTATGCCCTTTATTTCAACACCACCGGAAATTCCAACACTGCAAATGGAACTTGGGCCCTTTATTTCAACACCACAGGAAATTCCAACACTGCAAATGGAGGAAGTGCCCTTTATTCCAACACCACCGGATATAACAACACTGCAAATGGAGTAGGTGCCCTTTCTTTCAATACCACAGGAATTTACAACACGGCAAATGGAACAGGTGCTCTTTTTTCCAACATCACAGGAAATTCCAACACTGCAAATGGAGTAAGTGCCCTTTATTCCAACACGACAGGAAATTCAAATGTTGCCATCGGGAAAAATGCCTTATATTCAAACACGGACAAGAGCAAACTTGTTGCAATAGGCGACAGTTCTCTCTACAATAATGTAGGAGGAGAAGGCAATACTGCCATTGGATCTAAGGTGTTGTTCTCCAATACAACGGGCAACAATAATACCGGGCAGGGATTCAATGCCCTTTATCAAAATACCACTGGCAACAACAATACCGCACTGGGTTGGGGAGCCCTGTATTCCAATGTAGCCAATCACAGGAATACAGCCATCGGGTATAATGCGATGTACTATGCCAACAACAGTGCATCAGCTTCAATCGCTTACAACACTGCAGTGGGAGTCTTCGCATTAAGAGGGAGTACAACTGCCTCAGACAATACCGGAAGGTATAACACCGCTGTGGGAGATCAGGCGATGATACTGAATACCTCAGGGTCTGAAAATATAGCGGTAGGTTACCAGGCATTGAACGATAATACCGCAGGTGAGAAAAATACAGCTATCGGAATAAATGCATTGTTTAGCAATAAAGCCCGCAACAGGAGCACAGCCATCGGGTATAATGCCATGTATTATGCAGGCAATGGCACCAGTTTTGAAAATACATTCAATACTGCCATAGGAGCATACGCACTTAGAGGCAGCACAAATGCAGAAACAAATACTGGCCGGTACAACACCGCACTGGGCGATAAAGCCATTTTTTCCAATTCTACAGGTAATAATAATACTGCAACGGGTTTTGAAGCGTTAGTGGCCAATACTTCCGGAAACAGCAACACGGCAAACGGTTACCAGTCTCTTAACTCCAACACTACAGGCTACAGCAACGTTGCTATAGGAATAAGAGCCCTTTATTCCAATACTACCCATCCTAATCTGGTTGCAATAGGAGATTCAAGCCTTTACAATAATGGTGTAGGAGCAAGTGGTTCATACGAAGCTACAGCAAATACAGCTGTTGGAAGCAAAGCATTATTTTCCAACAGTATTGGATATCTTAACACAGCAATTGGATATAAATCACTTTATACAAATACTACAGGGTATGTAAACACTGCAATTGGAAACGGTGCTTTGTTTTCCAATATCTCAGGCTCGGGTAACACTGCAACCGGGAGTGCCGCTCTATATTCAAACACTACAGGATATGAAAATACTGCAATGGGACAGAATGCCCTTGTTTCTAACACCACAGGTAATTACAATACTGCAAATGGAGGAAGCGCCCTTTATTCAAACAAGGCAAACAGCCGTAGCACCGCAATAGGACATAGAGCCATGTACTATGCCGATGACAGAACTACCGGCAGGGAAACCTACAATACTGCCCTGGGATATGAAGCTCTCATGGGAAGTGCTACTCCTGTCAGCAACACAGGCCGGTATAATACAGCAGTAGGCGACCAGGCCCTTTATTCCAACATCACAGGTAATCAAAACACAGCAAATGGAGCTAAGACCCTTTATTCCAACACCACAGGTAATCAAAACACAGCAAATGGAGCTGAAGCCCTTTATTCCAATACCACAGGCTACAGCAACGTTGCTATAGGGATAAAAGCTCTGTATTCGAATACCTCCCGTGATAATCTGGTTGCTGTAGGAGATTCAAGCCTGCACAATAATGGTGTAGGAGCAAGTGGTTCATACGAAGCTACATCAAATACTGCGGTTGGTTCCAAATCTCTATATTCCAACACCAGAGGGTATTACAACACAGCAAACGGATTTCAGACACTTTATTCCAACTCTACTGGAGCTAACAACACAGCAAACGGATGTCAGACACTTTATTCCAACACAACAGGAGATTACAACACTGCAAACGGATTTAGGGCACTTTATTCCAACAAGGCAAACAGCCGCAGCACTGCAATAGGATATAATGCCATGTACTATGCCGATGACAGAACTACCGGCAGGGAAACCTACAATACTGCCCTGGGATATGAAGCTCTCAGGGGAAGTGCTACTTCTGCCAGCAACACAGGCCAGTATAATACAGCAGTAGGCGACCAGGCCCTTTATTCCAACACCTCAGGAAATTCTAATACTGCAAATGGAGTAAATGCCCTTTATTCCAACTCCTCAGGATATTTCAACACTGCAAATGGAAAAGGTGCGCTTTCTTCCAACACCACAGGATATGGCAATACTGCAAATGGAGCAGGAGCGCTTGTTTTTAACACCACAGGATATGGCAATACTGCAAATGGAGCAGATGCCCTTAATCATAACACCACAGGAAATTACAACACTGCAAATGGATATAATGCCCTTGATCAAAACACCACAGGTTCCAATAACATAGGCCTTGGAAATGAAGCCGGATCCAATATCACCACCGGTTCAGGTAATATCATTATTGGCAATTCATTGAATGCACCGGTTGCCACAGGAAGCAATCAACTGGTGTTAGGTCATGCTGATCTGCTTTATGGTGACATAAGCAATAAATTTATCGGATTAGGTACAACACAACCACATGCTCCTCTCCAGTTTAAAAGCGATGTTCAAAACAGGAAAATAGTACTGTATGAAACCAACGACAATGATCATGAATTCTATGGTTTTGGAATAAATTCTGCAATATTGCGCTATCAGGTATCCGCTACCGATAAAAATCACGTTTTTTATGCCGGATCCAGTGCCACTACTTCCAATGAATTGATGCGGATAAAAGGGAATGGAGATGTTCAGATCAACAACCTGACAGCAGGTACAGTATATTCCACCAGCAGTGGCATACTTACCAATGTAAATCCATCAGACAGGAATCTGAAGAAAAAAATATTGTCATTCGGGCCAACCCTGAATCTGTTAATGCAACTCAATCCTGTTACTTTCAACTGGAAGGAAAATGATTTGAAAGGTTACGGATTTATTGCCCAGGAAGTAGAAAAAATTATTCCAGATCTGGTGGCTACGAATAGCGATGGGAAAAAAGGTATCTTCAGTGTTGAGATGATACCTTATATTGTCAAAGCCGTACAGGAGCAACAGGAAATGATTGAAGAACTGAAAGCACAAAACAATGAAATCGGCGAACTCAGGACCATCATAGCCGATCAAAAGGCACTGATCCTTAAACAATCAGAAATGCTGATTGAGCTGAAACGCATTGTGGAAAATACAAAGGAATTGAGAGTTGAAAACAGGTAAACTTAATAGACCTTTGAACTGCCAGGTATTATTTATATTTTCTGGTAAAAAAACAGGCAAGTTTAGATGTTCTTGATTTTTTATTACGAATAACTTTGAAGATAATAGAGCACAGAAACATTGATAAACTGATATTTAGAGGTACTTAAAGTTATTTTGGCAAGAGGAAATGAGGGTATCAGGGTTTAAAACGGGCTGAAAACTTATCACCTTTTATTGTGATTTGATTATAACATTATTTTTTAGTTGAGAAACCTTAAAACATTAAGTTATGAAATCTATTTACAAATTTTTCCTGTTCGTCCTTTATTTTATTTTTATGTTTCAGGACATCTCCGGACAGGTAGGTATCAACACCGATGGCTCATCACCCGATGGGAGCGCCATGCTGGATGTAAAAAGTACAACCAAAGGCCTGCTGATACCCAGGATGACATCCATTCAGAAAAACCTGATTGCTTCTCCTGCACACGGATTGCTCGTTTTTGACAGCGATACCAATTCATTCTGGTTTTACAATGCCAATACCTCATCTTGGGTCGAACTCAAACCAGATGTGCCTCTGACTGCAGGTCCGGGTATCTCAATTGCAGGAGCTACTATCTCAAATACCGGAGATATAAATCCTGCTGATGATATCAACACAGGTACTTCAGCAGGTGGTGACCTTAATGGTACTTTTTCCAATCTCCAGATTTCGTCTAATGCAGTAACATCGTCTGAGATCAGTGATGGCAGCATTTCATCAAACGATCTGGCAGACAATTCTGTTACAAATGCCAAAATGGCTGATAATGCCATTGGGATTGCTGAAATACAGGCTGACGCGATCATAAATATCAAAATGGCTGATAATGCCATCGGAAATGCCGAAATGCTGGACAATGCCATTGGAAGCAATGAGATCATCAATTCCAGTATCACAGTGACAGACCTGAGTTTTACCGGTGCTGCCACCGGCAGGGTACTCACAGCCACCGGTACTTCCACCGCTACCTGGCAGGTACCTGCAACGCAAACTAAGTTGGCTGATACGGACAATGATACAAAAATACAGGTCGAAGAATCTACGGATGAAGATATCATCCGGATGGATCTCGGAGGAAATGAACATTTGGTGCTGACACCTGGTAGAACGGAATTGTATCAATCCAGTTATAATACAAAGATAGGTCAGCTTTATAATCCGGTTTTTCTTATTTCTGGAACAGGAGCAGGCAATACTTCTTTGGGTGTGAATTCTTTATATTCAAATACTACCGGTGATGCAAATGTAGCCATCGGAATTTGGGCGATGGATGATAACACGGTCGGGAATGACAACACGGCCATTGGCAGATCTTCCCTTTCTTACAATAAGGCTAATTCCAGAAGCACTGCGATTGGGGCATTTTCAATGCTGTTCGCTGATGACCGGACTTCAGGAAGATTAACTTACAATACTGCTGTAGGTTTTGAATCACTGAAAGGAAGTGCTACTCCCGGAAATAATACCGGACAATATAATACGGCTGTTGGAGACCAGGCCATGAATGCAAACACCTCTGGAAGTTCCAACAGCGCCTATGGAGGATTAGCACTTTTTGATAATACCACAGGGAATAACAATATTGCCATTGGCAAGAATTCCCTGTCATCAAATACAACAGGCAGTTCCAATATTGCTGTTGGTTATCAGGCTCTTTCCAACAATCAGGCTAACAGCAGAAGCACAGCCGTAGGTTATAATGCTATGGTGTATGCAAACAACACCACCTCTGGTGATAACACCTATAATACAGCAATAGGTGCGGAAGCACTCAGGGGAAGCGCAACACCTGCCAACAATACCGGCAGATATAACACAGCGATCGGTGATGCATCATTGTTTTCAAACACTTCAGGTATTCAAAACACATCTGGTGGATATCAGTCACTTTATGGCAATACTACAGGAAACTTAAATACCGTGTTAGGCTATCAGACTCTTTATTCAAATAAAGCTAAAAATAGAAACACGGCTATTGGCTATCAGGCAATGTATTATGCTGATAACAATACTACAAATGAAAATACCTACAATACTGCAGTAGGTGCTGAAGCATTAAGGGGAAGCACTACGGCTTCAAGTAATACAGGAACATTAAATACGGCTATTGGTGACGGAGCTATGTTTTCCACTTCATCCGGAACCTCCAATACCGCAACCGGTGCCCAGGCTCTTTACACCAATAGTACAGGTAGCTTCAATACAGCAAATGGTACGTCCTCTCTGTATTCCAACACAACAGGTAATTTCAACTTTGCAGGTGGATTTAATGCCCTGAATTTAAATACAACAGGAAGTAATAACACGGCAACCGGTTATCAGGCCCTTTATAACAACCGCGCAAACAGTAGAAGTACTGCTGTAGGATACCAGGCAATGATGAACGCTGATAACAGGATCAGCGGTGCCCGTGCAACATTTAATACCGCGGTTGGATATGAAGCAATGAAGGGCAGCGATAATCCTGCAAATAACACTGGACAGTATAACACTGCTTTGGGAGATGGTGCCTTGGCATCAAATACTTCAGGAGGTTTTAATACTGCCAGCGGAGTCAATTCGCTTGGATCGAATAAAATAGGTAGTGCCAACACAGCCATCGGTTCTTCAGCAATGTACAATAACAAAGCTAAAAATTACAACACAGCTCTAGGTTTTCAGGCATTGATTTATGTAGACAGCACCTCTTCCGAAGTAAGTACTTATAATACAGCCGTAGGTGCATCAGCATTAAGAGGCGCTTGGCCAATGGGAAACAATACAGGATACTATAATACTGCCGTAGGAGCATTGACCTTGTACGGTAATTCGACCGGCACTGACAATGTAGCAGCAGGTTATAAGGCTTTGTATACAAACACAACAGGGAGTTATAATATTGGCATAGGTAATCTTTCTATGGAAAAAAATACAACAGGGAGTGGTAATGTTGCAGTAGGTGATAATTCTTTGAATGCCAACACTTCCGGTGGAAATAATGTTGCAGTCGGTGCTTCAGCACTAAGCAAAAACACTGACGGCCATGATAATATAGCCGTTGGTAATCAGGCATTAAGGGAAAACATCGGAGGAAATTTTAATGTTGCAGTTGGATGCATGTTCTCAAATACAACGGGAAGCTATAATACCGGAGTGAATGGATTAAATGCAAACACCACGGGGAATGATAATACGGCAGTGGGTTATGCCGCATTGGCCACCAACCAGGGCAACAGCCGCAGCACTGCAGTGGGTTATCATGCAATGTATTACGCCAATAATGCCAGTTCGGGTACTTCCACCAATAATACTGCAGTGGGCGCCGAAGCGCTCAGGGGCAGCAGCAATCCTGCAGCCAATACAGGGAAATACAATACTGCAATCGGTGATCAGGCAATGTTATCAAATACATCCGGAGATTTTAACACTGCTCAAGGTTATCAATCGCTTTATTCCAATACAACTGGCGCGTCCAATACTGCCCTCGGGACCAATTCACTTTATTCGAACACAGATGGAGATCATAACACCGCCTCAGGAATAAATGCATTGTATAACAATACGTCCGGAAATTATAACACGGCTGTGGGTCGCGCTGCCCTCTACAACAATAAAGCAAAAAGCAGAAGTACAGCGCTCGGGTATCAGGCTATGTATTATGCCGACAATACCACTACCGGAACATCTACTTATAATACTGCAGTAGGTGCCGAAGCGCTGAAAGGCAGTAGTACAGCATCTTCCAATACAGGAAAATACAATACCGCGCTCGGCGATCAGGCAATGTATTCAAATACAGAGGGAAATTTTAATACAGCTAACGGATACATGTCGCTTTTTAACAATACTACGGGGAATGGGAATACCGCCACTGGTGTTAATTCCCTGTATTATAATGATGGAGGTTCTGATAATACTGGTATTGGTATCAATGCACTATATTTCAATACTTCAGGGGAAAAAAACACCGCAACAGGAAGAGCTGCACTTTATGATAATACTACGGGGCACAGTAATTGTGCCTATGGATATCATAGTTTATTCTATAATAGTTCAGGTAATAATAATACTGCTGTAGGCGACTCTTCATTATATTCCAATACTACCGGCAAACAAAATACGGCTGTTGGTGCAAATTCTTTGATCAACAATACTACCAACAGTTACAATACTGCTTTGGGTTATCTCACTGGACCAAACGCGGCTGGTTTGTTCAATACCACCTGCCTGGGAATTGATGCTACGGCAACTGCCGCTAATATGGTCAGGGTAGGGAATGTTTATGTGACATCCATCGGAGGATATGCCAACTGGTCCAACATAAGCGACGGCAGGTTTAAAGAAGATATTCAGGAGAATGTGCCCGGGATCAATTTTATCTCAAGACTTCGTCCCGTTACCTTTCGGGTGAACCGGACTGCAATCAATGATTTTACGGGTCTGACCGACAGGAAAAATGAGTTGGCTTCAAAAGGTGAAGAACAATTGACCGGCAATCCTTATAGTGAGGTCACAACCGGTTTCATCGCCCAGGAAGTTGAAGAAGCAGCAAATGAGGTTAATTTCAGTTTCAGTGGTATTGATAAACCAAAAAATGAAAATGATATGTACGGTCTGCGATATGCTGAATTTGTTGTGCCCCTGGTCAAAGCTGTTCAGGAACAGCAGGAAATGATCGTTTCACAGCAGACCGAGATCGACGAATTGAAAAAGATCGTTCAGCAACAGCAGGCACAGATCACGGCATTACTGGAAAACAACAAAGCTACAAGTGCCTCAAAATAAAATCATAAAGCTTTTATTTTCAGTTGATTAGAAGTATTTAATACATTAGAATGCAATATTAAAAAATTGATAAAAAAAGTGCTTTCAATTGCCGCTGTTATTGATTTTTTATTTTTTTTATAATAACTTTGTATATAAAACTGTGCAGAGGAAAAGATTGATTCACATTTACCAAAATTTTAAGGAGTTTATGACATAGTAAGTGAGGCATAGGTCTTAATAGCAAAAATATCTGTCATCTCTTTTGATGACCTGATCATATAGATTTTAAAATTTTTTTGTATTTTTTTAAATCATGTTTTGTTATGAGAACTCCATATTTTTTTCCGGTTTTTTTGTTCTTTTGCTTTCTTATTACGAATTTAAGCGCACAGGTTGGAAGTGTTGGTATTAATAACGATGGTTCATCACCCGAGAGCAGCGCCATGCTGGATGTGAAGAGTACTACAAAGGGTTTGCTGATACCCAGGATGACTTCTGCGGAAAGAAATGCAATTGTTGCCCCAGCCAAAAGTTTGCTTGTTTACGATAATGATACCAGATCCTTCTGGTATTTTGATACAACCCCAGGTGTATGGGTTGAGTTACGATCCGGAAATATAAAGATATTAGCAGACGCTGATGGAGATACCAAAATCCAGGTGGAAAAAAATACAGATGAAGATATCATCCGGTTTGATCTGGCAGGGCAGGAAAGAATGATTCTGATCCAAAACACCAACCTTCAATCCAGGCTGGAAATAGGCACAGGTTCAAACCTGGCAATTGGCAATAACGCTCTGTTGTTGAATGATCCTGATTATGGAGAATATAATACAGCAATAGGCAATTTAACACTGGATGCTAATACCGTAGGAGATAACAACACAGCAATAGGATATTCAGCTCTCACTTGTAATACCACAGGGACTTTCAACACTGCAAATGGATCTAATGCCCTTTTTTCTAACACAACTGGAAATGACAACACTGCAATTGGAAGAGGTACGCTTTTTTTCAACACAACAGGAAATGACAACACTGCAAGTGGATATTGTGCACTTTATAACAACAGCATAGGATTATCAAACACTGCACTTGGAAATGCTAGCCTTTACAACAATAAAGCCAATAGCAGGAGCACAGCAGTAGGATATAAATCAATGTACTATGCAGACAATACCACAGTAGGTGACAGCACTTACAATACGGCTATAGGAGCTGAGGCACTCAAAGGAAACAGCAATCCGGCAAATAATACAGGAAAATACAACACCGCTCTCGGAGATGCATCCTTGTTTTCCAATGCAGGCGGATTTGGAAATATAGCTGCCGGTGTACAGGCCTTGTACTCAAATATTTCCGGTAGCGGCAATATAGCTTTCGGCAATGGTGCTTTGTGGTCCAATACTAGTCGATCCGGCCTTGTTGCAATTGGAGACTCTTCTCTTTATGCAAATACATCAAATGGTAATACTGCAGTAGGATATAAATCTTTGCGCAAATACACCACAGGAGATTACAATACTGCAAATGGATATTATGCACTTTACAACAACACCACAGGATATGGCAACACTGCAAACGGATATGCAACCCTTTATTCCAACACCACAGGGGACTATAACACCGCACATGGATATTATGCACTTTTCAACAATACATATGGGAATAACAATACTGCAAATGGATATTATGCACTTTATAACAACACCACAGGAAATTTAAATACTGCACTCGGTTATTCTGCTTTCAGCAACGGTGCTTCATACACCAACTCCACAGCATTGGGTTATAATGCCGAACCGGGGGCTTCAAACACTATCAGGCTGGGTAACAACGATGTCACATGGATCGGAGGTCATTCAGCCTGGAACAATACTTCAGATGCAAGAGTTAAAAAAGATATCACAGAAGATGTAAAGGGTATCGATTTTATTCTCAGGCTGCGACC
>JBLMZC010000028.1:0-4444 GCA_050258615.1 Deltaproteobacteria bacterium | reverse complement strand
ATACCGACATGAAATTGAAAATAGTACTGACATTTGCAGTCAGCACAAATCCGATTTAAGAACCCCAATTCCCCCAATTTCAGTCGGCATTATATTTTAAATGCTGACCAAAGTGTCAGTGTCAGTGTCAGTGTCAGTGCCAAATTATTGGAATATTATATAAATGAATTTGGTATTATATAAACTCATATCAAAATTTCCTGATCTTAAACAGGTCATTATACACAAAATAAATACTGTAAGAATAGAAAACTGACTCCAGCGTCAGACTATAGTATAAATCTGTCCGGAAACTAAGCCTGATCTCATCCGTAATACCTCTGTCATAAGCGATCTTAAAGTTGAGCAATTCAACTTCAGGTACCAGATTATCATTACCTTTAGCGAAAGCTGAAAGAAATATCTCTTCGCCCCTGGGAGCTATAAAATGTCTTGATCTCCAGTAGCCCACCATTGTTTTGACACTACCTAAATCTGCATTCATCTTAAAATAAGATCCCTGACCATCTTCATAAGGCTGGTTAAATACATCTCCCGGGGGGGGGTTGGCTCCTGCTATATATTTGAAATAACTGTAATCGAAAGATATGTGATTAAATTTCACTTTGTTGTTATTCAATTGTAATTGATCAGGATTGGGAGAATATCTGATACTGATGCCAGTCATTAAATTGTACAGAGACATGATGTTTTCCCTCAGTGGCTTGTGTTCATAGATCTGACCACCTGCGTGTGTCCATGTCAGATCCAAGGGTATTTTAGCTGAAAAATTATCATTTAATCTGATGTGTGCTTTAAGACTGTTTCCTATGACAAATTCCTCACGATATGGGTCATTGGGGAATATAAATTTTTCCCAGTTCGCCCAAAAATCATTGCAGAGGTATTTATTGTTATACATGAACTGCATTCCGTATTCCACATTGTCTGAGTAATACCTGTCAAATCGGTACATTGGCTCTGAAAGTCCATGATGAAGATTGCCGTACAAATGTCCGAGTACCATTTCCCATTTAGTTCCGAGTTTTTGTCTTATCCTGAATAGCGGAACCAAACTGCTGAATTTATCGTTGCCAGAGTATTTTTCAAGAAAATATCCTGCCTGAATCTCTGTTGATCCCGAAGGTTGGTATATCAATTGAGGCTTGATGAAAAACCCTATTCCGGTCCATCCCTTGAGGTGATCAAAATATTCATTGTTTTTGACAAAACTCGTCGATTCAAAGCCGAAATTCAGTTTTTGAGTATTCGTATCAGATATTTCATTGTGGGTCAGGAAAATGGTATTGTCCTGGGCAGATGATGTATTGTATGATACTAAGATTATCATAATCAACAATATATTTTCAATTGTTTTTAACATTTTCTTTCCGTTATCTGTATTTAATTACAAAAATACCAAATCTAATGAATTTGGCAAAAAATATCCAATAAGAGAAAGAAATTTTAGAATTATTGAGTTATTGAATTATTGAGTTATTGAATTATTGAGTTATTGAATTATTTAGTTATTTAGTTAACTGCCGACTGAAGACTGCCGTCACGCTGATGCGTGATCTTCGATGCACTTGAACTGAAGACTGCCGTCACCCTGATGCGTGATCTTCGCTGCGCTCGAACTGAAGACTGCTGTCACGCTGATGCGTGATCTTCGCTGCGCTCGAACTGAAGACTGAATCACTCCTTCACAAACTTCCCTCTACCCACTATCCTGCCTTCATCATCGGTCATCCTCACAAAGTAGAGCCCTGCAGCTAATGCTGAAATATCGATACTCAATTCCTCACATTCCGCTGCTTTTTCTTGAGAAACTAATCTGTCAAGCTGATCGACTATTTCGATATATCCTGCTTCGGTATTTTCGCGTGATAATATTATATAATCACTTGCTGGATTGGGGTAGATGGAGATTTCAGAAATTTTAAATTCAATGTCTTTAATAGCAGAAGGCTTGAAATCAAGTCCCAAATCCTGGGCTTTGAAACAATAAATTTTGAAAGATGTTTTCAATTCTTCACCGGTTTTTTTTGCATAACCTCCCATTATAAATAATCCATCATCGTACAAGGTGTGAATATTAAAATTCAATATCCTTTCTCCTGCGGGAAGGGTAAGAGATGAGATGTACTTTATAGTATCTGTTCCATGATCTATTCTTATTAAATCTAATCCTGCTCTGCCTGTGACAGATGGTGAAGCATAAAGATAAGCGAAATCATCATTAGCCCATATCATTTCACATAAACCATATAAATGACCCTGATATTGTGGCGCAGGTATGTAAGTCTTTGTATTTCCTATTGAATCAAGCCAAAGTATATAACAGGCGTATTTTTGTATATCAATATTATAATAATAATGACTTATACAAACAGTATTGTTAAAAGCTGAGAATCGATGAGCTCTGAAATGCTCCTTTGAACCGGGTATAATATCCTTGAATTCCTTTACCTGCTTAATTTTTATATCTAACGGATCTGATATATCAATCCATTGCATTAATGTGCCAAGATTGTCCCATGATTTAAGCCTGTCCCTGTATGCCAGACTTAGAAGAGTCCTGTCATTTAATTTAATGATCATGCTTCCCTGATTGACTGAAGTTAATGTAAGACTGTCAAAATCAAACAAAAATCTATCTTTTGACTGCAATTTCAATTCAGAATCGAATAACAATAAATTTGAGCCAAAATCAAACATGGGATTTTCCGGCCAGTTAGTCATAGTACCTACCTGATAAGCTGTCAGGTACATTGAATCGTTCAGAATAAATGGATGGTAAATAATTTTATTATATGAATTTTTTATAATCGTATCATGTGAAATTATTTTCTTATATATTTTTCCTGTCTGTTTATCAATTTTTTTTGAGATGTTAAAAATATTCCAGGATGTATCATTTACTACTCCAAACAACTCCAAATTTCCATTGGCTGCAATTCCAATTCTGTGATAAAAATCATATTCACTACCATTAAAACGGGTATTATATAATGACCATTTCTTAAAACCTGTATTAATATCAAGCCTATCTAAAACAAACCCATATTCGTCTAATAAATGAGGTTCATCGCTATATGCCATCACATACAGCTCATCTCCATTTCTTTCAATAGATCCAGGATCTAAAGATGAATATTTAGTCCATCCGGGTTGTCCGAGTTCTGGTATGAAAGTAGAATCACATAATGTATGTTCCCACAGAGGCTTAGCTTCAATAAAAGTTATTTTTGCAGTCTCATCCTGTGCAGAAATACTTAAAAATGATATAATCAAAAATAGAGTATTAAATATTTTCATTTTTTATTATTTTTATTATTTTTATAATATTTTATAAATATCAGGCTGATTGTATAATTGATGTAATTTTTATTATTAAATTTTCATCAGATTTCATTCAAAAAATTTTCCATCTCTCACATTTTTTATACAAACAGCCTGAAAACTGTTGTATTTTTTCAATTCAATTGCTTTTTAACATTTAATATCAGATTTTTATAGGTCGATTTAAAAATATAATGCAATTACTTCACGAAAAAAATACAATACAGAGATTTAATTGCCAGGGCATAAAACCATACAGTCTGAAACCCATGTAAGCCTCCATCTTCCTAAAGTATTAGGAGGATCAGACAGGAACGGAGGGTCTGAACAATTAATTGGCCCGCCAGTTTCATCCTCTTCAACTATAAACAATGAGCCATCTGGATTAGTGCAGACAAAAGTATGTCTTTCACAACATTGTGAACCACATGTAATTTTAGTCGAAACACCCAAACCGTTTCCCTGGTTATAATTGGCAATCCTGTAGCAACTTGACCGGATAAAGTTGATCTGGAATAGGGCAGATGAACCACAAGGATAAGCATTCCCTACAACGTATTTTGTAATGATATGGTCCCTGATCTTATTCCAGACACTCAATTCAAAATTTATGACAAAATTTGACAGTATCCTGCCATTGTAGGCATTGTTCAGATCATTGGAATATTGCTGGCAATTGTGTTCAAGGATCTGAAAATCACCTATTGTAACATCTTTCAGACCTAATGCTTCGCACTCATACCTTTTATAAATAATTTTGAAAGTGCATCCCGGATAGTTTGGCAGGTCATTAATGACCAGTGTGTCAATATATTCTTCATCATTACAACCAACACCCACATTTATTATCCCCGGGACACAAGAAGTACCTAAAAAGTCCAATAGTGAACCAGTATTTCTTAATTCGAGTGCTTCAGTATTCTTTACTTCAATATTTTCTTTACTGCATTGTATCAAAGCAATAGCAAATGCAGAAAGCATTACAATTATCGAAAAATTTTTTATATTTCTCATTTTAATTATTTTAATGATTAATGATTATAGTTTCATACATGCCCTATCCCTACATATCATTATCATTCAGCATCTTCAGTAAAAAGGTGGATCGACCAGCATCCTT
>JBLMZC010000027.1:0-18958 GCA_050258615.1 Deltaproteobacteria bacterium | reverse complement strand
CATATTGCCAGGCTTTTACGGACAAGTTATTCCATTCCCCATTAACCTTCCTACCCTTCAGCCTTTCACCCTTCTACCTCAATTTTCAATTCGTAATTCTTCATTCGTAATTCGTAATTCTTCAAACGACCACCACATACCTGTCTCCCAACTGCTTCTTCAGAAGGTCTATGAGTTTGATCCCGAGCGATGATTCTTTGATCTTATCACCCATAGTTTTTGAGATTCCTGGTCCGTTGTCACTGTAATTGAGTGTAAGTTTTCCTTCGGAATTTATATTTGTACTGATAATGATCTGAGGATTTTCTATGTCTGTGAATGCATGTTTCACACTGTTGGTGACAAGTTCATTGACTATCAGACCGAGTCTCATTGCATCTTCGGCATTGATGGCATAATCGCAGAAATCAGTTTCTATATTCAGTGCCTTTCCCGGTATTGAGAATATACCCAAAAGATGCTCCATTATCTCTTCGAGGTAATTTTTGAGGTTAACCTCTGTATCGGTATCGCTTCGGAACAACTGGCTGTGAACCAAAGCAAGTGCTTTCAGTCTTGATTCACTTTCTATCAGTGCCTGTTTTGTTTCTGCAGATTCCGTTCTTCTCCCCTGCATTTCAAGTAGTGAGGTAATAAATGCGAGATTATTTTTTACCCTGTGGTTGAGTTCGCGGTTAAGGAGTTGGATCTTGTCTTTTTGCTGTATGAGTGTCTCATTCATCAATTTACGTTTATGGCTCTGCCTGTATAGCAAAAGTGAAAGAAGGGATATAACTCCAAGTCCGATTCCACCGCCGAGAAGCATTTTATTTTGTGACGAGAGTTTGGCTTTCTGGAGAGATTTTTCAGCTTTGAGGGTTTGGTTTTCGGCTTCTTTTAATTTAGTTTGATACTTAATTTCTTTTTCAGAAACAACTCTGAAATTGGCTTGAATATCAATACTATCCGTTAATTGTAAATATTCATTTAACATTTTAACTAAATCTTCCCTATTAATTTTTTTTAATTCATATAAAATTCGACGTATTTTTAGTTCAATAATACTGTTTCTTTTAGATGAACCTATAAATTGGGGTATTACATTTTCATATATTGATTTTGCCTCTTCATATCTTTTCAATGACGAATTTATATCAGCTAAAACAATATTACTATCAGTTAATCTGCTATTATTTTTTAGATTTTTGTCTATTTTAATAGATTTTTGGATTAATTCTAACGCTCTTTTATAATCTCCTTTACGGTAATATAACTTACCTAATAAAAAGTATGTAAATCCTAAATCACTTTCATTCTTCTCTTTATTATAAAACAAAGCTTCATTTAAACTTTTTTCAGCTGCCTTAAAATTTTCAGTATTTAAATAATATTGACCCAAATTATTGCAGATTTTAGTCAATTGCGTGTTTTGTTTTAATTTTTTAAATATTTTATGACTTTTTTCAAAATAGTAAATAGCTTTTTCAGGATTTTTAAGTTCTCCAAAATTTTCACCAATATTTAAGTAAATGACTCCAGCATTCTGCCCGAACTCTTTATCCTTTTCAAAAGATAATGATTGTAAAAAATATGAGATTGATTTTTCATATTCTCCCTTAAATTGATTTTTGGCTCCAAGATTATTTAAAGTCGACATAATATCTTCATACTTGTTTTTTGTCTGAAAATATTTTAAAAGAATTAAATCAATTTCAATACTTTTATCAACTTCACTTTTTAAAAATAAAATATTTGAAAGTGCACCGCTGGCTTTATAATAAAAAATACTATCCTTCTTATCAGAAATGTTATTTAATATTTTTTCTAAAAAAAATTCAGCAGAATCAAGTTGATTCAAATTAAAAAAACAATTGCTTAAGTTTTGCCATGCTACAAATTTGTATTTTTTCGCCGGAATTTGATTTGCTATTATAATACATTTCTTTGAATAAACAATTGCTTCTTCAGGATTTTTGTATATTGTTTCCCAAACTAGGCTGTCATAATAATTAAATATTGCTTTATTTTTAGCAATATTTTCAATATCAGTATTTTGGCCATATAGCAGAATATAGTATATTGATATTAAAAAAAATAAAACAAATTTTTTCATTTTTATTACTTTTTACTTTTATCGATATATAATCATATCAAAACCTTTATTTATTAAATCTTCAAATTTTCGGCAAATAATTTAACACTTCCTCCTTGTAATGCATACCTATAGGGATATTTTCAATATATTTTGAGAATGTCACATACAGATTATCCTGATCGAATGACTGTATATGATGGAGATTTACGGCATAGGACCGGTGGCACCGGATAAATTCCTTGGTATTGACTATCTCGAGGAATTTATTAAGATTCAGAGAAACTTTAACATTTTTCATGTCCAGGAATATCTCTGTGTAGGCACTGTCGGCTTTGAAGTATCTTATATCTTTGAAAAAGTATTTTTCATATTTCTTATTAGTTTTCAGGAAAATAAATCCCTTTGCCGAAAACAGGGGACATGAATTTGAAACACCATTATCCTTTGTTTGATAAAAATTACTCAATGCCAGGTCGATAGTAATATCAATCTGATTCTTTCCTGCCGGTTTTACCAGGTAAGCGGCAGGCTGTGTTCTTTTTGCCTTATCGAGAATTTCAGGATCGGATGCTGAGGTCAGATATACTACCGGCACGCGCTCGATTTTATTGATCTTTTTTACAGTTTCTATTCCGTCCAGTTCGCTATGTTTAAGTGTAATGTCCACAAGGCAAAGGTCATGCCTTTTCTCCTGGAAAAATTTTATCGCAGAAGTACTGTCTGGGGCAATATCAAATTTTTGATAGCCCATTTCCATAAGGTTTTCTTTAAGGTTTTCAGCAATGATCAGTTCGTCTTCAATGATCAGAATTGAAAGTTGGTCTTTGTTCATTGGTAATGGATTATAGTAGTGTCAAAGATAATTATTAAATCCGGATTTTACAAATAATATTATCCTTATTTTTAAATATAAATCCGAATCAAATAAGTTAAGAAAAATCATTCTTTTGTGAATACTTAGTTTTTCTTAGCGAACAGGTATTTTTTCTTTGTGAAACCAATAAATTACAATAATATGACCTATCAAGATCCCTTATAAATATCATATATTGCCATTAAAAAACAAAAGCCTTATAAATTTCATCAAATCTATAAGGCTCAGACAAAGTTCATAAGATAGTCTTAATTTCTATGAAAAGCTTACTTAGTATTGAAAAATAAACATTATTTTGAAAAGTTTGTAAAGTCAGAATATTTAAAAGTTGATCTCCAATTTTGAATTTTATCTTCTAATTTCCTACTTTACAAACTTTATACTCAATCCATTTTAAAATCTCATTTAATCCTTTAAGCAACGAACGGAATGACCGTCTGCCCGGGCTCCATTATAAACATTTGAATTACTACTTTCAATTCTCAGGTATCGAGAATTCGTGCCATTTATTGTACTGGACCAATAAGTACCTTGTAACCCAACCTGGTATAATCCTCCGTTTTGATATCTGTATCCACCTAAAGGTAATTTAAGCGGAGAATTAAAAGCACCGTTGCTATCATTTGAACTCCAACTCAATCTTTCATCATTAAGCTCAGTTTCAGTTGGGAGTCTGTACCCTGACGGGCAAGGATTGTTTATTCCACTTACTCCTTGCCATAAATTTGGGTTTTGAGGACTACGCCAATCATAAGGTGAATCTAAAGCTCTGATATATCTGTTATGACCTGGAATATCAGTTGAAGATAATGTTGGGCTAATTGAGGATGTTCTTATCTGATGACCATCAATTAACCTTCCCCATTCAAAGATATCTCCATAAGCAGATGCATCAGTAGAGGAAATGGCAACCCGACTAGCACCCAAGTTTCGATCAAGCCAACACCTTCCGACACTTATCACGGTTCCATAAATAACAGAAGAGCCATTGTAGTTGAAAGTTACTGTTGATGTGCCGCAAACAAAAGGTTGAGGACCCACAGTAACATTTAGATTACAGTTCTGACCTCCAATATTTAGAGCAAAAACAGCCGTTCCTGAGCTTAAAGGGACTCCATTTATTGCATATGTTAGTATCCCATTCCCAACCGTAAATGAACCAGCAGACAAAATAGCAGTCAATCCTGTAACTCCTGTTGAAGCAACTGTTTGTCCTGAGTGTGATCCGCCATTTCCGCCTGAATATCCAATTAATGCAGTTACCCCATTGGCTTGAACACCTTCTGAAAGTGTACCGTTTATAACTGCTCCTGGGCAATCTAGACTTACAATAGCACCTGTACAAATGGAAGTACTTTGATTAAGCTGAAGAACAGGCGAATTTCCACAGCTGTAAGCCCAGACGTACAAAGTATAAACTGTATTACATATCAGGTTTGTTTGTGTATAAGAAGTAGATGTTCCATTGTCTATGGCTGTTGCATAATTATTTACTGTATTAAATTTATAACCCGATGCACCTATAACTCCGTTCCAGTTCCATTCAATTTGGGACTCAGATGGTATTTGCAACCCCGAGGTAGGTTGATTAGGTGCTGCACAAATGTCCTTAATGCAGCGTACTGACATACCATCTGACCGCTCGTAGTTGTTAAAGCCTGCGAGACCACTGTAAAAAATGAGAAACCGTGATTCAGTGCCATCTGTTGTACTGCTCCAGTAGTAACCTCCACCTTCCGACACAGTGCCATTATAGCTGTACCGATAACCCGAAATGGGCATTTTAAGCGGTGAGGCAAAGGCACCGTCAGCGTTGTTGCTGCTCCAACTCAGGCGCTCCGCATTCCATTCAGTTTCTGTTGGCATGCGATATCCTGCCGGACACGGATTGTTGATCCCGTTCACACCCTGCCACAGATTAGAATTTTGAGGAGACCGCCAGTCATTCGGGTAACTTGTTGATAAAATATAATTCCCATGCCCCGGCACATCATTATTACTTAAGTCAGTCGTGGTTCCGGAAGTCCTCACCTGATGCCCATCATCCAACCTGCCCCATTGGAACAGATCTCCGTAAGATAAAGCATCTGCACCGCTTATGGCTACTTGAGATGCACCAAGATTTCGGTCGAGCCAGCATCTGCCTGCACTCATAACTGTACCGTATGTAACAGTGGAACCATTATAATCGAAAGTGACTGTTGATGTACCGCATACAAATGGTTGAGGACCAACTGGTACACTCAGATCACAGGTTTGACCACCTATATTAAGCGCAAACACTGCTGTTCCTGAGCCTGCAGGCGTACCTGTGATCTCATAGGTCAGCGTTCCGGATCCATTTGCAAATGTACCGGCAGGCAGGGTTGCTGTAAGTCCTGTCACCCCGGTTGAAGTGACAATCTGTCCTGAATGTGTACCTCCGTTTCCTCCGGTATATCCTACAACAGCAGATACTCCGCTGGCCGCTACTCCATCGGTGAGTGTACCGTTGATAGTTGCTCCGGGACAGTCTAAATTTCCAACGGATCCGGCCGGGGTTTCGTCTTTGATACACCTAAGAGACATCCCGGTTGCACGGTAATTGTAAGCCATGGTGGCCAAATTGCTGCGGAATACCAGAAGCTGGGTGCCAATACTAAAGGCATAATTGGAACAGTAGGAGCCTATCGAACCCACCTCATTAAACGCGCCACTAAAGGCGTTGCGGAATCCAGCCATTGGCAATTTAAGTGGTGAAGCCAAAGCTCCTTCAGCATTGTTAGGACTCCAGGTGGCTAATTCAGCATTCCATTCCTCATAAGACGGCAGACGATAGCCTGTTGGGCATGGATTGTTAATACCATTTACTCCCTGCCACAGATTGTTGTTCTGTGGAGAGCGCCAATCATATGGATTATTTGGTGCAATAATGAAATTCCCATGCCCAGGCACATCGTTATTACTTAAATCAGACGTAGTTCCAGATGTCCTCACCTGATGTCCGTCATCCAGCCTACCCCACTGGAACAGATCTCCATAGGCTGCTGCATCATCACTGCTGGTAGCTACCTGACTTGCACCAAGGTTACGATCGAGCCAGCATCTGCCTGCACTCATCACTGTGCCGTATGTAACTGAGGATCCGTTGTAGTCAAAAGTCACTGTCGATGTACCGCAGTTGAAGGTATTACTAACAGTTGTAAAGCTCTCTTCTGTGCATCCCTGTGCATCTCCTGTTACGTTATAGGGTATTATTGTAACATATATTGTTGTTGAATAAGGCAGATCGCTTGCAAGGTCGTAAGTTAAAACATTTCCAACATCCTGATCATTTAGGATTTCAGTACCACCTGATGTGGTGCCCACTGTAAGTTTGTAGCCTGTAGCATTTGCTGAGGCTGCCCAGTTGAGGTTTGTTGCTACAGGTACATTGGTAGCTCCGTTTAGAGGATCGGTCAGATTTGTGCAGATTGGTACTGCAGCCTGTACAAGCACACTCAGATCACATGTCTGACCTCCGATATTCAGCGCGAATACTGCTGTTCCTGAGCTTGTAGGAGTGCCTGTGATATCATAGGTCAGTGTTCCGGCTCCATTAGCAAAAGAACCTGCAGGCAGCGTAGCAGTAAGTCCAGTCACTCCTGTTGAAGTGACAGTCTGTCCTGAATGTGTGCCTCCGTTTCCTCCGGTATATCCAACTGCTGCTGAAACTCCGCTTGCAGCTACACCTACGGTGAGGGTACCGTTTATTGTTGCTCCAGGGCAGTCAAGACTTCCTATCGAACCGGCCGGGGTTTCATCCTTGATACATCGTACTGAGAATCCTCCAGCTCGCACCAAGTTATTTGAATATGCAACACCTTGAAGTATATTTAGATAGCGTGAATAAATTCCATTTACATTGCTAGACCAGTAAAGACCTTGATCTCCTTCATAATAAAGAATACCTTCCGGGCTCCGACTTCCCGGGGTTGGCAATTTCAATGGTGAATTAATGGCACCTGCAGCATCATTAGATGTCCAGCTTGCTCTTTCATCATCCAATTCAAAAATACTTGGTATCCTATAACCATTTGGACAAGGATTGTTTATTCCATTGAATCCTTGCCATAATCCTGAATTCTGAGGTGACCTCCAATCGTATGGATTGGAGTTAACTGTAATAAAATTCCCATGCCCCGGCACATCACTTGTACTTAAATCATTTGTTGTGCCGGAAGTTCTGATCTGATGACCATCAGCAAGTCTTCCCCACTGGAACAGATCACCATATGATGCAGCATCACCACTACTCGTAGCAACCTGTGATGCTCCCAGATTGCGATCGAGCCAGCATTTATTATTTGCTCCGACCACTGTGCCATAAGTAACAGATGCACCGTTGTATGTGAACGTAATTGTTGATGTACCGCAGGTGAATGTACTGCTTGTTGTTGTGAAACCCTCTTCCGCACATCCTGAAGCATCTCCTCCTCCGTTGTACGGTATTATTGTAACATAAATTGTTGAAGATACCGGAAAATCATATGGTGGATCATAGGTTGTCACGTTACCAAGATCAACATTGTTTAAAATATCAGTGCCTCCTGGAGTGGTTCCGATTGTAAGCCGGTATCCGGTAGCTCCATTGGTTGCTGCCCAGGTCAGATTTGAAGCGACTGGTACATTAATAGCTCCATTTACCGGATTAATAAGATTAGTGCACCCGAAAGGACATTGGGGACATAATGTACCTCCACAATCTGTTCCGGTTTCATCTCCATTCTTTATCCCATCGCTACAAGTCTGACAAAAACCATCATCGATATCAGATTCAGAATCATAGTTATGTGCACCGGAATCAGTACAGCCAATTGTATTTATGCTGTTATTGTTGATGATATCACAAGGCAGAACATTTTCCAGAATCAACTGAATAAATATATAACTATGATCAGGATGTGAAAAACCTGGAGTATGCATATTATAAAACCATGAACTTAATATAATTGAAGCTCCTGCTTCCAAAACGATAGCTTGAGTATTTGATAATAAAGATCCACCGTGAAATACATCATCTGTATCACCAAAAATATTATCGTTGGAAATATATCTTTGAAATCCCAAGTTGTCAGATATACTTGTTGTCGGCCCTCCAAGGTTTACGGAGGAAGGTCCGTTATTAGTTATTGTATAATTGTAAAAGATTTTATCATCACTAATATTAGTTGAAATAATTTCTATTACTAGATCGCTACAAGCAATTGTTGTAAAACTTTCTTCTGTACATCCTGCTGCATCACTGCCTGCATTGTAAGGTATTATTGTAACATATATTATTGTAGAGTATGGGAGATCAGCTGCAAGGTCGTATGTCAATACGTTTCCAACATCCTGATTATTTAGTATTTCAGTACCTCCTGATGTAGTACCAACTTTGAGTTTGTAGCCTGTGGCATTTGCAGAAGATGCCCAAGAGAGGTTAGTGGTCACAGGTACATTAATAGATCCATTTACAGGATTAGACAACGCTGTGCAAAGGGGTACAGGACAACTCAGGGCATCACCATTGAATGTCCACCCTTTGTTGGTGATCATATTGTTCCGGGCTGAAGATGAATTGCAATAATGAAGTCCTCCAACTCCAACATTTTTATTGATATATCCAGCTGCATCCCAGGCAATCAATGTATTATCATAATTTTCAGTTGATATTCCAGACCCTGTCAACATTTCAACCATATTCGCAACACTACTGAGGTTAAAATTGCTGATTGGCTGATTAAATGATGCAGCATTGTGAAACATATAATCCATATGAGTAACACTTCCTGTATTCCAAAGGATAATTGATTGATTAAATGAAGCTGCCCCCTGAAACATGAAACTCATTTCTGTTACATTACTCATATTCCAGTTTCCAATAGGTTTATTGAAAGAGTTAGCATTTTGAAACATCAAACTCATATCTGTTACATTTCCTGTGTTCCACCCATCTAAAGATTGATTAAAAGAATGTGCTTCAGAAAACATTCCATTCATATCTGTTACATTTTCAGTATTCCAACTGTTTAAATTTTGATTGAAAGCAATAGCCCCCTGAAACATACCACCCATTGCTTGAACAACTCCTGTATTCCAGTTTCCAATTGGCTGATTAAAAATCAAGGTTTCAGCAAACATGCCACTCATATCCGTAATATTTTGAGTATTCCAGTTTGAAAATGCTATTGAAGCATTGCCTATCGGATTGAATAAATTACAAGCTCCAAACATATCTGTAAGCTGAGTAACACTTGAAAGATCCGGGATGTCTTCAGCTATTAAATTCATATTTATACAACTATAGAAAGCTGATACCATACTTGACCATGCAATATCACCCCATTGATCAATGCTAATTATTTTTTCATTATCACCCTGGCCATTAAAAAATATCCTTGGAAAAATTCCCCTAATCTGTATAGTATAAGTACCAGCAGAACCAAAATCATGGGTCACATTGCCTGTGATGCCAAATTCATCGAATGTACCATCATTATCCCAGTCCACATCGTAATTATATGTCTCACCCGGGAAAGTTGGAATTGTTATACAAGAATTGCAGGAAGAGCCGGGATTGTCGCTTTTCCATGTGGTAATAAATGGTGTAGATAGATTTTCAGTAGTAAAACTCTCTTCAGTGCATCCCACTGCATCTCCTGTTGCATTGTATGGTATTATTGTTATATATATTAATGATGAGTATGGCAGATCACTTGCAAGGTCGTAAGTTAAAACATTGCCAACATCCTGACTATTTAGTATTTCCGTACCTCCTGATGTAGTACCTACTGTTAGTTTGTAGCCTGTAGCATTTGCCGAAGCTGCCCATGTCAGGTTTGTAGTGACAGGTACATTTGTAGCACTATTGAGGGGATCAGTGAGGCTTGTGCATGTTGGTACTGCAGCCTGTACAAGCACACTCAGATCACAGGTCTGACCACCGATACTCAGCGAGAATACTGCTGTTCCTGAGCTTGCAGGAGTACCAGTGATTTCGTACGTTAGCGATCCGGCTCCATTCGCAAAAGAACCGGCAGGTACTGTGGCAGTAAGGCCTGTCACCCCGGTTGAAGCTAATGTTTGACCTGAATGTGTTCCTCCGTTTCCTCCTGTGTAACCTACTATAGCAGTAACTCCACTTGCTGCAACTTCTTCTGTGAGTATACCGTTTATTATTGCTCCAGGGCAGTCTAAGCTGCCAATTGAACCGACAGGTGTTTCATCTTTAACGCAACGAACTGCAAAGCCTGTAGCTCGCGGAATGGTAATTAAAGATGCAGACCATGGAAATATATCTATACAAAGTGAACGAGATCCATTTACTGTGCTAGACCAGTAAGCACCTTCAATTCCTCCATTAGCAACAACACCAGTATATTGACTTCGCCATCCCGACAATGACAATTTTAAAGGTGAGTTAAAGGCCCCGGCAGCATTGTAGGTACTCCAGCTTTCTAGTTCAGAATCCCATTCAGTGTTTGTCGGCAGACGAAAGCCTTCAGGACATGGATTGTTGGTACCTCCTTCTCCCTGCCACAGATTGTTGTTCGACGGTGACCTCCAGTCATAAGGATTGTCAGGTGCTAAAATGAAATTCCCATGCCCCGGCACATCGCTATTACTCAAATCAGTTGTTGTTTCTGAAGTCCTCATCTGGTGTCCGTCATCCAGCCTGCCCCACTGGAAAAGATCTCCGTAAGATAAAGCATCTGCACTGCTTTCTGCCACCCTGGTAGCTCCAAGATTTCGGTCGAGCCAACATCTGCCTGCACTCATCACTGTGCCATAGGTAACTGAGGCTCCGTTGTAGTCAAAGGTGACTGTTGATGTGCCGCAGTTGAAGGCATTACTTTCTGTTGTTAAGCTCTCTTCTGTGCATCCCTGTGCATCTCCTGTTGCGTTATAGGGTATTATATTCACATATATTGTTGTAGAGTATGGCAGATCACTTGCAAGGTCGTATGTCAATACATTACCAACGTCCTGATCATTTAGTATTTCTGTACCTCCTGATGTCGTACCCACTGTGAGTTTGTAGCCTGTAGCATTTGCTGATGCAGCCCATGTCAGGTTTGTGGTGACAGGTACATTGATGGCAGCGTTGAGAGGTTCGGTGAGTGCTGTACAAAGTGGAACCGGACAACTCAGGGCATCTCCATTGAATGTCCATCCTTTGTTAGTGATCATATTGGTACGGGCTGAGGCTGAATTGCAATATTGCAGGCCTCCAACTCCAATGTCCTTATTGGTATATCCTGCTGCATCCCAGGCAATGAGGGTATTGTCATAATTGGTAATTGAAATGCCAGTATATGTAAGCATTTCATCCATTTGTGAAATATTAGATATATTCCAAGTGCCAAGTGATTGATTGAATGCCCAAGCAGAATAAAACATGTAATAAACTGATAACACATTTACTGTATTCCAATCACCTAAGTATTGATTAAAGGAAGAAGCACCAGCAAACATTTGACCCATATACATAACATTAGAAGTGTTCCAATTACCTAAGGGTTGATTAAAGGAAGAAGCACTTTGAAACATACCAAACATATTCGTCACATTGGATGTGTTCCAATTTCCAATAGGTGTGTTAAATGCCCAAGCATTACAAAACAAATAATTCATATCCAATACATTGGATGTATTCCAACTATTAAATGCTGTTGAAGAAGCACCTGTAGGATTTAAAACAGTGCAACCATAAAACATCCAAGACATATCAGTTACAGAAGACAAATTAGGAATATCCACAGCATTTACATTTAAGTTATTGCAATCCCTAAATGCTCCCATCATATTTGTCCATGCAATAGATCCCCATTGATCAACACTAAGAATCTTTTGCTGATCTATTAAGTCATAAAAATATATCCTTGGAAAATCACCTCGAATTCGTATTGTATAAGTACCGGCAGTACCAAAATCATGCGTCACATTCCCTGTGATGCCAAACTCATCGAATGTGCCATCATTATCCCAGTCCACATCGTAATTATATCCACCTCCAGTGGTCGGGATGGTGATACAACTCGGGCAGGAAGTGCCGGGGTTGTCTGTTTTCCAGGTAGTGACAAAATGTTCGGACATCGGGTCAGAGGCTGCTTCAGTCGTAAAGATCAATTGATTTCCGTAAGTGGTACCTGTACTATTTGTAGCATAAGATCTAACATAATATGTTGTCAGAGGATTTAGGCCTGTTAAATTACTGGTAAAAGTATTACCCTGATCATTTGTTTTGGTCTGCAGGCTGATATCAGGATTTGGAGATGTATTCCAGCATACTCCCCTTGCTGACACTGAAGTACCACCATCATAACAAATAGTACCACCTGAAACAGCCGATGTGCCAGTAATGCCTGTAACTGCAGCAGTAAACAGGGTTGGTAATATATGGGTTATACCTGGTGCTACCGTGCCCTGATTGATAAAACTGCCTGCAAATGTGCCGTTACCACGGTAAATGGCCCCGGCCTGGTTGGTGAATGAACCTGAAGGAGTGACCACGATCGCCCCATTGTTTTCGAGTATGCCGCTGTTGTACATGGCATGCTGTATGGTAACCGTCACCCCCGGAGGTATGGGGTTGACCGGTGCAGTTCCGCCCACCCAGTTAGCATCCAAGCTAAAATCACCGCCATTTTGAGAGGTATATGAAGTAATACACTGTGCTTTTAATGTAATGGAAATCCCGGAAAATACTAATAATACTAAACAAAAAAATACATTTTTCATAATAACAAATATTAAATTACATTCGCATAGGAATTGGCATCCTATTAATAAAAAAATTGGTTTATAAAGTTATCTAAGTGATCAGATAAATTTTAAAAAAAATCTGCTTCTGCGTGTAAAACTATGTAATTATCCAACACCCTCTCACCACTTTTTTACGAAGCAAGGGAAAAACTTTCTGAAGCAGGGGATTTTCTTTGTGAATGAGAAAATGTCTGAACTATGATTTGTAGGATTTCAGGATTATCGGATTATGTTTAAACGTTTTCAATCCAAAAATCACCAAATCTTATAAACCTGATTTGACATTTTTTCCAATAATATAAAAATCACTTCTGCTCCTTCAGATTTATTGGTAAAGGTAAGAATTGAAGTGATCCGAAAAAGTGACAAAATTGCGGAATTGATCTCAGGGAGTGTCAGGCAGCATTTTTTGGATGTGAAATATGGGGTATTGGGGTGTGAAAAAATCAATTACGAATGATCAATTACGAATTACGAAAAAGGTTGAGAGGGTGAAGGGTTGAAAGGTTGCAGGGTGAAAAAATAGGTGAAATCCTGAAATCAGTCCCGATGGTTATCGTGATTCAGACAGCAGGGAAAATAAATTACGAATGATCAATTACGAATTACCAAAAAGGGTTGGAGGGTAGAAAGGTAAAAAGGTAAAATGGTTGAAGGGTTGAAAGGTTACAGGGTGAAAAAAAATTACGAATGATCAATTACGAATTACGAAAATGGTTGAATGGTTGAATGGTTGAATGGTAACAAGGTTACAGGGTGAAAAAAAATGTGATAATCTATACGGTCTGTAATACAAATGTAAAAAATCCCCATTCAAAGTCCATTTTCTCAACGGTAGATTTTTCCTTCACATCAGGAAATGCCTGTTTCGCAAAAAAAATCACTTCATTCACATAAATTTAGTGAAGGAATAGGAATTTATTGTATATTTTTACGGTATGAATTCCTGTTGCCGGCATATTATTTTAATGCTGTTATTCAATGCTCTTTGGTTCAGCATTCCGGTGCTGAACTCTCAATGCCTGACAGCACGAAAATATGGAGTAGAGGATGGTCTGGAGAATATTTATTGCTACAGTACTATAATGATGCCGGATACTAATTTTTTTGTTATAGCGGGTGGAGAAAATGTATATAACTTTGACGGCTACAGATTTACAAGATATATCAATGATTCAGTTCAATTTGCACCAATATTACCTCAAATCCATTATAATGAAATGACATATTTACTGATGAACAGGAATAGCTATTTGTACAAAAAAGGTAAATTTCATAAAATTAAAGTTACATTTCCTGTCAATAATGAAAAGGTAATAATTTACTCTGATACAATCTGGACGTTGGACGATAAAGGAAATGAATATTATCTGAACCCTGAAAAATTTAAATATTCATTCTACAGAAAGATGAATAATAAAGTTTTAAATAATTTATTAAGTACCCAAAATCGATTTTCATATTTAAAAGGAACAAACAGTAATTACATCATTGTATCGCATAACAATCAAATAATTTACTATTTCAACAACAAAGATCAGTTGATATATAAAAGAAAATCAGGTAATTGGATAAATGATATTTTGTTTTTTAAAAATCTGGGAATTACATTAATTGGAGCAATGACCGGAAAATCAAGATTTGATCATATAGGTATTGGTAATTTTGAAAAAAATTGGTACTTTATTGAATCTGATAAAAAAAATAAAATATTTCGCAGAAATATCCCAACACTTTCACGGCCAGTTTTAAACTATCTGAATAACAACATAGTTTTTTGTGCCACACCTGAAGGACTGTTCAGGTTCAACAGGAATATTCTTTTCTATCGCTCGGGGTTTGATATAGTTACAAGCCCAATGACGATAGTAGAAGACATTAGTGGTCAAATATGGATAGGTGGATATGGATCAGGATTCTCAGTCATCAAAGAAAATAAAATTTTTAAAAAAACAAGCAAAAATTATACTTCTATATTGCATGGAGCTTACAGGCTTTCATCAGGAGATATTATGTTCTTTGCAGAGTCAAATGCCGGCAAAATAAAAAATAATTCGATAATTAAGTTAAAAAATGACAAAGATGGTTTTAAGGTAGTTGGCTATTTCATTAAATATATTGAATGTTATAAAAAATTAGGCTTTGGTTCATTTGGATTTGGACTTGGAATAATTGATACTATTACAAATAATGAAGTAAAAGCACACTTTATTGAAAGTAAAAAAGGATTATTATTGGATAACGTCCTGACTTTTGCAGAAGACAATAATTGCAGAATTTGGTGTGGAAGAGCCAGCCAGGGCATAGCAGTATATGACATGAAAAAAGATACAGCCTTCACCTGGCTAGTAAATTCAACTGACCGTCGCTCATTCGGAGTGATGAGCATGAAGACCGACAATCGTGGCAATCTCTGGCTGGGTACAACAAAAGGATTAAAATTTCTGAGATCACCGGGCTCATTTGATATCCGCAGATCAAGTCCGTTCAGCTTAGCCCAAAATATTGGATTGCCCAATGGAGACACATCGACAGTAGCTTTCATGACACAGGTTGATAATTATATTGTTGCAGGCAGCCACAAATCTGTCAGCTTCGTCGATCTCAAAAGCTTCTACACTAATCCTGAAAATCCGGTAATTTATCAACTAATTTATGGTGAAGATCTCGAAGGAAACGGCAGTGCTCAGAATACAGTATTGTTCGATAGTCAGAGACGGCTCTGGATAGGAAGCCTTGAAGGTGTGTCGATGATAGACTGGGATAATTTCAGTTTCGACACTACTAAAAACAAGATCAGGGTCTTTGATATTTTTGCAGGTTCTAAAAAGATAGAATTTCAGGGAGAAAAGCTGGTCATACCTGTTGACAACAGGAACCTGAAGATCAGTTTCGGACCTGCAAAAAATCCCTCTATGCTGAAAAATATATTTTTCGATTATTACCTTATCAAAAATACACATGACACTTTAACCTCTGTCCTTCATGATCAGCATGGACAGTTTGAGGTCAATTATCTGCCACCGGGAAAATATAAACTGATAATCAAAGCCTACAAACATGGACAACTTATGGACACCATGTCAATTGCCATCAGATCACCTTATGCTCTCGGTGAAAATCCCTGGTTCTGGACTTTATTGTCAGGTATTTTCGTTTTAGGAATCGGAGGTTATCTTTACAACCGAAATCTTCAGAAAAGGAAAGATATGCAGAAAGATCTGGAATTTTCAAATCTGAGAAATGAAAGAAACCTGCTACAGATACAATCGATAATTTCGACATTTAATCCTCATTTTATCAATAATTCCCTCCACTGGGTGCAGTCAAAATACAGGAAAGATCCGGAGACAGTTATATTGATAGGCAGGTTATCGGAAAATATAGCCTATATCTTCAGGGCCACAAAAGAAGGAAAAGCTTACCATACCCTGTATGAGGAAATGAGCATTGTAAAAAATTACCTTGAAATCCAGAAGATAAGATTCAAAGTATCCCTGAATGTGATACTTCCCGGTGATGAAATTATTGAAAAATACAAAAATGTTTTCATCATCATACTACAGTTGCAGATCCATATTGAAAATGCAATAGAACATGGTCTGCGAAACAATGAAAACGGAGGATATGTGAAATTGCAGATAAACGAGGACGAAAATAATATGATCTACATAATCGAAGACAATGGTATAGGCAGAAAAAAAGCTGCCGGCATAGGTTCTCAGGGTACCCAATCGGGAATAGATATGTTGAAAAAATTACATTTGATATTCAATCAGGCAAATACAGACAAAATAACTCAAATTTATGAAGATGAGTTTATTGATGGGATTGAAAATAAAAAATACGGTACACGGGTGATTATAAGAGTGCCAAAGGATTATTCTTACAGCCTGGAGTAAAAAACGTTAATGCTTTGCGTCTCATGCTTTCAGCTTGATAAATCTGCGCCTCTGCGTGAAAAAAAAGACTATGTGTTTCATCAACAAAATCTTTAAAATTGGAAGACAGGATTTTAAAATTCATTTTTACAATTTTAACAAATATGAGTAAAGTACATACTTATTTTAAAATCAATAAGAAATAAAGTTATAATATATGGCAAACAATAAATTCCGCGTAATAGTAATCGATGATGAAGAAGATATACGCAATATCCTCGAAGAATCGATAAGTGAATCGATGAGTATGAAACTTATTGGTGCTGCAGATTCGGTGAAATCCGGATTTCAGCTGATCACCGAAGAAGAACCTGATATAGTCTTTCTGGATATAAAACTGAAAGGAGGTGATGCATTTCAACTGCTGAATTTATTAAAATCAAGCGATGTGCCAATTCCTGCAGTGATACTTAACACAGGGTTTGCAGATTTCGAACTTGCACAGCGCACTATAAACGAGTTCAGGGATGATGTACTCATGATCCTGAAAAAACCCTTCTGGGAAAACTGGATTGAAAAAGAAAGCCTGATCATCAGCAAAACCATCGAAAGGATACGGAATAATCCATACGAAAAACCAGATCACGAGATCAATGCCGGTAAGATGACGATTAAATCGGAGCATATGACCTATATAATCTGGCTTTCAGAACTGATACTCATTGAGACAGATCCAAATTCAAAGGGTAAAAACAAAGTAAATCTGTATCTGAGCAACAAAGAATACAGCATCAATTCCTCACTTTCAAAACTGGAAACACAGCTTAATTCCGACTTTATACGTATCAGCAGGTACTCAATAGTAAATAAGCAATTCATAAGCCAGTACAACCACTCCGACCAGACACTGACACTTAAAAATCTTGAAAATAAAGTCATCTATACAGGCAGTAAATACAGGGACGAGCTCTATGATTTTCTTGAATTGAAATGAAATCGTTTGGTTTTGCAAATTAATTTGCAGCAAAACCAAATTCTTAGCAATCAATACACCGAAGTTGTTTGAAAATATAACTTTAAAAAGCTTATATACCTTTGATAATTAAATAATTATATCACATGTTGAATGGAATTTAATTGACCCAATTTAGTTTTATTAAAACCAATATTTGAATTAAAGTTTATTTATAAATTACAATTTATTTTCATCCTTTCTATTATTCGAAAAGAATACAGAATAAGCCTATGAATTTAATGACCAAATTATTCTAAACCTACAAATAAAGAAATTTTTACCAAAAAAGAGGCTGTCGTTTTTCGGGCAACCTCTTTTAATAATATTTTTCAATAAAAAACTGCTGCTCTTTTCTAAAAGCTTATTATGAATGCCACATCAACCTTCAATCACTTTTATCTCAAGTTAATTATCAAATAAATACATTAAACTATAAAAGATTCATCTCTTCCACTAAATTTTTATAATTCTTATGAATTCCAATTTTGATTACTTCAGATAAATTCAAAAAAATGGAGATTTTTAAATTATTAAATTCCACCATTTGATTAATAAACAATAATCTTATTTTGTAATCTGATTCCATTATGTAATTCAATTAAATATAAATAAATGCCATTAATCTCAGGCGCTTTCAACTTAATTGATGAATTTGTTTGATTATCCCTAAAGTGAAGCTCATTTTGAACTCTTCCTTTCATATCTACTATTTTGATATCTTTTATCTTTTCTATTTCAAAATCAATAGCAATTTCAAAATCAGAGTTTGATTTTACAGGATTAGGGCAAACAGTGCTTATTAAACTTTCTACAGGATTATCATCTTCAATGGTAATTGTTGGTGGTACTATACCGTTTCCTCGCCAACCAGTATCATACGCACTAAAAGCACTACTGTTTGCTCCACTTGCATTACTAGCTGCTTTTACCCAATAATAATATAATTGGTTTAATACAACATTATAATCATTATAGGATGTTGCGGTTTGCCAGCTTCCTAGTGCAGTTGCAGTGCTTGAATTATTTGTTGTATTCCTGTAGACTCGAAAATAATTACCAGTTGTGCCACTCCAAGCAACATAGACCCTATTATTATAGGTGCCATTACTTGCCTGAACATTTATCGGAACAGTCACTCCATTTCTCCAACCTGTATTTGATGAGCTAAATGCACTGCTATTTGCGCCACTAGCATTCTCTGCAGCTTTAATCCAGTAATAATATATCACTAACGGGTTTGCACTAACATCATTATATGTTGGAGATGTCTGCCAGCTACCTAAAGCTGTTGCTGTAGAGGAATTGTTTGTTGTATTTCTATACACTCTGAAATATGGTCCGTAGCC
>JBLMZC010000026.1:0-89109 GCA_050258615.1 Deltaproteobacteria bacterium | reverse complement strand
CTGACCAAAGTGCCTGTACTGACCAAAGTGCCTGTACTGACCAAAGTGCCTGTACTGACCAAAGTGTCAGTGTCAGTGTCAGTGCCAAATTATTGGAATATTATATAAATGAATTTGGTATTACTAAATAATTTCAAGTTTTTTCAACATATCTTCTATACTTGCGTAAATATGATGAGTGTGAAAAAAATCACATGGGTCAATCCATTTTGCTTCATGAATCATTTCTTTTTCTTCAGGGTAAAGTCTGACCTGTGTTGATTTCATATAGTACCAATGTGAAATTTTCAGATATCTCGATTTGTTTTTGAATATATGGTAAGTTTTTCCGGCTTTGACACCAATGTCAATCTTTTTCAATCCTGTTTCTTCCATTACCTCTCTTAATGCAGCAGCTTGTTTGGTTTCACCTGTGGCAATCTGACCCTTAGGAAGATCCCAGAATCCCTTTCTGAAAATCACAAGAAGCTTGCCTTTATCATTGAATACAATACCTCCAGCAGCTTTAATAGGGTTGGCTACACTTTTAAGATCCATGAATATTTTTTTTGCATTTTCATCATATAATACAATTGAATCGAATTCCATCCCTTTTTCCATCATATCGAAGTAGTTTAGCAGAAATTTGGGCTTTCCAGGATACCTTGTAAGCAAAATGTGCTCATTTTTTTCAAAATTTTTTATATCTAATTCAGAAATTAGTATCAAAGGTTTTTCGTTAATATAAATTTTGTACATTTGTCGATTCAATTTTAAATATGAATAGCTCAAAAGAGTTCGCAAAAAATCTTCTGCAAATTAAAGCAATTAAGATAAACTTACAAAATCTTTTTGTATGGGCATCCGGAATTCATTCACCTATTTATTGCGACAACAGGGTTGTTCTTTCATATCCTGTTATCAGAGAGCAGGTGATTGACAGTTTAATAGAGTTAGTGGCAGGATATGAAGATATCGATTTTATAGCTGGAGTAGCTACAGCAGGCATTCCCTGGGGAGCTATCCTGGCTGACAGACTAAAAAAACCGTTTATTTATGTAAGGTCAGAAGCAAAATCTCATGGCAGGCAAAATCAGATAGAAGGTGAATTACCAACCGGTAATAATGTATTGATAGTAGAAGATCTTATTTCAACCGGGGGTAGTTCTATAAAAGCTGTTGAGGCAGTTAGGGCAAACAATTGTATCGTAACAGGTGTAATTTCTTTATTTGATTATAAACTCAAGGATGCTAAAAATAACTTTAATAGTATTTCATGTGATTATAAAAGCATTTGTGATTTTGATATACTCATTGCCGAAGCCCTTGATTTGAATTACATCGATAAAAAAGAATACAATATTATAAAAGAATGGAAATCCGATCCTGAAAATTGGTTTAAAAATTTAATTAACATAAAATGAACAAGAACTCTGAAAAGTTTTTATTTGAATATCTAAACAATGCTTCTCCTACAGGTTACGAAGCTAATGGCCAGAAAATATGGCTCGATTATATAAAACCTTATATTGATACCTGGAAAAGTGATAACTATGGAACTGTTTACGGTATTATCAATCCCGAAAGTAATTTCAGGGTAATAATTGAAGCACATGCTGATGAGATTGGTTGGAGAGTAAATTATATTACAGATAAAGGTCTCATTTATGTGCTAAAAAATGGAGGCTCGGATCATGTAATTGCCCCTTCAAAAAGAGTTAATATCCAGACAGATGAACATGGAGTCATAAGGGGTGTATTTGGGTGGCCCGCAATACATACACGTACTTCAAAAGATAATAACAAACATCCTGAAATAGACAATATTTTCATTGATGTAGGAGCATCTTCACGCGAGGAAGTACTTAAAATGGGTATAAACATTGGGAATCCGATAACGTTTGTTGATAACTTTGAAAAACTCAATGATAAATTTTATATTGGCAGGGCACTTGATAACAGGATCGGAGGTTTCTGTATTGCTGAAGTTGTCAGAAAAATTTATGAAAATAAAATAAAACTTCCATTTGGATTGTATATCGTTAATTCTGTTCAGGAAGAAGTTGGCCTCAGAGGTGCTCAGATGATAACAGAGACCATCAGACCTGATGCTGCTATAATTATAGATGTTAGTCATGACACTACAACTCCTATGATCGATAAAAATATTCATGGTGAAATTGAATGTGGTAAAGGGCCTGAACTGACCTATGCTCCTGCAGTACATAATAAACTATTATCATTGATACAGAATGCAGCAAAGAAAAATGAAATTCCATTCCAGAGATCAGCATCTTCAAGAAGCACAGGCACTGATACTGATGTATTTGCATATTCTAATGGTGGTGTTCCTTCAGCTCTCGTTTCTTTGCCACTCAGATATATGCATACTACAGTTGAAATGGCTCACGTTGATGATATTCATAATGTCATAGCTTTAGTTTATAATTCATTACTTGAAATCAGCCCTGAATTGGATTTAAAGTATATCTGACAATTTTTTCATTTTTTCAAGATTTTAATACAGGATGTCAACATACAATAAGGCAAAAAGGATCACCACACATGTCCTTCGTGCCATGAAAGAAAACAAAGAGAAAATAGCAATGCTCACTGCTTATGATTTTTCTCATGCCAAGCTAATAGACAGTGCAGGAATTGATGTAATTCTTGTTGGAGATTCTGCATCAAATGTCATGGCCGGTCACCAGACCACCTTGCCTATAACACTTGACCATATGATTTATCATGCCCAGTCAGTCGTAAGGGCTGTAGAAAGGGCACTGGTAGTTGTCGATCTTCCTTTTGGCTCATATCAGGGTGATTCAAAGAATGCACTGGAGTCAGCTATCAGGATCATGAAAGAAGCTGGTGCTCATGCAGTTAAAGTGGAAGGTGGAAAAGAGATTAAAGAATCTGTCGAAAGGATTATTTCTGCAGGGATACCTGTTATGGGTCATCTTGGTCTTACTCCTCAGTCTATTTATAAGTATGGCACATATTCTGTCAGAGCACAGGAACAGGAGGAAGCCATGAGATTAAAAGAAGATGCACTTATTCTTGAAGAGGTTGGCTGTTTTGCAGTTGTTCTTGAAAAAATACCGGCTGCTCTTTCAAGAGAAGTTACCGGATCTGTTCAGATACCTACGATTGGAATCGGTGCAGGACCTCACACAGACGGTCAGGTTCTTGTTTTGCATGATATGCTTGGTATCACCAAAGGATTCAACCCCAGGTTTTTAAGGAGGTATTCTGATTTGTCAACAGTAATAAGTTCCGCAGTAAGCAAGTATATTGATGATGTCAGGTCTTCTGATTTCCCAAATGAAAATGAGCAGTACTAAATAATGAGTTTAAAGACAGGGAGAAAACAAAGTTTATTATGGCAGGTCTATAATCCCAATTCCACCCAGTATTCATACTTATACGGCACTATTCACCTTCGCGACAACAGTGTATATTTCCTGATTGAAAAACTTCGAGAATTGATAAAAAATTGTGATACCTTCATTGCTGAATATGATCTGGATAATAATGACCAGACCACTGTAATGCAGGCTATGCAAATACCTGACAACAAGCATCTGCGCAATTATATGACTGAACGGAAATATGCAAGACTGAAAAAAAGTATCGAAAAAGCTTTCAACATTGATATTGACAGGTTTGGTTTTTTAAAACCGATTGCAATTGAAAATATGATCACTGAAAAAATTTTTAATAGTGACTATGATTTCCCCATGGACTTTGAGCTCTGGAATTATGCAAATGCTGAAGGTAAAAAAACTTTAGGTGCCGAATCAACAGAAAGTCAGATCCATATTTTGATGAACCTCTCAATAAGGAATCAAATTAAGTCTTTGTTAAAAATTGGGAAAAACACGAGCAAATACAAAAATAAAATCAAGAAGATTGTAAAGTATTACAAAGACCAGGAAATAAAACAATTATATAAAATCAGTATAAAGGCTTTGGGAAGATTTAAAGGAATGCTTGTTTACGACAGAAATCACCGGATTACAGAAAAAATGGCAACCTGTATGGAAAATGGAACAGTATTTGTAGCTGTAGGAGCAGGTCATTTGCCAGGAAAATATGGAATATTGAGATTGTTAAAGCAAAAAGGTTTTTCCATTAGACCTATGAAAGTATGTTAAACAAATGATAAATTTTTGAACATTTTTAAAAATCGAACCATTAATAATGTTTTTATAGTTTAATTTCATAATGAAAAAATGAATTTGCATGAAAATTATTTACAATGACATTTTCTTAAAGCATGATACAGGGCATCATCCTGAAAACAGGGAAAGGCTTAATGGTTTTTTCGACTTTAAACCGACAGAAATAATAGATGGAAGACCATTTATTGATCTCGTGCACAATGGCCAGTATATTGCTGATGTTGAACAAAAATGCCAGCTGGGTATAGGACTTGATATGGACACCTGTTGTTCTGAACATTCATTTGTTGCAGCCACTGCAGCCGTTGGGGCTACTATCATGGCTTCAGAATCAGGAGATTTTGCTCTTGTAAGACCTCCTGGGCATCATGCATATCCTGGAAAAGGTACCGGATTCTGCATTTTCAACAATATAGCAATTGCCACTCAAAATCTTGTTAATCAGGGAAAACGAGTGTTAATTGTGGATTTTGATGGTCATTTTGGTGATGGCACATCCAGTATATTTTACGATACGGACAAGGTAATGTTCATGTCGATGCATCAGCATCCGGCATTTCCAAATTCAGGGCATCCGGGAAATATCGGAACGGGAGCCGGTGAAGGTTTCAATATAAATATAGCTATGCCAGCAGGTTCAGGGGATGATATTTTTATGGATGCAATAAAGACTTTCCTGCCTGTGGCAAAACAATTCAACCCGGATGTTGTGGCAGTATCAGCAGGATTTGATTCGCATAAGTCTGATATGCTTCTGGACCTTAGGATTTCAGTTGATAGCTATTATAAGATCGGTTTTTTGTTATCAAAGAATTTCAATAATATTTTTGCAGTACTGGAAGGAGGATACGTGCCCGAGGTATTAAAACTCGGGGTTGAGAATTTTATTGCAGGCATAAATAAAGAACCACAGGTACATTCAGATAAAATATCAGATACAGATATAAAGATAATGGATATTTATGAGCATTACTGCAATACACTGATTTTAAAACTTAGAAAATACTGGCAAATATAACACTGATAAAGATGAAAAAATCAATCGATCCAATTGGAAAACTATTAGGCCTCAGATATAAATCGCATCCCTGGCATGGTGTTGAAATAGGGAAAAATGCCCCTGAAGTAGTCACTGTATTTATTGAAATGGTGCCAACAGACACTGTGAAATATGAAGTTAATAAAGAGACTGGCTATTTAACCATCGACCGGCCCCAGAAATTCAGCAGTATTCTGCCGGCCTTGTATGGTTTTATTCCAAAAACTTATTGCGGAAAAGAGGTCGCAGAGGTGAGCAACAAAGCAATGAATTTAAGTGAAATAGTGGGTGATGGTGATCCACTTGATGTGTGCATACTTACTGAAAAAGAAATTACCCATGGTGACATCCTGCTTCAGGCAGTACCTATCGGTGGTTTCAGAATGATTGACGGAAATGAAGCTGATGATAAAATCATAGCTGTTCTCAAAGATGATGCTGTTTATGGTGAATATACAGATATAACTGATGTTCCAAGAGCCGTAATAGAAAGGCTGAGACATTATTTCCTCACTTATAAAGATATGCCGGGTATTACTGAAGGAAGATGTATGATACATGAATTATATAATAAAGAAACAGCCTTCAGTGTAATTCAAAGAGCTGTAAATGATTATAAACAATATATCAACGAATTATTGTTTGACTAGAAATCAATATTAAATGAATTTGTTTGAAAACACATTCTTAAAAACACATGTAAATTTTTTAACAACTTCAGCATCAATTTTACCTGATAAAAAATAGTTTGAGGCTGATAGCATCGATTTTATCAAGCAGATCTTTTCCTGTAGCAAAAACTAAATATACTCCGGTCCCTACCCTGTTGCCCCTGAAATCCATACCATCCCAGGTAGCCTGACCTCCCTGTGCAGTTGTTTCAAAAACCAAATTGCCTTCCACATCCGTAATTTTTACATTTGCATCACGTGAAAGGCCTTTAATAGCAATAAGTCCATTATAATCTGCCGGAACAGGATTAGGAAAAGCATAGGCATCTGTGCTGTTTTTCTGAGCTCCTTTTGTGGTCTGAGTTTTTAAACTGAGCATTCCTTTCAATGTGCCAATAATCATTTCACCACTATCATCATTGTAAGCCAGAGAGGTTATGTTATTATCAAATAATGGACTATCAGAGCTTGTATATCGGGCTATCTGTTCATCACCATCAGCATTCAAAACATATAAACCACTTGTAGTTCCAATCCATTTGCGGTTGGCTCCATCAAATTCAATGCACGTGATATTCACATCATTAAGAACATATTCTGCAATTCCACCTAAAACAGTTTTTTTCTTTGTACCACTACATTTGCCTTCAATAACCTGCGAACCACATTCAAATGCAAGCGGCCCTTTGTCTGTGCCTACCCAAATATTACCATCAAGATCTGTGTTTATGTAATTTATATTATTTGAAGGCAGATTCGTATTCTGATTTGTTAACAGTATAAACTTATCGTCAGTCGGATCTTCTATTGTATTCTTATTATCAAAAACTATTATTCCCTTGCTTATTACCTTAACCCAAATCATACCTTCATGATCGATATCAAGCTCTCCGAGTATCGTACTTCCGTCATGCATTTTGAAGCTAAACCACTTTCCATCGCTTGTTTTTACAACCAGAGGTTTTTCTGCACCAAATAAACTCATCCAGAGGTTTCCTTTCTGATCGAATTGCATATCGGTTATCCTGACTTTTCCAGGTTCATCTCCCTGAGTTACACCCAGTTTTGAATTGGTGTGATTGTAAAATAAAAATGTTTTTGCTTCAGCATCCATTTCGACAAGTCCGTACCCATAGGAAGAAATATAAGTTTTCTTATCATCAGCAATGATATTGAGGAAATTCTGCAGATTATTATTTTTTATAAAATCAGTATTATCTCTATTGTAATTCATCCATTGTTCATCGTATATATAAAACCCATTATTGTTGTAATTATAACCATAATTAATTTTATTGGCACCTCCCGATGCAACAAAGATCTTTTCACCTTTGGTAATTATATCAAGACAATCAGTGGAAAAAGGTGAATTTATATTTATCTTATTGCATTCCTGATCAATTCCCGGCGACCATGAGATGTTTTTATCATTGTCAGCAAACCAAATCCTTCCTTTCTCATCCCTTAAAATATCCAAAATTTTAAAAGTACATCCGGGCATTTCATATTTGTAATCCTGAAAATTTGTAATAAAGACCCTGCTAAAATATCTGTCAGGATCAAAAGTGCCGATAAAAATAAGATCTGCGGAAGTTCGCAGGAATTCAATATCATATCTGGTGTCGCTGACGGAATAAACCACCTGAGGTATTTTATCTACTATACTGTATATAACATGTCCTGAATAAAAAACTGGATTTCCTTTAAATAGAACAAGATCTTTGCATGAAATATTACTGATCTTACTCCATTGCTGAAAATCATTTGGGTTTCCTGATTTGTTTAGGTCAAAGGAATAGATGCCTTGATCAGAACCTAAATATAAAATATTCCCTATGCTTACAATAGACCTGACAGGAAAATCAGTAAAGCAGGTGAAACCAAATTCCAGATCCTTTAAATCAAACTGCATCAGACCAAAGTCAGAAGCAAAATAAGCTTTATCCTGATCAGCAATGAATATATCGTTCAATTTCTTCTTGCTAAAAATATTTGTATTATCCTTAATATCAGGGATATTAACGGTCTCTTCATCTCTGAGTATATCAATATTTCCATTTATATAAGCGATTATCAACTGATCATTGAATTTGTCATACTCATGAAATACAACCTGAATATCGCTGAGATAATTGGTTTTATCAAAAAAGGTGACAGAAAAATCATCTTTATCCACAGAGTATATAGTTTGTTCTGCAGAGCAAAAAATCTTATTTTTTGTTTCACTTAGTTTATAACTTCTGTTAAATGGCAGATAAGATTTCCATTCACCGAATAAAGTATGACTTTGGGAAAAAGAAATTAAAAAAGAAAATGAAAAAATTGATGAAAGAAAAAATCGCACCATATAAGAAGTATGTTTTGGTTCTTAACTTGTTTTTAGCTAACATATTGTATAAAGGAAAGATATTCATGATGGCCTGGATGATTTTTATCCTCCTGCAAGTAAGTGTAGCATCACAACGACGTCACCATCTTCGACCATTGTTGTTTCATATTCTTCCGGCTCGATAATTTTATTATTGACTTTTATAATAATTTTTGAGAAAGTGAATTTCATTAATTGTTTTAGTTCAGCAATACTGATACTATTTCTGTCCAGTATTTCGGATTTATTATTAATTGTTATATGCATAAACTCCGATTAAAATTAAAAAATTTTCGGCAAAGATCAGAAAAAAAAAGAATAAGCAAAGGATTTTTATGGTTAATTGTAAATGATGGTTGGAAGGGTGAAAGGGTGAAAGGGTGAAAGGGTAAAAGGGTAAAAGGGTGAAAGGTGAAGGGTGAAAAATCCGTGTAATCCGGAAATCAGTGTAATCTTTGATTCTGACAAAGTAGGATTTATGATTTATGGTTTTTGATTTTTAACTGATAAACTGACAACTGACAAACAGACAACCGATATAAAGTACGAATTACGAATTACGATTTATGGATTAGGGGTTGAAAGGGTTGAAGGGTTGAAGGGTTGGATGGTGCATAAAGACTTTAGTTGAAATTAAAAGCTTTGGATTCCCCTTTAGGGGCCAGGGGCTGGGTTGGAAATATTACGATTTACGATCTACGATTTTTGATTATTAACTGACAACTGATAAACGGACAACTGACAACTGAATTAATTCTCCATTGCTGTCTGAACTATGATTTATATGATTTTAGGATTGCAGGATTTTAATTCTCAATTATCCATTATCAATTATCAATTATCAATTATCAATTCTTTCATCCATTACCTAAGTAAAAGTAGCTGTCCCTTTTCTGTCTTAATCCCACATGGAGTATCGATCACTATCGCATAAATGTACACTCCGGCCTGGACAGGTTTGGAGCGATATGTTCCATCCCAGAAGTTGCTGCCTGCCGATGAAAATACCTTTTCTCCCCACCGGTTGAAAATCTCAGTTGAAAGTATCTTAACACGCGGTTTTGCATAGCCCTGATCTGCTATGTAAATCCAGAATGTCCTGTTCAATTCTTCATTCTGATCATCGGGGGTGAATGCTTCAGGAATCAGGTATGCAGTGGAATCAAATATTTCAAATGAAAATTCATAGCTACATCCTGTATTGTCAATGACAGTGAGCACATAATTGCCTTTCTCTGCCACCACAAGGTCTTCCTGGGTACTACCTGTATTCCACAGATAATAAAATGGTGGTTTATTACCAATGACATCGAGCTCTATTCTGCCACTTTTGCAGCCAAGGTCACTGAAGACCTCATTGGTGACTTCGAGTTCGCTTTTTGAAATCCTTATATTCACTGTGCTGTCACATTCATTCATATTTTTAAGTACAATACTGTATTCACCTGCTTCGTCTATTAACTGATCACCAATTTTTATGCTTTGTCCGGCACATAACACAGTGTCAACAGACTTATTGTTTTTCAATGCTGTTTTCAACTCCAACGTAATCAGGCTGTCGCATCCCGATGAAGCCACAACTTTGAACTCATATCGCCCGGGTTGGTTCAATACATTTCCTGCTATGCTAATGCTTTCTCCCTCACAGATCAAAGTATCGATTTTTATCCGCTTTACAGGAATTTCTGTAACAAAGTAACTGACTATGGAATCACAGCCAAACCGGTTTTTCAGATCAAAGCTATAGATGCCAGATTCTGATATTTGTTTGCCATTGATCATCAAAGAATGCTCCTCGCAGAAGCTTGTATCTATTTTCTGAATATCAGGATCTATCTGATGTACCTCATAACTGATTATGCTGTCGCAACCATTTTTATTTTTCAATATGAAACTGTAGGTACCTCCTGAAGTGATATTTTGACCCTGCAGGGATATCGTTGAACCATTGCAGAAAAATGTATCGACCGCAGGATACTCACGGTCTATGACCCTGAGGGTGAAATCTATAGTACTGTCGCATCCGATTGAGCTAGTTAGTTTGATGGTGAAATGCCCGCTCTGATCGAAAACCTGATCTCCGATCTGTACTATCTGACCTTCGCAGAGTACAGTATCAAGTTTATGCTTATAAACTGGCAGCACAGTCAGATTCAGGACAACAACACTGTCCACACCATACGATGCAATGAGTGTATCTCTGTATGTGCCACTCTCGTAGTATGTGGTATCTCCGAAAGCATATCCCTCACTTTTGCAAACCGATGTTGTAATAGTATCCCGGGCAGGGATCTGAAAGATATAGGCTGCACCGGACAGAAAACCATACTTATTGTCACCATGTGCTCCTGCAATCACGGTTTCTCCAAATCTGTCAATGCCATGTCCAAAGAATCTGTATGTTGTATCAGTTATTGGAGGATGTATATCACGCATCCTCGTCCATGTTGAATCAACAAGCCTCCAATACTGCATTTTTTCTCCAGGAAAATTTATATCGCCAAACTCACTGCCAATCAGTAATTCTGAATTTGAGAGGTTTAAAAATTTGTAGTCATAATTTTCAGAATAATTAAGATTTTGACAAAAATCATAATGTCCCTTATTCAATTTAAATATATATATTTTACGACCATAAGTTGAACTTGCTACTATGAACTTGCTATCAGGTGAAATAACAACTGCAAAACCAATTTTACTTTTTTCTCTTATTTGATCAGGTTCGTAAATCTGTTGTGTCAATTTCCATTCATTTCCAGATTTACTGAATATATCAAGTTTGCATTCAATAAAGCCATATATAGAAGGATCATATATTTGACTTACAATAACTGCATAATCTTCATTCATTGACGCCATAATTTCAGGACTTTCACCAATTAATGGATAATAATTTAAAACTTGTTCATTAGTTGTTTTGAGAACCCAGTCATCATTTTCAAAATGATAGAAGTAGTCAATGAATCGAGTATTTAAAGGATAAAAAAATTGCTCAAATATTCTTATAACCATCCATCCATTATCAACTGCATAGGCATATACTTTGCTTTTATTTCCGACAAATATTGAATCAATATCTGTAATATTATAAATACTGTTTGTCCTGTAAATAACAGAAATATTTGGATCATAATTTTTTAAATAATTAGGCAAAAATAACATACTATCGTACAATATTCCTCCTATATCAGCCCCTACAATATTATCCTGATGCAATTCCCATATTTTATAATTTTTTTTATATATATATTTGACTTCCAAATCTTCTTTAAAATCTGAAGAATAAATATATGCAAAATCACCCCAAATACCTACATCTCTGCCAAAACTACCCCAGTCAGTTTTTTGAGGGAAATAAATTTTTTGGATCTGTCCATACCCTAACATGGTGCATAATAAAAGCGCAATCATATTTATTTTTGATAACATATAAAAATAAATGCCTTATAAAACAAAAAAACTACCCTTAAATTAATATTACAATTTGAAGAGCTTTCTATAATGTTTTTTGCCAGTTTTTATATCGTTTATCATGACAAAATATAAACCTGAATCAAGTTCGGAAATATTTAAATGATCGTTAATAGTATTATCGAATTTTTTTATAAATTTACCATTTAAATTGTAAAGTTTTACTATATAATCCTTATAAATCCCTTTATCAGAATATAAATAAAATTCATCAGAAACTATAGTTGGGAATATTGCAATGTTATGAAATTCGGGATCAGGTTCTTCAATGAACATTTGCTTTTCTATATTAATAGCACCTTGATCAGAAAATGGCATATTTTCTAAAAAATTTCCATATTCACACCAATCACTTTGAAAATTTGGATCATTAAAAACGTAATATGGTCCAACCCAATTATATCCTAAATACTTACAGCTTCCAGAATCAAATGACCTGTGTCCATAAACTATACTGTGAACATATACTCCCATATCTTCAAACTTAAGATATATTTTACAATCAAATGCAGGATTATATGTAGTAAAATTATCTATTAAAGTTGCATGACCATATAAATATGAATCACCTCCATTGCTTGCAATATCTAAGAACCTGTTGAAATCATATACAAAATCGTATAAATCTGGTGTGATATTACATTGATCTGAAACATGCATAAAATAAGGGAAATTGAAAATACCGAAATTTGATGTGTCGGTAATATATTTATATCCCTCTGGTGTGAGTAAGTGAAACCCGTATACATAAGGCATCACAGGAATAGTATCTCCCTGATTAAAATGTAATGGAGTGTAGAAATCACAATAACTAAAAGTAACTTTACAACCTTCACATGGATTATTACAAGGAGATGCCGACCATGTTAATGTCTGGTGGGAGACTCCACAGTTAGTAATAACATCAAATTTTAGATCAATTTGTCCTCCACAATGCAGATGAAATGTCTGATTGGCCCTCACATCTACATATTCCCATCCATTATACCATTTTTTATTTATGATATCTGTAACACAAGAACTTCCCTGGATGATTGTGAAATTGGCACTTACATTGTATTCCCCGCATTCAAGATTATTAGCTGTGATTGTTCTGTCAACACGTATCATAATAATATCCGGAGTACAACCCGTACATGATATTTTAATGATTTCAGGACTCTGAGACATCAATGCGACTGGATTAAAAGCAATTATACATACATACATACATACATACATACATACATACATACATACGGGATAGGATAAGTTTTTTCATACGACAAAAATTTAAAGATTTAAATAATCGAATTATCAATACAAAGAAATGAAAAAATAATCAGAATCCCAAATTTATTAACATATATTTTAGGGTGAAAGGTAAAAAGGTATAAGGGTTTAAATTGTTAATTGTTCATCATAAATCACTTTCTTCTATTGCGGAGAATTTCATCAGGCCTTTTAATAATCCGGTTTTTAGCATCTCATTTTTATGAACAGGAACAACTATCAGAAACTCGGTACCTTCCTTTCCATATACGAAATGACTGCCATTGATCCGTTTAAGAACCCATCCTTTTTTTTCAAGTATTTTACAAAATTCTTTACAACTAACTGATTTCATACTACCATTTCAAAAATTTGGCAATTTTTATCGTCTTGTTTCTTATCATGTGAAATTGTAATTATTGATTCTTCTTCTTTAACCTTCAAATATCCTTCCACAGCCTCATAAACATTCGGAAAAAGTCCTTCATATGTTTCCGATTGAGTATAGCAGCCGGGTAATGATGGTATTTCTGCCCAAAAACCCTGATTTTCATCTTTATGTATAATTACTTTAATTTTCATAATTCTATAAGTTATTTACAAAATTAAAAAATATTTTTATTTCATTCAGAATAAAATGTTTAAATCTCGAGCAAAAGTCTCATATTCATTTGGATGTCCACTCCAACTCCCTACTAACAGAAAACTAAAAAACCCGGGAATATCTCAAATAGTTAATTGTTAATTATAAATGGTTTATTGTAAATCAATAATTCAGTAACTCAATCATTCATAAACTCAAAAATCGTAAATCGTACTTCGTAAATCATAAATCATCATCTCCTATCCAAGAAGCAATTCCAGTACTGCATTTGCCTGCATATTAGCGACAATTCCGACTCTGGGAGCTAAAGGTAGACAGTTTTCTGATATCTCCGTCAATTCATCTCCGCAGATTATCAGTTTATCGTATCTTTTTTCTTCGATTAGCTGATTCTTGCCCCAGCCTGCCATGCCAATACCCATGATCAGATAAATCTCAGGGAAGAACCGTGATACTGACTTTAATATTAGTTCCTTCATCTCCGGTCTATCGAATGCTTCCACTATTATGTCACAATTCCTGAAGACAAAAGGAATATTCGATTCATCAAGCTTTACTATGTGAGCTTCGACTACGACTTCCGGATTTATCCTGGCAATGTTTTCTTTCAATGTATCAGCTTTCAACTTACCGATCTGGTCAATAAAGTAATATTGCCGGTTGAGATTTGATTTTTCGATAATATCAAAATCTGCTATAACAAGTTTTCCTATCCCTACCCTTGCAAGAGCAACGGCACAGTTGGAGCCCAGTCCTCCACATCCTGCAATACCAACAGTTTTATGTTTTAATACAGATTTTATTGATTCAAAATTCATATTCCTAAAGAATAGATTGTTTAATCTCCAGATAAAGCAATAATTCTTTTTTTGCCTTATTTTTCGAGTTCTATTATTTGTTCAATCTGGATTTTATTCTCAGGCAAATATTTTGATGCGATATCCCAGATTATTTCATAATCAATTCCAAAATACTCATGAGATATTCTATTTCTAAGATAATACATTTCTTTCCACGGCACATGCGAATACTTTTCCTTAATTTCTTCCGGCAGTTTTTTTGAAGCCTCACCAATAATCTCAAAATTTCTTATTACAGCGTCCACTGTTTTGAAATCTCTTATAAAATGAATAAAATCATAATTTTCAATATATTCTCCAATCCTGGTCATAGCAACAAGGATGTCAAGCAGATACATTTTAAAAGATCGGTCTTCCTTTTTCAAATTAAATGTATTTTACCTGTTTTAAAATCTTATCCTTAATTTCTTCTTTTAAAGCATTTTTTGTTACCAGATCAATCTTGCGCTCAAACAGACTCTCCAGGAATATTTCTAATGAAAAAAATTTCCATCCGATGGGCTTTTCAAATTCAACAAGCAAATCAATGTCGCTATCATTGGTGTATGAATTATCAGTAAAAGAGCCAAAAAGACCTATGCTACTGACCGAATACTCTTTGTGTAAAATTGGTTTTAAGTCTCTTAGTTTATTTAATATTTCATTCTTTGTTATCATAAATACAAAATTAAACATTTTTGATTAAGATACAAAATCAATAATCCAATTTATAAGTTTGATAAGAACTAATAACTTACTCAAAGCATTTAATATCCTATTGCAAGGGAGTAATTACCTCTAAAAGTTCAGGAAGGTCCATGCCCAGTTCTCTAAGGTGTTCAATTTTCGGGACACCATTTTTAGTCCAGCCTCTTCTCTCATATACCGCATCAAGCAGTTTTTCATATTGGTCTTCCCTGAATTTCCTGAGAATAGCATTTTTTTCTGTTGTTGACTTACCTTCAATCTCAATGCCTATTATTTCCTTCAGTTGTTTGTCATATCTTTCTGCTCTTGACAGGTATTCTTCATCTGTTACAGGCCCTGCTGCCCTGTATGGCTGAGCATCATGTTTTCTCAACCCAAATCCCCTCCTTATATTAAAAATCCTCTGGAAATTATAAACCCTTTCAGATTGCCTGATCATTTCGTGCTTATCGATATTACCACCGGTAACACCATTATATACAGTTACATAATTATCGACATGTTCCGGTATTTTATGAGGTTCGGCAGTAAATTTATTATCAGCCGGAACAATATCATTCCATACTATTTTGCACAGGCCCATAAGTCCGAACCATGTCCTGAACATGGGGAAATAATGAAGAGCTTCTGCTTTTTGTTCAAAAGTGGGTATCTGGTTATTGACCATATCCATAAATATAAGCCATGCTTCATCGTGCTGGGGGCCTTTGTTAGTCATAGCATATCCACCCTGCTGAGCCAATGATTCTTTGGACACATATTGTGAATATTCCAGTCCTTTGTTTTCCATTCCGATGTCATTAAGGAATTTTTCATCGGCACCATATTTTTCCACAAAATGCTGTTTCAGTTTTCGTACTCCCATACCCGCAAGTTTTCCGAATCCTTCACCACGTGCAAGCTGGTGCAGTAATTCAAGGGAATCATAAATTGCACCAAAATTCAGCTCCAGTCCACCTGTAATCTCCTTGTTAATAATACCGTTTTCATAGCATTCCATAAGAAAAGCTACTATTGTTCCCCAGGTGATTGTACAGATACCATAAGTGTCACAATAAAAATTGCACTCAATAATCGCTTCATAATCGAAAATTCCCATATTGGCTCCCAGTCCAGCAGCTGTTTCATACTCAGGTCCGTCAACCAGTACTCTCGTGCCTTTATATGGTCCAGTTTTCACTTCAAATTCATCAACTCCTTTTGAACACTGCATTGCACATCCAAACCAGCAACCATCATTTATTCCAAGAGTAAAGTATTTGTCACGTAAGATGTCACTATGGATTTTGAAAGCGTCCTTGTGGCTACCGAACTTAAAATTATGTGTAGGCAACAGATCATAATCACTCATAACATTAACTATATTTGCTGTACCCTTCTTTTTCATCTGATTTTGTGAATCATCGAGATCTTTCATTGTTTTTGAATACTTTCGCCCCCTTTCAAGGATGGCATTCAAATCTGCCACATTGTTGGCATTGTTTTCCATTCCTGCAATTTTAGCCACAATAGCTTTGATTTTCTTATCCCGCATCACTGTGCCGATTCCTCCCCTGCCTGCTTGTTTAAACCTGACTTTCTTCCTTTTCGAATCCCAGAAAGAAAAATTTACCATACCAATAAGTGAATGTTCAGCTGCAGCTCCTGTTGATACAACTCCTATGTTCTTTGCATCTTTTTCATCGATAGCAAATTGTTCCGTAAGTTCTTCAGCAAGTAAATGAGAATCGGCAGAGAATCCCGGATCGTCAAATATCTCAACTTTATGATTAATTCCATCAATATATATAATAACATCATTTTCAGCCTTGCCCTGCAATTCAAGTGCGTCAAATCCTGCGAATTTCATAAAAGGACCAAAATATCCACCCACATTGGAATCCATTATTGAATCTGTCTGAGGAGAAATTGAAACCAAAAGTGATTTACCTGCACCTGAATACTGTGAAATACCTCCGATCGGGCCAGGTGAAATATTGATCTCATTTTCAGGATCATTCCATTTAGTATCTGGTTTTGTGGCATCCCACAGCAATTTCAGACCAAATCCTTTTCCACCTATAAATTTATCTTTCATGAACTGAGTAACCTCTTTTTCCTTTATAGTGCAGTCACTGACATTGATATAAAGGGTTCTGTTATTATAGCCCCTGAATATTGGGTGCCATTCATAACTCCATGATTTTAACAACTTTTGTCTTCCAATTAATTCCGATAAATGCGTATTCATAGAATCTGTTTTTAATCAATAATTTATGATGCAAATCTAATGAATTTAATCAAAAAAATAGTGCTTTTAAATAACTCTTTACTTCGTTTTTAAATTAAAAATAAATAAGAAAGGTGTTCAATTGTCAATATTATAGTCAGGGCTACTGCAAAAAATGTTTTCGAAGGTAAAAATTTTTGGGTGTATCCCATTTTTGCACTAAAGTAACCAAGTGGTAATTAAAATTCTTTGGGATTCCCTTCAGGGTCAGGGCAAAACCCAAAGAATTTTAACAAATTTGCAAAATTGGGATACACCCAAATTTCTTAAAACTAAAACAATAAGAACCATTATAAGGACATTAACCCTTGATTCACATTAATTATAAAGCCATACCAAGTTTTAAACTTTAATTGCTTCAATTGTTTTTCTGATCGCATCAATATCGCTTACAGCGATTTTATAATCATCAATCATATCCAAACCACTCATCCTGACACCGGGTTTCCGGTAAATCATAAAACTATCCTCATACTTTTTCCCTGACATATGAAATTCTTTTGCTCCGGTTGCCAAACTCAGTTCATAGATATTTTCAGGATTAATGCCACTACCGGGCATGATTATTATTTCCTGTCCGGCTGTTTCCACAAGATATCTGATCATATTTTTCCCTTCAATTGCCTTATTCATTCCACCTGATGTCAAGATACGGTCAACCCCTACATTAATAAGTTCTTTCAGTGAACCAGGCAAATCAACGGTCATATCAAATGCACGGTGAAATGTTACAGATAGAGGGTGAGATATTTCTACCAGTTTAGCCACTCTGTCGGTATCTACATATGCTTTTCGATCCAAAATCCCAAAAACTACACCATTGACTCCTAAATCCCTGCATTTCAAAATATCCTCCTGCATTATCTTAAATTCTGTATCATTATAATGAAAATCGCCTCCACGTGGCCTTATCATTACGTTAATATCAATAGTGAGTATGTCTTTCAGGACTTTAATAAGCCCGTATCCGGGGGTAGTTCCGCCTTCATACATATTGTCACATAGCTCAATTCTGTCAGCACCTGCCAGCTGTGCATTTATTGCTGACCTTGAATTAAAAACACAGATCTCAAAAATTTTTTTATTCATAAAAAAGAGTGCAATTAGGTACAAATGTATAAAAACTGGAAGGTAAAATGCATTTTTTCCAAATAATTTTAACCTGTACTGAAGTTTTGTTTTTTTTTGATGTAATTTTATATTCAGAAAATTGTAAAATGAAAAGTTCGTTCGGAAAAGTACTTTTAAGAATAGCCAGAAATGCCATTGAAGAAAGTCTGGATAAACATAAAATATCAGATATAAATAAATCAGAATTATTGTTAACATATCCCGAACTTCGGGAAATGAAGGCTACTTTTGTAACTCTCAACACAAAATCTGATAAAACTATAAAAGATCTGAGGGGTTGTATCGGCACTCTTTCACCGGTCAGGACATTATTTGATGATATAGAGCATAATGCCAAAGCATCAGCTTTCAGGGATCCAAGGTTTACTCCAATACAAAAGAAAGAATTGAAAGAAATTTTCATTGAAGTGTCATTATTAACAGTACCTGAGAAGTTGACTTTTGCTTCAGTTGATGAACTGAGGACAATGTTAATTCCCGGTAAGCATGGTGTGATTATTAAGAAAGGATTTAACAGGGCTGTATTTTTACCTGATGTATGGTTGAAATTGCCTGATTTCGAGCAGTTTTTCAGCCATCTTTGTAAAAAAGCAGGTTTAAGCAGTGGGTGCCTGGATTCAATTGATGACCTCTATATATTCTATGTTGAAAAATATACAGAAGATGGGGATAAAAGCTGAAATCAAATTCTATAACGAATGTAATGGCTTTATTATCTGCAATCTATGCAGTCATTTTTGCAGATTAAAAGAAGGTAAGAGTGGGGTCTGCGAAGTCAATATGAATAAAAATGGTTCTCTTTTCAATAAGGTTTATGGTTTTCCTGCTGCACTTAATATTGATCCGGTTGAAAAAAAACCATTATATCATTTTCTTCCCGGATCTAAAACTTTTTCATTAGGCACATTTGGTTGCAATATGCAATGCCCTTTTTGTCAGAACTGGCATATATCCCAATACAAAAATCAGGAATTTAAAAGTGAATTTATCTCACCTGAAAAAATAGTTAGTATGGCATTAAAGCACAATTGCAAATCTATATCTTATACATATAATGAACCAACAGTCTTTTATCCTTATGCCAGGGATATTGCCATACTTGCCAAGGAAAAAAATATTTTAAATGTTTTTGTTACAAACGGTATTGCATCAAAGGAAGTAATTGAAGATATGAGTGGACTTATTGATGCCTGCAATGTTGACCTGAAATCATCAGAAAAAAATTTTTATACAAAACTTCTCAGGGCCCCATTCAGCGTGTTAGAATCCCTTAAACTTATGAAAAAGAAAAAAATATGGCTGGAGATCACAACACTGATAGTTCCTGGAGAAAATGACCACCCGGAAATACTAAATAAAATTGCAGATTTTATTTCCAATGAATTGGGTAAAGAAACGCCCTGGCATATATGCGCATTTCATCCTGATTTCAAGATGCTTGAAAAAACCAGAACCCCTGTTAATAGCTTAATTACAGCACGTCAAATCGGAGAAAAAGCTGGTCTAAAACATATTTATATTGGAAATACAAATATTGAAAATCCTACTTATTGTCCTGAGTGCAACACTTTATTGATAGAGCGAAAAGGATACAATGTGAATGTTTTATGGTCAGAAACAGGTATTTGCACAAAATGCTTTTACAATTTAAAAGGTATATGGTAATATTTTTTTGAACAAACTGCTTTTTCTTACCGATAAATTAATAATTTTGCTGCGGTTTGATTTTTAAATTAAACCGGGACATATTGTTTTTTTCATTAACCCCTATCAATCAACTAAACAGATGAAATATTCAATTGACATTACTATTAACAGACCCATAAATGAAGTTATTGAAACTTTTAAAAATCCTGACGAAATGAAAAACTGGATGAAAGGTCTTGTAAGTTTTGAACCTCTGGACGATAATTTTGGTAATCCCGGATCAAAATCTCTGCTTGTATTTCAATCGGGAAAAAGAAAGCTTAAAATGATGGAAACTGTCCTGGTTAATAATCTTCCACATGAATTTACAGCATCCTATAAAGCAAAAAATGTCTTTAATATCGTTGGAAATTCATTTGAGGAGATCGGACCCGAAAAAACCAAATATATAACAAATCAGGAATTTAAATTTACTGGTTTAATGAAAATTGCCTATTTTTTCATGAAACCGGCCTTTAAAAAGCAATCTTATAAATTCCTTCATGATTTTAAAGAATATGTTGAAAAAAATAAAAAATAGTTAGTTTATTGCAGCCAGTATACAACGTATAGACCTGCATCATGCTAAAAAATACTATTTCAGCTTTAGATTACTTAAAAAGTAAACATCCAAAAATTAATTTACATGAGTATTAGAAAGGCAGGCAACAGATCGCGATTTTATCCATATTCTGAGGCTCAGATAGAAAGTATGATAGTTGATTGGGAAAAAGAACGGAATGATAGTCCTTCATTGAATAATACTAAAAAAGCCTGCAGGGGAGCCATTGTGCCACATGCCGGATATATTTATTCGGGTTATACTGCCTGTTGTGCTTACAAAGAAATACAAAGATGTGAATTTGAGAGAATAATTGTTGTGGGTCCTTCACATCATTTCAAAATCGAAGGGATCAGTATTTCTGAATTTGACAGGTTTGAAACTCCATACGGTGAATTGACCATTGATAGAGATTACATCGAAAACATAAAAAAAAATTTCATTGTTGATTTTCAGGACAAGGCTCACTTTTATGAACACAGTACTGAAACCCAAATGCCATTCATCAAAAAATTTTTTCCAGATACCAGGGTTGTTGAAATTATATATGGATATATCAGCCCGGATTCGCTGTTTGAATTATTTGCCTTTATATTAAATGATCAGGACAATTTTCTGATAATTTCAACTGATCTAAGTCATTTTCACAACTTAAAACTTGCACAAAAAACTGATAGTGAAACTATAAATGCACTTTTAAAAAATGATTGTCCAATGATGGAAAAGTCAGGTGAGGCATGCGGTAAAACCGGTTTACTTGCACTTATGAAGTATTTGTCAAATTCAGGATTAGAAGTCAGTCTCCTTGATTACCGAACAAGTGAAAATGCAACAAGTGACAAATCACGTGTAGTTGGATATATGAGTGCAGTATTTTAGTTTTCAGGATAGTTATCATCCCAGTTTTTAACCTTGGGATTGCCTAATTTTCCCATTGACTTAGCGACAACAACAGAACAAAATGCATCACTTGTTACATTTGCCACTGTTCTGAGCATGTCAAGCGGTCTGTCCACCGCAAATATCAATGCAAGACCGGCTTCGGGTATTCCTGCTTGCGCTAGTACAATTACCAGCATGACCATACCAGTTCCGGGAACTGCTGCTGCCCCAATACTTGCCAGAGTGGCAGTTAAAATTATACCGAGTTGAGCTTCCAAACCAAGATGGATTCCAAAAGCCTGTGCTATAAAAACAGCTGCAACTGCCTGATAAAGACTTGTTCCATCCATATTGACAGTGGCCCCTACAGGTAAAACAAAACTACTCACTTCCTCATCTACCCCCATGTGTTCGGTAACCCTTTCCATAGTAACAGGCAATGTAGCTGCACTGGAACTCGTAGAAAACGCAACCAACTGTGCAGGAGCAATAGCTTTAGTAAAAACAGAAATTCTCCTTTTAGAAATTAAGGAAGCAAAAACAGAATATAAAATGAGTAAAATGAATATCCCTGATATCACGGTCAGGGAATACCAAAAAAGCGCTATAAAAAGATCAATATTGGGTGATTCAACAACAAGGGTGGCAATCAATGCAAAAACACCTGCAGGTGCAGCAAGCATTATTATATCAACAAGTTTCATGATGACATCATTAAAACCATCGAAGAAATCCTTAACAGGTTTTGCTTTCTTTTCAGGTACAAGAATCAAGCCAACACCAAAAAGAATAGAAAAGAAAATCACCTGAAGCATATTCCTGTTATCTCCGGCAGCAGAAAATATATTCGAAGGTACTAATTCTTCAATCATTGACAAAGGTCCTGTTTCTCTTTGTTCATTTGCAGCAGTTGAAAACCGTGCTGTATTTACTGAATACTCTGCGACCAGATCAGATCTTGTATTCTCAGATATAGAATTTCCCGGTTTTATAATATTTACCAAAAATAATCCAATTGAAACAGCAATTACCGTTGTTAAAATGTATAATGCAAATGCCCTGAAACCAATTTTTGAAAGCTTGGAAATATCTTTAAGATCAGATACTCCTTTTATCAAAGAGCCAAAAATCAGCGGAACAGCAATTAATTTGAGAGAGTTTATGAAAATATTACCAAAAGGTTTGATCCAATCTTGTATGATATCTTTGCCACCGGTAAAATTAGAAAACACCAAACCAAAAACAGCACCAAGCACTAATCCAATAATAATCCTCCAGTGCAGTGCTATTCTTACCGTTTTCATAGTCAGTTTATTCTATCAGCGAAGTAAAGTTATATCCCCCATCAACCTAGTGATCTCTCCACTATCTTTGATTATTTCAATATAATAAACATATACTCCGGGCGGAGCCAGTCTTTCTCTGAATTTACCATCCCATCCAACTAAATCATCATTTTTGCCATAAGTAAAATTATCTCTTTGAAACATCATCTCTCCCCATCGGTCAAAGATCTTCATGGTTTTTACAGAAACCTCTATACCATTAGTTGATTTAATTTTGAAATAATCATTGACACCGTCAAAATTTGGTGTAAATACATTTGGAACATATATGTCAAAATCCTTATTTATCCGTATTTCAATACATTCTTCAACTGAACAATTATTCCCATAAATCATTCTTAGACAAAGTGAAAAATCATCCTCAGCAGTTATTCTGACTGAATCGCAAAATCTGTTTGCACAAATTATTGAATCATTTAAAAACCAAATCAGGCTGTCTATATCTATGGAAGAAGTTTCAGCAGCGTAAGTATAAATCTGATTGAAATTTATTTTATCTTCACCGGCAATATATAAATCAGCTTTATCAGGCTTATTTAAGGTAAACGATACCTGGTCTTTGCATCCTTTTGAATCTGTCACTTCAAGATCATACTTTCCGCTTTTAAGTCCGGAAATAGTATTTGATGAATATGATTTCCCGTTAAGAGATATATTGAATTCAGGAGTACCCTGTAATGTTCTGACAACAACCGTTCCATCTTCAGTGTTATAACATGAAATATCTGTAAGATCATGTTCGAATTTTACAGCTGGAAATACAGTAATTGAAGTATCGACAGAATAAACACATTCACCAATTGTCAGTTTCAGAAATAAGTAATTTTTCCCCAATTTCAATTTTGATGAATTGATCTGACCAGTATTGTCAACTGCATCTCCCGTCCAAACAGGTGTTCCGGGCGAATCTGACTGGTAATTTAACTGATAACCAGAAGCAAGTTCATCTGAACATATCTCTGTAGGAATTCCAATTATTTTAATGTTTTTTGATGGGCAAGGCAATGCTTTACATACTATGGAATCCTTCTTTCCGGGACAAACACAATCGCTCAGAGCTTTCACAGTGATTTTTACTTCCTCGCCATATGCTAATCCGGAAATACTTGATGGCCCTGTATGTACCGTATTTTGAAACACCCCGTTTATCCAAATCTCGTAATCATCAAGACAATCTGAATCTGATTCTATCCAGTCAAATTCAACTGAAGTATTTGTAGATTTAGTACAGTTCAAAACAGGTTTATTCAATTCTTTTTTAATTGTTGCCTGGCTGACATAATCAGATATGCATCCCTTGAAATCACTTTCAACCTTTATAGTATAGACTCCGGAAGAAACCCACTTTAGCTGGTATTTTCCATTGCCTGTATTCTGGATTAAACTATTTTGTGATGTAATTTTATAATTCACATTGTTCATGAAATTATTCAGGCTCAACATAATTGAATCAGTCTCACAAATTACATCAGTATTTAGAATAAAGGCAGCATCCGGTATTTGAAAAACATTTAAACTATTGACATTAAATGAACAATACCTGTTATTTTTATAAAGTGTAACAACTGCTGAATATATACCTTTTGATGTAATTGGGAAAAGTTGTAGCGTACTGGTTTCCTTATAATATACATTATTTAGTAGCCAGCTAACTTTGATGCTGTCATAATCCAAAGAATTGAATCCGGGGGCATTCACCTTCAGCATATAGGATGATCCATTATAGCATTCAAGATCTGACAAACTACCCGAAAACTTCATAAAATAAAACCTGTAATTGACTATGCTGTCGCAGCCAATCGTTGTACTGTATCTCATTTGTACAATAGTATCCCTTGTCAAATTATGTCCACCGAAAAATATTTGACCAACATTGCAAAGTACAGTATCAATACTTACAATAGGTTCTATTTGTTTAATAACCCTGACCTGTTGCCAGTAATAACAACCATTTGGAAAAACAATTTTAAATCTTGAAATGCCATCCTTATTGATTGGACCACCTGACCATCCTGCCGGATTAATACCTGCAGACAGATCATTAGCACAAACCACCGTGTCTTTCAATTTATTATCAGCTATTGTATCGACTTTAAAATAAAGGGTTCCGAATGGTGAGGAAGCACAGTCAGTATAACCCAGGGCTTCGACTTTATAAACCGTATTTTTGTTTTTAAACCGGTACAGCAATGATGAATCAGAACTTTCTTTTATACCATCTACCTGCCAACGGTAACTTGCAGCATTACTAACTCCTTCCACCCTGATTTTAAATTCCCCGTTATGGCAAACACTTACAGTGTCACCGGCAAAAAAATCACCTATTCCATCTACTTTGAAATATTCAACATTATCAACCACCAGATTTCCAATCCCTTTCCTCACCCTAAGGCTGAATGTAACCTCAGAACCTGAATAACCATCAATATATAAATAATAAGTATGCCCTGGCTTAAACATAGTTCCCTGAATAGTAGTGACCGTAGCCTGAATCTTTGATCCATCACAAAGTATATAATTATTATGCGCAAAATCACACCCATCAACTATTCCCCACTGATAACCTGCTTCTGAGGGAGGTTTTGTTGCGTCTGCCTGCAGACTATGAATCAAAATATCAATAATAACTTCATTGGAACTGGGCACAAAAGGAAAAAATAATTGATTATCAAAATTTCCGGTAAAAGTATTGCCAGTGCAAACACTTTGACTTATAGGTTTTTTTAAATCTTGTGGTAAAGTGTGTGGCCCAACCATAGATGCAGAATCGCAAAATATATCAGCATTACTGCATATTGTATCAGGCTTTGGAGCTGTCACCTGAGCTGACAACAGATTAAATCCTGAAATAAAAATAAAAATGACTATACTAAAATTTTCCCAAAAACCTGATTTCACAACAATATTTTTTTGACCTTAAAACGAACTGCAAAGATAATATAAAATTAATAAATATGACGAAAAAAACTAATATTTATTTTATTAATGTCAAATCTGTGTAAAAAGTCTCTATTTTCCCATTTTGAAGTTCAATTTTCAAATAGAATACATATACACCGTTGTTTACAACGAATCCATTATACTTTCCATCCCAGCCATCCACAGGGACATTTAGTCTTGGATTATCTTTCGAATACAATAACTCTCCCCATCTGTCAAATATTTTAAATTCTATTACAGATTTTACACCACTTCTTGATTTAAAGTAAAAATAATCGTTGACTCCGTCACCATCAGGAGTGAATATATCAGGAATATAAATATCAGGATCTGTTAGAACTCTTATCCAAAGGTCATCGTATCCCTTACAACCATTTGAGTCAATTACTTCGACAGAAACAAGTGAGGAGTTATCAGGAGTAAAATTTATTTTTAATGAATCATCAAGGATCTCTATTAAACCATCAGGTTTCCAATTTATTGATCTGATACCATTAGGCGCATTAATATAAGCATTTATAATTGCGCTATTGCCGATATAGATCTCTTCATTTGCTGTGCCAATGCTTACCTGTACATCTCCACCATCTACCATTAGAACTGTAGTATCTAATCTGCAACCATTTTTATCTTTTACAAATAATTTATAGAAGCCTGCTTTTTTAGAATTGAAATTGCTGAAATTTGAAAAATAATAATTGTCTGTAGAAAAAGTATATGGCCCTGTGCCACCAAAAACTGTATCAATTGATATTATTCCATCTGAATATCCGAAACAACTTGGATATTGTAATGATATAATAACACTGTCCAGATCATATGCAAGGCTATTTATTAAAATTGAATCACTTGAAAAACAACCATTCTGCAAATCTGTAACTGTTATCTTGTAAGTGCCTTGACCTATCACAACCGGATCCGGACTATAAATTCCATAGTCAATAATACCATTATCAGTATCCCATTTATAAGTATAAAGACGATTTGAATTTCCTGATTCGATCACTTCAAGCCGTGCCCTGTTGTTGTCGCAGACAAGGCTATCCCTGGTCATTAAAGTAAATTCAGGTTTCAAAGTGTCAACATCAACTGTTACAGCCATACTGTCTTCGCAATTATTTTTTCCAACCACATGCAAAGTATAGATTCCCGGTATTGTTACAAGTGGTTCTCTTTCAAGCGATGAAAATCCTACTGGTCCGGTCCATACAAATCGCTTATCATCATGAACACCTGTAGCCTTGAGGTGTACAGCCTTCATTTCACATGTAATTTTATTGCCAAATGCTTCAAATTCAGGGAGCAGAGGTGTGTTAAAAACCATGAGTGAGTCCTTACTGATTATACCATTGGTACCTTCTGCAAAAATATAATACTTTCCAGATTTATTTGTGTAGGCAGTTGGACCTTCTGTATAAAAACCTTCAGGACCAAACCAGTAAAAAATAGTGCCCGGTTTATTTGAATAGACATGCATTTTTATCAAATTTGTATCACACGGCAAATAATAATCCTCAACCACAATATCCGGTGCAATCGAATCAATATTTATCATTATGGAATCAACAGTTTTACACCCATTGCTTAAATCAGTAACTGTTACCATATACATTCCTGGCAAAATAGTTCTTAGACTATCTTCAAAAGTTATTTTACCATCGGGCCACTCCCACCGAGTAATATGCTCAGTGGCAGTTGTGGTTATTTCAAGCTTGGATTTGGAATTTTTCCCATTTATATCCTGTCCTTTTATAAAAATATAGGGCTTTAATCTGTTGACCGGAACACTTACGGATACTTTCGATGTGCAACCATTCTGAGATGTTACTATTGCTTGATATTCACCTCCATTTAAAACAAAAATCGAATTAGTATGCGAATAAAAACCATATGGACCAGTCCAGTTGAATGAACTGGATGCAGGGTTAGCTGAAACCATGATCTGAACAGAATCAACAATGCAGGTCAGAGTATCGGGTGGAAATATATTTACAGCCGGAGATAATGTATCTATCACAATATAGGCAGTATCACGGGTAATACAACCCAGACTATTTTCAACTATGCAAATATATTGCCCGGGAATATTGACTGTGTTTACTAAAGAAGTCGATGAATTCCCATCAGGATAAATCCATTTGATACTTGAATAATCATTTGACACCTGACATTCAATAATAAGAGGGTGAATACCCGTTTTACATGTCATCTCATCACCACTCACCGAAACAACAGGATAGTCCTGCGATAAAACTATATTTATGGCTATAGAATCTTCACATCCATTTTTTGTATCCCAAACTTTGAATACATATTTTCCCGGATGATAGACAAAGTTTTTAATATTTGTTGTTGTAAAGAAGGATGGCCCTTCCCAACTGAATAGTACATCCTGACCACTTAAAGTCAGACCTTCAATTTCAGCATATCCCTTACAATCGATTATACTGTCATATTTAACGTCAATAAAGGGTTTGGTCTTGTTCTCATAAATAGTAATTACAGAGCTTTCAGTACAATTGCCATTTGTAACTGTAACGTAATATTCTCCCGGAATAGTTAAAACAGGTTCTGAAGAAGCTGAAACAAAGGAATTGGGTCCGGTCCATGAAAAACTGTATGCCGGATTAACTCCCGGCAAAACGACTTTCTGCCCGGGATTAAGGCAAGTCAGCAAAAATGTATCAGGTTCTATATTGATATATTCTCCTTCCATTACTACTACACTGTCCGTATATACACACTTATTTTCTGGAATGATATCCACATAATATTTCCCCGGCAATACAACTTTTAAAGTGTCATAAAAAAAGCTTAATGATGTATTGTACCATTTTACTGATTCAATTCCATTATAATCAGAGAGATAAACTTTTACCTGATCATGATTGCAATCCAATAGCGATGAGGTTATAAGCTGTTTTCTTAATGGTAATGTATCGACAGTGACTTCAGTAAGAAAATGGTTTTCACAACCATTTGACAGATCCCTGACAGTAAGGTTATAAAATCCTGGAATATAAGATGTAACAGTTGGACCAGTGTAAATATTATTAAATTCATCTTGCCATTCAAAAGCATAGTTACCTGAATATCCCACTGACAGGTTAACTGTTTTGTCAATACAATCGATGGTATCAGAGTAAATCTGTATTACAGGTACAGTATTATCATTAAGTACTTTAATAGAATCATAAGCAACACAGTGATTTCTCCCTGTTACCATGACATAATATGTACCTTCATATTTTGCATATGGGAAAATCTCATTGCTTGCCACTATGCCTGGGCCATTCCACTCTACTTTGATTATTGGGTCGGCAGAAGTAAAATCAAGCCTGACACTATCAACTGTACAACTTAAAAAGAGTGGAAAATCAGGTATAAAAATATCAGGGGGGTCTTCATCCTGCTTTACCTCAAAAGAATCTCTGTTGGTACATCCATACACATTCTCAATATCAATGTAATACATTCCCGGTTTTTCCACCCTGATTTTTTTTCCTTCTAAAAATAAATTTTCTGGCGTGGTCCATTTCACCGAAATCAGGCTATCAGGAGAACTGTATTCCAGATCAGCATATTTTAGTAGACAGTCCAGATTGGCTCCTGATATTGCAACTGAAGGTTTTGTTTTAAAACCCTTAATTTCAACTGAATCCAGAGCTGAACAACAATTGGCCCCTGTTACTGCAACATGATAAATACCCGGATCAGATATTAATATATCCTTTTCTGTCTGTCCCGTTTCAATCCAGAGTATGTTTGTCAGTGACGAGGAAGTATTAAGTTTAACAGTGGTTTCAGGCATAAAACATGTAAGGTCATTATATTCAAATTCCAGGGCGGGTTTTATGGTATCGACAGGGAGATGAATTGCTATATTGGATTCACAACCTGATATTGAAATAACTTTTACATTATAAATTCCGGCATTATTTGTTGAAATACTATTTGAATTTATTCCCAGATTGGAGCCTTCATAGGTCCACTGATATGAACCAACAGGAACATTTGTCACATTGATCCTAATTTCTCCAAATAAATGACAACAGTCAATTTGTTGCACAGTGTAAGTAACTGAAGGAATATCATTTTCTGCAATTATTTTTATGCTGGCAGTATCAGAACAACCGTACTGATATAAAACAAAATGATAGTTCCCTGGCTGTACAATATATATAGCCGTATCAGTCAATTCCGGAAATTCAAGCCATTTAAAACTCATTCCAGCACCTGAAACATAACCTGAACCGGATATTTTTACAAATCCATTGTCATTGCAGCTAAGCACTGTGTCAGGAGCTAAAATACCTGCATTAAGATCAACAATCTGAACATTTATAAAGTATGTGGAATCGCAATTACCATAATAGCTATTAAAAAAGTATGTTCCAGGATCAGAAATTATTGAATCCTGAAAAACAAAAGTATCACCTTTACACAAAAAAACTGGAATGCTTATAGTATTTTGTGGTTCGATTATATTGATTACTACCGGCTGAGGCATCAATCCTGCACAAAATGAATTTCCCGGATATGAAAGGGAATCAATGAACTTCTCAAAACTGACTTTAGCTAGTAAGGAAAAGATTTTTGAACTATCAGCTTTATAATATGACAAACCCCATATTTTATATTGACCAGGGGCAAAAGAACCGATATCAAATGAATCTGACCTGTTAAAGAAAATATCATTTTTCGAAATTATATATTGAAAATTATATTTCTGATCATCTATTGCCTTCACTGGCATAATTCTCCTTAGGTCCTTTGTTTTTTGAGGATCATTTATGCAATATGTCAGTGAATCATAATTGAAACTGCCCGGGTCAGCATTACATTGGTTACAATCAACGACTGTTCCATCGCAAAATTCAATTGAATAGCCTAGTATATTGCCAGTATATATTTTTTCATGATCATACACCAGAAAGGTCCATGTACCATTGACCGGCCCAAAGTCAAAACTTTCCAGACAATAGTCATGAGGATAGTAAACACCATCATATAATGAAAGAAATCCCCAGTTGTCATTATTGTTAAAATGATCCGACTTTCCAGGGTCAGGATTGGCTAATTCTGAACATTTTACAAAAGTTATATCCCATTTTCTTTTGCCGGGATTTGGGGAGGAAAACGGATTGTAAGGGCCTACAAGTCTGACCTTTTGACCCGAAGGGGAAATAAGGTCAATTGTTAATTCTGTTCTCTGAAAATGCTCAAATTTAAGCTTTACTTTATCAACACATTGATTTACATCCGCAAGATCATTATTTGAAACACCTTCCACCATAAGTTTGATCCCTTTTGGTTTCTCATTATCAGGAATTGCTATCAGGGTGTCCTTAACTCCACATTGGGCAGTTCCTGATTGCCACTTCATCAGGAAAATAAAAAATAATATCAGGGATTTTTTGAACATTTAAAATAATACATATATAAAGATATAAAAAACATCAGATTCGCTGCATTAAAACATCAATTTCTATATGTTCCTCAAATAATTCTCTATGTTGGTTTTTATTCTCAGATCATTATCCTTAGATAAAGCCCTGTTGAATCTCAGACCGGTAACCCTTTCATATAATTCAATATATCTATCTGAAACCAGTTCAACAAACTCTCTCGGCATTGAAGGTACTTCCTGTCCTTCAAGTCCCTGAAAACCCTCAGCAATAAGCCATTCTCTTACAAACTCCTTTGACAATTGTTTTGGTTGGTCACCTTTGGCAATTATTTGGTCAAATCCTGAATCATAATAATAACGAGAACTGTCCGGAGTATGGATTTCATCAATCAGAATTATCTCATTATTAAAAATACCGAATTCATATTTTGTATCAACCAGAATAAGACCCTGATCTTTGGCCATCCGGGTTCCCTTTTCAAATAACCTGAAGGTATAATCCTCCAAAATTTTATATTGTTCCGAAGTTACAATATTATTTTCAAGTATCTCTTCCCTGCTTATATCCTGATCATGTCCTTCAAGTGCTTTGAATGTGGGCGTAAGGATTGGTGAAGGAAATTTTTGGTTTTGAATCATCAAGTCAGGCATTTTCTCACCGCAGATTAATCGACCTCCATCTTTATATATCCTCCATGCATGTCCTGCAAGATAGCCTCTTATCACCATTTCCAGCCGGATTGGGGTACATCTTTTTCCTGCTGAGACATTAGGATCTGGAACATCCTCAAGCCAGTTCGGAGCTATACCTGAAGTTGATTTTAAAAAATAAGCCGACATCTGATTTAAAACCTGCCCCTTGAAAGGTATTAATTCTTTAAGAATATGGTCAAAAGCAGAAATCCGGTCTGTAGCTATTAAGATCAGTTTTTCTCCAATGAAATAAACATCCCTAACTTTGCCTTTATAGACACTGTCCTGTCCGGGAAATTTATAATCAGTCGTATCTATTGCTTTTAACATGTCTTAATAGTTTTTATCATTATTGATGTTATATAATTTCAATAATTTATTAAATACCTGCTCTTCATTTAAATCTGTCTGCAATTTTCCACCGATGGCATACGCTACTTTACCGGTTTCTTCAGAAACAACAAAAACAGCCGAATTTCCATTTTCGGTAACACCTATTGCAGCCCTGTGTCTTGTTCCAAAATAATTAGGTAAATCTGTTGTGGAAGATACAGGTAAAATTGTTGCAGCAGTAAAAATCCGTCCATTGATAATTATTATGGCACCATCATGCAATGAAGAAGTTTTATTAAAAATACTTTCAATCAGCTCATAACTGATCTTTGCGTCTATTACAATTCCATTTTTTGAAGCTGCCAGCGGATCGCTAGAATTAGTAAAAACTATCAGAGCACCAGTTCTCTTACTAGCAAGATCAAAAATAGCTCTTTTAATTTCATTTATCTCATCAACATCCATCGACTGCAGCTGAAAACTGCTTTTAAAATAACGGTTCAAAAAAGCGAATCGCCCTTTTAATGTCGATCTTCCCAAAAAAATAAGAAACTTCCGTACTTCCGGTTGAAATATTATAATCAGTATAATAACCCCAAAAGCAACAAACTTTCCCAGCAACTGGATCAATAGTTGCATCTGAAGAAGATTTACAACCCACCAAATAATATATAGCAATAAAACACCTACAATTATATTAAAACCTATAGTGCCACGAAGCAAACGATAAATCAGAAAAAGGAAATATGCCACAATAAGGATATCAAGAATATCCAGCAATCTGATATTTATAAATCCAATTTCAAACAAGAACATACGTTGGGTTTATACTTCTTAAAATCAAATAACAAATTGAAAAAAATATTGCAAATCAAATAAAAAATATTACTTTTTAAATTAATACAGTCTCATTCTGAAAACCAGGTTCTGTTCTAATCCAGCTTCAATATTTAAAAAATCTCATTAAAAACGGGCATCCAATATTGCCTTAAAAAAATTCATATCCTAATACTAAAAAATTGCGCGATCATTTTAAAAATCTGAATCATGTATTTTTTAGTAATCAATGCCCATATTAAAAAACATAAAGCTATAAAAATCAGTCATTTCATCGATTACTTTTGTTAGCGGTTTTCCTGCACCGTGACCTGCTTTTTTGTCTATTCTTATCATAACCGGTTTTTTTCCTGTCTGATTCAGCTGAAGTTCAGATATAAACTTAAAGGAATGAGCAGGCACAACCCTGTCATCATGATCAGCAGTCATAACCAGGGTAGCAGGATATGCCCTCTTAATAACGTTATGTACCGGACTATACTTCACCAGGTATTTGAAAGCATCTTTATCATCACTTTTCCCATAATCAGTTGCCCATGCCCATCCGATGGTAAATTTATGGTAGCGAAGCATATCCAGGACTCCCACTCTTGGGTAAACTACTCCGAAAAGATCAGGTCTTTGCAGCATACATGCCCCCACGAGCAATCCACCATTTGAACCGCCTTCAATTGCCAGTTTTGATGGTGATGTATATTTTTCCCTGATAAGGTATTCGGCTGCAGCAATAAAATCATTAAAAACATTTTGCTTTTTATCAAGTGTTCCTGCCAGGTGCCAGTCTTCTCCAAATTCTCCTCCTCCTCTTATATTTGCAACACAATAAATACCGCCTTTTTCAAGAAACAATAGTCTTGAGGCACTGAATGATGGTGTTACTGAAATACTGAATCCTCCATAACCATACAACAGGGCAGGATTATTACCATCTAGTTTTAAGTCTTTTTTGTGAGTAATAAACATTGGAACCTTGGTTCCATCTTTACTTTTATACCATTTTTGGACAGTAATATATTTTTCAGGGTCAAAATCAAGCTTTGAAGCCTTGAACGGTTCATATTTCAATGTTTTAAGGTTAAGTTTGAATACAGTAGATGGAAAGAGAAACGAACTGAGGCTGAAGTAGGCAAATGGGCTCAAATTTTCACCACTTATACCTGATACGGTACCAATCACCGGAAGCTCAAGATCCTGGATAAAATTACCTGTAAGGTCATATATCTTGATCTGGCTATATGCATTTTTTAGATAAGTTACAAAGATCTTTTTATCCAGAATTTCTACTGATTCAATAGGTTGAGATGTTTCAGGTATGATTGTTTTCCAGAATGCTTTAGATGGATTGCTTGCATCGATCGATATCAGTCTTTTATTCGGAGCATCACTAGTGGTGAGCACAAATAATTGATTATCGTAATTGTCAATAAAATTATAATCTTTCTCAAAATCTTTTACAACTGAAACTAATTGCCTGCTTCCACTTCCAAGATTTATAAAATTAAATGAATTTCCAGTAGTGGATTCCGTCTGTGTTAAAACAAGAAATCGCTGATCCTCACTTGTTATTGCATAAACATTGCGTTTTGGATTGGCCGGGTCTTCAAACCACACCTCGTCTTTGGATTGGGAAGTTCCAAGCCTATGGTAATATAACCTGTGGTTCTGGTTTTCAGTACTCACCTTTCCTCCCTGTGAATCCGGATATCTGCTGTAGAAAAAACCATTTCCATACCAGGCAATTCCGGAAAATTTGATCCACTTTATACTGTCTTCAAATTTTATGCCTGTTTTTGTATCAAGAACAAAACATGTGTTCCAGTCTGTGCCACTTGCAGCTACCATATAGGCAAGCTTATCTCCAGATTTGTTAAATGACAATCCCGAAAGCGAAACTGTTCCATCTTTTGAAAACTTATTCGGATCTATCACAACTTTTGATTCATTTCCCGATCCATCAAGTTCATATAGAACACTCTGATTCTGAAGACCATCATTCTTATATATATATGTTTTTCCACTTTTTATAAATGGAGTGCCAAATTTTTCATAATTAATTAATTCAGTCAAACGGTTTCTGATTTTTTCCCTGAAAGGAATTTTATTAAGAAATTCAGAAGTATAACTAATCTGGGAATCAACCCATTTTTTAGTATTTTCTGAATTTTCATCCTCCAGCCACCTGTATGGATCGGCCACTTTTACACCAAAATAATCATCAACAATATTTTCTCTTAGTGTAACAGGAGCTTGATTTAATTCCATAAATTGTGTACTTACTGATTCTTGAGAGGGTTTTGAAATATTACAGGATATTAAAAAACTTAAACAAAAGATAAAAAGGTAAAAAAAATACTTTAACATGTTATTCACTTTTAATATATATGCAAAAATAATATAATATTTAACAAAAGACAAACATTTATCGGAAATGTAACATTTTTTCTTAATTTAATGTTTCAATTTTTTCAGGAATGACCCAAATTTGCAAATTTGTCAAAATTCTTTAGGTTTTATCCTGACTCCCGCTTAGTGGGACAAGCTCTAAAGAGAACCCAAAGAATTTTAATTAAGCATTTGGTTACTTAGGAGCAAAAATGGGATCCACCCATTTTTACAGTCCTTGGACTGATTCTAAAAATTTTCATTCATAAATTTAATACAGAAAAAAAATCATAATTTTATATTCATAATATTAAAAATGAGTAAAATCTAATTACTTATTATTATTTTTACGCATTAATAGCCAAATGGCTGTAAAAAGATTTTTAAAAAATTTAAAATCGTTTATAATCATGAAACTAATTAACTTTATCCCGGCTATATTTATAGCCCTATTTTTTGGGGGTTGCTCACCAAAAATTCAGACGAATGACAAGCCTATCTCTTTAACAACAGATGAAAAGGCAGAATTGAAAAAAACTCATGAAAAAACAGTTGATGATCCAAATGCGGTGTTTCAAGCATCAATGTTGGCTGCTAAAATTCCGGTTGACCCCTCGTTCAGGACCGGCAGGCTTGATAATGGAATGTATTATTTCATCAGACAGAATTCGAAACCTGAAAAAAGAGTAGAATTAAGATTAGCAGTGAATGCCGGATCAATTGATGAGGACGATGATCAGAAGGGACTTGCCCATTTTATCGAACATATGCAATTCAACGGCACAGAAAATTTTAGCAAAAATGAACTAATTAACTATCTTGAAAGGGTTGGAACAAAATTCGGCGCTGATCTGAATGCTTTCACTTCATTTGATAAGACTGTCTATAGGCTTCAGGTCAGAACTGACATTGAAAATCAACTTGATACCGGGCTTTTAGTAATCCACGACTGGGCAGGAAAGGCCACTCTCGATCCGGTTGAGATTGACAAAGAAAGGGGTGTTATAATTGCTGAATGGAGATCAAGGTTGAGTCCTCAGCAAAGAATTACAGAACAAATCCTGCCAGTGACTTACAAGGATTCAAAATATAAGGACAGGTTACCAATTGGTGATCCGGAGATAATTCAACATGCTGATTATAATACTTTCAAAAGATTTTACCGCGAATGGTATCGTCCCGATCTTATGGCAGTTGTAGTTGTTGGGGATATTGATGTAAACATTATGGAAGCACGCCTGACAAAAATGTTTTCTTCTTTGGAAAATCCGGCTGGTGCCCGTAAACCTTCAGATTATAAGATTCCTTTTCAAAAAGGCACACAGGTCAAAATAGTTAAAGACAAGGAACTACCCTCAACTAATGTTCAGATTATAAATAAATTACCTAAAAAATTTATTGTGAGCAAAGCAGACCTTCTGAATGATGTCAAACGTGATCTTTTCACTATGATGGTAAATTCGCGTCTTGATGAACTTAGAAATTCTGCCAATCCGCCTTTTATTCGTGCATTTTCTGGCTATACACAGGATCTTGGGGATATTGATATCTACAGATCTTCTGCTTCAGCTTCGGAAGGCAAAGCTATTGAAGCATTTAAAGCTATTTCCACTGAAACTGAAAGAGTGCTGAGATACGGATTTTTGCAGAGTGAACTAGACAGGCAATTGACGAATATGATAAAAAGTGCAGAAAGACAGGTTAAGGAAATAGACAAAACTGAATCTGCAGTCTATTGCAACAGGGCTGTTAACTACTACCTGGATAATGATCCTTTATTGTCGTCGGATCAGTTATTGAATTTCCTTACTTTCTATAAGGATAAAATAAAACTTGAAGATATTAATAATTTTGCACGTGAATGGATATTGGATGATAACCGTGTGATTGCAGTTTCTGGCCCTGACAAAGAAGGAGTGGAATTACCAAATGAAATGGAAATACTATCATTCCTCGCTGAGCTGAAAACTATGAAACTGGAAAAATATATTGATAAGACAACTGATAAACCTCTGTTTTCCAAATCCCTCAAACAAGCAGAAATTAAAGGATCAGAAAGTTTTGATAAATACGGAATTAAAAAGATCTGGTTCGGCAATGGTATTGAAGTATATTATAAAAAGACAGACTTCAAAAATGATGAGATCATCTTTTCCTCATATAGTAAAGGTGGAACATCCTTGTATGACGACAAGGACTATTTACAGGCAAAATTTGCAGGAAGTGCAGTAGCAGAGATGGGATTATCACAGTTTGATAATGTCCAGTTATCCAGGCTGTTAACCGGAAAATCTGTATCTGTTTTTGCAGGAATTGGATCATTGTATCAGTATGTTTCCGGCAGATCCACCATAACAGACCTTGAGACTATGTTTCAGTTGATAAATTTAAGATTTTCTGAACCAAGAAAAGATGCTGGAGCTTTTTCATCATATATAAACAGGAGTAAAGGCATGTATGCCAATATGCTTAAAAATCCTGATTATTATTTTTCAGATGTACTGAACAAAATTCAGTATAATAACCATCTGAGAGCAGGAGGATTTCCCAAATCAGATGACTTTGATAAATTGAATATGGAAGAGGCATTCAGAATATATAAAGAAAGATTTATGGATGCAGGAAGTTTTCGATTTTTCTTTGTAGGCAGTTTTGATGAAAAACAATTGATGGACCTGTGCTCAAAATATCTTGGAAATCTGCCATCAACCCAGACAAATATTTCCTGGTTGAACAGGAATGTAGATTTGATTAAAGGCAACAATAAAAAAGAGATATTCCAGGGTGAAGCACCAAAAGCATATGTCGATATAACATATCATGGTGATTATAAATGGACATTGGATAATAACTACATTCTTAGGTCATTGATAGATGTATTGCGCATTAAACTAAGGGAATCATTGAGAGAAGACATAGGCGGAGTCTATGGTGTAAGAGCCAGCGGAGGAGGATTTAATGAGCCAAAAGAAGCTTATACAATTAATATATCATTCAACTGTGACCCTGTAAAAGCATCTGAATTGATATCTGCAGCAAGAGAAGTTATCAGGAAAATAAAAACTGAGGGTCCCGATTCGGAGGTAATGCAAAAAATCAAAGAAACTCAAAAGCAGGAAAGGGTCAAAGCTCTGAGGGAAAATGACTACTGGCTTGATATGATTGAATCTATAGTTCAGGATAAACTTGACTTTAAGGAAATTGGGCTTGAAACTCTTGAAGAAAGGATAAATAAGCTCTCCGCCGCTGATATTAAACTTACAGCCAATAATTATTTTAATGAAGAAAATATGATTGAAGTTGTTATGTACCCTGAAGGTTTTAAAAAGTAAAAAAGGTCATAAGGCACAGTGTTCCTGTAAGGTTTTATTGTGGAAATGGTATCATTTGCAGTAAAGGATCTTTGAATGCTTGCAAATAATTTTCATTGTCAAAGCATCAGTTGTAGAAAGGCTCTGCAAATGCATACCTTTTCTGTTTTAAAATAAGACATTTGATTCTAATCCCCAACCCCTCTGCCTTGAAAATGGAGAAGGAAGTTTGTCCCGGACTTGTAAATAGAAACTGCAAATCTGTTTTTACCATTTTATAGTGGAACAGGTATTATTATGTGAAAACAAGTTATAAGTACTGTAATTGATCAAGTTTTAATATATCACCGGGAATATAGTTTCCCTTGTCATCCTTTGATATTGAAAAAACCTCATTATTGGGATCGTGTTCTAAAAACAGGTATGAACCTTCGGATACTGCATAATCATAAAAAAAATATCTTTCGTCAAGGGTTATCATTGGCCGTATATCATAAGACATAATATATGGCAATCTGAGGTGACCAACTGAAGGTAATAAATCAGCCATAAAAATCAGTTTTCTGCCGTTGTCCATAATGAATTCAGGTAGCATCATCGCTTCAGTGTGTCCATAATAAAATCTGAAACTTATTTTTTCCATCCATTGCAATTCTTTATCCGGTGCTGCATCAATCAAATGTAGCACCCCGGCTTCCTTTAGAGGTACAAAATTTTCATGTAAGAAACTTGCCTTTTCACGCATGTTCGCATTTAGGGCCCACTCATAATGCTGTTTGCTTGTCCAGTATGCGGCCATAGGAAAAGTTGGTACCAAATCGCCTGATTGATTAAACATCACCGCACCTCCAACATGATCAAAATGCATGTGTGTAATAAATACGTCTGTAATCTGATCAGGACTAAATCCCTTTTTCATCAGAGACTGGACCAGCCCATCTTCTCCATGAGGGTGAAAATAACTTTTAAATCTCGCATCCTGTTTGTCACCCATACCTGTGTCAACAAGAATTAGTCTGTCATTATGTTCTACCAACAGGCAACGCATTGACCAGGTACAAAGATTATGTTCATCGGCTGGATTAAGTCTGTTCCAGATTGATTTTGGGACTATTCCGAACATAGCACCACCATCGAGTTTAAATTTCCCGGTTTCTATAACATGAAATTTCATAATTGATGAATTATAAATTTATTAAAATTATTTACCGGTTTTATTGGCAGAAATCTGATCCAATTTGCCGGATAATAAATACTTCAACCAAATTTATAATTAAAAGTTCAAAAGTTGTTCTATCTGAGTCTTGTTATTAAACTCTTTAGTTTTATGATAAAATTCATTGGTTTCAGTATCATAATCATAATCCTTGCTCCATTCATGAAAGTTTTTACTTATGTCCTGAATTGCATCCATTATTTCTTTAACTTCATTGTCGGTCATTGTTGGATGTATTGACATTCTGATCCATCCGGGTTTAATGTAATAGTTTTTATTATTGATTTTTTGAATGATCTCCTTGGATTTCTCCCTATTTATGTGGAGTAAATAATGCCCGTAGGTACCGGCACAGGAGCATCCCGAACGCATTTGAATGCCGAATCTGTCATTGAACAATTTAACTCCAAGATCATGGTGTAATCCATCAATAAAAAATGAAAAAACTCCAAGCCTTTCACGTATATCCCCGGCAAGAACCTGCACATTATCAAGCTTGTCAAATCTTTCGAATATATATTTTATCAGGGACTCTTCACGGTTTAGAATATTATTAATGTTCATCTGATTTTTAAGTCTGACGCACAAAGCTGTTTTTATTATCTGCATGAAAGGAGGAGTGCCACCATCTTCCCTGGATTCTATATCATCATGATACTTATGTTCACCCCATGGATTTGTCCAGTCAACTGTTCCACCACCAGGATTGTCAGGAATGGAATTATGATACAATTCCTTATCAAAGATTAATATTCCTGATGTACCAGGACCTCCAAGAAATTTATGTGGAGAGAAAAAAATTGCGTCAAGTCTGTCCTCATGTGATTCTCCTTGCATATTTATTTGCACATATGGAGCAGAACATGCAAAATCAACAAAACAATATCCACCATATTTATGGATCAGTTGTGCGATTTTTTTATATGGAGCCCGTACACCGGTGACGTTGCTGCATGCAGTAACAGAGGCTATTTTTAAGGTCCGGTTTTTATATTTTTCAAGTAATGATTCAAAATAATTAAGGTCAACCAGGCCCCTGGCATCCGGATCAATTATTTCCACGTCACAGATAGTTTCAAGCCACGAGGTCTGATTGGAATGATGTTCCATATGAGTAATAAAAACTATAGGTTTTTCATTTTCAGGAATATTGATCAGGGTTTTAAAATGCTCATGTAATTTGAGGCCGAGTATCCTCTGAAACTTATTTACAGCACCTGTCATCCCTGAACCTGCAGGGATAAGTGCATAATTTGAACCGGCATTCACATGTTCTTTTATCAGGTTTTTTGACCTTTCGTAAAGAAATGTCATGGTTTTACCTGTTATAGTAGTAGGTGAGTGTGTATTCCCAAGAAGTTCCCCTATTTCAAGCATTTTTTTTTCAATTGGGCGGTATAAGCGACCACTTGCTGTCCAGTCGGCATAAAGAATTTTCTTTTCACCGTAAGGAGTTTCAAATGATCTTTCAACTCCTACTATTTCTTCTCTGAATATCCGGAAATGTTCTTCCAAAGTCATTAATTTACCATTCATCGAGATATTTTATGAAAATTTTACTAAGATTGTAAGCATCAATGTAGGCACTATGCTGATCTCCTTCAAATTCAAAACCTTCGCTTTCCACGATATGTTTAAGTCCGGATTTCTTTTTGTTGCCGTTAAGTGACAGATACTTTTTGTGCATATCAATAAAAGGATCAAGCCACTCAAAATCGAGATTATGGAGTGTGCAGTTAGAGCTTAGAAATGCCTTATCATTATTACCCCAGCTGTAAAGAGTATAGTCATGATTATCATAGTCAATAAAATCCTGAAACTCTTCGATGACCTTAACAAAACTGTCAGCTGTATTTATCTGTTCCTGACTTATTCCTGTCAGTTTTTTACAAAACCCTGATAGTACCGGGTTTACAATAGGTTTTATAAGTTTCGAAAATAATCCTTTTACTTCACCATAAGCATTGATCTTTACTGCTCCAATTTCAATCACCTCATTGATACCATTTGGTGGTTTACCCCTCCAACAAGTAGCTTCCAGATCAAGTACAATATAGTTCAAAGCAATAAAAATTAACTGTTAAGAAAAGATAAGCGGTTAGAATAATAATATAGCAGGCCAAAATCTCCAGTCTTTATCCTGCCACCTTTTTGAATATAAAGTACTCTGAAAACATGAAATACTCCAAGCCTGTCAATACCTTTCTGAACCACATCGTCAATCGATGATTTCACTTCATCATCAAGTAAAATCCTGCCTTTATTTTCAAGTTTAAACAGTTGGTCCAGAACAGAATCAACCTGAATTAATAACTTTTCCTTACCTATGCTTACATCCCTTTCATTATATTTAAAAATTGAATAAATGCTGTCCACATTCAGTTCTTCAATAAAACATTTAAAAGCAGCAAATGCAACAATATGGCTGCAAAAAACCACGTTGTGCTCCAGATAGCTTTTGGCAACGCTTTTTGAAAGATACTTTGTATAAACAGAATCACGCTGACTGTCATCAACCAATTCTCCTTCACGCCTGAAATAATCTGAAATATCTATGATCTTACCGGTAGCATCTATGCTTTCACCATCTTGATTTATTCTGTTGCCTAATACATCCAATGGGTGACCAAGAGAAAGTACAAAATCCGATTTTTGAGTGAATAAACGGATCATGAACCTGATCAACCATATAGTGCTGTTCATTTTCTCTTTATATTTAGACCTGGATAAATACTTTGTTTTCCCTTCATTTTTTAAATAAGAATATATGAGTGATCTAGCTTCAAGCACTGAATGGTAATTCAAAACAACAGGGACAACAAAGATTTTTTTATCATCACCATTTTTAATTTTTTCAAACTGAGCACCTATAAGGCTGCTTAATAACCCCGTTTTCAGTTCAGTCTCAATCTGACCACTGCGGGACCTTGTACCTCCCGGAAAGAAAATAGTATTTACACCATTGGAAATACTATGCTTTGAGTACTCAAGTAAGGAATTCATATAAATTGAATTCTTTTTTCTTCTGTCAACCTTGTATGCGCCAAGTTTTGACATAAAATAGGCAGGTATCTCATAATTAAAAAGATTTAAGCCTGCTCCATAAGAAAAAGCGGGTAGTCCAAGCTTGTAATCCATTAAATATCCTACCATAATAGAATCCAGATTGCTTTGATGAGTAGGGAGAAGAATGACAAGACCTTTTTTGAATAATTCTCTTGTTTCATCAATATGACCTGCCAACAATAATCTGTTTTTTAAAGCACTTTTTTTAAAGGGATAAAATATGCTTCCTTTAAAATCTGCATTAAAAATCCTGTTTAGAAATATGGGTAATATTAATCTTATCCAATTGAAGGTTTCTTCTTTAAAATCACCTACGATTTCCTCAACATATCTGTTAATGATCCTTTTAAGCAGGTATTTGTGTTTCTCTTCAGCTTCCATGCTTTGATCACCAATAAGATCTTTCCTCATTTCTGTCCAAAATAGTTTTTCTTCAGGAGGATCTATTTTCCATGGACTATTATTCAACCTGTTTAATTCTGAATAAGCACAATTTTCCAATTCAGTTTTAAGATTATCGCCATATTTTTCAAGCAAATCCTTATAAACACTTTCAACAAGTTTCTTCTTGAAAGGAGTTATGTTCGAACAAAATCTGACTATTGGCCATGATTTGATATCTTTTAATATATGGGGGAAAATCGTATTTGTTGTTACACTCATCTCAAATTCTTAAGGTTTCAATTATTTGTGTTATGTATTCCAGTAATGTTTCACCTCCAATCTTATCCTCTGAAGATACTTCAAATATTTCAGGCAGGTGATCCCATTCAAGCAGCAAATCCTTTTTAACCTGCGATATATGTTTTGATTTCATGCTACTCTTTACTGCATCAGTTTTAGTAAACACCAATGCAATCGGAATACTTTTTTCTCCTGTCCAGTTTATAAAATCCTTATCAATCTGTTGGAAACTTATGCGGCTATCTAGTAAAACAAAACATAATGCCAGGTTCTTGCGTTTTTCAAGATAATTATATATCATTTTTTTCCACCTGTCTCTCTCTGCTTTAGAGGTATTTGCAAATCCATAACCGGGTAAATCTACGTAATAAAATCCTTCATGATTAAGATATAGATTCAAACTTTGAGTCTTTCCAGGTTTTTTAGAAGTCCTTGCTAAAGAATTCTGACCGCTCAGATAATTAAGCAATGATGATTTGCCAACATTTGATCTGCCTATGAAACAAAACTCAGGTTTGTCGTGCACGGGCATTTTTTCATAACCCGGAAAACTTCCAATATATTCGACCTTACCCAGCCCCGTTTTCATTAACAAAACTTTAATACTTTATTAATACTTTGGTTTACAATATAAATAATATTTATTTGTTAAATAGTTTGTGCAAAGGTACAGAAAATCATTGTTATAATAAAATTATTTTTTTTTATTCAAAAAATGCTTTGATTAATCTTTTCAAAATTAAGGAGAAATGATGCAGCTTTTTTTACAAAAAATGTATCATATTAAATATTAATATAATATAAAAATATAAAATTAAATATGAAAAATCTGATTTTTTCCTTTTTTTTCCTGCTCTTTTCTTTGAATATTGTAGCGCAGAATGAGTTTGGATTTAAAGCAGGATTATCAAGTTATGACCTGGCTTCAAGGCATATCGGAAGTACTTCTGACCTAAAACTTAGTCTGAAAGATTCCAGGTATGGTTTCCATGGTGGTATTTATGGTCGGTTGGGCTTGATGGGAATATATATCCAGCCTGAATTGATATTTAATACAAATAAAGTAGATTATAAACTTAAAAATATTAATACAGCAGACTCAATTGAGGAAATCAGAACTACAAGATACCAGAATATTGATTTACCTGTTCTGATAATGATAGCTCCTTCAATTTTTAAAATTTATGCCGGACCTGTCGGACATTATTTTCTGAACAGTTTTTCTGACATAAATGAGAAACATGAGATTAAAGAAGAGTTTTCTAAAATCAGGTATGGGTACCAATTGGGAGCAGGTGTTACCTTGAAAGGGCTGACAATTGATATCAGATACGAAGGTAATTTCTCAAAATATTATAAAACATTTTCAATTGATGGCCAACAATTTAAAACTGATGAGTCCCCATCTCGTTTACTAATATCACTTTGGTTCAATATATTCTAAAAAAAAAGAGGAGTAAACCCCTCTTTTTATATTTTGAAAATTTTCTTTTCTTTGATTCTTGCCTTTTTTCCTGTCAGGTCTCTTAAATAGTAAAGCTTAGCTCTTCTGACTTTACCTCTCTTGTTAACAATCACTTCTCCTACATTCGGTGAATTGTAAGGAAAGGTTCTTTCAACCCCTACTCCACTTGCAATCCTTCGAACTGTAAATACTTTGGTTGCACCTTCTCCCTGAATTCTGATAACATCGCCCTTGAAAACCTGAATCCTTTCTTTGTTTCCCTCGATGATCTTGTAGCTAACAGAAATATTATCACCTGGTCTGAATTCCGGAATATCATTTTTCTGAATCAATTGGTCCTGAACATATTTTATTGCATCCATGATTAGATTTTTCTACTTTTTTTAAATTGAAGCGCAAAGGTAATACTATTTTTCAATTAAATATATATTTATTTCAAATTTTTATTAAAATTTATAGACTATTGCATTTATATTCATTCCTGCTCCAACCGAAGCGAAGATTGTAGCATCACCTTCATTGATTTCGTGCATCTCATAATGCAATTTCAGAACTGAATCCAGTAAAGTGGGAATAGTTGCTGTTGAACTGTTTCCAAGCTTATCAATACTCATTGGCATTATATGAGGATCTATATCCCTTATTCCAAATAACCTGTAGAATCTGTTTATTATTGCATGGTCCATTTTTTCATTAGCCTGGTGAATGAATATCTTCTTTATCTCGCTGATATCAACTTGACTTTTCTCCAGAGTTTCTTTCATTGCAAGAGGAACATTTGTCAGAGCATACTCATAAATCTTTCTTCCCTGCATTTTCACATAAAAGCTGTTCTGATCCGAATTATCACCATAAGAATGTCCCATTGATAAATATGGAGTTTGATCAATGGTATCGGAGACAGCCCCAATTGATAGTATTCCTCTTTTTTCTTTTTCTTCTTTTACCTCAAAAATTGTCGCTCCAGCTCCATCAGCAAATATCATGGAATCCCTGTCATATTCGTCAATAGTCCTGGAAAGTGTTTCAGACCCGATTACCAAAGCTTTTTTCGCTATTCCTGCTCTCATATAGGCAAATGCCGTGATCACACCCTGTAACCACCCCGGACAACCAAATATTATATCAAAAGAAACTGTTTTACTGTTTTTAATACCCAATTTATTTTTAACCCTGTTCGCAATACTTGGGATCAATTCAGTCTGATGCGATCCGGGATTAATATCTCCCACATTATGTCCTACTATTATTAGATCGAGAGTTTCGGGATCAATACCTGCATTTTCAATAGCTTTTCTTGCTGCTTCAGCTGACATATCTGAATTTTTCATGTCTTCTGAGACCCATCTTCTTTCTTCAATGCCGGTTATATCCTTGAATTTCTGAATTATTTCCTCATTGCTGTGAGTATAACGCTGCCGATTTTCATCATAAAACTCGTGCTCCAGAAAATGATCATTCTTTACAATTCTTTCCGGAATAAAACTTCCTGTACCAGTAATCACAATATTCTCCATATATAGTTTTTAAGTTATTTAAACGAATTCCAGTATTGATTTGTTCTTTTTTCCATTTTCGACCAGGATATATTTTTCCTTAAGAAGATAATCCGGAGTAATAACAACGTTAGGATCCTGTTGTTTTAGTTTGTTTAAATTTATGGCATTTCCGGTAATTGCTCTTCTGGCTTCACTTTTTGATGAAACTATGGAGGATTTTTCAGAAAGCAGTTCAATGATGTTTATTCCAGGATCAAGAGCCGATCGTTCAATCCTGAAATGTGGAATTTCTGCTGTGACCGTAACAAACTCATCTTCCGTCAGGTTTTTAAGATGGCCGGCATCTGACTTCGGATTGAAAAGCAGATCGGTAACCCTTACAACTGAATCCACGGCATCCTTTCCGTGGATGCGCTCAGTCAGTTCTTCTGCAAGGTTTCTTTTTATAAACTGAGGATTATTTTTATTTTCGTTTTCCAGGTTTATGATTTCGTCTATAGACCTGAGTGAAAAATATCTCAATAATTTTGGCAACATCGCATCATCAACGTTGATAAAAAACTGATAAAATTTGTAAGGGCTTGTCATTGACGGATCAAGCCATACATTTCCTTCTTCTGATTTACCGAATTTCTTACCATCGCTTTTTACAAGCAATGGAGTGGTAATAGCATAAGCTTTCGCATTGGGAATATTGCGTCGTATAAATTCTGTGCCACTTGTAATATTGCCCCATTGGTCCGATCCTCCCATTTGCAGGACACAATTATGATTTTTATACAAATAAAGAAAATCATAGGCCTGAAGAAGCTGATAACTGAACTCTGTAAAGGACAATCCTGATTCAAGCCTGTTTTTTACAGCGTCCTTTGATAACATGTAATTAATTGTGATATTCTTTCCCACATCTCTAAGAAAAGTCAGGACATTCATGTCCTTATAGAAATCAAAATTGTTAAGCAAAACAGCTCTATTTGAGCCTGATTCAAAATCAAGAAGTTTCAACATTTGCTTTCTCTGATTTTCAAGATTTTTATCAAGCTCAATTTCTGATTTCAGAAGTCGTTCAGAGTCACGTCCAGATGGATCCCCTATCCTGCCTGTAGCTCCACCCATTAAAACCACAGGTGTATGACCGTGAAGCTGAAAAAATTTCAAAATCATAATCTGGACCAGATTGCCAATTGTGAGAGATGGTGCTGTCGGATCAAAGCCGATATAGCCAATCACTTTATTATTTTTAAGATGTTCTTCTGTATCGGGTGTCATGTCATTGAGCATGCCTCTCCACTTCAGTTCTTCAACAAAATTCATCATACTAATTTAAAAATTTTGGCAAAAATAGGTTTTTATACTAATTTTATATCAAAAAGACTGATATTTATTAGCGATCAAATTTGGGAAACTTAAATACATAATTTGGAATGCGGGGACATGAATCATTTCTCAAAACTATATTAAAATAAAATAAAATCATTACGCTTAATAAAAAAAAAGTGCCAATAAATTAATTATCAGCACTTAATAATATATTTCTTGTAGCCCCGCCAGGATTCGAACCTGAATCTAAAGTTTAGGAAACTTCCATTCTATCCCTTGAACTACAGGGCCAATTCTTTTTTACTTTTTCAGGGGTGCAAAGATAAACATTTTTTAATTAAACATTATATGTTCAACTTCTTTTTCTATTTCATGTGTATTTTTAAATGCTCCGAAGTAGTATTTTTTTGTGGAATTTTTGTATATCAGAGTATATGGCAAGGCACCATACCATTCTTTGTTTACTTTGGCTGTCCAAATATTCAGATTATCATCCAGTAAAGAAAAAACCTCATTTTTAATTTTTTTCTTCTTTAAAAACGGGATCACATTTTTTTCTATCCTTTTTTTGTCATCAATTGAAATTAGAATGACTTTAAACTTTTTATCAGAATACTTTTCAGCAACATCTTCAAACATGGGCAATTCCTTAAGGCAAGGAGGGCATGTAGTTGCCCAGAAATTAATTATATATGTAGTGTCATTGTAATTATTGAAAATATGTTCAATCTCAGCAAAATTCTGGACTATTTTCGGAATTGCTGTCCTCTCATTATATAATGATGTCAATATAAAGAAAGAACTAAAAACGATCATTATTCCTATGAACACCGACTTAAACCTCAATATAAACATAATTTGAAAAATTTGAAATTTGGGTTATAAAAACATATTTTTGCAAATCAATTTAATGACTGACTTTTAAAAACGAGGCAAAATTAAATCTTATGTTGAAAATATTAAAAGATTTAAATAAAAAATTAGACAATAACTATTCAATTGTACATAAAGTAATTTTTACTTTATCTGTTTTTTTACTTTACAGGGTATTTATACGAAGTATTGGATATGATGATTTTAGTATATTTAATCTGATTTTTGTTTTAATAGGGTTTTTTGTTTATTCAGTTGATAAATTAATTCCTGTCATAATAAATGTTTTAGAATCCATTTTAAAAACTGATGAAAAAATCAGTTACAAAACCAGGGTCCAGTCTTTTATAGCTTTTGTATTTATATTGATAAGTGTGTTTTCTGCGATAATGTACTTTATTACCTCAAAATATGCCTGGGCCAGTATGTCGGTAGTGTTTTTATGCATAGCAGTGCTGTCTGTTTATTTTGCATCTGAATACGCAAGCAATTTTTACAAATTATCAGTGATGATTTTCATCGTATTGACTTTGATCCTGGGCATCACTTCTATAGTCCACTGTTTTATATATAATGATCTGCTGAATATTTATTTATTTGTATTTATTATTATTTTTTTTCTGACAGATCTTATTATTCCGGTTTTTTACAAGGGAAAATTATCAGACTGAAACAGGCATTTCATATTCTGCAAATTCCCTGAAATCAACCTCAGTGACTTCTGAAACTCCAGGTTCCTGCATGAAGACCCCATATAATACATCCACCGCTGTCATGGTCGATTTATTATGAGTAACAACGATAAACTGAGAATTTGAGGAAAACTCTCTGATAATATTATTGAATTTCATTATATTAGCATCATCGAGTGGAGCATCTACTTCATCAAAGATACAGAAAGGTGCCGGTTTGAACAGGTAAAGCGAAAATAACAGGGCAATAGCAGTTAGAGTTTTCTCACCACCCGAAAGCTGGCTTATAGTTCTTGGCCGTTTGCCTTTTGGTTTTGCTGTTATTAGTATTTTTGAATCAAGAGGACTCTCAGGATTTTCAAGAAAAAGATCGCATGTATCACCCTGTGTAAAAAGAGTTGTAAACACATTTTTAAAATGCGATCTGATGACCTGAAATGCATCCATAAACAATTCGGTTGCGGTCTTTTCTATCTCATGAATGGTTTTCTTAAGCGATTTTTCAGCTTCAAGAATATCGGTTTTCTGGCGTTGAATATTATCAAATCTCAGAAGCATTTCATCATGTGCTTCAATAGCCAGTGTGTTGACCTCACCAAAATTATCTATTCTCGACCTTAATTTTTCGACTTTATCTGACAGGCTGATCTCATCTTCCTCAATCCTTGGCTGTTTTAAAACATCTTCAATATTTAAACCAAATTCTATTCTGAGCCTTTCTGAAATTGATCTTTTATTATAATCAAGATCTAGATGCTTTTCCTTAAACTGGTTGATAAGATACTGAGACTTATTGAGCAACTGTTTCTTTTCAGACATTTCATTTTCTATAGTTGCCATAAGATTTCTTTCTTCAAAATATTCTTTTTCTATGTCGTCCAGTTGTGATTCATATTCTGATTTTAACTTATATTGAGCAACCAGTTCATTATCGATCTTTTCAAGCAGGATTTCCATTTCAGTCGATTCCTGACTCATTTTTGCAAGTAACAGGTGATTTTCTGCAATTTTCGTGTCAAGATTAGTCTTATCTGATTTCCTGAAGTCTTGCTCTTTGGATAATACCGATACCAGATTTTGTTGTTTTAGTGATTCTATCCTTGCGTTATTGGTACGTGAAGAAGCCTCTGACAAGCCTTCCATAAGACCGTCTATTTCTGAGATTTCAGGTGTCACCTGTCCTGTCAATGAATCAAGTTCAGCTTCAATATTATTTCTCCTGACTTCAAACTCATCAATTCTGATTTTGTTTTCTTTTAATTTCCCGGCTGAGTTTTCAATTTCTGTTTTCAGATTGAAAATATTTGAATTGATCAGATCAAGTTTGTATTCCCCCTGCGAAACCTGATTTTTGACATTGTTATATTCATCTGCAAGTTTTTTAAAGTCTTCATCACTATTGATCTTGTCAACTGATAAAAGTTCATTTCTTTTATTTTCTATTTCAGTTTCGACATCTTTTACATCATTTTCAAGTTGCCTGATAGTAGAACTCAGATCTTCAAGACCTTTCTTCCTGCCTATTTTCTTGCCTTCAAAAAGACCGATTGACCCCCCTGAAATGTGATAATTTCCAGTAACCAAACTACCTGTTTTATCAATGATCACTGCGTCTGCATCGTGAACATTTATTTCATCCAGGTCGGCCGGAGATAAATAAACATTGCCTAACAGCAACTCAATAAGGTTTTCATACTTTCTGTCAAAACTTACTATTTCCTTAGCAGGAATAAAGCCCGTCAATCCAGAAGCCTTTGTTTTCTGTGGACTCATTTTATCCAGAACAAAAAAATTGGCTTTCCCTTTTTGTGATTTTCGGAGAATATTTATGGCTTCCAGTGCCTGAAGGCTATTTTCAACAATGAAATAATTGAGAAATGGTTCCAGAAAAGATTCAAGAGCAACTTTATATCTTTCATCTGTCGATATAATATCAGAAAGCAAAGGAATATCAGAATTCCAGTTTTTATTAAGATATTTTATTGATTCAGGAAATCCTTCAAGCTTGTCAATCATATTTTTAATAAGCTTAAATTCATTCTTCCTTGCGTCCAGTTGCCTGCTAAGCAAAGAATATTTTTTACTCAGGTCATCAATTAAATGTAAAATATTTTCACGGTTCTTTAAGTTTGCTTCTTTTATTTCATTCATATCCTTCAGTCGGTGATCCAATAAAAGAAACTTATTCCTGTCTGCTTCCAGGTTTTTCTTTAAAGTGTCAAATTCTGCGGTATTCTTAGTTAAAGATTCATTTTTGATCTCAACATCTTTCCTGATATTATCAATATTATTATTGAGGACTGCAGTTTCTCTAATCAATTGATATTTAAGCTCTTCAAGATGTCGTTTCTTACGGTTTGTCTCATCAATTCTTGATTTTTCCTTTTCGTAATGAGTACGGAGCTTTAAAAGTGATGATTCTTCTTCTGCCAGAATTTTATCGAGGGCTGAAGATATTTGCAACTCATTATTAATCCTTTCTTCAATTTTTGACAATGAATTACTGATTTCTTCCAGGCGGGCACTGATCATGGAGTTTTCAAGATCCAGTTCATCGGTCTTACCCTTGTTAAAATTAAGCTTTTGTGCTAATACCTGTTTTTCACTTTCATTGTTCCTCAGTTTATCCAGGTGACTATTTATTTTTCTTTGAAAATCACTTAGATCTTTATCGCGGATCACTGAATTTTTTTTAAGTTCCTGCAATCGGGCTTCTTTTGAAAGAATAATGGTATCAGTTTCCCTGAATGATATCAGTTCTCTATCAATATTACTTGAAATTTCGCGGAAGGATTCTTCAAATTTATCATATTTAATCAGGCTCAACCTGACAGACAGGTCTTTATATTGATTTTTCAGTCCAATGAATTGCTTGGCTTTCCTGGCTTGTTTATCAAGCTCTTTCAGATTACCCTCAATTTCAAATATAAGATCCTCTACCCTGTCAAGGTCTGTTTTTGTAATATTTAGTTGTTGAAGAGTTTCCTTCTTCCTTTTTTTAAACTTCGATATTCCTGCTGCCTGTTCGAACATAAACCTCCTTGAATCATTGGTATCGGAGAGAATGTCTTCTACCATATTCAGAGCAATAATAGCATAAGAATCAGAACTGACCCCGGTATCCATGAAGAGATTTCTAATATCCTTCAACCTGCATGGAATATCGTTCAACCGGTATTCGCTCTCTCCACTGCTGAAAAGTGTCCTTGATATAGCTACTGAGCTATAATCTGTTGCCAGAACATTTTTTGTATTATCAAAAGTCAGGGTGACCTGAGCCATTGAACTCTTTTTGACAGTTTTTGTACCGTTAAAAATAACATCGGGCATGTTATCGAGCCGGAGTTCTGTAGGTTTCTGTTCACCCAAAACCCATCTGATTGCATCAACAATATTGGATTTTCCCGAACCGTTTGGGCCTATTATACCTGTAACTCTTTCGTTAAAAAAAAGCTCAGTTTCCCTTGCAAAGCTTTTAAAACCTTTGATATTTATCCCGGTTAATTTCATAAGTTTGCAAAATTAAAAAAAATAAATATTTCAATGCCTTAAATTACTTTGATGTTTGAAAATAATTTTATTTTGGTTTGATTTCATGTAACTACTCAGCTTTTAGCTATTAGCCTTTTGCCTTTTGTTTAGTAATTCAAATACCTAACAGCCAAATGCAAATAGCTGAGTAGGTAGTTACCATTTTTTTATGAACTTTTTAGCAAAGGTAATAATTCCCCTAGATGATAAACTTTCATAATGATAGTGATGCTATCCTACCAAATGTTGAGGTTTCTAAAGTTTCTGACCTCATCAAATTTTGTTTTAAATTCAAATAGCTATTAGCCAAATGCAAATAGCTGAGTAGTTACGATTTCATTTATCAGCAGGGACGTAAAAATTTTAACCATGGAATGAAATACGCAGTTTATAAATATTAGAAGCAGGCATTAAAAAAAAATATTATTCTACTTATTTATTTGATCTGATGTAGAATTAATTTGAATTTATAAAATATTATTATATTTGCATGTTTCATTTGTTTACTTTTTTACAAATAAGACAAAAAGAGATTTATAAAAGGAATTAATAAAACTTCAACCTGAAAGAAAAATATGTTATATAAAAAACCAATTTACACAGTATTTTTTATCTGTTTATCATGGATCAGTGCCTTATCACAGGTGATGATTTCCGGCACAGTGACAGACGCAATTGAAAACAGAGGAATTCAAGGCGTAGAAGTTAAAATAATTGGAACCAATACAATTACATCAACTGATGCTGAAGGAAAATTTACAATTAATTCAGAAAATCCAGGGATAATAAATATATCCTTTTCTGGTTCCGGATATGATTCATATTTTGGAAGTGCAAATGCAAAGATAAGCACTTCTGTTGATATGGGTAACATCAGGTTGACACCAATAATAAAAACTGACAATGAAAGTACAGCACTGGTCAGTGAGGAAATGCAATCAGATGATGAAGGACAAAGGGTTTCCAGCCTTTTGACTGCTTCCAATGATTTATTCGAAAGAACAGCGACTTTCAATTTTAATGTTGCCAGATTCAGAATCAGGGGACTTGGAAGTGAATATGGCACTATGTACCTCAATGGTATGCCCGTTGAAGACCTTGAAGACGGTTTTATTTCATGGAGTACATGGGGTGGACTGAATGATGTGATGAGATCGGTAAGCAGAAGTAATAGTCTCGAATCTCCTTATTTTGACTTTGGATCCTTAACGGGTTCCGACTATATAGACCTTACCGCTTCAAGTCAATGGAAGCAAACAAGGATATCATTTGCTGAATCCAACAGGTCCTACAGGCATAGGGCTATGATAACACATTCCACCGGAATGATGAAAAATGGCTGGGCCTATAGCCTGTCTGCCTCCAGGAGATGGGCAAATGAAGGCTATGTTGAAGGAACATTTTATGATTCATATTCAGGCTTTCTGAGTATCGATAAAAAAATAGGAGAAAAACACCTTCTGAATTTTGTCGCACTTGCTGCTCCGAATACACGAGGAACTTCAAGTGGAGCCACTCAGGAAATGTATGACCTGGCTGGTTCAAATTATTACAATGCCAACTGGGGTTATCAGAATGGTAAAAAACGCAATAGCAGGATCAATACAGGATTTCAACCCTTAGGCATTTTAAGGCATATCTGGAAATACAATAAAAACTCTGAACTCAGCACAAGCATAGGAGCACTCATTGGAAGTTACGGAAAAACGAGACTGGACTATTTTTATGCACCGGACCCCAGGCCGGATTATTACGGCTACCTGCCAAGCTATTATGAATCGCAGGAAATTAAGGATCTGCTGGCTAAATCACTCGCTGAAAACGAATCATTACGTCAGGTTAACTGGTATGATATATATCTATTCAATAAAACATCATCAGGTGAAATTCTGAAAGAATTAAAATTTGACGGTGATATTTCAAATGAAAAATTCTCTCATTATGTGCTTCAGGAACAAAGGGAAGATCCTACAAAACTGACATTCAACACAAACCTTCAAACTGTATTAACAGACAATATAACATTCAATGGAGGATTGAGCTATGTCTATCAAAAAACTCACTATTTCCAGATTGCAAAGGATTTACTTGGCGGTACGTTTTTCCTCAATTGGGATAAATACGCAGAACGTGATTTTCCTGATGATTTTAATAAAACACAGTATGACCTCAATAATCCTGATAGAATTATAAGGGAAGGAGATGATTACGGGTACAATTATGATATAAATATAAGCGAGGCTCAGGGTTGGGCTAAGTCATTTTTCTCCTTTAATAAGATTGATGTCTATGCTGCTGTAGAATTGACAAATACTTCTTTTTTTAGAGATGGTAAATACAAAAACGGAAAATTCCCGGAAAACTCATTTGGTAAAAGTGACACATATTCTTTTTTCAATTATGGTTTAAAATCGGGAATGACCTATAAAGTAAATGGAAGAAACTATTTTTATATTAATGGTTTGATGATGACCAAAGCTCCTTTTGCAAGGAATGCTTTTATCAGTCCTCGCACCAGACATGATGCGGTCAATGACCTCAAATCAGAAAAAATACTTTCTGCTGAACTCGCTTATGTGCATAAAAGTCCGGTATTTAATTTCAAATCTTCAGCCTACTTCATTGATATAAAAGATAAGATCAAGGTATCAAGTTTTTTCCATGATGAAGAGCAAAGTTTTGTAAATTATATTATGACAGGAATTGAACAGGTTCATTATGGAACCGAGATCAGTGCTGAATACAAATTGAATAGCTCACTATCTGTAAACGGAGTTGCATCAATCGGACAATACTTCTACAAAAACAGACCCACTGCAACAATTTCACAAGACAATACTTCAGAAGTTTTAACAAACAGAACAATCTATATAAAGAATTTCAGGATACCAGGCACACCACAACAGGCTTTTTCATCAGGGATCAGGTACAATTCTCCAAAATATTGGTTTGCAACCCTTTCTTTCAATTACTTTGCTGATTCATGGCTTGATTTCTTTCCTGACAGAAGAACAGAACAAACACTCGACGGAATTGACAAGGAAGCAAATCCAGACCTTTGGTATGCTATTATATCTCAGGAAAAACTACCAGCAGATTTTACCGTTGATTTTTTTGGTGGCAAGTCATGGAAAATTAAAAAGTATTTCATTTATCTAAATATTGGTGCGAATAATATTTTGAATAATACTGATTTTAAAACAGGTGGATTCGAACAGTTCAGATTCGATTACCAGGGGAAAAATGTTAATAAATTCCCACCTAAGTATTTTTATGCTTATGGAGCAAATTATTATATAAGCCTTAGTTTAAGAATTTGATCAGTTATCAGTTAATAATTAAAATTAATAAATAAAAATTATAAAATGAAAAGTATTCTAAGAATTTTGACTTTAGTATTTTTTGGCTCTGTCATTTTTGTAGCATGTGTTGACAGGGAATTTGATGAACCTGAGTTTCCTTTCAAGGACCCGGATATTAAAAGTAATTCAACAATCAAAGCTATAAAGAGCAAGCATGCTTTTGGAGCATTTACAAAAATAGAAGAAGATCTGATCCTGAAAGCTACTGTTATAGCAAATGATAGCACGGGAAATTTTTATAAAAAAATTGTTGTGCAGGATTCGACCGGTGGAATTGAAGTGTTGATAGACGGTCGCGATCTTTTCAGCAAGTTTCCGGTTGGAAGAAGGGTTTTTATTAAAGCTAAGGGATTGGTTATGAATGATTATAATAAGTTGATCCAATTAGGATTCGCCGAGTCAGAGGGTTCACTTTCTCCAATTCCTGTAAAAATAATGGATGATTACATTGTCGGTGGATCATTAAAAAACTACATTCAACCAAAAGTTGTAAAAATAGGCCAGTTTACAGCCGATGATATCAGTACTTTGGTTAAATTGTACGATGTCCAATTTGATAACTCTGCTTTAGGTTCGAGATTTGCAGATGGAACCAATAAGACTGATGCCAACAGAACCATAGTAGATTGTTCGAAAAAAGAGTTTATTTTAAGATCAAGCGGTTATGCTAAATTTGCCAATGACACACTACCTTCCTTAAATGGAGAGCTTACTTGTGTACTTGGCATTTATAAAACAGATTACCAGGGATTCATAAGAAGCCTCAAAGATATAAATTTCAAAAATGGCAGATGTGGTACCAGCTCAGGTAATGAGACTCTTGTAACTATAAAAAGTTTAAGGGATCTGTACGCTTCAGGGCAAAAAAATATAGCGGATAAAACCAAGATCAAAGGTGTAGTGATTTCTGATAAGAGTGCAAATAATCTTGATGGTAAAAATGTAGTGATTCAGGATGCAAGTGCCGGTATTGTCGTAAGATTTGACGGTAATCATTCCTTCAACCTGAATGACGAAATTGAAGTAGCGGTAAGCAAGCTTGAAATGAGTGAATACAGCAAACTTTTGCAAATAGCAAATGTGTCAGTTGATTTTGCTAAAAAAGTCGGATCATCTTCATTGACCCCAAGAGAAGCCACCGTAAAACAGATATTGGCAAATACTGAAGCATGGGAATCCACCCTTGTTTTTGTAAAAAGCATCAGTTTTACCGGAGGTTCGATTTATAAGGATAAGATTTATATTAAGGACGGAGTTGACAGCATAAATCTGTTTACCAGATCTGCAGCAACTTTTGCCACCAATGCTATACCTTCATCAAAAGCTAATATCACAGCCATAGTCGGACAATTCAATGACACATATCAACTTAGTATCAGAAATCCTTCAGATGTACAGGATGGTGGTACAAATCCAACAACTGAAATATTTAAAGATGATTTCGAAACAGGATTAGGCAAATGGAAGGCAATAAGTGAAAAAGGAGCAGAAGTATGGGTGCTTGATACACAATTCGGAAACCCCGGTTCGTGTGCTAAAATGAGTGGCTATGCAAATTCGAAAAGCAATGAAAATGAGGACTGGCTAATCAGTCCAAAATTAGACCTTACAGGGATAACCACAGCTGCATTGTTTTTTGATAATGCTACAAAATTTGATGGAAATGCACTGGAGGTATTGATCTCAAAAAATTATTCAGGTACAGGAAGCCCCGCAACTGCAACTTGGACTACCCTGGCTTATACAAAGAGCCCAGGTAATTTTAATTATGTCAGTTCCGGCAAAATAGATCTTTCAACTTATAATAATTCGAATATTTACATTGCATTCAAATATACAAGTACCAATTCAGCTTCCGCTACATGGGAAATAGATAATGTGAAAGTTGTAAAATAAGATAATTTTGTTTTTCAGAAATGCTTGATAAAGATACATTTCATTTCAGGCAGTTCAGTGTCAGACACCATCAAAGCTCATTCAAAGTAGGTTTTGATGGTGTTTTGTTAGGTGCCTGGGCTAACTTTAATAATGACAAAAAAATACTGGATATCGGCACAGGCAGCGGTTTGATAGCGCTGATAGCTGCACATCGAAATCCCGAGGCTCAGATAACAGCTATAGAACCTGATGCAGCATCATTTTCAGATGCGAGCTTTAATTTTAAAAATTGTAAATGGCCAGAACGATTAATCCTTTACAATAAAACTCTGCTCCAATTTGAAAAAACAAATGAGATCAGTTTTGACCATATAGTTTCAAATCCACCATTTTTCGATAACACTCTCCCTCCACCAGCTAAATCCAAACAATTATCAAGACACACAGTTACTTTATCTCATAGCGATATTCTCATTTATTTTGCCCATAATTCCTCAGACAATGGCAAATTATCATTAATACTACCAACTCAACAGGCTGAGAAATTATTAATATTAGCTGAAGATCTAAAAATCCAAATTTCAAGGAAAACTAATTTGATAACAAAAACATCTAAAAAACGAATATTACTTGAATTCTGTAAAAATAATGATGAAAAAAAAAAGTATAAGGACCTCATAATTTACAATGAAGACGGCTCTTATTCAGCAGAATATTTGAATCTGGTCGGTGAACTTTATTTGAACTTAGGGTGAAAACCGGAATTATCAGATATTCTGGATGGTCGCAGATTGTATCTGCGATCATATTATTATGAATTTATAATTTATTTTGCATCTTTTTTAGTCTTAATGAGTATAACCTTTCCTATTCCATTTATAAAACTTGACATATTATACGTTTCCATCGACTTGATCTAATTGTATTTGCTTCTTACAAGATAACAATTAATCCGAGGCCCAGCATAGTTAGCCTAAACAGCTATTGCATCGGCATTATATTTTAAATGCTGATCAAAGTGCCTGTACTGACCAAAGTGCCTGTACTGACCGAAGTGCCAGTATCAGTGTCAGTAACCCTTATGCAATTGGACTAAAGAATAATTGTAAATGGTATTATTTATTGAGAACTACCTGAGTTTTTCATCCACATAATTGATTATCTTTTGCATTAGATGATATCTGTCCTGTCCGAATACATTATGTTCGTGCATTGGATAAACAAAATAATCGACTTGTTTTCCGGCCTCAATAAATTTCTTTAACATTGCCAATGAATGTTGAGGAACTACTACTGGATCAATCGAACCATTGATTATCAGCAGATTCCCTTCTAAATCTGATGCATAATTCAATAAACTGGTCTTTTCATATCCTTCAGGATTTTCTTCAGGCATATCCATATATCGTTCTCCATACATGACCTCATACCATTTCCAGTTTATTACTGGCCCACCCGCAACACCAACTTTAAATGTACCCGGTTTTCTGAGCATTAGCGATGTTGTAAGAAATCCTCCGTACGACCACCCATGTATTGCCATTTTTGTGGTATCAGCATAAGAAAGTTTTTTAATGTACCCTACCCCTTTCATCTGATCCTCCATCTCTGTTTCTCCAAGATTCCGATGTATTACACTTTCAAACTCAAAACCTCTGTTCTCAGAGCCCCTGTTGTCAAGAACAAAAACCAGATAGCCTTTGTTGGCCAGTGAATACATCCATAATGATGATTGCCCAAGCCATCCATTTCTAACCATCTGCATATGAGGGCCTCCATACACATAAACGAACACTTTGTATTTTTTCGCAGGGTCAAAATCGTAGGGCTTAATAAGTCTTCCGTTCAGAATAGTTTTTCCATCTGCACCAGTTATATTGATTATTTCAGTTTTACCAATTTTTAACGAATCCAGCGGATTAGCTGATATCAATAAATTATTGAGATTTTTACCTTTATTATTTATAACATTTATCACCCGGGGTGTTGTCATATTTGAATAAGTATCTATTATATACTTTCCGCTTTTGGAAGGCAAATAAGTATGCACACCAGCTTCATTGCTGAGTTTTTTCATATCGCCCTTTTCAAGCGACACAATATATAGTTCATCATTCAGCCCCAATTCATCAGAAGCAGAAATATACAGATTTTTTCCACTTTTATCTGTTCCTAAAATTGAATTAACAGAAAAATTACCCCTTGTGACCTGATTCAATAGATAGCCCTCAGTATTATACCTGTACAAATGCCTGAAACCATCCCGGACGCTGAACCACAGAAATTCACCTTTTCTCCCTGGTATAAACCATGCTTCATCGACAGGTTCAACATACCTCGAATTCTTTTCTTCAAACAATGTTGCAACCAATTCTCCTGTTTCTGAATCGTATTGATTGAAATCAAAATGATTCTGAGCCCTGTTAATTTCGACCAAATAAATATATTTTCCAGTAGGATCCCATGACAGATTTGTCAGATAATGATCAGGCTCTTCTGTTGATGTCTTTAAATATGTTATTTTCCCGGTAATAAGATCATAAATACCTGCTGATGGAATTTCACTTTTCATTCCTGCCATCGGATATTTTGTAGGGATCAAAGAAGCAGGAGTTGTCATTAAATCGATAAGCGGGTAATCGGTAACATCGCCCTCATCCTTCTGATAAAATGCCAGTTTACTACCGTCATTTGACCAAAAAGTACCCTTGTGAATTCCAAATTCATTTCTTGCAATAGACTGTCCAGCAACAATGTTCTTGTCATCAAAAAAAGTAATCTGAACCGAATCTCCGGTTTTTAACCTGATGAACAGATTATTGGAAATTGTATATGCAAAATTCCCCGTTTGCCTGCAAAAATCAATATTCTCTCCTGTGGATGGTTCGCTTGCGAAAATTTTTCCATTATAACTAATGAAATTATACATAAAATATTTCTGACCTGAACTAAAAAGAATGCAACTGTCATTCAAAAAGCTATATCCGGGTATGTATTTCAGCTTCAGTTTAAAATGATCATTGATATTTTTGATTGAAAATAATGTATCCCAGGCATTAAAGTTTGCTTCGGAAACAAGCACCGACATTCTGTCTTTACTGTTTTTGACAAGCCTGTCACTATTACCCAGCCATTTTAACCCCGGCATGGATTCAGGTGAGTATTTTGAACCTCTAAGTACAGCCTCTTCAAGCGAGATGTCTCTTTTAAATTTTTCCTGAGAATAAGAAACCGTAAAACTGATGGAAAGCACCATCATCATATAAAATGTCCGTAGCATAAGGGTATATCTCTGTTAAGAAAAAAAACTAAACAAATCTAATTAACCACAAATCGCTGGATAATTTTTCTTCCTGAAACTTCAAGAACAAACAGGTACATGCCTTTTTTCAAATAAGAAATATCCTCAACAAACATCACGCGACTTTCAAGATTGTTTTTTTCATTTACCAGGATTTCTTTTCCTGTCAGGTCAACAATCGAATAACGGCATCGCGATGCTTGAGGAGTATCAAATGTGATATTCAGCATTTCGTCCGAAGGATTAGGACTCAGTACCAGGTTGATTTCCTGGGCAAAGAATTCATCAGCTGCAGTTGTTTTACAATTTGGTGAGTTTTCTTCAAATAACGGAAGGTAATAATGAGCAGAATCTGAAATAAAATCCGGAAGCGTGTCATTGATCACTATAAGACCGAATAAAGCTGTGATCTTTACTTTCAATTTCAGATCATATACTTTTACGGCATTTTCAGCTGTTGGTTTGCCATATAGCTCAAGACAACCGAGAGTGCCGGCTTTGTATTTGCAGTTAGGCGGATTGCATGCATATTTTATTCCCTTAGGAGCAAAAAGGATTCCATTTTTAGCTATCACTATACTATCGAGTTTTACCTGTCCGAGAGGAGTTTGAAAGGAATCAGGTACCACTACCGTAAACACAAATTTGTAATCTTTATTTATACAAGCAGAATCAAGTACCCCACCTTTGGGATTCAATCGCGGATGAAATGGTGAAGGATAAATATTTGCCGGCTTATTCAAATACGAACTGTCAGGTTTACAAAGCGGTATTTGGGCAAAAGATCCGGTTACACCAAAAACAAATAGAATCAGGATAAGAATTTTTTTCATAGCAATTAAATGTTTAAAAATGTAAATTTATACTAAAATAAAATATCTGTATTGCAATTATCAAAAAAATATTAATTTTATCTCGACAAAATGAAATAATGGAGTACTTAATCAAATAATTATTCTTAAAAACATGAAAAAAATTATATTGAAAAGATTGTTTTTGTATTTTTTGCTCTTATGCTCAAATACTATTATTGGCCAATTTACAGTAAAAGGTGTATTGCTCGATAAAATATCAAAAGAACCATTGCCTCAGGCATTTATTCATTATAATAATAAGACATCAGTTTCAGATTTTGAAGGTAAATTCAGGTTTCAGATTCCGGTCAGAGAGCTGAAACTGGAAATAAGTTATCTCGGCTTTCTTCCGTTCAAACTCGATACCACACTGAGACCGGGAGAAAACGATCTGGGTGAGATATTACTTGAAGAAAATACAAAGAGACTTAATGAAGTCACTATCACCTCCGGAAAATTCAAAAGAGCAATCGAAGATGTAACTGTCAGTATCGAAACAGTAAAGCCCGGATTTTTAGAGAAAACAAATGTAAAACGTGTTGATGACCTCCTGGAAAAAGTACCTGGTGTAAATTATGTTGATGGTCAGGTCAGCATCAGGGGAGGTTCAGGATTCGCATATGGTGCAGGTAGCCGGGTTATGGTACTTATTGACAATATGCCTGCGCTGCAATACGATTCAGGGTATCCAAACTGGTCAAATATAGCAACAGAAACTATTGGAAAAATTGAAGTACTTAAAGGAGCGGGATCAGCATTGTATGGTTCAGCTGCCATGAATGGAGTGATAAACATCCTGTCAATTTATGCAAAAGAAGAACCATATCTGCGCATCAGATCATTTTTCACCTTATATGACAATCCACAGGACACTTTAAAAAAGTGGTGGGATCGCTCACCGTATTCTAACGGATTCTCTGCTGTTTATGCAAAAAAAATTAACTCACTCGATATTGTTTCCTCATTATTTTTTTCGAGGGAAGATTCCTACAAGAAATTTTGCTTTAATGACTATCACAGGGCAACACTTAATCTTGATTATCACCTTACTGAAAACCTTACCATGGGAATTCATGCAAACTACAACAAAGGAACAAGTCTTAATTATTTCTATTGGGAAGACTCAGAAAAAGGTGCATATATCGGTGCTAAAACTGCTTATGCAGGACAGGACAAAAATATTTATTTTATAGATCCATATATATCTTATCTTTCAGACAAAGGGACAAAACATTTGCTTCAGACCAGGTATTATTATGTATCAAACCAGGTCTCAGGAGATAAATCGAACAAAGCAAAAAGTTTCTATTCTGAATATCAATATCAAAAGAATTTCTATTCATTCGATATGGTTTTCACAGGTGGATTGGTTAATACCCTGAGCGAAACTGTAGCAGAATTGTATGGAGATGAAAAATTCAAATCGCGCAATACTGCTGCATATCTGCAGTTGGAAAAAAAGTTTTTTAAAAAATTGAATCTGATAGGTGGAGCCCGGTATGAACTTAATTCAGTGGATGGGCCGTCTATCATACGGGGAGTTGACGTAAGTGATAAATATAAAAGCGAGGACAAGCCGGTATTCCGGCTGGGCGCAAATTATAAGTTATTTGAATATACCAACCTGAGGCTTAGCTGGGGACAAGGCTTCAGATACCCTACAATAGCTGAAAAATTTACCAATACATATTCCGGGGCACTGCTGATATTCCCCAATCCTGACCTGGGCTCAGAATCAGGTCATACAATAGAACTTGGATTGCGTCAGGGACTGAGAATATTCAGTTTAAAGGGTTATGCAGACATTTCTGTATTCAGGTCACAATACAACAAAATGATTGAGTTTGTATTAAAATTCGACAAAGTCCCATATTTCACAGCAGAAAATATAGGAAACACACAAATCTTTGGCACTGAATTTTCAAGTGGTTTCTCAGGAAAAATAGGAAAGGTCGATTTTGAACTATCGGGGGGATACCTTTATCTTGATCCGGTTTACAAGGATTACAATGAAGAAGTAAAAAGGAATCTGAGTACAGATTACAATATTTTAAAATACAGGTACAAGCATTCCGGCAAATTCGATCTTTCACTGACTTACAGAGATATTAGTTTTGGTTTTGGATCGAGCTACAACAGTTTTATGGAAGCCGTTGACAAAATATTTGAGCAGGATATTTTCATCAAAGGTGTTAAAGATTACAGGACCAGGCATAATACAGGAAACAATATTTTCCGCATGAACATAGCTTACCTGTTCAGAGGAATAGATGTGCAGTTCAATATCGATAATCTTTTCAACAGGGAATACTCAGTCCGTCCGGGATTACTTGAAGCTCCAAGAAGTTTTACTTTAAACCTGGGATATACCATAAAATAACAATTAAATCGTTTACTTAAATAAAAAAATCAGTATAATGTTAGGTAAAGTAAAAAGTTTTTTCGGAATTGAAAGCGTAAAACTTAGCCTGGTCGTCCCGGCCGAAATTACCATGGAATCTGGCATATTGAAAGGCAGAATAAATATCAGCTCAATGTCGAATCAGGTCATTAAATCGATTGAGATCAGACTCATAGAAAGATACCAGCGTGGCAGAGGTGAAAAAAAACTGATCAACGAATATGAAGCCGGGAAAATGGTATCCGAAAAATCATTTAAAATCGATGCCAATAAAGAGCTTTCGTTTGAATTTGAACTACCTTATCAGATAGCCCGGTCGGAGATGGATAAGATAGGATCATCCAATTTCCTGTCAAAAGCATTTGTTAAAGCTGCCAAATACCTACATGGAGTAAAATCAGATTTCAGGATTGAGGCATCAGCAAAGGTTCAGGGTAATGCAATATCACCCCTTGCAGTAGAACATATTTTTGTAAAAATATGACTGTAATGCACCAAAACCTCAAATTTTTGCATCATTATAGTAAATTCATGCATCATAGTGTAATAACATGAACAAATGGATAAAGATTATCTGATAAAACAGGCATTGCAAAATAAAAGAAGTGCACAAAAAGAACTCTATGAGATGTTTGCACCAGTAGCCTATGCCGTGATACGTCGTTACATTAAAGATGAATATGATGCTGAAGATGTTCTTATCGAAACATTTATTAAGGTATTTGAAAATCTTAATGGCTTTAAGAATGAAGGTAGTTTTGAAGGTTGGATCAAAAAGATTGCGGTAAGAGAATCTCTGATGTTTCTCAGAAGAAATAAAGTATTCAATATGCTGATAGAGGTTGACAATATCAATATCAGTGATAAAATAACAGTTGAGGATTATCTTGGGTTGGGCGATCTTCTGAAACTTCTGGATCAATTGCCGGCAGGCTACAGAACAGTATTTAATTTATATGTGATAGAAGGATATAAACACAATGAAATAGCTGAATTGCTTGGAATTAGTGTTAATACTTCTAAAAGCCAGTTCAGATTGGCAAAAGACAGGTTGAGAAAATTGATTGAAGAACAGGAAAAAATAAACACTGCATAAAATGACTGAAGAAATGTTAAATAATATCCGATCAAAAAGTAATAATTATACATTGGATCCACCCGAAAGAGTCTGGGGCAGGCTTGAATACAAACTGGAGCGCTTCGAACTTAAAAAACAGGAAAGATCGAAAGGCAGGCTTATTTTCATTAGTTCAGCAGCTGCCGTAATAGTTATAATAACCGGAATAATCGGTCTTATCAGATCGGAAGTAAGGATCATAACAACAAATGAAAAATCAGAGATCATCATTGAAGATAATAATAACACCTACAAAGCCAATGAAGCATATAATGTTCATGACCTGATGGAATATTACAACAGGCTGAATACCACAAAATACAGAAATCCAAATACAGAACTTGAAGTAAATAATAATATTTAATTCCTTTTTTTATTGGTTTTTTAAAAAACTTAGGAAAAGAATTATTCGGACACCTTTCCTATCCTGAAATATTGAGTTTTAGCAGTAGGGTAAGAAATACCGAAAGCATATCTGTAATATTCCAACAAAGCTGGCCTGAACAGCTATTGCATCGGCATTCTATTTTAAATGCTGACCGAAGTGCCTGTACCGACCAAAGTGCCTGTGCTGACTGTCAATGTCAGTGCCTGTGCTGACTGCAAATGTCAGTGCTATTATCAATTTCATGTCGGTATTGTTCATTTCAATCATTAAGCATATCTTTAACGCATAATTCAATTGATTTAAAATTCATTTAGTTGATTTATGGCCTTCTGTTTAAAATATGAAAAGAATTTTTTATCCTGATCAAACAATAATTTCTTCTTTAGTTAAGCATGTTCATAAAAAAACTCTAAATTTGCATAAAAAAACACTTATATTTTTGTAGGTATTTATTTTATAAAAAATTGATTATTAAGTGAAAAATTTATTCTATTCAGAATTTAAAAGAAAAAAAAATTATTGCTAAAGGGCTTAATTTTGACGGTTTATTATCCACTTTAAAACAATTAACTATGAGTATAAATACTGTAAATCTGCGAAATACAGCCTGGATAATTGGGTTAATTTATTCAGCTTTTGCAGTTGTTATAATGCTTTCCATGATTGCATTTTCTGCACCTCCATGGACTCTGGTAGATATCTTTATGACTTTCGTAATGGGAGCTCTGTATGTACTAGGTTTATTAATTGGCAAGAAATGGCCGTTGACAGGTGGGATCATAAGTTCAATTTATCCCATTACAATATTAATAATAATGATTTATGAAGTTTTCAGGTTAAAAACTGCATCAGATACAATTGGAGTTTTTGTAACTACGCTGGCTCTGTCTATTTTCATGTTGATTCCAGGTTTTTTGTACTTAATATCATGGTATATACAAAACAAATTGGATCAAAATGATTCTACTGGTCAAAAAAGATAATGAGTAGCTAAAATGACTTAATAGACAAACTGAAATTAAATTTTTCATTAATCCTTTCTAAACTGAACATTGATTCTGAGAAAGTCAAATGAATTTTAAAACAAGATCAATTAACAGTCTTGTTTTCTAATTAGGTTATTATATGAAACACTTATTTTCTGGTTCAGTAGTATTTTTCTTATTATGCCTACCCTCCTTACATTTTCACTACTTTGATATTTCGACAGAACCTGCTATTTTTATCATGTATGCTGAGGTAATATACACCCCTGGGCAGTATTGAGATATTGATATCTATCGAATTTTTGTCACCGGAAACTTCTTTATGTTTGCTTTGTATCACTGGAGTGCCGTCAGGGCTGTAAATGGTAAATCCGTCAAATGAAATATCAGGAGAAATCATTTCTACAAGCAAATTGGTGCATACAGGATTTGGTGATATCCTGATCACCTGTTCTGCATCGGCAAACTCCGTGCTGCTTACTTTATCCTCTATACATACCGGATCTGATACCAACAGGCATTCATTGGCATCGGTGACAGAAAGTGTATAGCATCCCTTTTCCAGCCCTGCAAGGTTCAGCTGAGAAGATGTGAATCCATTGGGTCCAGTCCAGCTATATTTGTAAGGAGGAGTTCCACCTGAAATTTCAACATTAACCGAACCTTTGGGATTGGTGGCTGTAATATCAGTTTTAACCAGGTTTTCCAGCTTCAATGCATTTGGTTCTGCAATAGTAAAAGACTTTGATTCAGAACAACCATTGGCGTCTGTTATCGTAACTGTGTATGTGCCTTTACAAAGTCCTGTGATCTTTGGAGTGGACAGACCATTATTCCAGATATAATTAACCGGAGATGAAGCATTTGTTACATTCTTAATATCAATCCAGCCATCACAGAGTCCGTGGCAAGAAATAAAATCATAATCAGAATAAACTGTAAATTTCTGACAATTTTTCAGGATCACAAACCCCGCATCATAATCAGCGAGATATACTAAATCATTATCAAGAAAAATATCATAAACATTCCCTGGAGTATTAAATACAGTCTTCTGAACAGGATTTCCCGGATCTGTAATATCAAATAGAACAAGTCCCTCATATCCTCCGGCAACATAGGCCAGATTGTCATCTATCAATGTCTGATATCCCCTGGCATTATTCATTTCTTTTTTAACAGTAACTGCTGCAGGATTTGAAATATCAAGAACCTTAATACCATAATTAGCACTTCCAACATATGCATAATTTCCTGCAATAGCTGCTGAGTAAATATTTACAAATGCTTTTGAACTGCCTACTTCAACAGGATTGGCAGGATTTGAAGTATTGATAATCCTTAATCCTTCCTTAAGATCAGCAATATAAGCTTTATTATTCTTTACGTCTACATCTATGGCTTCACCCGGAGTATTGTATTCCCCAATTTTAGTAGGATTATTTACATCAGAAATATTAAAAATTAACAAACCTTTTCTTCCTGATGCCAGATATAACAGATTTTCTAAAATTTTTATTCTCCAGGTAGTCTCATTCAGGTTTATATAGCTAAGCTGTACCGGGTTCTCCGGATTTGCAATATTGAATATCATCAATCCCAAATTTGAACAAAAAAGGTAATTGCCTTGTATCTTTACATCAGTTGCATAAGTAAGAGGAATAGTTTTGATTTTTTTGATGTTATTCCGGTCTGTAATATCAAGTAAACAAATTCCCTCCTTATACTGTGCCAGGTATGCTATATTATTTTTCACTGCCACACCTCTTGAATACCCTCCTGTTTTATGTTCGATTAACTTTTTAATAATTCCTGACTGATCAATCCTGTAAGTTATAAAACCTTTGCTATCCATAGCCGAAAAAATTTTATTTCCTTTAATGATCATGTCCCTTGCAAGTCCTCCATTATCTATGGAAGATTTAATCAGTGGTTGTGAAAGATTGCTTATGTCAATGCATTCCGTTTTATATCCGCTACAGACAACGAAGTTTTCATGAAATCCAAAGTTTTGAACATACGATACAGGTATTGTCGCTTTCTTCACCGGCATAAGTAGGTTCGTATTATCATATAAAAGCAATGCGTCAGAAGCAAGAACACCCAAGGTACCATTTTTAACTTCTGTATCATAACAATATATGTTGTTGATGCTGAAAACTGTATTCAGATAGTTATCGATAGTTAATTCATATACACTCATTCCGTTAGAGCCTTTAGAAGCGTATAAATAATTATCTTTGGCAACCATTTTTTTTACGTCACTTATATCATAAGATTTCTCAATCATAGGCGAATTAATATTTGAAATATTGATCAATTTAAAACCGTTAACAGAATTTGTTGCATATAACAGCTTATCTCCCATAAATTCCAATACCGGATAAAATCCTTTGATGCTCAGAAAGCTTATTTCGTGCGGATTAGCAGGATCTGAAACATCTACAATGCTAAGTCCAACCCCATTTATACCCAGAAAAGCTTTGCCATCCCTCAATTTTCCATCATAAACAAAACCACGAGTTTCGAAATTAGTGACTAAGACTTTCTCAGTATCACTTGGAAATTCCATGATCTCAATTTTACATCCATCGTTAATTATTACCTGATTGCCATTTGAATCGACCATCTCACAGGGTCCACTTGTCCATTCTCCTTTTACACTGAAATTAATATCATCCTGAGAGATCATGATTGTATTCATCAGGAACAGTAAGCCAAATATTCCCGACACAGAAATTCTATTCAGAATATTAATACTCATAAAACATGGTTTTTAAGTTAAATAATTTCTTTACAAAAATATAACAAAAAAAACCAAATTTCAATAGTTTTTTAAAAAAAGATCTATTGAAAATGTCAAAAATCATATTAATCAATGAAATAATACCGAAAGCATATCTGGAATATTCCTACAAAATTTGGCCTAAACAGCTATTGCATCGGCATTATATTTTAAATGCTGACCGAAGTGCCTGTGCTGACCGAAGTGTCAGTGCCTGTACTGACCAAAGTGTCAGTATCAGTATCAGTATCAGTATCAGTATCAGTGTCAGTAACCGTTAAGTAATTTGACTAAAAAATAATAGTAAATGGTATAAATTAAAAAGCCTGACAAATCCAATTCTGCCAGGCTTTCATTTGTCGGGGTGAGAGGATTTGAACCTCCGGCCTCTACGTCCCGAACGTAGCGCGCTACCGGGCTGCGCTACACCCCGAGAATGAGTGTGAGTGGGAGTGTGAGTGTGTGTGTGTGTGTGGGTGGGTGTGGGAGTGAGAGTGTGTGTGGGTGGGTGTGGGTGGGTGAGTGTTGTTTAATATAATAATCAATTTGTTTGATGCACAAAATTACAATATTTTTCAAAAAATAAAGTAGCAAAATAAATATTTCTTTAGCTAAAAGTTTTTAATAACGAATGAACCGTTTGTTACATTTACATTCTTACCATCCAGTTTTGCGGTAAAACCAAATTTACCAGTCAGCACTTTGTTTACATTATCAAATTTTTCAATATTTAATGTTCCTGAAATAATGTCAAGAGTATAATTTTTACCTTCTTTATAAAGGTAAAATGAGGATATAAGTTCATTTTCAAGTTCTCCGATATTATACGTTTTTACTTTTATTTCTTCTTCAAAAGTCCAGTGAAGTGTCCATGCATTGTCACTTCCAAAAATCACCGGATAACCTGTTTCAGTTTTATAAAAATAAAGCACTGCTTTCCATGGTTTTCCATCAATAGTCATCTGAAATTCAGGAGACAGGATAATATCATCGATTGAGGGATCTTTTTCCTTATTACATGATGTACATAATAAGAATACTACTGACAATAAAAAGATAAATCTATTCATTCTAAAATGATTAATTATTCGATAATAATATACAACAGTAAATAAGAACTCACTGTTTAAATAAGAACTAAAAAAAATGGAAAAATCGTATGATGATAAAAATAAACTATATGCCCGGATTAAAGAGAAAAAAAGGTCTTTGGGATGAACTCTACATTTTCAGTTGAAATACAAATAACCCCGGACATATAGTTTGTGGTGCAAAGATAAATACAAAAATCATATTGCATAATTTTTTAATATGTTTTTTTGATTTTTTTGCTTATTTATATTTTTTTTCAATAATCACTGTACTAAATCCGGCAAAAATACCGTGGCCATTTTCAACATTAGAAAATACTGTGACGGGGGTAAAAACCCCTGGATCAGCTGAATTTTTGTTCCAGTAATATTGCAGGAGTGATTTAAGGTATTTATAATATTGTTCACTGCATGAGATTAGTTCAAAATAGGAATATCCTTCTATCAGATTATCATTTTTTTCAAATCCGTCATAGCTTTCAAACTCAACTATCTCAGGGCCATCTCCCTTAATATTTACAAAAAGCAATTTATTGACTGCATTTTGAGGTAAAACATGCTCAATATTATTGCTTTTAGGATTCACCCAGGATGTATCTGTATATGTAACAGTATCACCTTTGATAGAAATAAGTTTTTTCTTCAGCGTATGCCTGATTATCAGGTATTTATTTTGATTAGGGTTAAAACTGAATTTACTGTACAATACTTTTTGATTATCATCATTGACTATTACCTGGCCCGAATAACTATAATCGCTGACATTCTCAGGAAACAAACTGTATGCCCTTATATCTTCAAAGCCTTCAAATTCAACATTCATGGAATAGATTTCCCCATTCTTAAGTTTATTCCCTGTTTTATATAAATTGCTGTTTTCTTGTCGAGTCAGATTTATCTTCTGACCTTTTTCATCTTTCAGAGTCAACACTGCATTTGACTGTTGAAGGTGGGGTTTAAATTCATTGTAAGGTGAAGATGATTTTGATAAATCTAATTGGAGTGTTGAGTCACTGTCAATGAAACAATTAAGTACCAGTTTATCAGGTTCTGAATAATTGTCGACAGGAAATGGACGTTCACAGGAGCTTAAAATCAATAGCAAAAAAAAAGTGAGTGGATTATATTTATAAAAATGTTTTTTCAAAAAATTCAATTTTTTACAAAAATAATCAATCACTCACTTAAACAACCATTAAAACCAAAAAAGAATGAAAATTTAATATTACTTTTCATTTAAAGGAAATGATATACTGCCCTTTGGAGTTTATCACATTTACATCAAAAACAATTTCCATAAATCGTGCGAAATCCTTGACCGATGAATTTCTGATTGTGGTATGTATTGTTTCAGTTCCTAAATCTTTTATATCGTTATTCAAAACTATTACTTCACTTTTGTATATTGAGTTCAGAGAATCAATTGCCTGTTGCACTGTAATATTATCGAATTCAAGATCAGAATATCTGGCTTTATTCAACTCCCCGGTGTATACAGGATTGAACTGAATATGGTCAGATATCAATGCACTCTGGCTATCAGTTATTATCTTTGAATTACCGTTATTGTCAGCTATTTTAACTTTACCTTCCAAAACTTCAACTTTAATTCCATTAGTTTCCTGAGTGATATAGAATCTGGTACCAATAACTGTTATTTGACAATTTATCGTATTAATAATAAATGGCACTTTTGAATTTTTAGCAATATCGAAATATGCATTTCCTTTAAGCTTTATTGTTCTGTTTTGATTGCCAAATTCCTTATCGAATTCAATCTTCGTATTTTCATCAAGCAAAACATCTGACCCATCTAAAAGAACTATATTTTTTTCTGACTGACCTGATGAAATCGATTGAGTGTCATCAGTGATATAGACTACAGATACCAAACTAAAAACAAGAATTATAATTATTGCTGCATATTTATACCAATTGATACCTGGTTTTTGAATTATTTTGCTATTCACTTTCTCCCAGGCATTATCCCTATTAAAGGTTTTCCAACCTTTCAGGTAGGTTGATGCATCAGCTATCTCTGAAATCTCTGACTGAACGTTTTCATCATAAATCTCTGCAAACAAACCATTCAACAAAGCCTGATCTTCATTATTTAAATTGCTAAAAGTATTGTATTTTTTCGTTTGTCCCTCCATTATGATGTAAAATCACCTTTATGATGAATAGAAAAACAAACACCCTTAAAATTATTAAAAAATTTTTCAGATTTTTTCAATATTAAAATTATTGGGTGTATCCCAATTTTGCAAATTTATTAAAATTCTTTGGGTTTTGCCCTGACCCCCGCAAGCGGGACAGGCTCTGAAGGGAATCCCAAAGAATTTTAATTACCACTTGGTTACTTTAGTGCAAAAATGGGATACACCCAAATTATTGCAATTATTCAGTGGATAGCTCCAAGGAGCGAAATATTAGAAACAACGGATGAAATCCAGTGTTAAAATACGATAATAGACAGTTTTAGCGTGATTTTTGCGTTTTTTTCAAAATAATAGCAAAACAAAACACAATATAAGTACCCACTGAATAGTTACAATTTATTAACGAATTTCCTGAATCAACTTAAAATTGAAACTTCAGTTCAGCAAAATCAGTAATTGAAAAGCAAGAAGTCAACTGCATCCATTTCCAGGAAATAAAATATTTGCTTTTTGTTTACGTTACTGAAATAATTGCTACATACCCTCTGAAAAGCGGTGGCAAATTTTAATTCTGATCCAAGTGAAAAAATTTACTTTTATCAAAGCAGCAAAATGAAGAACATATTTATAATCTTATTGGTAATTACACCCTTATTAATCACGGCACAAAATTTTAACCGCTACATTATTAAAGTCAAAAATCATAGAAGTTCAGAAAGGCTGAGTTCAGAACTTTCCCTGAGAAATTCAGAGCAGCTTGTCCCTATATTTGAAGAATTGAATCTACATCGCATTATTTCTAACGAGTCTTTGAGTGAATTCTCAGATAGGATAGCAGGAAACACCAATATTGAATATTTTGTCCGGGATGAGGAATTAGAATACAGGATTTCACCGGATGATCAATTTTTTTCAAAGCAATATGCCCCCGGTATTATAAAGGCAACTGAGGTTTGGAACGAGAACACCGGAGGACTTTCAGGCTTAAAAGATACGATTGTGATCGCTGTTCTTGATCTTGGCTTATTTGCTGCGCATGAAGACCTTAAAAGCAACATTTGGAAAAACTATGCTGATAAGCCTGGTGACAAGATTGATAACGATGGCAATAATTATATTGATGACCACGCAGGACTTGATCTTTCGAATAAAAACGATAATCTGAATTCACATTATCACGGAACAGGAGTTGCAGGTATTATAGGTGCAACTGGCAATAATAACCTCGGAATTACAGGAATTAACTGGAACGTAAAAATACTACCTGTCACATCCATCAGGTATGTTTCAGATGTTATTGAAGCCTACAATTATGTTTATAACTTAAGGAAGGCTTTTAATAATTCAAATGGAGCAAAAGGTGCTTTTATTGTTTGTACTAATCTTTCTGCAGGTTATGACAGAAAATTCCCTTCAGATAGTCAACCATTTACTGATTGGTGCAATATTTATGATCTGCTTGGCAGCCAGGGCATTCTGAATATCACCTCTGCTTCAAATGATAGTTACGATGTTGAAAAAGAAGGTGACATGCCTACCCTTTGCACAAGTAAATATCTGATAGCTGTAACCAGCACTGACAGTAATGATAAATTTGATATTTCAAGAGCATTTGGCAAGGTAAGTGTGGATATTGCAGCTCCTGGAAGGGAGATTTATACCCTCACCACTGACAATGCTTACAAAAAAGATTTCTCCGGCAATTCTGCAGCCGCCCCACATGTAGCTGGTGCTATAGGATTGCTTTATACAATTCCCTGCAAGGGATTTACTGATAAGATTAAGGCAAATCCATCTGAATTAAGTCTTAAAATCAAGGATTATATTTTGGATTACTCTGATAAACACACAGACCTGAAAGAAAAAACTGTCAGCGGAGGCCGTTTAAACATATTCAACACTTATCTGCATCTGGCAGAATTATGTGGTGAACTGCCAAAAGGTGAATTTTCAATTGTCAGTATAAGTCCGAATCCTGCTTACGACAGAATTTCAGTTTCATATGATGTTTCCCAATATGATGATCATATATTCAGCATATATAATGCCAAAGCCCAGCTTGTAAAAGAAGATACTTTCAGACCTAATATCTTTGGATCGAAAATTTACGAAGCTGATATAAGCACATTCCCCGTTGGTGTTTATTATCTTAAATTTTCTTCTGGTAATGACCAGATAACCAAGCCATTTATAATTTCAAGAAAATGATCAGGAGTTAAATACTTTTTCCTGCAACCTTATGCTCTCAAGATGAATTTCCCTGAAAATGGCATTGATAAAATCATCACTCAATCCGGATAACTCACCCTGCACAAGCATCCTTTGCAAGATATCACTAAACCTTTCCTGCTGAAAAACAGCCACGTTGTTATCTTTTTTCAATAAACCAATTTTTTCTACTTTCTCCATTCTTTCATTAAGAATTTCAATCAACCTGACATCAAGATTATCTATTTGCTGACGCAGACTATCCAGTATTTCAGAAAACTCTGATTTTCTGAACTGTTTTTCCCGTACTACCAAGCTATTAACCAGATCTTTATAAGCTGAAGGAGTGATCTGCTGATCAGGGTCACTCCAGGCTAAATCAGGATCATGGTGAGTTTCAATCATCAGTCCGTCGTACTGAAGATCCAAAGCTGTCTGAGCCACTTTTTCAATGCTTTCCCTGTTACCGCAAATATGCGATGGATCACAGATCATAGGAATTCCCGGCAGCCTTGTTTTAAAGTCCAGAGGAATTTGCCAGTTGGGCTGATTCCTGAAATTTGTCACCGTATAACTGGAAAATCCACGATGAATTACTCCCAGCTTATTCACACCGTTTTGTAACAACCTTTCAACTGCTCCAATCCAGAGGTTTAGATCGGGATTAATAGGATTTTTTACCAGTATGATCCTGTCAGTGCCAGAAAGAGAATCCGCAAGCTCCTGAACAGTAAAAGGATTAACAGTGCTTCTTGCCCCAATCCATAGAATATCGATATTATATTTAACAGCTAATTCAACATGCTTTGGTTTTGCTACTTCGATGGCTATTTTAAGTCCGGTCTCTTCTTTAACCTGCTTTAGCCACTTTAGGGCCTTCTCCCCTACTCCTTCAAAGCTTCCAGGTCTTGTACGGGGTTTCCAAACTCCAGCCCTGAAAATAGTTGCTTTAGATCCTGATAACTGATGTGCAATATTAAGAACCTGCTCCCTGGTCTCAGCACTACAGGGGCCTGCAATGAATAACGGCCCATCCGGAGCCAGGTCCTTTATCCAGTTTTGAAGCTTAATTATTTGATCCATGCAAATTTACCTACTTTCAAATTTTAATAAAGCTTGCCGTATTAAACTTTAATCAGACTAAAAAATCTGGTTCAGGATTGCGGCTCAGCATATTAAAAATGCAAATTTCCTTAAAAAAGTTTATTTCTCACTATTATTAAAAAAAATTATCATTTAAAATTTTTAATTTTCAAGGAACGATATATGTTTTTTTAATATATTTGAAAATTAATTTTATTTATTATAATATCATTGAAAAAAAATGAGAATAGAATACGATATCAAACTTGGATTTAAAGATGTGATGTTCAGGCCTAAAAGATCAACGTTAAAAAGCAGGAGCCAGGTAGACCTTGAAAGGAACTTCCGGATGATGCATACTGATACATTATGGTCGGGAATTCCTGTCATGGCAGCCAATATGGACACTATTGGAACTTTTGAAATGGGTTTGACTTTGAGCAGACTCAAGGTTTTCACAGCAATCCACAAGCACTATACAATCGAGGAATGGAACAAGTTCATTTCTGAGGCTCCAGAAGGAATTGAAAATTTTATAGCTATCAGTACCGGTACTGTCACTTCAGATTTGGAAAAATTAAAAATCATTCTAAGCTCAAATCCGGATCTGCGTTTCATCTGCATAGATGTAGCCAATGGATACTCTGAGCATTTTGTATCATTTGTAAAAGATACAAGAAACATCTTTCCTGACAAGGTAATTATAGCAGGCAATGTAGTTACAGGTGAAATGGTTGAAGAATTACTCCTGTCCGGAGCTGACATAATAAAAGTTGGTATTGGACCGGGGTCAGTCTGTGAAACACGTATTAAGACCGGGGTAGGTTATCCTCAACTTTCAGCTATTATTGAATGTGCAGATGCTGCACATGGTTTGGGAGGTCTGATCATAAGTGACGGAGGATGCACTACTCCGGGAGACGTAGCTAAAGCATTTGGAGCAGGGGCTGATTTTGTAATGCTTGGTGGCATGCTAGCTGGTCACGATGAATGCTCAGGAGAATTAATAGACCGTAATGGTAAATTATTTAAAGAATTTTACGGAATGAGTTCTAAAACGGCAATGGAAAAACATGCAGGAGGAGTAGCAGATTACAGGGCAAGTGAAGGAAAAACCGTAGAGGTGGAATATAAGGGTAAGGCAGAAAATACTATGCTCGATATTTTAGGAGGAATAAGAAGCACATGCACCTATGTAGGAGCCTCAAAATTAAAGGAACTGAGTAAGCGAACAACCTTTATCAGAGTGGCAGAACAGGAAAACCAGGTTTATTCAGATTGATTATCAGCCTGATCAATTCAAATTTTCAGGCAATTTTCATGCACATTAAATGCATTTAAAAAATGGCTTTGCGTTTTCAGGGTAAAGAAGTTTTAAATTTTGATTTTATTCAAATTAAATAGATTTTTCTGTCTAATGTCAGAAGGATAATCTTGTCTATAAATTTTCCAGTTTCATAGAAGAATTAATTAATTACAGCAAATAGCCACAACTATAAATAAAATAATCCGTTTATCTGTTTATAAAAAATGGATAGTTATGCGAAGCCTACTTTTACTTTTCAGCTTACTTACTTTGACATACACTTCAATTGCACAATCTCCAGGAAAGATCACAATAAAAGGAGTCTTAAAAGATACCTTGGGAGAATATGTACCATTTGCTACAGTGATGCTTCTTAGTCCTAAAGATTCTACACTACAAAATTTTACAACTACAACTGATAAGGGAGAATTCAGGTTTTCAGGAGTTAAGAATACTTCCTATCTTCTGAAAATCTCACACATGACTTTTATGCCATTTCAAAAAAACATTTCATTTTCCGGTTCAGAAGTTTCAGATCTTGGTGTTTTGTACCTGAAACCGATCAGCCAGACACTGATGGAAGTTGTGATCAAGGCAGCAAAAGCCCCCTTATATATCAAGGGTGATACTGTAGAATATGATGCTACAACTTTTAAAGTTCCACCTGGTTCGACAGTGGAAGACCTGCTCAGAAGATTACCCGGGATAGAAGTGGATGTTGATGGGAATATCTCAACACAGGGAAAAAATGTGAGAAGGCTTTATGTTGATGGTAAAACTTTTTTCGGTGATGACCCTAAGAGTGCCACAAAAAACCTGGGAGCTGATGCAGTATCGAAAGTACAGGTATTTGATGAAAAATCAGAGCAGACCAAATTAACAGGAATTGATGATGGAAGCAAGGAAAAAGCAATGAACCTTGAGTTAAAAGATGAATACAAGAATGGCAAATTCGGCAAAGTATCAATTTCAGCCGGCACACTTGAAAGATGGGCAGGCAGTGGCAATTTCAACAGATTCAACAAGCAATCACAATTATCTTTTATTGGATATGCCAATAACGTAAATCAGACTGGGGTCAACTGGGAAGATTATGGTGAATTCAGAGGAAATAATGCATTCAATAATTTTGATAACGGAGATTTCGGTTTCAACACCAGAAGAAGATGGTTTTTCTTTTCATCCGATGATTCTCCGGTTAGCAATTATGACGGCAAGGGACTAACGAAAAATTTCGGAGCAGGGACAAATTTTAACTATGACAAAAAGGGAATGAAATTCAATGCCTCATACTTCTATAATCAGACCGACCTGGATTACCTGCAAAAATCTCAGCGTCAGACTTTTATAGATAGCGAATCCTCCTTTTCCAAATTTGATACCCTTAATTATTCAAATTTCAAATCCAGTCATAGTCTGGCAAGCAGATATGAAAATGAATTCAATCCAAATGACCGGCTGATTGTAAAGGGAAATCTGAGGCTTTCTGGCAATAACACCCAAAGCATTGACAATCAATTGTTTTCTGATTTATTAAAGTTGCCATATAATACATTGAATATTGACAATAAAACTGATATTTCTACAATTAAAATAACTTCGGCAGCAATATACAGACACTTATTCAGTAAAAAAGGAAGATCTTTTGCTCTTAGCGGGGGTTACAACCGCAATATTTCAGATGGTACCGAAGATTTAAATACACTTAATGAATTTTTCTCTGCCACTACACCCTCTGAACAAATAAAACAGCTTATAAGCAATGATAAAAATATATCTGAATTCAAATCAAGCTTACTCTATTCAGAACCACTTGGATCGAAGTTTTTTATTGAGGGATTTTACAATTTTAGCGATTTGCTTAATTTCAGCAACAGACAGGCAAATGATCAATTGATAACAAAAACCAGGATTGACAGCCTAAGCGTTTACTATGAACAGAGTACCCTTTACAACAGACTTGGCACAGTCTTGAGATATTCCAACAATGGATTCAATGCTTCAGCAGGTATTGCTGCACAGTCACTAATTTTAAAAGGAAATTATTCTCTTGACAAAGGCATGGAATGGCAAGATCAGAAAAACCCCAAAAGCTATAATAATCTAACACCCAATATCAACCTGAGTTATGATCTCAACCGTCAGATACATGTAGAACTGGCCTATACTAATGATGTTCAGGCCCCGGGATTTGAAGCACTTTATCCTGTGAAAAACACATCTAATCCATCATATCAGGTTGTTGGAAATCCATCTTTGATAACTGAGAAAAATCACGAAGTTGAACTGGAATTCCATTACTGGAATATGGCTTCCTTTTCCAATATTAATCTTAGCACTTCTTATGGCATAAAATATGACCCTATTGTTTACAATCAACAGACTGTCTTTAATCCTGATAAAGGAGCTATTACAATTTCCACACCGGAAAATATGGACAAACAAAACAATTTCAGGGCTAATCTTTGGACCAATATTCCAATTATAAAAACTAAACTTACCCTCAACCTGAACGGAAACTTCAACAATTCAAAGTCACCCTCCCGGATAAATTCAGTTTTGGATGAAGTTAATTCCAAAACATTAGGCTTTGGTGCAAGTCTGAGCCTGACTCCAAACCAGAAACTTGTGTTCACTGCAGGAGCCAATGCGAGCCTTTCAGATTTTTCATACGATGTAAATAGTATCCATGATCAGGATTATTACAACTATACCTTACGGTCTTCGATAAAATGGCAATTTGAAAAAAATACATTCTTTGAAAGCAATTTCAATTATTCTGTTTACAACAACTCAAAATTCGATTTCGACCAGAAGCTACCGGTGTGGAATGCATCGGTGCGAAGAATACTTGGGAAAAATAAAAAGTTTGAACTCAGACTTGCAGCTTTTGATATACTGAATAAAAACATTACACTTAGTCAGTATGCTTACAGGAATTTTGTCGAAAAAAGCGAAACGAATACTCTTACCAGATATTTTACTTTGGGAGTAAGCTATAATATAAAAGGCTTCGATACTAAAATGCAGTCACGTAACAGATTTATGTTTTAAAAAATTTAAAAAAATATGAAAACAGCTATCAAAACACTGTTATTTTCTATAATGTTTTTGACGACCTTCAAATCATATGGTCAAAGTATTACTCAGGGAACAATTACTTACCTGCAATCTTCAAACTGGACTAAAATGATGACATCCCTTGATTATCTTACACAAAATCAAAAGGACAGAATGATGTATATGAGCAGCAATCGTCCGGGATGGAAGCAATATAAAATCCTTTATTTCAATGAAAATAATTCAAAATTTGAAGATTCTGATGAAGAAGCTGATAACGAATTCAGAGGGTGGAGTCAAAAAAAACAGGTTTATTTTATTAAAAACGACAAAGAAAAAAATTCTATTCAAAGTGTTCAAACATTAAATGGTAAAGATTACCTGATAAATGATCATATTAATCACCCGAAGTGGAAAATACTTAACAATCTCAAAGAAGTAGCCGGCCATATTTGCATGAATGCCACTGCTTTCGACACAATTAAAAAACAGAATATTGAAGCCTGGTTTGCACTTGATATTCCTGTTTCCTGGGGTCCTGTATTTTATTCAGGATTGCCAGGTCTGATCCTTGAAATTGATATAAATAATGGAGCCGTCATTCTTACTGCTGAGAAAATTGAAAATACTCTTGATACAAAAAACTTTGAAATTCCAAAAAAAATAAAAGCTAAAAAGATCAATCTTAGCCAATTCAACAAACTGATCTACGACCATATTGCAGAAAAAAGAAAAACTGAGCAGCCCTGGTTCTGGGGAGTACCATACATGTAATTTAACGTGCATGGCTAAAGTTATATTACCGGCAAACATAATGGATTTCTCACCGGTTAACTGTTGTTGCTCTCCTTCATTGATCGAAAAAAAACATCATTTTGTAGAAAACTTTCAATAATTTTGTAGTTTTATTAGTTTTTTGCTTTAATTTTGTGGTCCTATATGACAGATAAAAGCAAAATACTGGAACATTCTGCCAGGCTGTTTCTCCGGCTCGGCATAAGGAATGTCACAATGGATGACATTGCTAATGATCTTGGTATCAGCAAGAGAACGCTCTATGAACACTTTGAAAGCAAAGAAAGTATAATTTCTAAAATTGTGGATTTTCATATTGAAAATGAAAAATATCAATTTGAAAAAATTCAGAACGAATCAAAAAATGCTATTGAAATGATGATCAGGCTCTCTGATCTGATATTCCACATGTACAATAAGCTTCATCCTTCTGTAATGTCGGATCTGAAAAAACATTATACGGAATCGTGGAAAAGTATTGAAAGCTTTCATACTGAAGCAATAAGGGAAATTATTGAACAAAATATAATACTTGGGATTAGAGAAGGATTATATCGGATCGACATCGATCCGGTAGTTTTATCCTTGCTTTTCGTAAAACAGCTGCAGCTTTTTTCGGATGATTCAAATATTCACCTTGAAAAAAAGTCAAAACCTGATATCATTCAACAGTTTTTTGACTACAATATGTATGGTTTATTATCCAAAAAAGGAATAGACAATTACAGAAAAATTAAAACCAATACTAATTAACAGATTGCTACTGACATTGTAGATTTAAAATAAAAAACAGAGAAATATGAACATAAAACGAAAATTTATTTATTTAATAATAATAGTTTTGCCTTTTTTTGCAAATGCTCAAACTAATGAAAGTGGCTTAAGTTTAAAGCAGGCACAGGATTATGCTTTAAAAAACAATCTAAACATAAAAAATGCGTATTTAGACCTTGAGATAGCTAAAAAGAAAATATGGGAAACTACAGCTATGGGTTTGCCACAATTAAATGCTGCAGTAAATTATTCTCATATTTTCAAGGTTCCCGAAGTTTCATTTCCCGGAACGGTACTTTCAAAAACAAGAGCACCTGGCACAATATATGGCCTGCCTGTAGCCGGCGATTCATTATTCATAAATAATTTCAATTCTCCACCGATAAAACTTGGAGTTTCTGACAATGTCACATTTGATGTTACCTTATCCCAGCTGGTCTTCAGTGGAGCATATCTGGTTGGTTTACAGGCTTCAAAAGTTTTTTATCAGATCAGTGAGAATGCACTGGAGAAAAACGAAATAGATATCAGGGAAAGCGTAGCCAATTCTTACCTTCTTATTCTAAATTTGCAGCAAAATGAAGTTATACTGAGTGACAGGATTTCAAACATTGAAAAAACACTTGATGAACTCAGAAAATTGAATAAAGCAGGTTTTATGGATATAACAGATATAGATCAGATGGAGTTTACTGTTTCAACAATAAAAAGTGCAAGAAACACTTTGAACAGGCAAATAGAAAGCGCTACAAATCTATTGAAATTTCAAATTGGAATGCCTTTCTCTCAGGAAATAACATTGACAGATAAACTCGATGAAATATTAAAAAATGTAGTAATTGACGCTATAACTGAGACTCAACTAGACCTTGAAAATAATATAGTCAGTAAAATCCTCAACAATCAGATAAAAATTGGTGAGTTGAACCTGAAAAGGGAAAAAAGCACTTATCTTCCCAATCTTGCAGCATTTTACAGACATTCTGAAAAAGCAAAGCAGGCTGATTTCGATTTCACAATGAAAGATATGGCTGGTATTCAGCTTAATATACCAATATTCTCCTCGGGACAAAGAAAATCTGCAGTTGCTCAGCGAAAACTGGAACTTACAAAGATGCAAAATAACAGGGAAATGGCATTAAATGGATTACAGCTTGAATTTACTACTGCCAAAAATGATTTCAGATCATCAATAGAAAAATATAATGATGAAAAAAGAAATATTGAACTGGCTGAAAAGATCTATAATAAAACTATGATCAAATTCAGGGAGGGTCTTGCAAGCAGCATGGATATCACAACTGCTCAAAACCAGTTGCTTGGTGCTCAGTCTGCTTATTTTACAGCTGTTTACAGTTTGCTTGTGGCAAAAACGAAAATTGATAAATTAACCAATAAACAATAAAAACATCATATTATGAAAAATGTTAATATATTATTATCTCTGATTCTGTTCGGTCTTGTATTAGGTTCATGTGGAAAGCCCGATAAAGCGAAACAACTCGAAAATTTAAAAAAGCAACGGGATGATATTTCAGCTCAGATCAAACAACTTGAATCTGAACTCAATCCGGCCGACACTGCAAAAAAAGAAATGGTGACTACTGATGTCCTTACTACAGAATTAAAGACACAGGTTTTCGATCATTTTATTGAAGTTCAGGGTAAAGTAGACGGAGAACAAAATGTGGGAATAGCTCCACAAATGCCCGGAATTGTGACCTCAGTTTTTGTTAAAGAAGGTTCAATGGTAACCAAAGGTCAGGTTCTGGCTCAATTGGATGACAATGTGCTTCGTCAGCAGTTGAAGACCATTGAGCAGCAATTATCATTTGCAACGGATCTATACAATAAACAAAAATCATTGTGGGATCAACAAATAGGTACTGAAGTCCAATATCTGTCTGCAAAGAACCAGAAAGAATCATTAGAAAAAAACATTGCAGCAATGAAAGAGCAATTGCAGATGTATAAGATCAAATCACCAATTAATGGCTCAGTTGAAGAGGTGAACATCAAGGTAGGACAAATGGCTGCGGCAGGAGTTCTGCCCTCTTTCAGGGTAGTCAATTTCTCATCGGTCAAAGTTGTGGCTGATATTGCTGAAGCATATGCCCCAAAAGTGAAATCAGGAAATAAAGCTGTAATTTATTTTCCTGATTATGACACAGAAATACCTGCTGTGATCCGGTTTTCAAGTAAATTTATCAATCCAACAAACAGGACATTTCAGGCAGAGGTCAAATTAGGAAAGAGCAAAATTGATTACCGGGCGAATATGATCGCAATAATGAAGATCAATGATTATCATAATCCAAAAGCATTTGTTTTACCTGTAAATGCCATTAAAGAATCAACCGGAGGTCAGTATGTATATATTGCTGAAGGTAAAGGAGATAAAACCATAGCTAAAAAAACGATGATTGAGACCGGACAAACATACAATGGTATGGCAGAAGTTACAAAAGGATTGAAACAGGGTGACAGGGTGATTACCACAGGCCAGAACAACCTTTCTGACGGCCAGGTTGTGAATATCAGTCAACCGGTTATTGAGTAATAGCTGTTTTTTTTTTGAATTAATATCTGCTATTTAAAAGCATTATAAAATCTTTACATAATTCAATATGATAATTTGAAAATGGAAAAAAATAAATTCAAGGAGTTTTTTGCAACAAGCTGGGCTATAGATAATAAAACCAGTATATACGTTCTGGTCGTTTTCATTACTATTTTAGGAATAATGAGTTACAACAGTATTCCAAAAGAACAATTTCCTGAAATTGTAATACCAACTATTATTGTCAATACGGTGTATCCCGGGACTTCACCTGAGGATATGGAAAATCTGATAACCCGTCCAATTGAAAAACAGTTAAAAGGCATTGGAGGAGTAAAAAAAATTACAAGTCAGTCATTACAGGATTTTTCGAGTATTGTCGTTGAATTCAATACAGACGTTGATGTTGCTGAAGGAAAACAGAGAGTAAAAGATGCAGTTGACAAATCAAAAAACAATTTGCCAGTCAGTAATATGCTGGTTGGACCTAATGTAATGGAGATAGATTTTTCGGAAATACCAATAGTCTATCTGCAGGTTTCAGGTAACTATAGCAGGGATGAATTGAAGAAATATGCTGAAATAGCTCAGGATAAAATCGAAACACTGGGAGAAATTACTCGTGTGGATATTCTTGGAGCTCTTGAAAGGGAGATACAAATAAATGTTGACATGTTTAAAATGCAGGCTACCAGAATTACATTCAGGGATATTGAAAGTGCAGTAGCTTTTGAAAACATGACGGTATCTGCAGGTACAGTAAATACTCAGGACATGAAAAGGTCTATCAGGGTAATAGGCCAGTTTTCAGATATAGATGTTATAAAAAATATAATTATAAAATCTTCTAGTGGTGCGCTTGTTTATTTACGTGATATTGCGGAAATAAAAGATAGTTATAAGGAACAGGAAAACTTCAGCAGGCTTAATGGTGAAGATGTGATCACCCTCAATGTGATCAAGAAAAGTGGCAAGAATCTAATAGAAGCAACTGACAAGATCAAGGCGATAGTCGATAATGAGCTCAAGGCAAAAATTTTTCCATCTGACCTGAAAGTGACTCTCACCGGTGATATGTCCAGATATACCCGAAACACACTTGAAGAATTGAATAATACAATTCTGATTGGTTTTATACTCGTCACTATAGTTTTAATGTTCTTCATGGGATTTACCAATGCTTTTTTTGTTGGTTTATCTGTCCCGCTTTCGATGTTTGTTGCATTTATGATTATGCCTGGATTAGGGTTTACTATGAATATGATAGTAATGTTTGGTTTCATTTTCGCATTAGGGATAGTTGTTGATGATGCCATTGTAGTAATTGAAAATACTCATAGGGTTCATAAATTTGAACCCAATATCATACTTGCTGCCAAACGGGCTGCCGGGGAGGTTTTCCTCCCTATTTTATCAGGAACACTGACTACTTTGGCTCCTTTTTTCCCTTTGGCATTTTGGCCAGGCATTACGGGCAAATTCATGTACTATATTCCCGTAACCCTTATTCTTACTCTTTTTGCATCGCTATTTGTAGCATATATCATTAACCCGGTATTTGCTATTTCATTTATGAAGCATGAATACGATGCTCCTGATAAAAAGAAAGAATTAAAAGGGCTGATTAAAAATGTTTTATGGCTGTTAGGAATAGGGATTTTCTTTTACAGTATACATGCAGTAACTAAAAAGGAAATTATGTATGGCTTAGGGAACCTTATGATATTCGCTGTCATTTTGGTTTTATTTTACCATTTTGCTTTAAAACACTATGTAAACTGGTGGCAGAATAAGGCATGGCCATTTTTAATGCAGGTTTATGATTCACAACTACGTTTTTTCCTGAAACGGAATAATAGCTGGTGGCTTACATTATGTGTGTTTTTACTCTTATTCTTTTCATTTTATATTGTGGGTGTAAAAAAGCCACAGGTAGTGTTTTTCCCGGACAATCAACCAAATAATATCTTTGTTATGGTAAGAATGCCGGTTGGAACAGACCAGAAAGTTACAGATTCAGTGACAAGTATAGTTGAAAAAAGAATTATAAAAGTGCTTGGGAAAAACAATCCGGATATTGAATCTGTAATTTCAAATGTGGCATTGAATGCAGGAGACCAGATGGGGTTTGATCGTTCTGTTACCTCGGAAAAAGGAAAAGTGTCAATTAATTTTGTAGAATATAAGTATCGTAAAAACAAAAAAACAAGTAATTATCTTGATGATATACGCAAGGTAATTAAAGGAATTCCAGGAGCGGAAATATATACTGAAAAGAACAGGATGGGTCCTCCGACTGGTAAACCAATTAATATTGAAGTTACAGGAGAAAACCTTGAAGATCTGATCACCAGTGCTGAATCATTTAAAAATCATCTTGATTCCCTCCAGTTGCCCGGAGTAGATGAATTAAAAATGGACTTCAAGAAAACAAAACCTGAAATTATCATTGATGTTGACAGGGAGCGGGCAAATCATGAAGGTATTTCTACCGGTCAAATTGCAGGTGAGATAAGGACAGCGGTATTGGGTAAGGAGATTTCAAAATTCAAACAGTACGAAGATGAATTTCCAATCCAGCTGAGATATTCTGAAGAAACAAGAAGCAATATCAATAATCTGCTTAACCTGAAGATAACTTTCATGGATTTGACAACAGGAATGTTAAGGCATGTGCCTTTGTCATCAGTTGCAAGCATAAGATATACTGATACTTATGGAGGTATCAACCGTCAGAATCTTAAGCGTATAATTACTATTTCCAGTGATGTAACAACTGGTTTCTCACCTAATGATATTGTGCCTAAAATTGAACAAATTGCACAGGGATTTCCGGTTAAAAACGGGGTTCAGATAAAACTGACAGGTGAACAGGAAGATCAGAAAGAGGCGATGTCGTTTCTCATGAAAGCTATGATGATTGCAATCGGGCTTATTTTTTTCATACTGATCACTCAGTTTAACAGCTTCAGTAAATCAGTAATAATACTCAGTGAAGTAATATTCAGCATTATCGGAGTACTTTTGGGAATAGTGATTTTCGATATGTCTATTTCAGTTATTATGACAGGGCTTGGAATTGTTGCATTAGGCGGAATTGTGGTTAGAAACGGTATTCTGATTGTAGAATTCATTGATACATTGAAAGAACGTGGCTATAAAACCCGTGACGCAATTATAGAAGCAGGTAAAACTCGTATCACACCTGTTATTCTTACGGCTACAGCAACTATATTAGGATTGGTACCTCTGGCTATCGGATTTAATATCAATTTTGAAACACTGTTGACTCATTTTGATCCCCAGATTCATATTGGAGGTGATAATGTGATGTTCTGGGGTCCGCTGGCATGGTCGATTATTTTCGGACTTAGCTTTGCCACATTTCTAACATTGATCTTTGTGCCTTCGCTGTACCTGATAACTTATGAATTAAAGATCAGATCTAGACGAAGGAGATCAAATAAAATGGCAAGGATAAAAAATTGACAAATAAACATTTGAATGGCAGAGGATTGAGGCAAGTTGAATGATGGAGTCAATTATCCATCGATCTGGCCTGGTTAAATTGAAGTTGTTCAAAATTTCAACTAAAGGACAGTGCGAAATTATGTTTGAGCTGGAGAATGCAGGAAATTTTACCGAAACCTTGTAGGTAAAATTTGCGTAATTGAAAACGTTATAACATACTGTTTTACAAGTAACAAAAGGTTTGCGAGTTTAATTTCGCACGAGTTTTTTGCTACTTTTTGTCGG
>JBLMZC010000025.1:0-101766 GCA_050258615.1 Deltaproteobacteria bacterium | reverse complement strand
GGTCAGTGCGAGGAGGCCGCCGACCGCCACGGCCTTCATGGCCACCGGGCCGAGCGGGACGAAGTAGCCGAAGTAGGTCGCAAACGCCACGCTCAGCGCGCCGAGGCCGCCGGCGTTGACGACCACGAAATACGCCCACCCGAAGAGGAAGCCCACCAGGCCGCCGTAGGCCTCGGTCAGGTAGGCGTACTGGCCGCCGGCGCGCGGCATCAGCGCGGCCAGCTCCGAGAAGGTCAACGCGCCGGCCAGCGCCATGAGCCCTCCGACCATCCACACCAGGAGGATGAGGAGCGGCGAAGGGAGGGCGTGCGCGATGAGCGACGGCGTCAGGAAGATGCCCGACCCGATCGTGCCCCCGATCGCGATCATCGTCATGTCGAAGAGCGTCAGGCTTTGGCGGAGCTGAGGCATGGGGAGGGTGTCTCGAGGTTCTTCGTGGCCAGCACTTCCCGCGCGGGCGTGCGATCGCCAGTGCAGCTGATGCGCCGCGGCGCGGCCAGGAAGTGCAGGGTGTACCCGCAGCGCCCGTAGAGCGAGAGGATCCGGTCGGTGGCCTGGTTGACGAGGATCACCGGCCCCGGGTGCTGCGCCAGGTGTTCGGCGGTTCGGACCTGGTCGCTCCAGCCGAAGCCGCCCCGCGCGTAGGCCGTGAAGGGGACGTCGTACGGGGGATCGGCATACACGAAGTCGCCGGCCTCCAGTCGCAGGCGGGCGAAATCGCCCGTCCGGAAGGTCCAGCCGGCCAGGGCTGCCCGATAGGCGGAGAAGTCGCGGAGGTACCGGATCCGGTCGTAGCGGCCGAATGGCACGTTGAACTGCCCGCGATGGTTGAAGCGGCACAGGCCGTTGTAGCCGGTGCGATTGAGGAAGTAGAACAGCGAGTACTAATTCAACACTTCCATAACCAATCACAGATCTGTATTTTGTAGTCCATTCGCATGATAAGTCAGGTCTGATGATCTCGTGTTTCATTGTTATCTCAAAGCAGACCCTGTTGTTTTTTTTAAGAAGCCCTATTTTTTTTCCTTCAGGGGCAGAGTGTACATATAAAGCATTTTCAAAATACCCATAATTCAAAGGCACAATATAGGGTTTATCACCGTCCATCATGGCTACCCTGACAATTTCAGATTTTGAAAGTATCTCCAGTATCACTGAATGATCATCAATATTTTTATCTTTTCTTCTCATAATTTCATTTCAATAATGTGATCGTGAAGTCATCCATATAAACTTTTTCTGTTGAAGTATTCCAAACATAAATTTTTAATCCTTTTGTTAAATTTCCCGGAACATGAAAACGCAATCTGATTTTTCTCCAGCCATCAATTCCGGTTGCTACTAATTCCTGAGATCCAACCCAGAATTCTCCGGGATTTATTGAACTAGCGACTATTTGAGTATGTTCTCCTTCGGATCTGACCCATAAAGTCAATTGATATAACTGTCCTGGTTGTGCATCAGGTAATTGATAATCAAAAGCGAAATTGTTTTCGTTTTCCATTTTAGCACAAAAAAGTCCGGAATAGAATACTTCACTATTCCTATGATAATTATTTACTATTTTTTCATTTTTGCAGACAAAAAATTGCTGATCAGAACTTACAGAATCAGGATCAAATGTCTTTTGCCAGATCACCTCAAATTCCTGCTGAAGCGACATTCTGGAGTCTATAGTATCAAGCTCATAAATATTATGAACCCTACCTTTGTATCTTTTATTTAGAAACACACCATTCGAACGCCATTTTGCAAATTCTTCATCAGAAGTTGGTCCGTCATAAATCAAAAGTTTTTTACCATATTTTTTGATAAAATCATTATATGAATATTCTTCAGTCCAGGAAGCAAATGTCTGATTATTTTGGTCGAAAAAGGCTGCATCAGGGTAAAATTCATTTGTCAAAGGAATAAATTTCGACTTGCTATATGAGCTTCCCCATCGCAATGATGAATATCTGTTAGTCCTATCTGAGCATGTAATTTTCTTATAATCCTTAAAATCTGTTTCCAATAATTTTTCAAATTTTGTGGTTTCTTCATTTGTGAGGATATAGCCATAATCCGCATATTTCATATATGGTATATTCAATGCTGATAAGGTAGTTAGGCAGATAAGGACTAATGCCGGCACTAAAATTTTAATTAACCCGGATTTTAGATTTTTTAGAATATGAAGAAGTATGAAGATTATCATCGTGCCGGTCAGTGCAATCACTGGTAATAGATAATGATTAGCATGGTAATGTTTTGCAACCATGATGACTCCAAATAATTGTGCTACAAGAAAACTAAAGATGATTCTCAATACCTGATTTTGGAAAATTGTTTTGAATTTCTTTTCACGTATATAATTTAGTACCAAAATAATAATTGCAGAAAATATGCTAATAGTAAGTATGATATTGTTTTTAAAGATTAGGAAAAAATCATTAAAATAGTTGCTAAAGTTTATTATGCCTGTTTCTCCCTGTCCATAAACACCTGTATGAGTGAATAATCGAAAGAACCATTTAAGCATCAAATGATAAGATGGAATTGCTGGAATAGTGAAGAAAATAAATGTTGCCAATGTACTTAATAAATATTTTTTTCTTTCAGATTTATTATTTAACAAAATTAATGGAATCAAAAATACTGGCAGGAATGTTGCTTTTGTAGCTAAACCGAATCCTGCAACAATACCAAACATAATATCAAATCGTGACTTATAAAAAGTATTTTTGAAATAATATAGCATCAAAACTATAATAAAAAAACCAGTACCAATCAATAACATCGGCTCCGGAGAAAACCTTGCCCAGGCATGTTCAAGCACATTGGAAGAAAGGAAAGGAGTGATCTGAATAATCAAGGCAAACAGGATATTGCGGGTAAAATATAGCATCATAAACCCTAAAGCCAAAACCATCAGAGAATTGAGGATATTTAATCCTTTTCTACCTGCTTCAATATAGAGATCAGGGTTATGTAAAACATCTTTATTCAAATCACCACTATCCCTGAACAGATGAACTGTTTTCAAGACTATGGCACTGTAAATCTGAACAGTTGTCCCCGGGTTGTCAACATGTTTGACATAATCCAGGTTATCAATGACCAGACCATTCATCAGATAGGCATATTCAGGATCAAATCCATATGTATTTCTGTTGAAATTATAGCCAAAATATAGGAATATAACTGGAAATATTAAAAGTGCAGTTTTGCTTAAGATATTTTTCATTTATGTCAGCTTTGTTTCAGAAGTTCACTTGTCAACAGGATAGAATCTCTGATGCATTTTTCGCAGACTGATGCTCTAAGATTTTTGATCTCATATTCTTCCTGCCCGGGCCCGGTATTCAGGTCACAGTTAAGCAAAGTCATGCAATCAGTTGAATTGTGTTTTGATAAAAACCTTGCATTAAACTCCCTGATTTTCAATATTGCTTCTTCTTTTGCCTCCGGATTGTTATTGTTTTTCTGACTGCAATGATAACTCAATGCCATAAATGATCCTGTAACTGCTCCACATGTTTTCTGCAGCCTGCCCATACCTGCTCCAAATCCACTTGTAATGCTATTGGCTGTATTTTCTTCAATACCTAAAACTTCTGCGAATGCTCCCAGAACTGATTGAGCACAATTAAAGCCGTAACGGAATCTGTCGATGGCAATAGATTTAAGTTGTTCAACATCCATCTGTTTATTCATACGAAGAAGTTGTGGATGCAAATATAAGCATATTATTCAAATGTATAAGATGTTTTGCGAGGGACAACCATTAGAGGCTGGGAAAACTCATAAGTAAAACTATTTCATCTTCACTTTTCAAACAAAGCCACAAAAAGAATATTGTATTTTTCCATCATTCCAACATTCCACCATTCCACCATTCCAATATTCCATCATTCCACCATTCCAATATTCCACCATTCCATTTTTCACTCTTCACTTTTCACTCTTCACTTTTCACTCAATACCTCTCATCCTTCACATAAGGTATCTTCTCCATCTCCAACACCTCAAGCGAAGGGAAATCGAATTCGGTGACTATTTTGCCTTTTATACGGTAAATGCCTTTGCCGAGAAATGGGTATTTCATAAGTGCAGGGGGAAAATGGACAGTATCGAAGAATTTTCCCTTGCGGTCTATAAAGGTGCCAAAATTCATGAGTTCATCCTTTACTGTCCTTACATATTTTCGTGTTATGTAGTAACCGACCATTACAACTATTTTTCCAATATTTTTTGTCATTTCATAAGCAGTGATACCATCAGAGCAGGTAGTTTTTGTCATTTCGAACGGAGACATTGACACTGGAAATCCCAGGAGTTCCAGTTCATCATATACCTGGTCAAATCTGCCTTCTTCAAGTATAGGCAGACTGTACTGCTCATGATAATCCTCAAATAGTGTAATGGTTTCAGGGCAAGTTGCAGCTGCATTGAGCAGTGCATTCTTTTCCCACATCAGTTCGTATTTATTTTTCCCTGTAAATCTGAACGCTCCTATTCTGATGAGCAGCTCTGTCTGTTCTTTTGCCGGATCAATTCTGTCCATAAAATCATCGAAACTCTCATAATGTCCGTTTTTTTCACGTTCATCAATTATATTAAATGCCATATTTCTCTCAAGCGACGCTATGTGTATCAGCCCCAGATAAATATCTTTTCCTTTTATATTTGTCAGGTATTGGCTGTTGTTGATACATGGGGCATGAATGGCGGCTCCTGCCATACGTGCCTCATGCACATAGACCTCGGTATAGTAAAATCCTCCGAAATTGTTGATCACACCCACCATAAACTCAAGAGGGTGGTATGTCTTGAGAAACAGGCTCTGAAATGACTCCACAGCGAAACTTGCCGAATGAGCCTTGCTGAACGAATATCCGCTGAAACTGGCAATCTGGTACCATACGGTGTCGGTAAGTTCTTTACTGTAATTGCGTTGTTCGCAGTTTTCATAGAATTTGTTCCTGAGATTGTAGAATGTGTCCGATTCCTTTCTTTTTCCTGTCATTATTCTTCGCAGCAGATCAGCTTCTGCCAGGTCGAGGCCGGCAAAGTGGTGAACTATTTTCAACACATCTTCCTGATAAACCATCACTCCGTATGTTTCTTTCAGATGTTCTTTGAAAGCAGGATGAATATAACGGGTTTTATCGGGATTATGGAAGCGTTTGATGTACTCTTTCATCATACCCGATTTGGCAACTCCCGGCCTGATTATGGAACTGGCAGCCACGAGTGAGACATAATTGTCGCAATGCAGTTTTTTCAGCAGTCCGCGCATCGCAGGTGATTCTATGTAAAAGCATCCCAGACAATCACCGTCAGCAAGTTGTCTTTTTACATTTTCATCTTTCTTGATATCCTTCACATTGTGGATATCAATTGTCAATCCCTTGTTTTTTTCTATCAGCTTCACAGCATCCTTGATATGTCCGAGACCCCGCTGACTGAGAATATCGAATTTATGAAACTGCAGGTCCTCGGCTCCGTACATATCGAAGTGAGTGACAGGAAATCCCTTGGGCATCATTTTCAGTGCCGTAAAATAATTGAGAGGTTGTTCACTAATAATCACGCCTCCAGCATGAATAGACAGGTAGTTAGGCATTTTTTCCAGCAATTTCCCGTATCGGAATATGTATTTTGCAAATTCATGATGTTTTTCTGTAGCAAATGGTTCATCTACTATTGCATCGATATCAGCTTTTGGCAGGCCAAATACCTTTCCAAGCTCCCTGATTATCGATTTACCCTTGAATGTATTGTAGGTTGCCAGCAGAGCAGTGTATTCCTTTCCGTATCTTTTGAAAATATAGTCGGTGATGTCATCCCTTTCATCCCACGAAAAATCGATGTCGAAGTCAGGCGGGGAACTGCGGTAGGGATTGATAAATCGCTCAAAATAAAGATCGAGTTCTATCGGGTCAACATCGGTGATGCCTAGATTATAGGCTACTATTGAGTTCGCTCCGCTTCCTCTTCCTACATGATGATAGCCGGCATTCTGTGCATACCTGATAATGTCCCATGTGATCAGGAAATATGATTCGAAGTTGAGTTTGTTTATTACACTCAGTTCATGATTGGTCCTTCGCAGGGCTTCCTTGTTGTCTTTTCCGTATCTGCGGTAGCAACCATTGAAAGCCAGCTTGCTTATCAGCTTGAAATCATCATCTTTATTCCCGGTGAAATGCCTGCGGTTGTTGAGCGGAGAGCTTTGCATTTCAATAGAGCATCCATCCAGTATCATGCGTGTATTTTCCAGTATCTGCGGATATGAGGCAAATGATTTTTCTATGATATCGGGGTGAATGATGGTTTCTGTTTTTCTGGCATGATCCCGTTCAGTAAGATTGCCAAGTATGATATTCAGGTCGATGCAGCGCAACAATTTATGTACAGAAAAACCTTCTTTCCCCGTGAATGTTACCGGAGCAAAAACAACGAGTTTCTCAAGATGATTTTTTACTTTTGAGCTGTATATTTTATTTACCTCTTCAGGCCTTATACCTATAAATTCGTTATTCTTAAGTGCCGATATTTCCTTTGGCAGATTCCTGTAAACAATATAAGCATGTTGAAAATCGGGAGCTTCACCTGGCAATTTCCTGTCTTCGAGAGAATATTCAGTCAGGAATGATGTCAGTTCCCTGAAACCTTCCTTGTTTTTTGCAATTCCCAGGTACAGAAATTCATTTTCTTCCCTGAATTCTATTCCAACGATGGGTTTTATTCCGTTTTCCTCACATGCCATGATAAACTGATAAGTAGCAGATGTATTGTTGATATCGGTAAGTACAATTTCCTTAGCCCTGGTTTCCTTTATCCTGGCTACCAGCTCTTCCGGTGACATTGTCCCGTACCGGAGTGAGTAATATGTGTGGGAGTTGAGGTACAATGGTTAATTGTTAATTGTAAATGGTTGGAAGGTAGAGTGATTGAATTACGAATTATGAATTACGAATTACGATTTGCATTTAACTAATTTTCATAAAATCAATTCTTTCATCCAATATTCCTTTTTTCCAACATTCCATTTTTCTCCCGATAAATCGGGATCACTTTTAAGTTTCTACTTTTCGCTTTTAACTTTTTACTGTTCACTGATCACTGTTCACTTTAAAATCGTAAATCGTACTTCGTAAATCGTACATCATAAATCATAGCGCTGCAGCTCTCGTAATAGCATTTATCCCAAATCTGTCGCGTATTTTATCCAATGACTGAAGCAGACTGATATCTTTTTCAGTGTCCTCAAACAGATCCAGCTGGTAAAATCCGTAAGTAAGTCCGCTGAATTTCACTCCTATGAGTCTTATCAGTTGCCTGCGTTGATATAGACTGTCGAAGAGTTCTCTAACGTGTTTCAGCAGTATCCGATCATTGGCTGTATATCTTATGTGTCTTTGTTTTGTATATGTATTGAAGTCCGCATATCGAATTTTTACAGTTACTACTGAAGTTAGTTTATCTTTATGACGAAGCTCGAAAGCCAGTTTTTCAGTCATATCCACGAGCAGAGATTTTATCATTTTGATGTCGAGGGTATCTTCATTGAAAGTCCTTTCTTTTGATATGGATTTTTGTTCACTGTATGGTATCACCGGTGTATCGTCGATAGCATTGGCTTTTTCCCACAGGAGAATTCCATTTTTGCCGAATTCCCGTTCCAGCAGTTTTGGAGGTATCTGTCGCAGTGTCTCTATTTTTCTGACACCGAGGAAACTGAGTTTTTTATAGGTCACATTGCCGATACCGGGTATTTTTTTTATTGACAGCGGTGACAAAAATGGTTTTTCTGTTCCCTGGGGTACTTCAAGTGCTCCGTTGGGCTTGGCTTCACCTGTGCCTATCTTTGATACCAGTTTGTTGATCGAAAGCCCGATGGATATCGGCAGTCCGGTTTCCTTAATTATCTTCTGCCTCAATTCCTTGGACCAAGAGTAGCAACCAAAATACCTGTCCATGCCTGTCAGGTCGAGATAAAATTCATCAATAGATGCTTTTTCGTATTTGGGAGCCGATTCTTCGACGACATCACTTACCAGATTTGAATATCTGATATAGGAATCCATATCACCGCGCAGGAATATGGCCTGCGGACACAGTTGTTTAGCTATTTTTACCGGCATTGCCGAATGAACCCCGAAGTATCTGGCTTCATAACTGCATGATGCTACCACTCCGCGATTGCTCATGCCACCGATAATTACCGGTTTGTTGTTGAAAAAACTGTTTTTCAGCCTTTCGACGGATACAAAAAATGTATCCAGATCCATGTGTAATACTGCCCGACTGTACATTTTTCTTCTTTTTTTGATTAAAAAATTTCATCAAATAATTTCATTTATTGCCTTTTATATATAATAAAAATAAAAATAAAACAAAAACCGACAAAAATATATATCAAAATCCGACAAAGTTAAAACTTTTTTTTATATTTGCAAAAAGAATTTAATTATCAATTACGAATGAATAATTACGAATTATGAAAAAGGAAAATATAATTCAGAATAAAACTTATGCTTTTGCACTTAAAATCATAGTTTTATGAACCAAGTTAAATCATGAAAATAAAGAATTTATATTATGCAGACAGTTATTGAAATCCGGAACATCCATAGGAGCTAATGTTGAAGAGGCTATTGGAGCACAAAGCAGAAAAGATTTCTATGCCAAATTGACAATAGCATATAAAGAAGCAAGAGAAACCAGTTATTGGTTGAGATTATTGAAAGATGCACAAATTGTAAAAGAAGAAGACTCCAATGAATTATTGAAAGAGTTAGAAGAAATATTGAAATTAATAGGTAGTATTCAAAAAACAATAAAGAGTACTATAGAAAATAATTCATAATTCGTAATTCGTAATTGCAAATTCGTAATTTATAGTAGTTTAATCATTTAAATATTATGATTTCTAAAAATGTAAAATACCTCCGAAGTAAAAACAGGATTTCCCAACAGGAGTTAGCTGATGCTTTGAGAGTTGGCAGAACTTCACTCGGAGATTATGAGCGGGGCAGGACAGAACCCGATATATCGACACTGATAAATTTGTCCGATTATTTCAGTATATCTATTGACGATATGGTCAGGAAAGATCTGCAAAAAGAAGATTATGAGATTATCCGAAATAAACATATGCGGGTACTTGCAATCACAGTCGATAAAGATAACAACGAAAACATAGAACTTGTCGAATCCAAAGCCCAGGCAGGGTATCTAGATAATTTCAATGACCCGGAATTTATCAGCGAATTGCCAAAGATATATTTCCCTATGATTCCGGAAGGCACATTCAGGGGATTTGAGATCAGGGGAGATTCGATGTTGCCAATGGAACCTGGAAATATCGTCATTTGCTCGTATGTTGAGAATATATCAGATATCAAAGATGATAAAACATACGTGGTGATAAGCAGGGAAGGAGGGATAGTATATAAGAGAGTGAAAGTTATGAAAAATCAGAACAGTCTGTTGGTGATATCCGATAATACTGCTTATGAACCTTATACTATAGGATACAATGAAATAGCTGAGATATGGCAGTACTATGCCTATATAAGCAAGTCAGATCCAATTTCAACTATCAGATATATTCAGGATGAAAAAATCGAGGATATAAGTAGAAAAGTATGGGAGATACATAAAGAAATAATCAGTAAATAAAAAAAGAGGCAGATTCGCATCCACCTCCTTTTTTTTAGCAAATAAAATTTTATTATTTCATTCTTACTATCCTGTTTGTTATACTTATATTATTGCCGGTTAAAGTGACAATATAAATTCCTGGATTAAAGCCGCTTCCATCTATAGTTTTGATCTGATCAAAGCTTTCTGAATAAACCCTTCTGCCATCCACAGAAGTAATAGTGATACGACCATTTTTGATCGACTCTGAACTGATAGTAAATTCATTGCTGAATGGATTCGGATATGTGACAATTTCATCAGTACTGAACGCTTCTTTGTTTTTGGCCAGGAACCTGTTATTTGCTTCATCTCCCTGACAATCAGCAATCAGATCGTCCTGACTGAATCCATAACAAAACGCAAGGCACTCACTTTCAAACCATAAGGTATCTGAAATAAAATTTGTTGAATCTCCCAGATAATATGTTATGCTGACACAGACTCCTTCGCCCTCAACCGGATCCGGGCAATCGCAATTGATCCAGGTAGTATCTGTATCATTCCAGTTATCTTCCCAGTTGCAATGACCAACTATTTGTTCCGGTGTGAAACCAAAACACAGGGCAAGACATTCACTTGGCATCCAGGTAGTATCTGTTAAAACATTTGTTGAATCACCAAGAAAATATGAATATGTTACACACACACCATCTTCCTCGGTTGGTTCAGGGCAGTCGCAATCTTCCCATGGATCATCATATTGATCGCACAAAGAATCGCTGACTACTGTAAACCCTAAACACAATGCATAACATTCATTTGGCATTTCGAAAACAAAACCTGAAGAATCCTGAGCACAGACTGGTTCATAAATATCAGGGCAATTGCAATCTTCCCATGGATCATAATGATCGCACAAAGAATCGCTGACCACTGTAAAACCAAAACACAATGCATAACATTCATTTTGCATTTCGAAAACAAAACCTGAAGAATCCTGCACGCAGACTGGTTCATAAATATCAGGGCAGTCGCAATCTTCCCATGGATCATATTGATCGCACAAAGAATCGCTGACCACTGTAAAACCAAAGCACAATGCATAACATTCATTTTGCATTTCGAAAACAAAACCTGAAGAATCCTGCACACAGACAGGTTCATATATTTCAGGGCAATTGCAATCATTCCAGGTAGTATCAATCACATCTTCCCAGTCGCAATGACCTAAAATCTGGTCTGGGGTAAATCCATAGCATAGTGCGAGGCATTCGCTTGGCATCCATGTCGTGTCAGTGATTGAAGTTGTTGAGTCACCGAGAAAATAGGTGAAGAGTACACAAACACCATCTTCTTCTGTTGGCTCAGGGCAATCGCAGTCTGTCCAGGTTGAATCGACCTGTGCATCTGCATTGGTGGCATTCATGAGAAAACCGCTGATAATAATCAGGAATGTTAAAAATTTAAATTTCATAATCTTCATTTTAATTATTAAAAATGTTACATATTATTATTGGTATTAGAAGCTGAAAACGTTGCAAAATCAGCATTAAAAAATTAAATTTTATATCTGAGTCCAAGCTTAAAACCAAGTGAATTCTCATTGCTTATTATTCCTGAACTACCTGAATATGAATTAAATCCATACTTGAATTGAGGCCCGAAATCAAAATAAAAATTTTCACCCAATTTCTTCGTTAATGAAATAGCAACACTAATATTTTGTAAAAGGTTTTTATTCACTAAGGTATTTTCATTGTCTTTTATGCCTATTGTTTTTCCTTCAGGAGTTATCATCCTTCCTCTTGAATAATCAAATAATCCAAAATTTATCCCTGTAAATACATCGAAATCAATATTTCCAATTCTACCGTTATAACCTAATATCAATGGTAATTTTATCATTCTGTTATAATTATATATCTTTTCTTTGATTTCAAAATTTCCATTGACCATTTTTTGTGAATAATATCTGATCGTATCACCCGGCCTGTTAATCACTATTTTTGAAAGTGCATTGTTATCTTCAAATGATTCTGTTGAATAATAGGTATAGTCAAGTTTCCAGTCGGTCTGTGAATACGCTAATCCGGTTCCTAAATAGAGATTTCTGAACAATGGTTTCCTGATCAGAAAATTAATTTCAAATGATTCAAGAAATTTCTCATGATTCTTTATTCTTTCAGAGAACACTGATGAAGATTCATTCATGGGTTTTACCTGTCTGTAAGCAAAATACGGTGCTGCATCCAGACTGATATATATTGATTTTTTGTTTGGCTTCTTTTTATGCTCATAACTTATGACAGGAGGTCTTAATGCGACATGCTTAACCGATTTATCAGTCTGATAAAGAGGAATTATTATTTTTTCAGGAGGATTATCAGCATACCTGATACCCTTGTTTTTATTTCCAGAGTCATTTGCATCAATTGTTTTTTGTAATTCTGCAGTGTTTTCTTTTTGACTTATACCGGAAAGCAAATTCTTTGATTCCGGAAATGAATTTAGGTTTGAAGAGTAGTTTGCAATTTTTTTATGTGAATTATTAGCAGGTCGATCGTCAATTATATTAATTTCAGGGTCGGGTTTAGCAGTTGCAACAACCTGATTGGTTCTGTAGTTTTCTGGCTTTGATCCATGGTTTTTAACTGAGGGATTAGGATTAATGGATTTAGGGTTTTTGAAAGATATATTTTCATTTTTTTTCATGATAATACTTTCAAAATTGATTGCCAATGGGATTCCTACAAGTAATAAAATGCAGGCAGCCAGTAAGAATGGAAATCTTCTCTTCTTTTTATCCTTTTGCCTTTTTTGCTGGATTCCTGCCCATATCAACTCAGGATCAACAGTACTGTTGTATTTATTAATTTTTTCCTTTAATTTTTTATCAAAGATTTCCATAATCATCGAATTTTAAAAATTGATCGATTTTATTGAAGATAATCCGTTTAGTAAATGATCTTTCAGCATCTTTCTTGCCCTTGAAAGTCTTGATCTGGAACTGCTTTCATCAATATTCAGCATTTCAGATATTTCCAGGTGACTGAATTCATCAAATACATACAAATTGAATATTTCACGGTATTTAACTGGTAGAGAAGCTATTTGATCCAATATTTCCTCAATTTCCAGTTTGTCAAGTATATCATTTTCCTCACCAGCCTGATCTGATATTTCTTTATCATATGTTTCCCTGATCATATACATTTTGCGATACCGCCGGATTGCAGTTCGGGCAACAATCTGTTTCATCCAGTTTTCAAGGCCTCCTTTTGATAAATCATAAGTGCTGATTGAATTGAATATTTCTATAAAACCATCCTGCAGTATGTCAGAAGCATCATGCTCATCACGTGCATACCTGCGACTGACAGTATAAAGCAAACCTGAAAACCTGAAAACAAGTTCCCTCTGGCTTTTTTCATCATTTTTCTTACAACCCAATATGATCTCTTCTATCTGCAAATTCTCATTTTTGAATTTTAAAATATCCGGTAATATCTGTTTTGAGATTGTTAATTGTTACCTTTCCGGTAAATGATCCACCAATTTCATTTGAGTTATTGGTTGTTATTTCGAGTTTTACAGGATCTGAGGGGTCTGACTCAAATACCTGTAGTTCCTGATTGGTTAAACTCACAAAAGCAATATCTCCTTCATATTTATCCTGTCCTGTTTTGCCAAATTTTAAAAATATTCCCATTTCAAAGCTGTTATTCATCAGATAATAAATGCCATCTTCTATATAAAATAATGGTTGAGCATCAAATTTTTCTATCTGGCCCATATTATCATACAGGTATAAATATGATTGAGTTTCAAATTTTGCAGGGTAATTTGAAGTATTGAAGTTTTGTGTCAAATCGATTTGTGCTGATTGTCTGACCAATGGCAGATCATCAAGGACATACAAAATCATTTGAGGATTGCAGTCACCAGTCTGAATGTTTTGACCTGTACTGTCATTCTTTATTTTATAATACTCCGAAATATTAATACCGGACATAATTTCAGCAAATGCATTATTTGCAGGCTGACCATTGTGATTTAGAACACTGTTTATCTGAATATTTACCGGTTGATCATCAATGGCTACATTAAATACTTTATCAGCATTTATAAAACCGAGCTGATATTCAAATCCAGGTTCGAAACAGTTTGAGATGGACATAACAATATCAGATCCTTCAGGCACCTGAATAAAGTATTCACCTTTTTCATCTGTAAATGCAAAAGTAAAAAACCCTGAATTTTTGTCAGAAAATAACAGATCGGAAAATTTTACAGGCAAACCATTGCTATAAGTTATTCTTCCCGATATTTCCTTCAGATCTGAAAAATCCGGTCCTAATAAGTAATAACCGTGATCTTTAATATTGAATGACACCCGATCAGATGAAAAATCTACATAGAAATTTTGTTTTGCATGCCAGTTACCATTTATTTCATCATAATGCCACAGGGTAATTTTTTGACCCTCTATCGGAATTATATTTTTAGAAAAACTTAGGTTCACAGAATCTTTAAAAAATAATTGTTTTGCATTTTCTGTTTCACACTGTATTAAAAATGAAACAACAGGGTAAATAAGCGATAAATTGCCCTGCGAATTTATGCCATTCAGATTAAAACTGCTTCCGGAATTAGGTATTATTGGTGGGAATTGATTTTGATCGCCAGAAGATTTTAAATATATATTGGCATTTCCATTATAAAGGTCAGAATTGTTAGTGATTAAATTGTTTTTCCTGTTCGAAAATGAAATTTCCCCATTATAAAAACTGATATTTGTGTTTTCTGATGTTTTTACTGTTTTATAGCCGGTTTTCTCATACATACTAATAAATAGTGATTGAAAACTATTCCCTTCCGGAACAATTTTTTCAAACTGACTGAAATAGCCCGGCTTTGAAAATGTTATTACTTCACCTGTATCATTCAGTAGAGTATTGCTTATATTAAAATACCCATCCTGTCCGGAAAAAAAATCTTCACCATTTACAGTTATCTTAACTCCTTCAATTGGCATACCTTCAGTATTAATGACAGTGCCAGACAATGAACTTCTGAATAAAAATTCTACATCATTTTTATCAATATCAATTAGTGTTTTTGTTATTTCATCATCTCTGTTACATGAAGTTTGAAATAGAATTAAGAATACCGGAAGAAATAAAAATAATTTTCTCATAACAGGAAGCTTTTAAGAATTATATTGGTGTATAGAACCAAAAACGCTGCAAAATCTTTAATTATTTGTTAATATTTGTGACAATTTAGAATTTTTTTACGTCAAAAGTGTTATATGATTATCGGAATTATGAAATTAAGCGTTATTCAGTTTTAATAATTTTTAAATATAAACAGAAATGAAAACATCAATGTCAATTTTAATTGCTGTATTCTTTTTAAATATAGCTTTTTCACAGGTTACTGAAAGACAGACAAATTTGAGTCTTGGAATGCAGCCTTGCCTGAGTGCCAATATTAAGGATATGAAACAGAAGGAAGTAGAAAAATTATGGAAAGAGTTTTTTGAAAAATACGGAAAAATCAAATACAATTCAAAAGCAAAAGAACATTTCAGTGCAGGAGTCAGGATCAACAGAATAAAATCCGGTGATCCGGTCGATGTGTATGCAAAATTTGATGAGTTTGCTGATGGTACAAGGTTCGATATCAGTTTTGATCTGGGAACAGGGTTTTTGAGTAAGAAGGATTATCCTGCTGAATATCAGGGTGGAGTCGAGTTTGTTAAGGATTTTGTAATATTTATCGAAAAATATAAGGTAGAGCAGAAGATGAAGGCTGAAGAAAAAGCTCTTGAAAAACTCAATGATCAGCTTAAAGATGCAGTTAAGGAAAATAAAAATCTAAAAGAAAAAATTGTAAGTTACGAGGAGAAAATTGTCAAAGCCGAACAGGAAATAAAAGAAAATGAACAAAAACAAATTGATCTCGAAAAACAAATCCAGCTGCAGTCAATAAAAGTTAAAGATGTTCAGATTGAATATAACAACATCGGAAAATAATAAACACTTAAAAATTAATCTGTAAAATATTAAATATAATCATAATGAGAATTTTGTTTTTGTTTTTGATCACGATTTCTTTAGCCTCCTGCGATCCCGCGACACTGGAAAAAATAATTGAGTCTGCAGGGCAAACATCAGTTTCTGATATGGAAATAAATAAAGGTTTGAAAGAGGCTCTGAATAAAGGCATTGATTCGGGAGTTTCATACCTTTCCGCTGAAAATGGATTTTATTCCAGTCCCTATAAGATTTTTCTGCCCGAAGAAGCCAGAAAAGTTGCTGATAAACTAAAAGTTGTACCGGGATTTGATAAGGTTGAACAAGAGATTACGCTAAAACTCAACCGTGCTGCTGAAGATGCTGTGAAAACTGCCAAACCTATTTTTATAAATGCCATCAGTCAGATGACATTTGCCGATGTAAGGAATATTTTATTTGGTGACAAAAATGCAGCTACACAGTTTCTCCACAGAACTACATTTAACAGTCTGTACAACGAGTTCAATCCTGTGATCGTGAACTCACTAAATAAGTTCAATGCCCTTGATTACTGGACTGACGCAGTATCAGCCTATAATAAGATACCATTTGTGACCAGAATGAATCCAAAACTTGACGATTACGTTACGAAAAAAGCTCTTGACGGTGTATTCGATATGGTCGAAAAGAAAGAACTGGACATCAGGAATAACCTTGCTGCCAGAACCACTGATCTCCTAAAAAGAGTATTTGGTCTGCAGGATAAATAATTGAAAAAGTATTGATAGAAAAGCCCGTAACTCATAGTTTCGGGTTTTTTTTGAATTTTTTTTTCGATTCATTGGTGGCTTATTTTTTTTAAATAATAATTGCAATATTTGTACAGTTTTTACTTGTGATTTATTATGGCTGTTATTCACAATAAAAAAAAATTCAGAAAAGCTGCTGATTTGATAAGTCAGGGAAAAAAAGCTTATGCCTTTTACAGACTGAAACAGGAAGCATATTTGTTTCTTTTATATATTATTCTCGTTCTGGTAGGAGTATATTTTTACAATAAGGATGAATTTTGGTCTGATTTGATTAAATACAGTTTTATAGTTTTCATTTTTGTTATTTTATCATATTTTTCATATAAAGATTCATTTTTAGATCTTGTGTATGATTATAATGAGACTATAGATTATTACAAATCTAATGATAACCAATTTTTTGAGGGTTTAGACTATAAAAAATATACCGTCAGGTTCACTGAGAATTCTGTGATAATAACACAATAATTATTATAATATGGCAATCACTTTCGATAAAAAAGGATTTAGACGAAGATATAAGCTAATGAAATTGGGCAAAGAAAAATACTCTCTGAGGATAAGTTTTTTCCTGGCACTTTTTTATGCAGTATTTATGACCGGTTTTAATTATTTAACAGATGATGACAAATCTTTAAAATCTCATGTCATTTCATTTTTCTTTTATCTGATTTTTATGTTCGTTATTAATTACTTTCTTTATAAAAGTCAGTGGAGTCAGGAAAAAAGAGAGATCAATGAAACTTTGGACTATTGGGGAAAAAATGATCCTTCATTTTTTGAGGGAGAGAAGTATGAGAAAATTGATTGATCATTTTTTAAACCATAAAGGCTATGGCAATTACATATGATAAATATTTTCTGAAGTGGTACAGCACACTTGACCAAAAGCGGATCAGAAAAGCAGCAATCAGAAATGCAATCATTCATTCAATAAACTACCCTGTACTTTTGATTTTTTTTGATTTTGTTATCAATAATTTTAAGTTCAATTTAGGCAAAACTTTTCTTTATCTTTTTGTTGGACTAATTATTTTTGTCATATTTTATTTTCGGGAAATTAATGAAATCAGGAAACAGAGAAAGACTTATGATGAATCAGTTAAATATTTTAAAGAGCACGATCCTGATTTCATCGAAAGTATAATTGGTAAGATCTAAAAAGTGTTAATATGGCAATTACTTACGACAAAAAAGCTTTTAAAAGCATAGAAAAAAGTTTTAAAACTGGGAAAAAAAAGTATATTTTAAGGCATTCTATATTAAGTTCTTTTTTCTTTGCAGGTACTATAGTTTTTATTAAGTATTATTTTTGGCATGAAGATAATAATTTTTCTAATTTAATATTGCGATTTTTTATATATTTTTTAATTTGGTTTTTACTTTCTTTTTTTATAGTTTCACCCGCTGTTTGGAATGACATTGAACGTACTTATAATGACACTAAGGAATACTGGACAAAACATGACCCTTCGTTTTTTGATGAAGAAAAATTTGAGAAAATAGATTAAAAATACAAAAAAGTAATTATATGTCAATAACTTACGATAGGAAGTTCCTTAAATGGTATGGTAGTTTAGATAAAAATAAGATCAGAAAAGAAGCATTCAGACAAGGTCTGTTTAGTGCTGTTTGGAATCTTATAATGTTAATTTTTATATATCTAATATTTGCTAATAATGAAATATATTTTTTTGGGATTTTTTTAATTATTTTTTTTGGTTTACTTTCGTTTATTTTCCATTATTTTCTTTGGATATGGAACATCAGGAACCAAAAGAAAACATATGATGAATCCATCAAATACTGGAAAGAGCACGAGCCTTCATACCTGGATGGAATAATTGACAAACCTCAATAAAACATAATTGATCATAATTTCCGCTAGTTGAATTGTCTTTGGCAGAATTTCTTCATGAAAAATTGTCTTCAGGAAAATTGGCTCCATTAGTATTGCCACCAATTTAGATGGAGAACTGTTTTCTTTCAGAAATGTCTCCAGCCCTGTGCAGTGATCTGATGAATTCTGCCCCCGGATGACTCAAGATTAATTCCAAACTCAGCGTTTTTTATTTCTCCTATTACTGAAACATTACCGATCTTCTTAATCTTTTCGCGGTCGCGGACATCAATAGTGAAAAGCAATTCATAGTCTTCTCCACCACTCAGGGCAGCAGTTATTGGATCTATATTAAATTTAATTGCCATCTGCTGCGTTTCTATGGCAATCGGAACTTCCTTTTCGAATATCAGTGCACCCGTGCCTGAGTTTTTACAAATATGCATGATCTCTGATGCAAGCCCATCCGAAATATCTATCATTGAACTTGGCCTGATACCCAGTTGCCTGAATCCTTCAATAATATCCGGCCTGGTCTCCGGTTTAAGAAATCTCCCGATTATATACTTCTGATCTTCAAGATCAATTTTAATCCCCGGATTTTCTTCCTGTAGTCTTCTTTCTCTTTCGAGTATTTGCATTCCAAGAAATGAGGCTCCCAGATCGCCTGAAACACATATAATATCACCGGGTTTCGCTCCTGATCTGTAAACAATATCATCTTTATCAGCAATTCCTATTACCGTAATGCTGATAACCAATCCTGAGCGTGACGAGGTAGTGTCACCCCCTACAAGATCTATTCCATATGCCTCACATGCAGTCCTGATACCAAAATACAATTCATCTAGTGCTTCAACAGAGAATCTGTTTGACAATGCGATTGATACTGTTATTTGCTTTGGTATGGCATTCATGGCAAAAATATCTGAAAGATTGACAATAACCGATTTAAATCCGAGATGCCTCAGGGGAAAATATGAAAGATCGAAATGAATTCCCTCTACCAGAAGATCAGTCGATACTAAAGTCATTTTACCTGAATGATCAAGAACTGCAGCATCATCACCTATACCCTTTACACTTGATTCATTGACCAGGCTGAATTCGGCTGTCAGCCTGTCAATCAATCCAAATTCACCTAATTCATTTATTTCAGTCCTATTTATTTGCTCCATCTATTTATTTGTTTTACATTTACGAACGAAATTAATTAATAAAAGTCAAAGACCAAAAAAATAAGGGTTTTAATTCTGTTCTTTACTCTTATTTGATGTTTTAGGCCCTATATATATAATGAAGAAATACTTGCAAAGGATGAATAAAATGATCAATAGAATAGTTACCAGTGAATTGCCAGGACTGATTTCTGAGCTCGGGCAGGAAAATGTAGTAGTCATTGATGCCCGTGATAAAAAAAAATTTGACAATGGTCATTTTCCTGGAGCCGTAAGTGTTGACATTTCTGTAAAAAATGAAAATCTCAAATTACTTGGATTTATGAAAAAATCTGCAATTTTTATATATTGTGAATATGGCATCAGGACGCAGTCAGTGATTGAAAAACTTAAGGATGCACAATATAAAGGCGATATTTACCGAATAACAGGGGAAATAGAAGAGTGGATAAATAACGGCTTCAATTCACAATAACATCTTCAATGATGGGCACATCAGCAATTCTTAATAGCTTGTCTCTTTATAAATAAAATTGATTAATTGAGTGTACAATGCTTTATTAACATGTGAACCTATTTAAGGTGATCCCGGGTATTAACGGGAATTCTTTTACAAAAAAATATTGAAACAATACCTTATATGGCAATAAATATAATTATTGCAAATGCATTGGATTTATTTTTGCTAAATGGAGACCGTATGACAATTTGTAACACATTATTAATAAAAATTATATTTTATTTATTTTTTTATATATATTTATACATGATAACTAATAATAATATATATTTGTGTTTTAATTATCCCTGGACAGATCCCTTGAACAGTTTTTGAATATCAGCTTATGTTATTAAAATAAGCAAAATAATCATAATGTGTAAACATTTTGCTCATCGGCAATAACAAATTAAGAATTTTTCTAATATTTTATGAAAAAAAATGTTAAATTGTGTTGCAAAAGGGAAAATTGTGGTAATTTTGCTTTATAAAACAACTGAGAGTGTTTCGATGTACAATCTGATAGGAGAATATCGAATAAAAATTGATGAGAAGGGCAGGATTAAGCTACCCAAAGACCTGATACGTCAGTTAAACCATGACGGGGCCTTTCCATTAGTTATAAATCGGGGGTACGAAAAACACTTGATGATCTATCCTAAAAATGTTTGGGAGAGAAAGACGAATGAAATCAATCAACTTAACATTAACAAGAGTGAGGAGAGGCTGGCGATGAGGTATTTTTATCGTGGGGCATCAGTTCTGGAGCTGGACAATATTGAGCGGGTTTTAATTCCATCGGTATTGCTTGAATATGCATCAGTAGAAAAGGATGTAGTTTTGTTTGCTTACAATGAGCAAATTGAATTATGGGATGCCAGGGCATATTTCGATTTTTTTGAAAAAGAGCCGGTCAACTTTTCCGCGTTAATGGACAGTATCAGTAGCACAAAAAAAATTGATAAAACTGGAAATGAGTAATTATCATGTGCCGGTATTACTTGAAGAGTCTATAGGTGGACTGGCAATTGATAAGGGAAGAAAGCAGATTTTTGTTGATCTCACTTATGGTGGGGGATCTCATTCTGCGAAGATTCTTCAGGCTATGGGAAAAGAAAGTTTTCTTTTTGCTTTTGATCAGGATGCTGATGCTTTGGTAAATAGGATCAGTGATGAAAGATTGATTTTTGTCGAGGCCAATTTCAGGTATTTTGCAAAGTTTCTGAGGTTGTATGAGGTTTTTGAGGTTGACGGTATTTTAGCCGATCTTGGAGTTTCGTCATTTCAGCTTGATGAGAAAACAAGGGGGTTTTCTTATCGTGATAATCAAAAGTTGGATATGAGGATGAATATTAATCAGAAATTAACAGCAGCGGATATCCTGAACAGGTATAGCGAAGAAGAGCTTGTCAGGTTGTTTTCAGAATATGGCGAAGTCAGGAATTCAAGACAACTTGCAAAAAAAATAATATCAGACCGGCAAAGGCTGGTTTTTTCGGGTACGAACGGTTTTATTGACAGTATTCAGGGCTTAATAATGGGCAACAGGATAAAATATCTTTCCCAGGTTTTTCAGGCATTAAGGATTGAAGTAAATGATGAGATCAATTCATTGTCAGAAATGCTCACGGCAGCAGCAGGAGTTTTAAAATCAGGAGGAAGATTGTCAGTAATAAGCTATCATTCACTCGAGGACCGGCTGGTGAAAAACCTGATAAAGAAGGGTAATGTAAGCGGTCAAATGGAAAGAGATAATAACGGCAACAGGAATTTGGTTTTTCGGGAGGTTGAGAAAGGGGTAATTGAGCCTGGTAACGATGAGTTGAGAAAAAATACAAGGTCTAGGAGTGCTAAACTCAGGATTGCCGAAAAAATATAAAATGAATATTAAATATAATGTATCATGAACAAAAACTGGTTAAATATTGTGATTAAAAATTTGTCTTTTATCGTTTTTGTTGCTTTTCTTGGTGTGATTTATATTACGAATGTTCACCTTGCTGAAAGAAAAATGATAAAGATAGAGAAGATGGAAAAAGATGTAGAAGCATTAAGATATAAGTATATGGATGTTAAGCAAAGTCTTTTATATACAAGTGCTCCTTCCATCATTGAAAAGAGGGTTGTTGATAAGGGCCTGAAGCAGACAACAAGGGCTCCCCAGGTGTTAAAAAACGAAAAAAACTGATAAAAATTAGCTATGAACAAAAGGAACGAACTCCTTGCAAGAGTTTATATAGTAATGATGTTTTTTGTGTTCCTGAGCTTTTGGATCATAGCAAAAATATTTTATGTAAATATTATTGAAGGTGATAAATGGAGATCAAAGATTGATAACAATGTTAAGTGGAAAGTGATGGAAGGAGACAGGGGAAATATATATTCTGCTGATGGCAATATTTTAGCCGCTTCATCTCCTCTGTTTGATGTGCGAATGGACCTTTTATCTCCAACTGATGAAAATTTCAATAAGAATATAGATAGTCTTAGTTTTTGTATAGCAAAATATTTGAGGCCAGATAAAAGTGCCTGGCAATGGAAGTCAGAACTGAAAAAAAACAGGAAGGACGGTAGAAGCAAAAAGAAAAAAGGTATGAGTTTCTATCTTCTTAAAAGGAATCTGAGGTACGAAGAATTGATGAAAGTCAAAGATTTTCCTTTGTTCAGACTTGGTCAGGTAAAGGGAGGGCTTATTGTTGAAAGAAAGACAAGGAGGATAAAACCGTTTCAGGAAATGGCATCAAGGACAATCGGTATTGACAGGGAAAATTCAAGCAAAATTGGGATCGAAGGATCTTATAATCAATATTTAAAGGGAGAAACTGTTCGTAGTTTAATGAAAAAAATACCAGGTGGATATTGGATTCCTTTGCAGGAAATAGATAATATCAACCTTGCTAAGGGAGCAGATATAATATCTACACTTGACATCAGGATACAGGATATTGTTCATGAGGAGATATATAAACAATTGAAGATAACTGGTTCAGAAGCAGGTGTGGGTATAGTCATGGAGGTCAAAACAGGCAGGATAGTGGCAATGACTAACTTGTCAGTTGACAAAGACAGTGTTTATAAGGAATTTAAAAATTATGCCATCAGTCAAAAGTATGCACCGGGTTCGGTTATGAAAGGAGCTACTGTCCTGGCTCTTCTTGATGATGGTTTTATGAAGGCAGATGACCTTATAAATATTGAACATGGCAGAAAAAGCTTCAGGGGTGATATAGTAAGGGATGATGAAGATTTCAGCCATGGCAGACCGGTTACTTTCAGAGATGCCCTGGTTCATTCATCAAATGTAGCTATGGCTAAATTGTCAAATCAGTTCTATAATCAATCTCTGGAAGACAGAAAAAGATTTATAAGCAAGATGAAATCTTTTGGATTAGGCAGATTGACGGGTATTGATCTGATAGGTGAAGTAAATCCGGTTCTGAAAGACCCTGTAAAAGACAAAGAAAATTTTTACTATACAACTATCCCCTGGATGGCTCATGGTTATGAAACAGAGTATACACCTATACAAGTACTAAGCTTTTATAACACAGTTGCCAATAATGGTAAAATGATGAAACCTTTAGTTGTGGATAAGATTGTGAGACATGAAGAAACAATCGAGTTAAAACCAGAAGTTCTCATTGAAAAAATAGCCTCAACGGAGGCAATAAATACGCTAAAGGGATTTCTTGAAGGTGTTGTCCTTGAAGGAACAGCCACTAAATTGAAAGATCTTGGAGTCAGGATGGCGGGGAAAACAGGAACAGCACAGGTAGGAATTGTTAAGGATGGTCAGGCAATGGAGTATAACTCAACCTTTGCAGGCTATTTTCCTGCAAATGATCCAAAATATTCCCTTATAGTGGTCTTTTATCGAAATCCTGAGCATTTGTATTATGCCAGCCAGGTAGCAGTACCTGTGGTAAGGAACATAGTTGAAAAGATACTTTCACTTCAGGCAATTGATGTAGCCAGAAAGAGCGTAGTTACTGCCAGACCAGTGGCAAGTGCAGGATTACCAGGATATGGATTCGGATACTCAGGTGATTTTAAGGAGATTTTCCGTCATAGTATGATCCCGTTTAAAACCGCAGGAAATTCGAAATGGAGCGAAATTGGGGAACAAGGTAAAAATATTATTGTCAGGAGTTATAAATATCAGAAAAAAACTGTACCGGATGTAAGAGGTATGGGAGTACGGGATGCAGTCTATATTTTGGAAAGTCTCGGAATGAAGGTGAAGATTGAAGGCTATGGTAAAGTTGCTATGCAATCAGTGTCACCGGGAACAGGTCTTGAACATCAGACAATAAATTTAACACTAGAATAAACAGATTTATCAAAAGAGATAGATTATTAATTGAAAAGATTAGCAGAAATATTAACTGGAGTTGAAGTAGAAAAGCTGATTGGCGATAGTTCAAAAGTGGTTTTGGACCTAAAAATTGACTCAAGGGGTGTAGGAAAAGAAGATTTGTTCTTTGCAGTTCCCGGAACCCAGTCAGACGGGCATCAGTATGTTGGTGCAGCCATTGAAAAGGGTGCCGGAGTAATTGTTTGCGAGAGAATGCCTGAAAATATTGTTGATCATGTAACTTATGTGAAAGTACGCAATGTAGTATCAGCATTGTCAGCAATGACGCTCAATTTTTTTAATCACCCTGACAGACGGTTAAAACTTATAGGGGTGACGGGGACCAATGGAAAAACTACTATCGCTACGCTCCTCTATGCTCTTGCGAACAAACTTGGTAAAAAAGCAGGTTTAATTTCGACAATTGAGTATAAAGTAGCCGAAGAAAGCTTTCCTTCAACACATACTACACCTGATATTATAAGTCTTGCAAGAATGTTCAGGATTATGGTTGACAGAGGGTGCGAATATGCCTTTATGGAGGTGAGCAGCCATGCGATTGATCAGGGCAGGATAGAGGGATTGGATTTTGCAGGCGGAATTTTCACCAATATTACCCACGATCATCTTGATTATCACAAGACTTTCAGAAATTATATTTATGCAAAAAAGAAGTTCTTTGACAATCTGAAAAAAGAAGCCTTTGCTTTAACGAACATAGACGATCCGAATGGAAAGGTCATGTTGCAGAATACAGCAGCGGGTAAACTAACTTATGGGCTGGAAAAACCTGCTGATTACAAAGCTAAGATTTTAGGTATTTCATTAAATGGTTTGTACCTGAAATTGAATGATAAGGAAGCCCATTTCAAGCTTACCGGTAAATTCAATGCCTATAATATACTTGCTGTTTTCGGAGCTGCAACTGAACTTGGATGGGATGAACATGAAGTACTGATTGAAATGTCAGTTCTTGAACCAATTAAGGGTAGATTTGAAATCATATACAATGAAAATTTGGGTGTTCATGCTGTTGTAGATTTTGCTCATACACCTGATGCATTGATAAATTTACTCTCAAGTATAAGGAAAATAAAGTCAAAGGAACAAAGGATAATATCAGTAATAGGTGCAGGTGGTAACAGGGATAAGGGTAAAAGACCTCTGATGGGAAGTGCCGGAGCAGGATATTCTGACCTGTTGATTATAACCTCTGATAACCCCAGATTTGAAGATCCGGAAGAAATTATTAAGGATATATTGGATGGAGTAGGTGAAGATGATTCCGGTAAGGTAATATCTATTATTGACAGGAAAGAAGCTATAAAAACTGCTATCCTGATGGCAAACAGGGGGGATGTGATTGTTGTTGCAGGAAAAGGGCATGAAAATTACCAGATCATAGGGGATAAAACGGTTCATTTCAGTGACCGGGAAGTTATCGAAGAAGTCTGGAAAAATATAATAAAATGATCTGAATTTGAAGAGATTCAGAAACTAAGATATAAAAAGCAAAAGGTTCTATTATCATTCTCAGGTTGGTTTTAACAGTTGCAGTGGGAACACTCTCGGGAAAAGTCCTGAAATCCTGCTGCATACTGTTAATTTTTAAAGATTTAATTAAGGGTATTATTCGAAATAATAATATCTCAAAAAGCACAAAATGAAAAACTTTTAAATATTAATTCATTATTATAAACTTATGTTGTATTATCTTTTTCAGTTTTTAGAGAATCAGTTCGACTTGCCTGGAGCAGGCTTGTTTAAATACATCTCGTTCAGAGCTGGTTCCGGTATTATTTTATCCCTGCTGATCAGTATTCTGGTTGGGAATAGAATAATAAATATTCTGAAAAAGAGGCAGGTAGGTGAGACAATAAGAGACCTGGGACTTCAGGGACAGAATAGCAAAGAAGGCACACCCACAATGGGAGGAGTCATAATAATTATTTCTGTCTTGATACCGACTTTATTGTTTGCCCGGCTTGATAATATTTATACTATAATTTTAATTTTTGCTACTCTGTGGATGGGTTCTATCGGATTTATCGATGATTATATCAAGGTATTCAAAAAAAACAAACAGGGACTAAAAGCAAAATTCAAAGTATTAGGTCAGATAATATTAGGCATCGTAATAGCACTTGTTATGCTGTATCACCCTGATGTACTTGTCAGGGTACCCAAGTCAGTTGCAGAAGCCAATGGATATGATGTTGTTAAGGTAGTTAAAACTTCGGTTCCTACGATAAATGAACCGATGAAGATAAAGGAGATGGCTTATGTCAAGGATTATCTGACAAATATGCCGTTTATTAGTGGAAATGAATTGAATTACGAAGATATAGTCAGATGGATGGGTTTCGATCCTAAATGGCTTATATTGCTTATGATACCACTAATTGTCTTCATTGTAACCTCAGTCACTAACGGTTCAAACCTGACAGACGGGCTTGATGGACTTGCGGCAGGTACTTCATCTATAATGGCAGCAGGACTGGTAATACTTGCTTATGTTTCAAGTAATACTATTATTGCCGATTATTTAAATATAGTATATATTCCTTATTCTGAGGAAACGGTCGTTTTTGCAGCAATATTTCTTGGTGCAACTGCAGGCTTTTTATGGTACAATTCTTATCCTGCACGGGTATTTATGGGTGATACCGGTAGCCTTGCAATAGGAGGAATAATCGTAACATTATCTGTACTGCTTAGAAAGGAACTGTTAATTCCTATATTGTGCGGAGTATTTTTTATTGAGAGCCTTTCGGTTGTGATCCAGGTAAGTTACTTTAAGATTACAAAACGCATTTATGGTGAAGGAAGAAGGATATTTCTTATGACACCATTACATCATCATTTTCAAAAAATGCTGATCCCGGAAGCGAAAATTGTAGTGCGTTTCTGGATTGTAGGTATAATTCTGACTTTATTGACAATTATAACTTTGAAAATAAGATAATTGATGAGTATCGAAAAAGCCATATCAAATATCAGGGGAGACAAGGCAATATGGATCATTGTTTTCTTTCTGAGCATATTCTCGCTTCTCGCTGTATATAGTGCAACGGGTAGTATGGCTTATAAGGCTCAGGGTAAAATAGCTGAATTTTACTTACTCAAACAATTGTTATTTATTGGAATAGGGTTTGCCCTTATGTATGTAGCTTATAAACTTGATTATTTTTTCTATTATAAACTGGCACCATATTTACTTGTTATTTCTGTGCCATTATTGATATTTACGCTTTTTTTCGGAACGGAAGTCAATGAGGCAAGGCGATGGATCACGATACCCTGGATTGATCAGACTATACAGACTTCAGATTTTGCCAGGCTCGCATTAATGCTTTTTCTGGCAAGGGCTATTTCAAGAAAACAAGATGTTATTAAGAACTTCCGTTCTGCATTTTTGCCTCTGCTTTTGCCGGTCATAATTATAGTGGGACTTATTGCTCCCGCTGATCTTTCGACGGCATTATTATTATTTGCTACTAGTTTTCTGCTTCTTTTCATTGGCAGAGTTGATTTGAAATATGTTTTCCTGCTTGTTTTTTTGGGAGTGGTAGTTTTGGCAATTATAGTAATTCTGGGAAAATATTTCCCTGATTTTGTAAGGGTAACTACCTGGGCCTCCAGGATAAATGAATTCCTTTATAACTCAGATGGTGGTTATCAGTTGCAGCAATCAAAAATTGCAATTGCAAATGGTGAAATATTTGGTGTTGGACCTGGAAACAGCCTTCAGAGAAATTACCTGCCGTATCCTTATGCTGATTTTATTTATGCCATCATCGTTGAAGAATATGGTTTGATTGGAGGTGTCCTGATCTTAGGATTATATCTCCTTTTGCTGATAAGAAGTATCAGCATTGTCACTAAAAGTCCAAAAACTTTTGGTGCAATACTTGCAATGGGGCTTACTCTTAATATCGTTGTTCAGGCTTTTGCCAATATTGCAGTATCTGTGCAGCTAGTACCTGCAACTGGTTTGACTTTGCCCCTTATTAGTATGGGTGGTTCATCTATACTTATCACGTCCATTTCTATGGGTATAATACTTAGTGTCAGTAAATATGCTGAACAGGCTGAAAGGGAAAAAATAGCGTTACAAGAAATAGAAGAGCTCAATGAAAGTAATAATTAGCGGCGGAGGGACCGGTGGTCATATATTCCCTGCCATAGCGGTAGCACAGGAATTGAAGCAAAAAGTCGCAAATGTCGACATTTTATTTGTCGGAGCATTGGGTAAAATGGAGATGGAGAAAGTCCCGACAGCAGGGTTCAGGATAACAGGATTATGGATCAGCGGGATGCAGAGAAAACTCACTCTCAGGAACCTTTTATTTCCCATTAAACTTATCTTTAGTCTTGTAAAATCAGTATTTATTATCAGCAGGTTCCGTCCAGATGCAGTAATCGCTTTCGGTGGATATGCAAGTGGTCCGGTAAGTCAGATTGCAGCATGGAAAGGAATTCCGGTAATTTTGCAAGAACAAAATTCATATCCTGGCATAACGAACAAAATACTGGCTGGCAAGGCAAAAAGAATATGTGTGGCTTATGAAGGAATGGACAGATTTTTTGATAAAGAAAAAATTGTATTCACCGGAAACCCGGTGCGAAAAGATATATCAGAACCTGATAAAGATATCAATTCATCACTTAGGTATTTCGGCTTGACTCAGAATAAGAAAACTGTTTTAATTTTTGGGGGAAGTCTTGGTGCCAGGTCGTTAAATGAAGCTGTACTTCGCAATTTGGATTCTATAACAGGCAGGAATCTTAATATTCAAGTCCTATGGCAGGTCGGAAAACTTTATTATGATGAGTATTCCCGGTCTGAAATAGCAAATAACAAAGCTGTGATAATCTTGCCTTTTATAGATAAAATGGATAAAGCATATGAGATTGCAGATTTGGTTGTTGCAAGAGCAGGTGCTTTGACAATATCTGAATTGAGCATCAGTGGAAAACCATCGGTCCTGGTACCTTCTCCTAATGTTGCTGAAGATCATCAGACTAAAAATGCTATGAATCTGGTCGATCGTAATGCCGCAATCATGATCAGGGATGGGGAAGTTAATAAAAAGCTTGGTGTTGTTATAACTGAACTCATCAGTGATGAAAAGAAATTGGCTGAACTTTCAGGGAATATTTTAAAACTAGGACGTCCTGATGCTGCCGAAAAAATTGCCGATTTAGTAATCATGGAATGTAAGAAGAGGAAATGAACTTTATAAGCAAAAATATTATCAAGAGAATCGTTTTTATTGCTGGAGCAATTGCAATAATTGTGATCCTCGTTTTTGCTGTCAGTCATAAGTCTGAAACAGAAGTTGCTAATGTAAATGTTGAGTTATCAAGTGAAAATCCGGTTAAACTTATCAATGAACAGGATATTCTGACATTCCTGTATAAAGCAACTGGTACGAAATTAAATAACCGGGATATCAGACAATTGGATATTGGAAAACTGGAGAAATTGCTTGATGGAAGCAGCTATATTAAAAATGCAGAAATTTTCATAGCAACAAACGGAGTACTAAATATTCAATGTGAGTTGAATGATCCGATAATGCGGGTCACAGGAAAACAAAGAGATGATTTTTATTTCGATAAGGATGGTAATATAATACCGCTTTCGCGCCGTGCCACTTGCCGTGTCCCTCTTTTGTCGGGAAATTTGAGCAGTATAGATTTTAAAAAAATCAATAAAGAAGGAACTTCAGCTTTTCAACTGCTTGAGCTTGGTAAAAAAATCAATGAAGATCATTTTCTTAATGCACTGATAGAACAGATTTATGTTGATAATAATGGCAAATTGGTTCTTATACCAAAAGTTGGAGACCAAAAACTCGAATTTGGAAAACTAACAGGTATTGATGAAAAGCTTGAAAAAATTAAAGTATTTTATAAAACAGGAATGGCCGGATCAGGATGGAAAAAGTTCAGAATACTTAATCTTGAATGGGAAGGACAGGTTGTTGGTAGTATATAATTATTAAACATTAGTAATATGTTGGAAAGTAATAACAAAAAATCACCATTGGTTCTTGCTCTTGATATAGGAACCACTAAGGTCTGTGCTCTGGCCGGCTTCAGAAATGAATTTGGTAAAATAGAGGTATCAGGTATCGGAACGGTTAAATCAGAGGGTGTGACAAAAGGAGTTGTATCAAATATTGACAAAACTGTCAAGGCTATCAAAGATGCGGTTAGTACAGCTGAGATTCAATGTGCTAAAAAATTTGATAATGTATATGTAGGAATTGCAGGCCAGCATATCAAAAGTCTCCAGCATCATGGTCTACTTGTTAGAAGAGATATAAATTCGGAGATAAGCGAAAATGATATTAAAAGGTTGATAGATGATATGTATAAGCTTGTGCTTCCTCCCGGTGATAAGATCCTTCATGTAATACCCCAGGAATTCACGGTCGACAATGAGAATAACATTACTGACCCTGTAGGAATGTCTGGTGTACGTCTGGAAGCTAACTTCCATATTATTACAGGACAGGTATCAGCCTCAAAAAACATTTTTAAGGTTGTGGAAAAGGCTGACCTTAATGTGGCTGATCTTACCCTGGAACCTATCGCTTCTGCAACATCAGTGCTGACTGATGAGGAAAAAGAAGCTGGTGTAGCACTCATAGATATAGGAGGTGGTACGACTGATGTCACAATTTTCAAAGACGGAATTATTCGCCATACAGCTGTAATTCCATTTGGCGGCAATGTAATCACCGGAGATATTCAGGAAGGACTGACTGTTATGAAGGAACAGGCTGAAAAACTTAAAGTTAGATTCGGTTCTGCTCTTGCTGAAGAAATTGTTGACAACCGGCTTATAGTGATATCGGGATACAGAGGAAAAGAAGTCAAAGAAATATCAGAAAAAAACCTTGCAAGGATCATTCAGGCCAGAATGGAGGAGATACTGGATTTTGTTGCCTGGGAAATTAGCAGGTCAGGATATCAGAATAAACTACTTGCCGGAATTGTTCTGACTGGTGGTGGTTCACTGCTTAAAGATATTGATCTGCTGGCTGAACTGCATACCGGTATGATTTCAAGACTTGGAGAACCAACTGAACATCTTGCACATGGATATAATGGAGAACTTACTTCTCCAATTTATTCTACCGCAATTGGTTTGTTAATATATGCCATCAATCAGGGAAAATTTCAGGAAGAAGAAGTAATGGTTGAAACTGGAAGTTCTGAACAAATTGAATTTGAATTTGAAATTGCAGGAGTTGATGAAAAACATAATGGAGGAAATCCAAAAAAAACAGGCTGGCTGAACAGAATATTTTCATATGGAAAGGAATTCTTTGAAAGTACACCGGAGTCCGAATTTTAAAACCTATAAAAGCTGTTATCATGAAACTAGATCTATATAAAAAAAATGAAACAATAATCAAAGTCCTAGGAGTAGGAGGTGGAGGTTCCAATGCCGTAAATCACATGCAGAAATTGGGTATTAATGGTGTAGATTTTGCAATTTGCAATACTGATGTCCAGTCAATGCTCGAAAGTTCAGTAGAAATTAAACTTCAGCTTGGCCCGGTAAGAACAGAAGGCAGAGGAGCAGGTTCAATTCCGGAAGTAGGCAAGGAAGCCTGTATTGAATCAATTGATGAGATCAGGGAATTTCTTCAGGAAGATGCCAAAATGGTTTTTATAACAGCAGGACTGGGAGGAGGTACCGGTACAGGTGCTGCTCCAATAATAGCCAGAGCTGCAAGGGATCTGGGCATACTTACTATTGGGATTGTGACCATGCCATTTAAATTTGAAGGAGCACGAAGAATAAGGCAGGCAATCGAAGGACTTGAAGAACTCAGAAAAAGTGTTGATTCAATCATTGTTATATCAAATGATAAATTACGGAATATTTATGGCAACCTGCCATTGTCACAGGCTTTTGAGTACGCTGACAATATATTGACAACTGCTGCTAAAGGCATAGCTGAAATAATCACAGTACCCGGATACATCAATGTGGATTTTGAGGACGTGAATACTGTAATGAAAGAATCAGGAATAACAGTTATGGGCAGTGCAACTGCTGAAGGGGAAAACAGGGCTAAAAAAGCAGTGGAAACTGCTCTGAGCTCACAGTTGCTGGAGGATAATGATATCAGGGGAGCAAAACATATACTGTTGAATATCAGTTCCGGTACAAAGGAAGTTACTATGGATGAAATAGGTGAGATAACCGAATACATTCAGGGAGAAGCAGGGTATGGTACAGATCTGATATGGGGTAATTGCAAAAATGATAAATTGGGTGAGAAAATAAGTGTTACTGTGATAGCAACAGGTTTTGATTCATCTCCCGGATCAAAAACTGCCGGGCATAATCACAAACAACAGGTATCAGTTCCACTTGATGATGAATTCGACAGAAACAGGTTTTCAAGACATGAGGAGATAAAAATTGAAATTGATGACACAATAAACATCATTGATTTGGAATCTGACGATGTAAAGGATACAATTAATGCTTTTAATACAACACTTGAAAAGCCGGTTTTGAGAGAAACTTATGATGACAGGGAATCAAGGCTTGAAAAGATCAGGAATAAGGTATCCAGACCTTCAAATCCCCGTGAATTTAATTCTAAAAAAGTTTCACTTGAAAATCCTACTACTATTAGCAAATATGAAAATGAGCCGGCATACAAGAGAAAACAAGTAAGCCTTGATAATAATCCTGAGAAATTTGACCCTGCGTCGCTTAGTTTCAAGGTGGGAATTGATGAGGAAGAACCTGTCAAGAGAAATAATGCTTTTTTACATAATAATGTTGATTGAGAAATAGATTGAATGTGAGCACAACAACATTATTTCAAATTTGGATTTCGTCTTTCTATATACATGTCTTTTCATGAGATTGGTTTATTAAATGTTCGGGTTTCCCAGACCCGAACATTCTTTTAATTATTAAAATTGTAAATAAAATATAATAATTTACTACAATTTATGTTAAGTTTTTTTTACATGTACAGTTTTTTTTTAGTTTTCTAAATGGTTTTTTTATTAATACTTTTTTTTGTAATTTTTTAAGATATGAAAACAAGACTTGTTTATTTTTTAACACTTATATTACTTGGTTTAGCTTGTACCTCTCCTAATGCAAAAGATACTTCTGATAAAGTAAACAGGAATACAGATGCTAATTCAACTAATGAAAGGCAAAGTGGCACTGTTAAAATGGTATTTAATATCAAAGGACTCCAATCAAAGGGCGAAACTGCACAAATGATAGGAGTATTTTTGGATAAAAAATTTCTTGCTGATTCAGCAATCATAAATGATAATGGCAATTTTGTATTTCAGGGCGATTTATTGCTAAGCAAAGGCTTCTATTATGTTGTTTTGCCAGGGGAAATCGCTATAAAGCTTCTGCTTGATCTCGATCAGGAGTTTGTTTTCAATGCAGATGCATCTGATATTGACGGGACAGCACAGATTGAAGGCTCGGAGACGCTGACTTTGTTTTATGATGACCTTCGCAGCAAAGGTGAACTTGACAGGCAATATGCTCCCATTGCGGGAAAGATAGCCCGTATGCAACCAAATGATCCCCAATTCAGGGCTACCTATGATCAGTTCAAAATTTTGTCAAAGCAGTTTGAAGATAAAAATAAAGAATTGATGAAAAAGTATCCGGATAATTTTTTCACGAAATTTAAAATTGGAGGAAAGAATCCTGAACTTACATTCCCTGCATTGCCAAACGGTGAATTGGATGTGAAAAAGCAAACATTCGATTTCAGGGCGCATTTCTGGGATGATTTTGATTTCAATGAGCCCGGACTAATCAATACCCCTGCTTTTTACAATAAAATGAACAGATATTTTACTGAATTAACCCCCCAAAACCAGGATTCAATCATTAAATATACTGATTTTATGATGAAACTGGCCGGAAATAACGATGAATATTATAAAGTTATTTCAAATTGGGTTGCATTAAAATATGAACCCGGAAAGACTAAACTCATGGATGGAGAAGCAGTTTATTCACACATTATATTAAAATACTTCACTCCTGAAAGAGCATCATGGCTTGACGAAGTGTCAATTTCAACACTTAGAAAAAGGGCAGGAGAAATGACTCAAAGTACATTGAACAAAAAGGCTGGCAATGTTACTGCAAAAGGATTGGATGGAAAAAGTTATACCATGTATGACATCAAAGCTCCTGTTATAATTGTTTTTATTTATAATCCTGATTGTGAGCATTGTGAAGCGGAAACCCCTCTGCTTATTGAATGGTATAAAAAATGGAAAGACAGGGGAGTTGAGGTATTTTCTATTTGTGCAAATTCAACAGAACCTGAATGGAAGGGGTTCAGAAAAAGATTTAACCTTCCCTGGATAGATATATTTGATGAATCAAACGCAAGCTGGTATCCAAAATTTTTTGTTGATGTCACGCCTGAATTATATGTTCTTGATAAAAACAGGAAATTCTTTGCAAAAAATCTGAAAGTAAGTCAACTTGATGTGATAATGGAAAGAATAAACAAATAATCACTGTTTTTATCTGGAATTATAAGCATCAATTGAATTTTATAAGGGTTTTTATTTTTTTAACAGTCTTAGTAAATATTGGCAGTCTTTAATTCTCGAAATTTTAAAAAATAATTGCGATGAACAGAAAAAGTATTTTATCAGCGATTGCATTTTTCTTATTGGTCAATACTTTCAGTTTTAGTCAGGGCAGGAAGTTTGTAAACGAATTTTTGAATATTGGTGTTGGTGCTCAGAATCTTTCAATGTTTGGAGCAAGGGCAGCTACTACAAATGATATCACGGCAGCTTACTGGAATCCTTCAGGTTTATTGAATATTGAAGCTCCATTCCAGGTAAGTGCTATGCATGCAGAATGGTTTGCAGGTATCGCTCAATATGATTATCTTGGTTTTGGTAAAAAATTAGGAAAAGACCAGAAAGCTTTTGGTGGAATTTCTGTGATTCGTATGGGTGTTGACAATATTCCCAATACTATAAACCTGATAGGTTCGGACGGAAGGGTCAATTACGATGAAGTATCGCAATTTTCTGCAGCTGACTATGCTTTTATTTTATCTTATGCCAGGAAATTTGGAGAAAATACCCGGTTGGGCGGAAATACAAAAATTATATACAGACAGATAGGTAAATTTGCAAATGCATGGGGTTTCGGCTTCGATCTGGGAACTCAAATTAAATTCAACAATTTCAGCATTGGTATTGTTGGAAAGGATATTACCTCAACATTTACTTCCTGGGCTTTCAATTTTACGGAAGAAGAGAAGGCAGTATTTGCGTCTACTGGAAATGAAATACCCAAAAGCAGTGTAGAATTCGGATTACCTAAAATAATTGCCGGCCTGGCTTATGAAGGAGGATTAGGCAAAGATAAAAAGAGCTTGACTTATCTGGTGGAGTTTGATCTGAATTTTTCCACTGATGGACGCAGGCATTCACTTGTAACTTCAGATTTCATTGATATTTCACCAGCATTGGGGTTGCAATTCGGATTCAGGGACAAAGTATTTTTCAGGGCAGGTTTTGGAAACCTGCAAAGAGTTCTCAACGAAATTGATGGTGATGTAGCACCATTCGAAATACAGCCAAATATTGGATTAGGATTAAAACTTGGCCGTCTCAGTATCGATTATGCACTGGCTAATGCCGGAGAGGTTTCAAGTGTGCTTTATAGCCATATCTTTTCTGTTGCCCTTAATCTTCAGGGAAAGCAAAACGCTGATTAATACCGAAAGCATATCTGTAATAGTCCGACAAAGTTGGCCAAAACAGCTATTGGATCGGCATTATCATTATGCAATAGGACTAAAGAATAATTGTAAATGGTCTTATTTTTTAACATTTGAATTAAAAAATAAATACTTCCTCAATGCTGAGATCAAAGATCCTTGATATATCATAAGCCAGTTTCAAAGAGGGGTTGTATTTATTCTTTTCCAGGAATACAATTGTTTCTCTTCTGACATTTACTCTTTTAGCCAGATCATCCTGGGTCATATTATACCTGGCTCTTAATTCCTTGATCCTGTTATTCATTTTTTAAACCTCTGAAATAATAGAAAACCCAGCTTAATCCAAAAATTACTGCCATACCGGTTATTCCCCATCCAAACATGATTTCAGGATCTGTTTTGTTCCTGTCAGTCAGGTACATTATAGCAAGCCACATATATAATGAGATATAAAATGATGAGGCAGCCGATTTCTGCAGTATCTGTTTTGATAATTCATCTTCCTGGGGCTCTCCTGATTTATAACTCAGGAATCTCCTGTAAGCTACAAATAATCCAAAACCTGCAATTAAAAGAATTAATCCTAATTGCATAAATTCTCCTGTGTTTACGTTTTTTGTGTAAAACATCCATCCTAATGTTGAAATAATCACTAGTATGGATACTGTTAAAGCCAATAGTACATTTTTCATAGTGTTAAAATATTTGTTATTAAAATCTAACACAAAGTTAGAAATAAATAACAAAATATCAAAAAATATCTACTTTTTAATTAGTTTTATCGACGAAATCTTCAAAATTTATAATTTTGGTAAAAAAAGGAAAATGAAAAAAGAAGTATTATATTCTGAAGTTCAGCGCTTCACTCAGTTTTGGATATGGATTCCAATATTTGCGGTAAATGGATTTGTAATGTTTGGTGTATATAAACAAATGGTACTTGGTGAGCTTTTTTTGGAAAATTCTTTTAGCAATAGAGGGCTGCTTTTATTTTTCGTCTTCATGGTTTTATTTATGGTTTTTTTTATCTTTATGAAGCTTGAAACTATTGTTAGTCGTGATGGTATCTTTGTAAGATTTTTTCCCATTCATTTAAAATATAGATTTTTTAAGTGGGATGATGTGGATAAAGCTTATATAAGAAAGTATAATGCTATATTCGAATACGGTGGATGGGGGATAAAATACAGTCTTGGAGGTAAAGGTAAGGCATATAATGTTTCAGGCAATATGGGATTGCAAATTGAATTTAAGAATGGTGAAAAAATCTTGATTGGAACAAAGAACCCTGATAAACTCAGGTATGTTTTCGAAGACAGCTTAAAGTTTAATTAATGCTTATTCAATATAATAAGATATCTCAGAAAAAAATCAATAGTAAAGTACAAATTAGAAAACCAGTTGGTGTTTTTTTGGCAACAGGCTGCATTTTTTTTGAAAAATGATATAATTAATTAGGATCAGGTATTCAGTATGTTTATTCTAAAACCAGATCATGCCGGCTCTACATGGATTAATACATTGCCAAGCTGGGGCAATTGATCAAGTAACATGTCCTTAAGTTTATGAGCTATTTCATGGCCTTCCTTAACTGATATATCTGCATTTACATGCATATGCAGATCAACATAATACTTCATTCCAGTTTTCCTGATAAAACACTTTTCTGTATTACACACTCCTTCGACCGTGAGAGACACTTTCCTTATTTCATCTATAAGATCATCATAAAGATGTTCATCCATTATTTCGCTTAGTGCTGGTCTGAAAATAAGGTAACTGTTGTATAGAATTATTATTGATGCAATAAGGGCAGCCCAGTCATCAGCTGATTCATACCCCTTACCAAGAAAAAGAGCAATTGAAATTCCTATAAAAGCGGCAATAGAAGTTATAGCATCGCTTCTATGATGCCACGCATCAGCTTTTAAAGATGTACTCTTAGTTAACTTGCTTTTACTGATCACTATTCTGTAGGAAATTTCTTTCCATAATATTATTGCACCTAAAATTAATAATGTGTAAGGTTCAGGTACTTCATGAGGGGAGCGGATGTTTTTTATGCTTTGCACGGCAATGATAACAGCAGAAGCTATCAGAAAACCCACAACAACAAATGTTACAAGGGGTTCAGCTTTACCATGACCATATGGGTGGTTTTTGTCTGCGGGCCTGTTGGCATATTTTAACCCGAATAATACGAGTATTGAAGAAAAAATATCTGAAGTAGATTCAATCGCATCAGCTATTAGGGCAAATGAATTGCCAAAGAAACCTGCCAGGCCTTTGATCAATGCCAAAGATGCGTTTCCGGCAATACTGAAATAAATTGTTTTTTCTGCTGTTTTGCTATGTTCCAAAATAAAAAAATATTAATAAAATATGTATCCGGCAAAGGTACTATTATAATCATTTATTAAATGGTTTTCCTGAGAATTTTTGCCAGAAAGAAATTACAATAGTTTGTAAGTATTTTCCAAATATGAAAGTACAATACCATTTATAATAAACAACAAGGTCTGTAGAATTGATATCTAAAATATTAAATTATATGAAAGCAGCCCGTAGGGGATTCGAACCCCTGCTACCAGGATGAAAACCTGGCGTCCTAACCCCTAGACGAACGGGCCTTCTTCGAAAAGAAATGCAAAGGTAAAATATATTTTATAATTAACAAATATTTTTTTAAAAAAATTTAAAAAATATCAGGAGATGCTTCTCAGGAAGTTTTTTCGGTTGCTGTATGATTCATTGAGGTCATTTTCAATCAAAGAAGAGATCTTTCTCGCTCCGATACTCTTGAGATGAGTTAAAAGGTTCTTTACGACTGATGCACTTTTTTCACCAAAATGAACATCAAGATAGGAATGGATATAATTTTTATACAGAATGCCTAAAGTGCGCTCATCTTTATCGAGAATCTCATTCTCGTATTTTTGAATAAGGTTAATATCATTCTTTTCAGACAGGTAGTTAATCAGTTCTTCAAGATTTTTTGTAAGTACCCACCACATCAGAATATCTTCTTCTTCCGCTTTGTTTTTAATTATTTCGCCTAATTTTGAAATTATCTCAGATGAAAAATTAGGGATGCATTTTTGAGTTCTCTTAATGAATCTGAAATCAAGGGTGCTTTCATATATTGAATGAGTTAAAAATCCTACACGTTCACAATCATTAAGTGTAATGCAAATTCTCAGTTGGCTTTCAAGAAAGAGCCTTTTGCTTATTTTTTCCTTCGAGTACAATTCAGTGAGAAGCTCATCAAGCTGCGAAGCAAATCCTTCATTCAGCATTGATAAGGCAATGTCCATGAAATCGCTGAGATCTTTAAAATTGGATTCATACCAGTCTTCCTCCAGACTGTTCAATTGTTTTTTAAGCCCGACATAAAAGGCCATGAAATATTTCCTTGCATCTTCATCACGTATAACAAGAATTTTATTTCGCAGAACATCAACAAAATTATTCAGGTCTTCGCGTAATGGATTTGAAGAAAGGAAGAGGTGAATAAGGTCGCTTTTATTCTGATAAAAATAATAAGATTTACCTATCATGTCGTAAATGAAATCATATTGCCTGGATTTTAATTCAGGTGCAATTTCACCCATAAAAATAAGACTAAGTGCTTCATGAGCTTCATTCATGAGATTTGCCAGCTGTTCATTGTTGTTTTTGTTACTGGCATACGACAGTTTATTTATCAGGTGCCTTATTATATTGAAAGCATCAGTATATTTTTTCAGGCTGATCTCGTCCTTAAACCTGTTTAGAAGGTCTTTGGAGATATCTATAAGCAGTGATATTTGCTGACGACTGAATTTTATCTCGATATCTGAGGAAGGAGGAAGTACTTCATCAAGCAGTTTTCCGTAAGGGTTGTCCAGTTCCCTGTTTTTTAAGCGGTTCAGGAAAAATGCCTCAAAAATGAGCCTGAAGTTTTTGTCTTTCATTGCATAACCGCTCAGGAATCCAGCAAGTTCATTTTTATCAAGAATTTCAAGCAATTCATTAAAAAGGTCATTGGTTTCACGTTTCCTGCCGGGTCTTTTGATGACTTCTTTTTCTTCAAACTTCAGGGCAATTTTTCTGATTTCAAAAGATGCCGCTACTATGTGCTGGCAAACTTTTTTTATCTTAAAATCAGTGCATGTGCATGAAATATCTACTATGTTGTCTTTGTTGAACCGTATTTCGCTTTTATTTCCGTCTTTCAACGTAACTAAGGCTTTTCCCTTATATAATTCCATTACTTTTTCAATTCCCTCGTTGTCATAAATCTCTTCACCAAGGACATATATATCCTCAGCAAAAAAGCTGTCGAGTTTTAATAAAGGAATTAAAATGCGCATATTTTTTTGTAAAAAGTCGTAAACAGGCAAAGTTAGCTTATATATTCTGATTTTTAATTTATTTAAATATATTGTTTTACAATATTTATTTGTTTTAAATAAAAATAATGAGATAGCTGTTGATTTTCAATATATCATATATTTATATTCATCATTTGTATGTTTTTCCTTATTATTGCACTCTCAAAAAATTCTGTAATGGTCATTTTAATGGAAAACCAGATTTTGCCGCCAGTCTCAGTACTCAATGCTATGTTGAGGGCTGACACAGTGTTAATTGAAAAATTTGACACATATCAGAAAAGAACTTATAGAAACAGATTTGTTATAGCTACACCCCAGGGCAGGTATATATTGTCAGTGCCATTGAAGCAAGGCAAAACAAGGATGTTTTTTACAGATGTTGAAATTTCATATCATGATTTGTGGGTTACAACCCTCACCAATAATCTCAGATCCAATTACAGTTCATCTCCTTTTTTTGAACATTATTTTGATAAACTGATAGATATCTTCAGAATGAATCATCAATATCTGTTTGAATTGAACAATGAGCTGAGGGAATTTATCTTAAATAACATGGGCATCAAATTGAATATCAGTTTTACAAATAAATATCAAAAAACTTATCCTGATGAAATAATTGACATCAGAGATAAACACTTGCCTTCAGGTGGTAAATTCCTAATACAAAACCCAGTTCCATATAGCCAGGTTTTTGAAGATAAAACCGGGTTTTTGAATGATCTTAGCTGTATTGACCTGTTATTCAATACTGGAAATTATGCAGGAAAGTACCTTGATTATTAGCCTTCGAAATGAAACGATATCGACAATCCTTTTGAAAGAATCTTTTCCAGTACTTTTGATTCTTTCAATTCTTTATCATACTGCAAAACATTACCAATTCCTGTGGACAGTTTTATTTCGGGTGAAAAAATAAAATAAGGGAAAAAGAATTGTAAGCCTCCTCCAACTTCAAACATGAAATCATGAGGAGAAATCTTTATCAGGTCCTGATTATTCCTGTCGTTTGTATTCGAGTTCACATCATATGAATATCTGATGCCGGCAAGGACAAAAGCACGCATATCGTTGTAAGGAGCTGATTTATACCTTGCTATGATAGGTATATCTATAAATACAGATTCAAACTTTTTATCAGTTCTCAGATTTCCAGTCAGGTCATCATAATAATCAATTTTCTTATCTGCAAAAGAAAAACCTGGTAAGACACGCAGATCATAAGTTTCGCCCAGTTTTAAATTTACAATCATTTGAACGTGAAAACCTACACCTGAGCTTGGCTCGACCACAAGGTATTTCGATTCATCAACAAAATAATTTGATTTTTTTAGAAAAAGATTGGAATTATCATATCCGAGCGAAATTCCAAAATAATATGGTTTTGCCTTATGATAAAGGTAATTTATCATACTCCTGGATCCACCATATTGTGCAGATAAACTGAAAACTGAGAAAATAAAAAAACAAAGAATTAAAAAAAATCTGGTCATAATTTTACACCGTGATATATTGAACATATTCCAAACGATTGAATAATATAATTATTTGATTTAAATCCAGCTTTATCCATAATTGCAGTAAATTCATCGTAAGCAGGAAATGCCTGAACTGATTCGAAGAGATATTTATAGGCTTTCGGATCCCTGGAAGTTATTTTTCCTATCAAAGGAAGGACGAATTTAAAATATAGATTATAAAAGAATCTGAAAACAGAATTTTTTGGTTTGCTGAATTCAAGAATAAATATAGAACCCCCTGGTTTCAAAACTCTGAAAGCTTCGGTAAGTCCGGCAAGAAGATTCTCATAATTCCTTACTCCAAAAGCAGCAGTGATGGCATCGAAAGTGCCGTCCATAAATGGCATATTTTCGGAATCACCATGAACAAGTTCTATTCTGTCAGCCAAATTTTTGTCAAGTAGTTTTTGCCTTCCGATTTCCAACATGCATGAGGAAAGATCTAATCCTGTGATTCTGGCATCTTTGATATATTTAGCTGTCATTATTGCAAGGTCTGCAGTTCCGGTTGCCATATCAAGAATGGAGGATGGATTTTTGTCAGCAAGCATAGAAATCAGGTTTTTTCTCCATTTGATGTCTATTCCCATTGAAAGCAAATGATTAAGGAAATCATACTTGTGGGAAATATTGTCAAACATCTTTTCTACCTGTGCTTTTTTGGTGTCTTCCTGATTATAGGGTTTGACTTTTTCAGCCTTATTGTCCATTTTGAAAAATTGAGCTGCAAAAGTAGTTAAATTTTTTATTTTTGGTAATAAAGTCAGGATCAATAGGGGATAAAGATTTTTAAAAGTGAGACATCCTATGCTGTTTGAAGTTTGATTAACTTCAAACGTATATTAATAGAATGGGGGAAAAATGAAAGTTGTTGAAATTATATAATTTATTTGTCCGAAGTTTTGGAAACTTCGGATAGCTAAGTTTTCTGAAGCATTGGTCATAATAAACTTTCATAAGGAAAAGATAATCCAACTTCTTTTTTTGAATAATTAACCATAATGTTTATTTTAATCTGTTTTCAAGTTCATTTAATCTAAAATTATATTTAGTTGAGGTGATATTTTTGAAATTTGCAGAAAAAAAATATGGATGCAGTTCTGAATATTAATAATCTGTCTAAGAGTTATGGCAAAATCAAAGCTCTTGACGGACTCAATCTCAGCATAGAAAGAGGAAACATTTATGGAATACTTGGTCCAAACGGGTCTGGCAAAACCACTACGCTTGGTCTGATACTTTCAATTCTGAAGGCTAATTCAGGTTCTTTTACCTGGTTTGATGGAAGATATAGTACCAATCCTCGAAGGTATATAGGAGCAATTCTTGAAACACCAAATTTTTATCCCTACAAGTCCGGTATTGATAACCTGAAAATAATAGCAGCTATAAAAAAGGTCAGGGATTTTGATTTCGATCAGGCATTGAAAATTGTTAATCTGGAACATCGCAAAACTTCAAAATTCAGGACTTACTCCCTTGGAATGAAACAAAGACTGGCCATAGCTGCCACCATGATAGGAAATCCGGATGTAGTAATTTTCGATGAACCAACCAACGGGCTTGATCCTGCCGGCATAGCTGAAGTAAGGGAAATTCTTACAAGAATAGCAGAAGCAGGCCATACCGTAATTATGGCTTCACATATATTGGACGAAGTTGAGAAAATTTGTAGTCATGTGGCCATTCTTAAAAGAGGTAAATTGCTCGCTTCAGGAATGGTAGGAGAACTGCTTTCTTCTGATTATATAATACAGATAAATGCAACCGATGAGATTAAAATGAAAGCATTTTTCGAAGAAACAGTCCCTATCAGGAAATCAATCAAAGATGATAAATACTGGGTTTGCAATGTAGATAAAAATGTAGATCCCGATGAGATAAGCCGAATGGCTTTTGAAAAAGGACTCATTATAAATCATTTTGTTGTTAAAAAACAAAGTCTTGAAAAGGAATTTTTAACCATCACAAACAGCTAAATCATGAAAATATTTGCACTTTTAAAGATAGAGATACTTAAATATAAGGATAATGCCCTTGTACAGCTTTTGCTTATTTTCTATTCCCTGCTGATGATGTTTGCAATATTCGTATTTAAAAATGTCGAGAATATTCCGGTTTTAGGAGGCAATGAGAGCTTTTTTCAGTTTCCTACTGTATGGGAGTATCAATCATACGGTGGGTCCTGGCTGGCATTTTTATTTTTGGGATTTCTTGGAGTATTTCTGATTACAAGCGAATTTGATTTCAGAACATTAAGACAAAATATAATAACAGGATATACAAGAAAAGATTTCTTTTTGGCTAAACTGTCTTCAGCTTTCTTTATCTCATTGTATGCGACACTGATTTTTTATATTTCTACTGCTGTGATCGGTCTGGTTCATCAGGAGGTTTACAGTATACAGGAATTCATGAGCAAGCAGGAATTTGTGTTTGTAAGGTTTTTCCTTATGACTTTTGGCTATATTTCATTTGGAATGCTCTGCGGTTATCTATTCCGAAAAGGTGGTCTGGCTATGTTTTTTTATTTTTCATATACATTGATTATTGAGCCATTAATAAGATGGTGGCTTCACTATAAATATATTGATGAAGGAAAATCAATGCTATATTATCCGATGAATGGGATTGAGGACCTTGTTCCCCTCCCTTTTTACAAATATATTGCAACCTTTAGTCCGGTTAAGAATTTTAATATTTTGCTTTCTTACAATGAAGCAATAATCATCAGTTCGGTAAGCATTTTGGTTTTTGTTTTTATTTCATACCTATTACTGGTAAAAAAGGATATTTAGTATTTCAAGTCGGTATTATCTTTCTAAAAAATAAGGAATTGACTAACATTTCCTGGAATAATTTCTGCAATTTCGCAGTATTTGAAAACATATTAAAATCATCAAATAAAAACTTACTGGTAAGGCATTTATTGATCAGGTAAAACATTTAATTTACTCTTAGTCTGTAAATGATAATTTACTCCGTGCAATATCAGAAAATGATAATATATATTTATAGTATATTTTATTAAAGCAAATTCAAGATGATTCTGAATGAAAATCTGCAAATGAAATTATTATATGGCAAATAAAATTTTGCCATTTTTAAGAATATTTTGTTTCTTTCTTTGTAAAAAATGGGAAAAAGTTTAAAAACCTACTTATTGCAATTTTTATTTATGTATAATTGCACATAATTACGATATTACAGAACATTAATCTATTATTTATATAAAATCTAAAGAAAATAATTGTTGATTTAATTTAAAAAAACAGTATAAAGTAATGAAAAAATAAAAAAAAAGAAATAAATGATGAAAATAATTAAAAAATATGTATCTTTGCAAAACAATATTCTGTGAATATCGTTTTAAAATTAGAAAACACAAAAAATTTTTTTTATGAAACAATCAGATTTTTTATCTATGCCTTATTACAATGGTGTCCGACCTAAGGGCTTTATGAAAGAGACAAAGGAGTATTACACAAAAAAGGCATTGGTATTCAGCGTTAAAATGTCATTCAATAAAAATTTTGAGAAAGATAAGCAGAAAGTATAATTGAATGATGATCAGGGGATTTAATCAACCCCGTTTTTTTTTGAAAATAGTTAATTCATAATACAAATTTGACTCAAAAAGATGTGCCTGGAAGCAGCCACATCTTTTTTTTTGATTTTCTTTTAACTTTGTTTATTTTTGCAACTAATAATGTTATTTATATGGATACTATATTTTCTAAAATCAAAGAATTATCTGAAAAGTACAGGGATTATACTGCACAGAACCTCTCATCCCTCATCAGAATAAAATCATTGAGCAAAGAAGAAGGTGAAGTTCAGTCAGAACTGAAAAGGCAAATGGAAGAAGCCGGTTTTGATGAAGTCTGGATTGATGGCCTTGGAAATGTTATAGGGAGGATAGGCAATGGAAGTAAAATTTTAGCAATTGATGGTCATATGGATACTGTGGATATTGGCAATATTGATAACTGGACCTTTGATCCGATGGGAGGCGAAATAAGTGGAGAGTATGTTCATGGTCGTGGCACGGTTGACCAGGAAGGAGGCCCGGCAGCATTTGTGACCACTGGCCGGATACTTAAAGAAATCGGTTTTGATCGCGATCTGACAATTTTTTTTGTTGGTAGTGTAATGGAAGAGGATTGTGATGGCCTTTGCTGGAAATATATAATTGAAGAAGGTAAAATAAAGCCGGATTTTGTGATTAGTACTGAGCCAACTAACCTGAAAATTTACAGGGGACATCGGGGCCGTATGGAAATGCACGTACATTTTTTTGGTGTATCATCTCATGGCTCAGCTCCGGAAAGAGGAAAGAATGCAATTTATATGGCATCCCGGGCAGCCCTTGAGATTGAAAAGCTCAATGAAAGACTGATTTCTGATGATTTTCTGGGAAAAGGAAGTGTCACAATTTCAGAAATTGTTTCCGGTAGTCCGTCTTTATGTGCTGTGGCTGATTACGCAAGAATTCATCTCGATAGAAGACTTACCTGGGGTGAAACCAGGGAATCAGCAGTTAAAGAAATTGAAGATTTGATTAGTGGAATAAATGCAAAAGTTGAGGTGCTGAATTATTCGGAAAGGGCATATACAGGCCTGAAATATGGTATGGAAAAATACTATCCCACCTGGAAAATACCAGTAGAATCAAAGGTTGTAAAAACCGGAGTAGAAGCTTTCAAGGTGCTTTACGGAAAAAATCCTGAAATAGATAAATGGACTTTTTCAACCAATGGAATCATGACTTGTGGAGTATATGGAATTCCAACCATAGGTTTTGGTCCCGGAAATGAAGTATTGGCACATGCTCCGGATGAGAAAGTAGCTATCAGTGATCTTGTAGTCGCATCAGCTTTTTATGCAGCTTTTGCATATGTTTTATAAATAGTGATATCCTATAAACCCCAATTTTAAAATATTTCTGGTGTTTTGCATCTGGTATTTTATGCTATAGCATTTACATTTTTTCTAATTGTATAACCGTACTGACACTGACACTGACACTGACACTTTGGTCAGTACAGGCACTTCGGTCAGCACAGGCACTTCGGTCAGCATTTAAAATATTATGCCTGTGCACTAGCTGTTTAGTCCAACTTTGTTGGGCTATCACAGATATGCTTTAGGTATTACAAATTTTTTTTAAAAAGACTTTTATCAAATTTTCATATAGGCATCCTCACTTGTAAGAAATTACCTGCGGGGAGCCAGGAATTTATTATATAATATCAATCCTAAAATTGTAATAATTCCAATAAAGCTAAATATCAGCCACAAGAGATCAGGTCTATTCATCCCATCCACAAATTTTACATATAAAGTCGCCCCCAGAATACCTCCGATACCACTTCCAATCACTCCGTAAAGGAATGAATAACCAAGATATAGGGCTTTTTTATCAGGAGGAGCTATAAGTCCAACATAGCTTATAAACTTTGGATGTGCTACCATTTCTCCTATTGAAAATATTATTATTCCCGCAAGAAATACCCATGCAGACATTGACACTGCCAGTATTCCCATACCAATTGTCCCTAATGCAATTCCGATAATCATAGTTGGGAGTGCCTTTGTGTTTTTAACAATAGAAGATACTATCAGTTGTAACGCTATGATTGTGCCTGCATTTATTACTGTCACATGTTCAGGATCAAATTTCCAACCGGGATTTTCCTTAAATAATGACAGAAAACTGTTAACTGATTTGTTTACGGGTCCCATATCGACGTGTTCTGTCAGATACCAAAGTACTGTATCAAACATTTGAAAATAAAGTATCCAGAACATTGAATAAATAACTATCATGATCACAAAACGGTAATCTTTCAGAACCAATACTATTCCTTTGAATACTTCTATCATGCTTTTCGTATTTTCAGGTTTTTTTGGTTCTTTATAAACAAAAATATTGAGTAGTAATAACCAGCCTGTACCTATGGCAGCCATAATAAAAATATATGACCATGATATTCCTTTCAGATATGGTACCAGGATCAGTGGGAAAATAAATGCTCCGAGATTAATACTCCAGTAAAATATACCAAACCCGAGAGTACTGTTACTTTCATCGGTTTCCCTCGCTATAGTGCCAGAGATCAATGGTTTGAAAAAACCAGCACCAAGGACCATTAACAGAAGGCTGAGAAAAACCAATCCATAACTTGTTACAGTGCTGGTAAGGAAATAACCTGTGCTCATCACAGCAAATGCGAACATCAGTACCCTACGGTAACCAAATCTCTCCGCTATAGCCCCGGAAATGATCGGCAACAGATAGAGCAGGGGAGTGATCGTGCTCTTTATCACACCCACACTTTCTTTAGTAAAGCCAAGTCCTCCATCACCTGTTTTCATTACAAGATATACTGACAAAACCGACATTACACCATAATAGGAACCCCGCTCAAAAAATTCCATTACTATTACTGTCCAGAAATTTTTCGAAAATCCTTTGAATCCTTTTTTTACTTTATTTTCTTCGTCCATTATTTTTTCCCAATTTTGCTCAATGTATTATTTTTAATCTGCAATTATATAAAAGTAAATCCTATAAGTAATGCAATTATTGAGAAAAATTTTATCGTCTTCATTTTAATAAAGGTAAGATTCCACTTTCCAAAAGCTGCACTTTTATCTTTTTACTTTTAGTTTTTATCTTTTCACTTTTCATTTTTCGACAACTATCTTTCCACTTCCAAGTAACTCTCCTCGCTCACTCATGAGTCTGACCACATACAGACCAGACTTAAGAGTACTGATGCTGACATGATTATCATCGCATTCATCAATTTTCTGTTTAAGTACTACTCTGCCAATATTATCCAGTATCTCCACATTTTTTGTGCCGGATTCCTCGCACGTGAAGCTGAAATAGTCAGATGTAGGATTTGGAGAAAGCCTGATGGCAGTTTGTGCATTAATTTCTGAAGTAGAAGTCCTGAAGCCTAGATCCTCACCACTTATCCTCATCCATGTAGGCCAAGTTATAACATAATAACCAAAAAAATCATCATTACTATTATATCCAAAAACCAGCAAATCTTTATTCTCTAAGACCACTGTTTGGATTGGTTCAAATAGGTAATGTTTGTCCTTTGCATAATACTCCTTATGAAGGTCAACAACCCATGAATCATTAGTCTTTACAAAATCCAGTCCATAATATCTTTGTCCGGCAGTTGTCAGATAAAAATCCGAATCATTATCTAAACTAAAAATATTTGACAAGTAATGATTAAAACCATCATACACACTGGTGAATTGTTTAATTATCTTTCCTTCATAATTTACAACTATATTAGCAATAGTATCGTAAAATCCTGTTGTAAACATGTCACCGGAAATGAAGATATAATCATGTGTAGCTCGCCTGATGTATAAACGTTTGAAGTTAAAAGTCAACATTGAATCTAATTGAAATTGCTTGGTCTTATTCAGATTTTTATCAAATATAACAATCACTGTCTGAGTGTCAATTGATTTATTATTCTTATCATATGAGTAATTTAATGAAACAAGAGTATCTTCACTTACTTTATAAGCTCTTGTCACTCGGTTTGGTCCAATAAATTTGAAAGTATCTGCAACAGGTACTTTGAGTAAATGTCCAAATTGGTCAATATTAAATTGTACTATTGACCCAACATAATAATCAATTTCATAATATTGAAAACTTCCATCTTTTAAAGGATACAAAATTGTTGAGTTTTTTAGACTATTTTTGATTCTCACTGATTTTTTGTCTGAAGTGTCTGTTTTTATATGTTCTATTAATTCTCCACTTTCTGTATCGTATTTTCTTATACTTATCAAACAGGAATCACCTTTAACATCATAATAAATCCAGTTATCTAAAACAATTCTCCTGTCTGTTACAACATTTAATACACCCTCATCATCAATATACATTGCTTCGATCCACTCCTGTTTGTCATTGTTTCTCAGGTCGTAATGATTTTGCCACATCACTTTTCCAGTATTTATATCAATTTTCTGCAACAATGCTCCTTCCACCCTGTAAGTTGCATAAGAAGTATGATGGGCACAATAAAGATATCCATTATCTATTACAAATGGCAAAGGATCATCTGTAGTATTATTAAAGTGATTTCTGCCATTGAATTCTCCATCTCCAATGAGGCTGCTGTCAATTGGTGAATAAATCCAGACTGGTGTCAGATTTTTAAAACCTACTTCCTGATAAGGTATTTTAATCAATTGTCCTTTTAAGCTTAATGTAAGTAAAATAGAAATTACTAAATATATTGATTTTTTCATGAAATTAATTTTAAATTTTGGAAAAAAAAACTTGCATAAAAAGGGCTGATGCCTTCGAAATTTGTATTAACACTGCTGGCTGAGGCTAAAAGCTGGCTGGCATTTAAGAACTCTTCTCAGTCAACCTGCGAAAAAGTATATTAATTGCAATCCCTCTCCAATTGGTACTATCTGCCCGCTTGATTTTAGCCTATATTACCGTTTCGGACTTTTATTACTGACCCACCAGCTTTGTGTTGTTTTCAGTCAGTTTTTCTTTAATATATTCCCTTAATTGTTCAAAGGTCATATTTTGAGTTTCTTGACTAATTTTTTCTCGAATTTCACGCATCATTTTAACTGCGTCAAATGTCTTTTCTTTTTTATTCGTCTTCATAATTTACTAAGTCTTTTGGGCTTCTAATTTCAATTATTGAGTAACCAAATTTAAGGTTCACTGAATTATAACCTTTTATTCTGTCTAAATTTACAATATGTTTAAAGTTCCAACTTGCCAAAACATCTACTTTGTAAATAGTCGCCATTGCAATGTGTCGGCAATCTTCAATACTTGTTTTTCCAACTACTTTTTCTCCAATATAAGTGTCAGCCAATTTTATGGCTTCATCTGTCAATTCCACTCTTTCGAAAAAGTCTTTTGGATACTTAAAAAGTAATTCTTTAACATGTATAGGTGCGTTTATTAGTTCAAGGTCAAGCAAGTCCGAAACGACAAATTTAACCTCTTTATTTTCAAGTCTATGAAACAACATAATTGTCGCTTCTTTGAACTCTTCATCAAAGTACCCACCTACTACCGAAGTGTCAATATATATTCTATGTATCATATTCTATATTCTTTTATTACAAATTTAGTTAAAATATAGATATAATGTTTGATTATCTTTTTTCATCCTTACCGATAATTTATCTAATAAAATGGAGGATCAATCAGATACCTTCGTACCCGACAGCACTTTGATTTTAAAAGATGAACTGAAATCGAACAATCGAACAATCGAACAATCGAACAATCGAACAATATATTCAGTTATGATATTCATCTTACAAAAACTTAGTTGTTGCAAATTTCGGAAAATAAAAGGAAGAATCCAAATTTTTAATCAATTAATTTTCACGATATTAGAAAATAAATGGATTATTTGGAGAATGAGTTTTTTACCTGCTTTTTATTCTGAAATCAAAAATATGTGTTCATTTTTTCAATATTTAATAAAAACTTTTGGAAAGTTTTAAACTTTCCAAAAGCTACACTTTTAACTTTTAGTTTTTCCCTTTTAAGTCATTCGTAATTCCTAATTGAACATTCGTAATCTACAATTTTATCTCTTCACTCTTCACTTTTAACTCTTCTCTCTTCACTTTTCGTTTTTCACTTTTCACTCTTCACTTCCTTATACCTGAAACATCCAACCACATGATCATTTACCATCCCAGTAGCTTGCATATGTGCATAAACTACTGTACTACCAACAAATTTAAAACCTCTTTTTTTTAGATCTGCCGAGATGATGTCTGATAAATCAGTTTTAGCCGGTAATTCTGAAATATCATTCCATGAGTTAATAATTGGTTTTTGATTTACAAATCCCCATATATATTTTGAGAATGTGCCAAATTCATTTTGCACTTTTATAAACGATTTTGCATTTGAAACTGCTGCTCTGATTTTGATTTTATTTCTAATAATTCCCTGATCATTAAGTAGTTCCTCAATTTTTTTTTCATCAAATAAAGAAACTTTATTATAATCGAAATCATCAAAAGCCTTCCTGAAATTATCTCTTTTTCTCAATACAGTGATCCAGCTTAGACCTGCCTGAAAAGTTTCCAGGATCAGAAATTCAAAAATAGCTCTGTCATCTTTTAATGGAACTCCCCATTCTTCATCATGATATTTAATGTACAAAGGGTCATTTTTAGGCCAACTGCATCTGTGTTTTTCCATTAATGTCATTTTTTTATTGAACATAAACAAAGGGTAAAGAAAATCAATTTTTGAAGAAAATTATTATTTTAAACTATAATTAGTGGAAAATTTGCTTTTTTTAATTATTTTGCACTCTTAAAATCATGTTATGGAGAAAAAAATAAGTCCATGGTCATGGATACCAACTTTGTATTTTACACAAGGACTACCTTATGTAATGGTGATGTCAGTTTCTGTTATGATGTATAAGAATCTGGGAGTATCAAATGCAAATATAGCTTTTTTCACCAGTTTGTTATATTTTCCATGGTTCCTGAAGTTTGCATGGGGGCCATTTGTAGATATGTTTAAAACCAAAAGATTTTGGACAATTGCTATGCAATTGATCATAGGAGTTACTCTTTTTGGCATTGCTTTTAGTATCCAGACAGCTATTTATTGGAAATTGACTCTTATAGTTTTTTCAATAATGGCATTTGCAAGTGCTACACATGACATTGCAGCAGATGGCTTTTATATGCTAAGTTTAAATGAAAATCAACAGGCTGCATTTGTAGGTGTAAGGTCAACTTTTTATAGGATTGCCACCATTGTAGGTTCAGGAGTGCTTGTTGTCATAGCAGGTGAACTTGCGCCAGGAATGGGGTTTCAGGGAGCCTGGTCAGTTGTTTTTATAATTGTTGCAGTGATTTTCCTGTTGTTTTTTCTTTATCATAGATTCATTTTACCTAAACCGGTTACAGATGTTGGTACGCTCAAGGGTAAGAAAGTCAAATGGTCACAGATGGGTTTATTGATAGGAGGTTTTCTCGTTTTCGCATTGATTATTTATTTTTTGTTTTTATTATTAACAATTACTTTAACGTATTTTGGCATTAAGACCCCATGGACAACAATAGTTGCTACAATAATTTTAGTTTTGGCATTGGTTATTCTTTTCAGGTCTTTTGTAGCTTTATTTGTAAAAAAGTATGAAGAATCCGAAAATAAGAATGAAGTTTTTTTACCTGTTATAGAATTTCTTAAAGCATTTGTTGTTTTTATGCAAAAAAAGGATATTTGGAATATTCTTGGATTTTTATTGTTTTTCAGGTTTGCAGAAGCACAGCTTGTAAAACTTGTTCAGCCGTTTTTGCTTGATCCTGTTGATAAAGGTGGTTTAGGTTTATCCAATACTGAGGTAGGAATAGTATATGGTACAGTTGGAATTATTGCGCTGACTTTAGGTGGATTGATTGGTGGATATGTTATTTCTAAAAAGGGACTCAAATGGTGGTTATGGCCAATGGTATTGATCATGCACCTGCCTGATCTGGTGTTTGTTTATCTTTCACACATTCAGCCATCCAATTTTATTTTAATAAATCTGGCAGTAGCAACTGAACAATTCGGATATGGCTTTGGATTTACAGCTTATATGATGTATATGATCATGGTATCGCAGGGAGAACATAAAACCGCTCATTATGCAATCTGTACAGGAATTATGGCTCTTGGTATGATGCTTCCGGGTATGTATTCCGGAGCATTACAGGAATCTATCGGGTATGCCAGATTTTTTGAATGGGTAATAATAAGTACAATTCCTGGTTTTATTGTGGCCGCTCTCGTGAAAATAGATCCTCAGTTTGGAAAAAAATCTGTTAGCATAAAATCATAAATTTAAACTTTAAATTTTTTACTATTTTCAATTAACTTTTAACTTAAAATTATGGATATTCTAAAAAAATACGCTCAACTACTCGTTAATTATTGCGTTGAAATTAAAGAAGGAGATAATCTCTACATTAAAAGTTCAACTCTTGCAGAACCTTTGATAAAAGAAGTGTATCGTGAAGCAGTTATCAGAGGTGCTAATGTCGAGGTCAATCTCGAATTCAGAGATAAATACAATATGTTTATAAATAATGCCTCTGAAGCACAGTTAAAAAGCATTTCGCCTTTTTTCCTGACAGCAATGAGAGATTTTGATGCCTATCTTTTTATTAAAGCACCTTTTAATACAAATGAGGAAAAAAATGTTGATTCACAAAAGGCGAATATACATCGTGAAGCAATGTCTCCTGCAAATAAGTTTTATTTTGAAAGAGCAGCGACCAGAGCTTTAAAAAGGAATTTCAGTCTATATCCAACACAGGCATCTGCCCAAGAAGCAGGCATGTCGCTTGATGAGTATGAGGATTTTGTTTTTGGAGCCTGTAAACTCTATGATGATGATCCTTCAGAAAGCTGGAGAAATGTTGGCAGAATGCAGCAAAGGGCAGTTGATAAACTCAATAGTCACAAAAATTTCAAATATAAAGGTCCTGATTTTGAGATCAGTTTTAATACTGAAGGCAGAATTTGGATAAATTCTGATGGAAAAACCAATATGCCTTCGGGAGAGATATATACTTCTCCAGTTGAAAACAGTGTAAATGGAGTTGTTCATTTCTCATACCCCTGTATTTATAATGGTCATGAAGTGGAAGGTGTCACATTGTGGGTTAAAGATGGATTTGTAGAAAAGTGGGAAGCCAAAAAAGGAAAAGAACTACTTGATAAAATCTTTGAACTGAAAGGTGCAAGATATTTTGGTGAGGCTGCAATTGGTACAAATGAAAATATAAACAAAATAACTAAAAATATACTTTTCGATGAAAAAATGGGTGGGTCAATTCATATGGCTGTTGGACAGTCCTATATTCAGACCGGTGGCAAAAATGAATCCTCTATCCATTGGGATATGATAACAGACATGAAAAATGGTGGAGAAATTTTTGCAGATAATGAACTGATTTACAGGGATGGTAAGTTTATTTTTTAAACTTTAAGTAAATTTTTTTCTTTATCTGTAAAACATTTTATTTATATAAAGCGTTAATAATCTTTGTATTGTTAAATTTTTGAAAATAATATAAAAAATTTTTTTAATTAAACTGTAATTATAGCCGTTTTTTACACTGATTCTGCAAATATTGAAATCCAATTTCATATAAATTTAAATATTTATTAATGTAAATTTGTAGAATTCAAAATTTTTTATATATTTGCAATCTGTATAGGATATTTTGTTTTTTAGAACAAGGTTTGGAGATACTGATTGTGGCTAAAAATCAAATTATGACAAAAACAAAGGTATTAAATAAAATCCTCCTTATATTCCTGATTATAATATTGTTTTCAGTAAATAAGTTGTTTGCTTCAGAACTTAGAGGCAAAGAACCAGGACATGATTTTGATAATCTCGAACTCAATATTAACAAACTAAAAGGTTTCATTGATGCCAAGTATACTTCTGAAGTTGGTGATTATGTTAATTCATATACTGGTGGTTCAAAATTCGTGACAGAAGAGTTTTTGGGCAAAATTCCTGTATATTTTCCATTTTTTGAGGAAAAACTGAAAGCTGCAGGTTTGCCTGATGAATTAAAGGTCCTTGCAATTGTAGAATCTCACCTCAAGGATAATGCATATTCGCATGCAGGAGCAGCTGGTATCTGGCAATTTATCGCAGGTACAGCCAGGACTTATGATTTAAAGATTAGTCGTATTTATGATGGACGATATAATCTTGAAGAATCTACAGATGCTGCAATCGCACATCTGAAAGATCTGTATGCTTTATTTGATAACTGGACATTGGTGATGGCAGCTTATAATTGCGGAGCCGGTGCTGTAAAATCTGCTATCAACAAAGCCGGAGGTAAAACTGATTTTTGGTCAGTAGCAAGATTTTTGCCCAGGGAAACAAGGAATTATGTTCCAAAATTTATTGCCATTTCATATGTGCTTAATCATTTTAACGACTATGGTCTGAAACCCAAACCTGTTGAAGATTTTTATTTTGACAACGCTCAGGCTATTGTTTACAGACATATGGATTTTAAGTATATTTCAAGTATCACAGGAGTACCGGTGGACGTAATAAAAACCCTTAATCAGGCATACAGGCAAAATTTCATACCTGCCAATACCAAAGGATATAAACTGATTCTCCCAAAATCCGCATTATTCAAACTTATTGAACATGAGAATTATGAGAAAATTGAGTTCGATAAGGAATTGAATCAGAATTACAGTCAATACATAATGAATTATTTTCCCAGGGAAGTTGCAGGTTATTTGCTTGGAGAAGCTAATGTTTACGCAGAAAGTGAGTCAATAAATACCAGATTTGATAGCTCCTATGAAATAAATTTGGTTCAGAGGTCAGTAAAAAATCCTCAGATAAATGTGAAATCTGAAACTGGACGAAAAGAAGAGCTGGATTTTATTATTCATAAATTAAAAGCTGGAGAATCATTAGTAGATGTTGCTAAAAAATATGATGATGTCAAAGTCAGTGACATCATGAAATGGAATGGCTTTACTATGACAAAAGTGCCCCGTCCCGGGACGAAAATAAAAATAAAAAAGTAGGTTGCGCTTTATTTATTCCTGTTGATAATATATTCTGAAAGTTCCAATAATGATGTTTTTGCATTGTTTTCAGGAAAGGAATTAAGTATTATGTTTGCTGCTTGCTTGTATTCTTCCATTTTACTGATTGCATAATCCATTCCACCTTTTTCTTTGATCATAGCGATCAATTCTTTGACTTTTTTTGGGTCTTCGTTGTGATTTTTAACAGTATTTATAATTAAACTTTTTTCAGTTTTGCTGGAATTTTGAAGCGTATATATGAGTGGTAGGGTCATTTTCTTTTCTTTGATATCAATTCCTCTGGGTTTGCCTATTTCATCATCACCATAATCAAAAAGATCGTCTTTAATCTGAAAAGCTATTCCAATTTTTTCTCCATATTCAGATAGTTTGTGTATTGTATTGCTGTCATTCGTAACTGAAGCAGCTCCAATGGCACATGCTGAACTGATCAATGATGCAGTTTTTTGTCTGATAATTTCAAAATAAACATCTTCCGTAATATCCAGTTTTCTCGCTTTTTGAATTTGCATCAACTCTCCTTCACTCATCATCTTGACTGCAGATGATAAAATGCGTAAAAATTCAATCCTGTTACCATCTATTGAAAGCTGAAGACCTTTGGCAAGTAAATAATCGCCCACAAGAACAGCAACCTTATTTTTCCACAAAGCATTGACAGAGAAAAAACTTCTCCTGATTTTTGAGTCATCTACCACGTCATCATGAACAAGTGTGGCAGTATGTACCAGTTCTATTAGCGAGGCAGCCTTGTAAGTATCATCACTGATATTACCAAGCATTTTGGCAGTTAAAAGAACCAAAATGGGTCTAACCTGTTTCCCTTTTCTTTTATATATATAATAGGTAATAGTGTCCAGCAAAGCTACATTGCTTTTCATGGAATCTTTGAAGTAATTCTCAAATTCCTTTAGTTCTTTGTCGACCGGAGCCTTTATTTTGTCAAGTGTTGAGGTCATAATTAAAAACAAGTGCGCAATATACGGTAAATTTCATTTTAATTTGCATATTTGTAGTAATGTTTTAAATTGGATATATTATTGACCTCATATTTAGGTTGAATATTGTTTTAAAGTTTTTTGTAATAATGACTGAATATTATAAGAATAGAATATCTGAAATCTTAATTGAGCTGGAAAAGCAGAGTTTATTGTTAAAGAGAATGTCTTTTTTAAGATTAATTGCATTTCTGTCCGGATTAATTTTGCTTTTCTTCCTGAGTGGAAAAGGATTATTGATTGCAATGATTTTAATTTTATTATACTTAGCGGGTTTTTTATTCATCATTGTACGATACAATCGATTGGAAATGGAGATTGATAGAAATAGAAATTTGATCAAAGTATTCAATAACGAACTTGACACAGAACAAAATAGGATAAATATATTTGGATCAGGAATCGAATATCTTGATTACTTCCATCCCTATTCAGGCGACCTTGATTTTTTTGGTAATTTCTCAGTTTTTAACAGGATTAACAGAGCAGTTACATTTGAGGGAAAAGAAATTATTGCCAAATGGCTGATGGGTTATGATTTTAAAAAGGACCAGATAAGTCAAAGGCATGAAGCAGTTAATGAGTTGTCTGACATGAACAGTTTCATGGAAGATTTTTTAAACTGTTTTTTTATAGGAAAAGAACTCCCCGATGAAAGTATTGGTATAAAAGTTTGGCTTAATAAATTTCCAAAAGTGACAAAATATGGAAAATATGGAAAGTATTTGTTAATGCTTTCTACTATCGTATTATTAAGTTTAATTGTCCTGAGTTTTAGCATTAATGGAATTTTTCCAATTTTATTTACAGGATTGATAATAAGCTTTGCCGTAAATTTGCGGTTTAAAAAAAAGATTGATATAATTCATAATCATGCCTCCCGCCAGGCTGAATTATTCCGCAAATATGTTGATTTACTTGATTTGATAGATAAAAATGGTTTTAGTGCTTTCTTGTTGAATCAATTGAAGCAAAATCTGACTTCCAACAACAAATTCAGAAATGAACTGATAAAAATTGCTTCCATTATAAGAAAACTGGATTACCGTCTGAATTTCATGGCCGGGCCTTTTTTAAATGTTTTGTTTTTCTGGGATTTACATCATTGCATAAAACTCGCCGACTGGATAGGGAAAAACAGGCATGAATTTGATGACTGGTTATCGGATATTGGGAAATTTGATGCATTGGTCACTATTGCTTGTCTTAAATTCAATAATCCGGACTGGTGTTTTCCGGTGTTAGGGAATGATAATAAATTATATATCAATGCTTTAAATATGGGCCATCCTTTGATAAATAATTGTGTGGCAAATGATTACTCAATTTCAGGAGAAGGGAAATTTGATATAGTGACAGGTTCAAATATGGCAGGAAAGAGTACATTTCTACGAAGTTTGGGTGTAAACATTGTTTTAGGTATGGCAGGTTTTCCTGTGAAAGCATCATTTTTTGAATTTACTCCTACTAATATTTTGAGCTATATGAGAATAAATGATTCTATTGAGCTTGAATTGTCAACTTTTCATGCCGAACTTGACAAAATCAAAAGAATCCTTGATTTTGTCCGTATAAATGATAAAACATTCCTTCTGCTCGATGAATTACTTCGAGGTACTAATACAAGGGACCGTCAGACAGGCAGTACAGCTCTGATACAACAACTTATCAAAAACAAAGCTTCAGGTATAGTTGCCACGCACGACCTGAATCTAACAGACCTTGAAACTAAATTGCCGGGGAAAATCAGAAATTATAATTTCAGTATTCAGACTGTCAATGAAGAACTTTATTTTGATTACAAACTAAAATCTGGGGTATGCAATACTTTTAATGCTGCTCTGCTGATGAAAAAAATAGGGATTGATATTTTAGAAGACTGAACTGAAAGAATTTTCACACTGTTAAAATGATATGACTGAAGACCATTTTTTTTAGAGAAAAAGTTGTAATACCCTTTCTATAATAACAAGCTATAAATTTGCAGCATGAGGACAAAGCCTGTGCCGCATCTGCGGCAAGTCCTTTGCTGCGGAGTCCTGCTCCGTGATAAAGTCTCACTGACATTGACACTGTTACTGACACTTTGGTCAGTACAGGCACTTTGGTCAGCATTTTAAATATAATGCAGATGCAATAGCTATGGGCCAACTTTTTTGGGCTATTACATATATGCTTCCGGTATTATTTATTTACAATATATACAAATTCTTTTTTATCTGTAAATATAATATTATCATTGTATTTCATGGTTTTTGTTTCATAATAAGTACAACAGTCTAAAGATACTTCTTCCACATCATACAGTATGGTATCTATGTCGATGTCGTCCAGTTTAAGATAAAAATACTTGTTTCCCAATGAACTTAAAAAACCGGGATAACCGCTTAAGATAACAGATTTTTTTTCTATAGTATCGTTGAAAATATCAAATTCAATACTCTCTTGAATATTGTTTTCAAGATAATAAAAACTGATTTTTTTTTGATTAGCCCTGTTTTTGAATAGAATATCAGACGAATCAGTTTTGTCGACAAGCCTGATAGCAAATTCCTGTGGTGGGGTAAAACATTCAGGGCATTCGCAACTGATGAAAAGTGTTGTGGCAAGTATTGCAAACAATAAAATCAGTTTCGCTTTATTCTTCATATTATGATAAAATGTATTAGTTTAAAGCCTCAGCCAAAAAACCAATCTTGTTAAGCTTTTGAATTATTTCAGCTTGTTCAAGTATTTTTGTTTCAACTGTAAGTATTTTTTCAGGATTATCAACATCTACGTTCCAGTTTTCTATTTCCGGTGTATCCAAAACACGTTTGGCTTTTATAATGCATCCGTTACAGTTAATTGAAGTTTTAAATTTGAAAGTACTCATATTATTTTTTTACAAAGATATGCTATTTAAGAATATTCAGGATTTTATAAAAAATGATTTTATAAAATTTATGGTTTGTCCAGCTTTAAATGAGCTTAATTAAGGTGAAGATCTATATTTAGACCCTATTAAATGTTTCAATGCAATTTTTTATACTTCATAGATAAACTATTACTCACCACACTTACTGAACTTAGTGCCATTGCAGCTCCGGCAATCATAGGATTCAGCAAAAAACCGTTGAAAGGGAATAGTATTCCGGCAGCAATAGGAATACCGATTAAATTGTAAATAAATGCCCAGAAAAGGTTTTGCCTGATGGTACGAACAGTGAGTTTGGATAAATTGATTGCCTGTTTGATTTTTTTCAGATCAGAAGAAATTATTACAATTCCTGCAACGTCCATGGCAATATCACTGCCACTGCCCATTGCTATACCGACATCTGCCCTGGCTAATGCATTGCTGTCATTTATCCCGTCGCCTGTCATAGCTACTATTTTTCCTTTGGATTGCAGTTCAGTTATATGTTCTGCTTTATTTTGGGGAAGTATTTCAGCTTTAAAATATTCAATACCGGCTTGTGCAGCTATTACAGAGGCTGCTGCCATACTATCACCTGTAAGCATATGGACAGAAATGCCCAGGTTTTTTAAATCACTTATTGCTGATTTTGAAGTTGGTTTGATTCCGTCATTTACGGTAAATGCTGCCAATACTTCATAAATGGATGTAAAAAGAATTACAGAACCAGCATCCTTTTGCCATTGTTCTATCTTTTCACTCACCGTAGATGGTATAATGATTTGATTTATTTCAGCCAATTTTGGATTCCCAACAAAAAAAGTTTCACCTGATATTTCAGCTTTCACTCCAAAACCTGTGATGCTTTCAAATGAGTTTACGGTCAAACTTGCCTCAACCTGCAAGTTTTTTAAAATTGCATCAGCAAGTGGATGCTCTGACATAGATTCAATGGAAGCCAGTATCTGTTTATATTTTTCATCATTTTTTAACCATTGGTAATCTCTGACAATTGGTTTACCTTCAGTAATCGTGCCGGTTTTGTCAATGGCTATCGTGCTGATTTTTGCTGCTTTTTCCAGACAATCAGCATCTTTGATCAGTATTCCATTTTCTGCCCCTTTTCCAATTCCAACCATGATGGCTGTAGGAGTAGCGAGTCCGAGTGCACACGGGCATGCAATAACTAAAACTGTAACAAATGATAACAAACCATACGGGAATGCATTCTCGACCCCGCTAAATATCCATATAAAAAAACTTATAATGGCAATAGCAAATACTACCGGAATAAAAATACCTGCAATTTTATCTACGAGGCGTTGTACTTTAGGTTTGCTGCTTTGAGCATCCTGCACCATTTTTATTATTTGCGCCAGTAAAGTATCTTCTCCTGTTTTTTCAGCCACAAATCTAAAACTTCCTTTTTGATTTATTGTTCCTGCCAGTACCTTTGAATTTACGATTTTCTCAGCTGGAAGAGGCTCACCTGTGATCATGCTCTCATCAACAAATGATTTTCCGGATATTAATGTACCGTCAACTGCTATTTTTTCACCAGGTCTGACTAATATAAAATTGCCGGGGATAACTTCTTTGATTGGAATTTCTTTTATATTTCCTTCAATATCTTCAATGTTCACTTTATTTGGCTGAAGCCCAATTAATTTTTTTATTGCAAACGAAGTTTTAGCTTTTGCTTTTTCTTCAAGAAATTTCCCGAATAAAATTAAAGTAATTATTACAGCAGATGCTTCAAAATAAACATGTGCATGAAGACCTTTTTCATGCCAGTAGTCCGGAAAAAGAATATTGAACATACTAAATATATATGCAGTTCCTGTACTTAATGCAACAAGAGTATCCATATTTGCCCTCCTTACTCTTAATTGCCTTACTGCATTTATAAAAAAATCTTTACCAAACCAGAATACTACAGGAGTGGCCAGTAACCACATAATCTGATTTGCATATTTCACATTCATAAAGAACATTCCAATAATTACGACTGGAACTGTCAGAATAGAAGCGTATATCAGGTTTTTAGAAATGATCTGCAGTTTCTTATCCTGAATTTCATGTATAGTATCTAATGTGTTTTTGCTTTCGTCAGTTACAAGATCAAATCCGGCAAACTGAAGTGCTTCCTTAAGTTTTGACTCTTCAGTCATTCCGGGAATAAATTCTATTTTTGCTAAATTATTTGCAAAATTTACGTCTGCTGATATTACTCCAAATGCTTGTTCAAGCACTGATTGTGAACTAGCTGCACAAGATGCACAGCTCATATTCAATACAGGAAATGTTCTTTTGTGTGTTATAATTTCAAATCCCGCTTTTTTTATTTGCAATACGATATCTGGTATTATATTTTTTTCACTATTTACCTTAAATGAAATCCTGTTGTTTTCGATATTCAGAAGTCTGATATTAGAAATTATAAGTCTTTTTAGTGATTCAATATCAGATTTATCACTGGTATTCTTAAAAGAAATGGAATATATTTTTTCTGAGTGATTTGGATTCAAGATCAATGATGTTTTTGGATTTAAAACAAATATTTTATATTTACAGTTTAAATTTTATAATATCTTTTTAATAATAACTTCAATGATTATAGTAATTTCTGGAAACCAATCGTAATTAAGAAACAGTGACTTTGATAATAACTTAATTGCTTATTTTTTTGAGAAACATGATGTTGAAAGATTACAAGCAGTAAATTATAATAATGATCTAATCATATAACAGATGAAAAATAAACCATTCCTTTTATTGCTGCTACTCAATTTTATAAGCATTTTTTCTTTTTGTCAGCTGAGCGGTATTGTCAGCGATGAGACCGGTAAACCACTTCCATTTGCCACTATTTACAACAGGAATACTTCAGTTGGGGTCATTACAAATGAAGAAGGGGAGTATAAGGTAAGTTTGTCTGAAGGTGAAAATATTGTCATTTTTAAATATCTGGGTTATCAGACGGTTGAAAAACAAATTATTTACAAAGGGAAAAACCTTAAAGAAAATGTAAAACTAAGGCCCAATGATATTATTTTAAGTGAGGTGATCATCAGGCCTGACGCTGAAGATCCTGCTTATGAAATAATAAGAAAAGCAATTGCATCCAGGGAAAAGTTCAAAAATAAACCTGAAAACATAAATGTACGTCTTTACAATAAATTAAAGATTGAATTACTCGATGCACCCGAAAAACTGTTTGGGACAGAAATAAAGAAGGAAATTGACAAGGAAGGACTTCTCGATACTTCAAGAAATGTTTTATTTCTTACGGAAGCAGTTTCAGATTTGTCAAAAGGTAAAAACAGACGAAGTAAAGAAACAATAATTTCATCCAGAATAAGCGGTGATTCTGAGGGTTTTTCGTATCTGACTTCTTTGTTTTCAAACCTTGATTTTTATGAAAATATCATGGAATTTGGCAGAAATATAGTTTCCCCCATAGCAGATAATGCTTTTTTCTATTATAAATTCAGATTGGAAGGTACTTTTTCTGATGAGAACGGAGAATTGATTAATAAAATAAAGGTTATCCCACGACGTAAATCTGATCCTGTATTTAACGGATATATTTTTATAGTTCAGGACAATTGGAATATTCAGGGACTTGATCTTTTTATGACCAATGAAAATATGAACCTTCCTCTTATTGATTCAGTCAGTATCAGGCAGGATTACAGAAAATTGCCTGGAACTAAATCAGAATGGGCAATGAATTCCCAGTATTCTACTTTCAAAGTAGGCATACTGGGGTTTAAGGCCCTTGGTTTTCATTCGAGGAACTTCCTCGATTATAAATTGGATCAGGAATTTTCTGATGATTATTTCGGTGATGTTAAAATCAAAGTTGAAAAGGAGGCAAACAAAAGAGATAGCATTTATTGGGAAAAAGTAAGACCGGTACCTCTGGGAATAAAGGAAAGGAAAACATATATCCGGATGGATAGCATGGAATTAGTTTATTCTTCTAAAGATTACCTTGATTCTGTTGATAGGATAGGTAACAAATTTAAAATGATGAATCTTTTAACAGGTTTTAGTCATAGCAATTCCTTCAGGAAGCGTTACTGGAGTATATCAGGCCCACTATCATTAATTGGTTTTAATCCAGTTCAGGGTTTTTTTGCCGGTATAAACAGCAGCATCAGGAAAATATCATCAGGAGGAAGATCCAAACAGTTGAAAAGTGAGTTAAAATATGGTTTTTCTGATAATCAAATTCTTGGCAGCATACAATTCAGAAGATTATCTGATATTAAAAATAACCTGTGGTATACTTTTACAGCGGGAAGGGATTATTTTCAGCCATCTGAAAATCAGCTTGTAAATGACTTATTGAATGCAGGTTTTGCTCTGAGCAAAGGCAAAAGTTATATCCAGTTATATGAAAAAAAATATTGTGATTTTATGATAAGTCGTGATTTGATTACCGGTATGAGCTCCAAATTAAATTTAAATTATTCAAATAGAAGTGGTTTAAAAAATCATACCGCTTACACATTTGCCAAAATGTCTGATTATAAACCAAATATTTATGAAGAAAGCGGTACTTTGAATTATAAAAACATTTTTAAACTTATTATTGAGGTCCAATATCAACCTGGCGTAAAAATAATTGATTTGCCCGATGAAAAAGTAAATATTAGTTCTGAATATCCGGTTTTTAGATTAAATTATACCAAAGCTGTTGGATTTGATAATTCATTTGCGGATTATGATCTGATAAAAGCAGGTATTTCCGGATTTTTTATATTAGGCGTTTTTGATAATGTAATCTATGATATTGAATGTGGTTCATTTTTAAGCAAACGCAAAACTGATATCATTGATGATAAATTTTTTATTGGAAGCCAGTTTACTTACATGACTGGGACTGACTTTATAAATGCCTACCATCTTATGCCATTTTATTCAGGGAGCGGTTTTAAACCATATCTTTCAATTTCTGTTGACCAGAACTTAAAAGGAATAATTTTCAACAGGATCCCAGTCTTGAAGAAACTGAAAATTGATGAATTTTTAACAATTAAAAGTTTGTTAAATCATGGCAAATTGCCCTATTATGAGCTTGGAGCAGGATTAAGTGTTTACAAAATGATATCAGTGAGGTATTCTGTTGGATTTCAAGGATCAAAGTATTTCGATCAGGGATTCAGGATAGGTTTGATAAGTACACAGGGTATTAGCCTCAGCTTATAAATGCCTGCTTTTGAGACAACAGTAAATTAAGCAATTGACATATTCATAAACTCCTGATTCTTCAATGGTCCTGATCACTCATCCATGGCCATAAACGGTGCATCATCCTTCTGAAATACAGTTTATCCGGTTTCCATATTTGCTTGTTATGTATCATAAACTTAATAATAGCTTTTTCAATTAAATGATGCAAAGGAAAAAGGAAAATTAGAATTAGGACTTTTATTGCAAATATCCATAGGGGTGCCCCATGAGTAAAATGATGTATCTCATGATCCAGAATAAGAATGATAAATTCAAATAACATAAGAACACTTAGAAAACCAAGGCCTTTGATAGCCCATTCCGGAACTTTTAATTTGCTGAATACAATAAAAACTAAAAAGAAAAAAAGAATACTCATTGTGATAATAAAATATTGCAGATTGAATTTCCTTCTTTTCTCTTCATCTATTCTTTTTTGATTTAGTGCAATTTGCCTTGATTCATTTGCCAGTTCCATTCTAAGAAATTCATCCTGTTTATTTTGAAATGCCTGTTGAATAAGCAGTTTTTTATTGATATTGGAGTATTTATATGCTGCTGCATAATTCCCGGTCAAACTATACAAGGAATCCAGGAATTTGGAAGATTCAAGCATATAATCAACATATTGACTTTTTTCAGCTTCTGCAAAAGCTCTTTGAAATAATAAAATTGCTTCGTCCCTTTTGCCAAATTTCAACATAAACTGGCCGTACCGGTTGTAAAAATTTGAGATAAAAATGGGACTATCGTTTTGTGATATTTGTGATTCAGCCCTTAAATATTCATTCCTGGCCGAAAGATAATCATTTTTAAATTCAGCGAGTTTAGACCTTATCTGGAAATAAAGTACAGGATTGATCATTTTCAGTCTTTCCAATTCCTCAGGATATTTTTCAACATAGATCTTATGAAAACCAGAAAGATCATTTTTTTGAACAAGATATTGCCTGTAAAGCGAAAATGAATAATCCCGAAGTTTGACATTTTTCGCATTTTCAGAGTATTTCAGCAATGCATCGAGGGATGTAACAACCGAACCATATTTTTTAGAAAGTATAGCAAGACCACACATATCATATTTTGCCCAAAATAATTCAAGAGAATCATTTTCCATATTATTTTGAATAATGTCAATTTCAAGCATCTTGTATTTGGCGGCCTGATCATAATCCTTAACATTGCGGTGAAAATCAAAAAATTGTGAAAAACACTTTTTCCTCAGTTTATCTTTATTTTTGCCTTCTTCAATCGTTTCTGTAAGGTACGAAGCATTCAGGAAATTCTGAAAAGCTTCAATATAGTACTTCTGAATTTGAAGACTTTTACCTAATGCCAGATATGCCATAACTTTTTTTTCCGGTTTTTTACCCAGTTCTGCTTCACTGAATGCTTTCAGGGCAAATTTATGTGCTATACCGGGTTGATTCAGTCTTGATGCACCTGCTGATATTGTCAGCCAGAGTTCAGTTTTGTCAATATCATAGCTGTTTTCGAATGTAATCTGTTCAGTGCGTGATACAATATTCTGGAAATTTAACAGTGGCCCATCCATTGATACCAAAGAAAAAAAGAAATTATAGGCATCAATTACTTTTTCATTGTCAAATGTCGATTCTGCCAAAGCTATTGCAGCCGACATCAGGCTATCAAATCCGATATCATTGTTGTTTATGTCGATCTCCTTTTTAGCCTGTGCTTTCAAATTTTCTATCTTTCTTTCCAGAATAATATCTGAATTACCATTTGAAAGCTTTGTTTGTTTAGCTTTAACTTGTTGGTCCTCAGCAAATGCAATGGCATCAAATGATAGCAATAGTACAATGAATGTAACAATAATACATAAGGTGCATTTTAATTTTATTATCATGTATTTGTTTATCATCATTTGACAATCAGAAAAATGCTAATGTTAAATCAACATATTTTTACCGATATCTTTATTATCTGTTAAATTATTAACTCACTGCTTAATGATTTTTTATTGTTCCCGAAGTTCGTCTGGATAATTACAAAATGGAGGACATTCCTGTTCATATTCTTTAGGCATAAAATTTGAGGCAAGTACCCCATACCTGGGTTTTACAGCTAAAAAACTATTATCAATTTGATAAGCAAAAGAAAATAATATATTTCCTGGACCCCTCCCGAAATATAACCGAAATCCTGAAATCTCTCTTAATTCCTCTGGAGTCATTCTTTCAACGCTTTGCCTTAATAATTCATATTGTTGTTTTGAAACATTGATCGCATAAGGATAGTTACATGGATCTTGGTCAGCGAATTCTTTATAAGATTTAACAGTGGCCTCAATTTCAGATTTTGGTAATTCAACAAGTTCTTTATCATCAGGTAGAGCAGAATAGGTTTTTTCCGGAAAAAAAATCTTCATTATTCCGAACGTTCCAATTGATCCTATTAAAATTCCGATCAAAATACTTATTAGTTTTGAATTGTTCATAGCCGTTATTTTTAATTATTAATGAAAAATGATTGATTGAATATTTAAATAAATAAGTGAAATTTTGTTTTAATCACAAAAAGGAGGACATTGCTGTCTGTATTTTCCGGGAAATCCGGCAGCCATTTTTAGGTTTGACCCTGGTTCATTTTGTCGTAGTTGCTTGTTTATTACATAGGCTATTGAGACTACAGGCGCAGAAGATACAGTTGAAGTGGCTCCAAAATAAAGCCTGAATCCTGAAACATCAGTTAGATTATTATCCATCATTCTTATGGTTTCATTCAGAGTTTCCAGTTGCTCTACTGAAATGTTAATTCCCTCAATTGCTCCGGGATAAATTGTTTTGAAATTGTTTCTGTATTGAACAGCGACAGCAGGAGTAATATTTTCAACAGCAGGGGCTGGGGCTGAAGCCATGGATGATTTGATTTCCATTTCTTCTTTATTGATGAAAGCAAAGCTTGTAAAGAAAACTATTGCAAACACAATACCACTTAAAAACGAGGTTAAATTTAATCTTTTCATTTTAATATTTTTTTGTTGGGGCAATAGTAACATATAAATTTCATAAAATAAAATAAATCTAAATAAAAATAATTTTTTTTTAAAAAAAGACATATTTTTTTGTTAAAATGATGAAACATACCTTATTTTATATAAAATTGAAAGCAAAAGACACAATATAATATTATAATAAGTGAATAACATAATATATTGTTAGGAGTTTTAAATCGGGCAATTTTTATGTTGAATAATTAGAAAACTATAAGCATAAAATAATAAATGACTCAATAAGCAGTTAGAATTGTTTAATTATTTAACAGGAAATGCTGTGATCTTTTTTTGGATTACAATAAGTTTTGAATTTGATGGATAGAATTATTTTTACAATTGTTTTTATTTCCTTACTCTCATTTGGATATGACTCCCTGGCACAGTCATATAATTTAAAACTTCTTGTCAGGTCAGAAGATCAGTTAATAATTCCGGGCGCTGCAGTAAGAATTAGTAAACAAGAAGGTACCAAACCAATATTTCAAATGACTGACCCAAATGGTCAGGCAATATTCAGTCAGTTATCGAAAGGATTTTATTCTTTGAAAATAACTCATATCGGATATAAAACTGTTGATTCACTAATTGAGCTGAAAGAGACATCCAGTTCTATCAATATTGCCATGCAGATTGAATCTGTAGCTTTGGGTGAAGTGAGCATTGTTGGTAAAAAACCGCTCATCAGACAAGAGGATGATAAAATGATAATTGATCCTGCACCTATAGCAGCTACAGCGTCAAATACCCTTGAGGTACTCGAAAGTACTCCGGGAATGTATGTAGATCAGGAAGGAGGAATTTTCCTTAATGGTGCTACACCCGCAAGTATTTATATAAACGGGCGTGAACAGAAAATGAGCACCCAGGATATACAGACCATGTTGAGAAATCTTCCTCCGAACAGTGTAGAAAAAATAGAAGTAATGAGGATACCATCTTCAAAGTTTGATGCTGCCAGTTCAGGTGGTATTATTAATATTGTTTTAAAAAGAGGTGTAAAACTTGGAAGGTTCGGTTCAGTCAATGCAGGTGTCAATCATAGTAAATACTTCAGGCAATCTATGGGCCTGAGTTTTAATAATAGCGGTAATAAAAGCACAACGTATATCAATTTAAACTACAATCTTTACCAGGGAGGTGAACAATTGACTACTGAAAGGTTTCTCGGTAATAACACATCGATTGGTCAATCAGCAGATATTAAAGTCAGACACATTCCCATTATGTTGGGATATGGTATGAATTATGAATTTAATCCTAGAATAAACTTCAATTATGATGGACGAATTAGTTTTACTGACAGGAAAAACAATTCGGATAATGAAAACCTATTTAATAGTGAGGGAAATAGTATTATTTCTGAGAGCTTAAACCGGACAAGTTCGACATCAGAAAACTGGAATATACAGCAGGATCTGGGATTAACGGTCAAATTTGACACCTCAGGTTCGGAGCTTAGCAACAAATTGAGCTTAAATTTTATGAATTATAATTCTGATCAGAATTATATGCTTGAATTCTTAAAACCTCAAAAAACTTCTTTTTCAGGTTATGGTAATAATGCTCAGAACAGATTTAATTTTGTATTTGAATCGGATCTTATTTATAAAATTTTTTGGCAATTAAAACTTGAGGCTGGTTTAAAAAGTTCAGTTCAAAACTTTGGAAGTAATTCTGAATATTTTATTTCATTAGACACTGTGTCTGTCTTAGATCCTTCAAAAACAAACTCTTACAAGTACCTAGAAAATATCAATGCTGCATACCTCCAACTCTCAAGAGAAGTTTTTGCCGGAATAAATATCAAAACAGGACTACGGTTTGAAAATACATATATGAAAGGAAATCAGTCTGTTCCATCTGATACATCTTTTATTGTAAACCGTAATGATTTATTTCCTTATTTATATATTAGCCGGAAGGTATTCAATGCTATGGGTATTGAATTGTTTGCTTTTCTTATCTATCGAAAAACCATCAGTAGACCTGGTTACAATGCACTAAACCCTTATGCACAGTTTGTTGACCAGTTTCTGTACGAATCCGGTAACCCTTCACTCAGACCACAGTTTACCGATAATTTTGAATTTAATCTCAGTTTTAATGATATGCCTGTTTTTGCTATTGGCAGAAACGTAACAAAAAATATATTTTCATCTGTAATGTACAATGATAAAAATTTGCCTGATGTGCTGGTGAGGACTTATGATAATGTAGGTACAAGTAAGGAATTGTATTTCAGGGGTATTATTGGCATTCCACCTGGTTCAAAGTATTTTTTTGCCTTAGGAGCTCAATATAATTTCAATGAGTACGATGGTATTTATCAAAATAGCCCGTGGCAGTTTTCTAAAGGCAGCTGGAGATTTTTTACTTTCCATAGCCTCAACATTACTAAAGACCTGAAATTTAGTGTTACCGGATTTATGATGACAAACGGACAATGGAATTTTTATGAAATGAAAAATTTCGGACAACTTAATATTGGACTTACCCAGACCTTGTTAAATAAAAAACTGACTATCACTGTAAATGCACGTGATATTCTGAAAACAATGGATACTGATTTTTCTTTTAATCAGGGAAGCATTAAAAGTGTTGGTAAAAGAGTTTCTGATACCAGGTGGTTTGGGTTGAATATCCGCTATAATTTTGGCTTAAATAAAAAAGAAGAAAAGAAATCCATGCCTGCATTTGAAGTGCCTGAATTTTAGTGTTTTATGCTATTTTCATATTTTTTAGGACTCGGGTACATGCACAAATTGAAAGTTTGACTTTTATTCAAAATGTTATACCATCTACAAATTTTCTTTGGCCCAATTTCATCGAGGAACTGACACTGTTACTAACCCTTTGGTCAGTACAGGCACTTTGGTCAGTACAGGCACTTCGGTCAGTACAGGCACTTCGGTCAGCATTTGAAATATAATGCCGCTGCAATAGCTGTTTAGGCCAACTTTGTTGAACTATTACAGAAAAGATTTCGGTATTAGTTTCAAAAAACTTTTGATCACTTTCCTCCGGGAGGGCATTTTTCCCTGATATACATAGTATAAAGTTTTACCAGATGTTCAAATGTGCCGGGGCCTTCTGAAATATTATGTGTCCGGTTGGGGTAGGGCATGAACTGAAAAATCTTGCCATATTTTACCAGCTCATTAATCAGCAGTTCAGAATTTTGATAATGCACATTATCATCGCCTGTTCCATGTACCAACAGAAGATTTCCCTCAAGATCCTTGGCATATTTTACCGGTGAACCATCGATGTAATCCTGCTTGTTTTCCTGTGGCAAACCCATGAATCTCTCCTGGTAAATATTGTCATAAAGAGTAAGATCAGTAAGGGGTGCTATTGCTATTCCGGTCTTATATATTTCCGGATACTGAAACATAAGGTTAAGAGTTGCAGTTCCCCCACCGCTCCAGCCCCAAACAGCGATCCTTTCCGGATCAACAAAATCCCATTTCAGGATCTCTTTTGCAGCATTTGCCTGATCACTAATATTGAGTTGTCCAAGTTTCCTGTAAATTGACTTTCTCCAGATTCTGCCTTTTGGAACCGGAGTGCCCCTGTTATCAACTGAGATCTGTATATAGCCATCCTCAGCCATATTGCCGGCATAAAGAAAATTTTGTCCTGAACCATATGTGTCACTTACAGTAGCTGATGCGGGTTCGGTATATACATAAAAAACAACCGGATACTTCTTAGTTGGGTCAAAATCATAAGGCTTGATCATCATTGCATCCATCTCAATGCCATCTGATGTTTTTATTTTAAAAAATTCTAATTCAGGTTTTTCTTCCAGGGATTTTAATCTGTACAATATGGATTCTTCGCTTTTCAAAGGATTGCAATCAGGAAAACTCAGGAATTCTTTTGCTGGTTTTGTGTAATTATTTGAAAATGAATGTGCTGCAAACTTTCCATTGGGTGAAATATTATAATCATGTGTGCCCTTGAGCTGATCCGGGCTTAATAATTGAGCATTCGATCTGAATTTGCTCTTAAAAAGATATTTTTGAGTAGCATTTTGTGGCGAAGCTGTGTAGTAAACAATTTCATTTTTCTCGTCGGTATATTTCAATTCTATAACATCATGATCACCTTTTGTTATAAGTGTTTCACCTGGTTTTTCGAAGAGTATCAGATAGAAATGCCTCCATCCGTCCTTTTCCGAAGGCCATATAATTCCTTTGTTTTCTCCATACCATATAAATTTATTTGAATAATCTATGCTGTATGTATTTCCTGGCTGATACAGATCAATCCAGGCTTCATCTGTTTCCTCCCTGAATAATTCTGATTTTCCTGTAATTGAATTTGCAATATATAACTTACTATGATTTTGCTTTCTGTTTAACTGCTGAATCAAAAGTTTTTCTGTGCCCGGTATGAATTCCATCCTTACTATGTAATTCTGATCGGGTTCCCCGGGAAGGCTGATGTCAATAGTTTTTCCTGTTTCAACACTCACAATTTTTACTTTACAAACCGATGGCTTTACACCAGCTTTAGGATATTCCACAGGAATTAACCTGGAATAAGTGGAATCAGTATTGTTTATCATATAAAAACTTGGTATTGTCCCTGCATCCACCTGCCAGAAAGCAATGTGCCTGCTGTCAGAGGACCATCTGAAACCATCCCTGCAACTGAATTCTTCTTCATATACCCAGTCAAATGTACCATTGATAAGTGTCTTTGTGCCATCAAAAGTCAGCTGCTTTAGCTCATTGGTTTCTATATTCTCAGTGTAAATATTGTTATTGCTTACAAAAGCTACATTTGTGCCATCCGGTGAAAACTTAGCAAACATCATCGATGAAGCTGGCATTTTTTTTCCTATTTGCCTAAGTTTGTTCTGAGCGAAATCATATACCCAGTAATCTCCCCTGGTATTTAATCTCCAGACTTTTTTAGTTTTTGTAAAGAGCAAAACTTTTTTCTGATCCGAAGAGAATACATAATGGCTTATTTTGATTGGTGTACTTCCTTCCCCGGGTGTTAATTGTTTCTCATTCAAAACTATTTCCTTGCTGTTATCAGGAAGATAGTTTTTTACGATCTCATTTTTGACAAGTGTATAAAATGAATTGCCTTCATTTGACCATTTGATATCTCCTATCTGGCCAAAAGTTTTATATAACGAAAAAATTATAACTGTAAAGATTGATATAATACGTAGTTTATACATAAAAAATATTTTAATATTTTAATTGAAGTAATAAGTTGTTATAGGATTTATTATTTAGTTTTTATGAATTACAAGTTTTATTTATTAGTAATTTATTAATTGTACCTATTCTTTATACCGAGCATATCTGTGCTCATCACATATTGAACCATTTTTAAATACTGATTTTTTCAAAATAGCTTCTCTTTCATAACCACATTTCTCAAGCACCCTCATGGATGCTGCATTGTATTCAAAAACTCCGGCCCATAATTTAATCAGATTTAAAGAGTTGAAACCAAATTCAGAAATAAGTCTTACCGCTCTAGTGGTTATTCCTTTATTCCAAAAACTTTCCCCAATAAAATATCCTATTTCTGCAGTTTTTTGATAAACATCTTCTCCGGGATGAATTCCTATATTGCCGCAATAATCATTTTCAGTAAAAATCCCAAAAATATAATTATTCGGGTTATTGGCTATATTTTCAATGAAAAATTCAGCATCTTTGATAGTGTAAGGGTGGGGGAAAGCATTTCTGAGATTTTTTGCCACATTATAATTATTAGCTTGTAAAGCCATAGAAGGTGCATCGTCAAAAACCAGTTTTCTGAGCAAAATTTTATCATCATTAAGGTTCATTCTTTGTAAGTTTTATTTAGAGATAGTCGACATTATTTTCATGAAAGAAGGCAGGCCTTTTAATTTTATTGTGGAAAATACTGCACCGTACAAAGCTCCAAGTACACCAAGCATGCCGGCATCTGTTCCTGTCAGGTATAAGTTTTTTAAAGGAGTTTTGGCTTTGAATGCTTTGTTTATAAATCTTTCTGGTGTGGCCGGAAAGCTGTAGAAACTTCCTGATTCCCATGAAGTAAAATGTTTCATGCTCAGGGGAGTGGATAATTCATGGTATGATATTAAATTACTTATGCCAGGAATATTTTTTTCAGCCATTTCTATTAGTTTTTCACTTATGCTTTGTTTAAGGGATTCATAATCTTCACCTCTTTTTTTCCATCGTGTATTCTCCCATTTTTTAAACCTTTCAAACCTTGAAAAGCTGATTATCTCCATGGTATGTGATTGAGCAAGAGGATTCTTAAGGGATGGAAAAGATATGAAGGCTGATTTGATCTCATCAGTATTGATGCTGTCAGTATAGTTCTTATCATGATCAAAATCGTCGAAAATCCACATATTCTCTCCTTTGATACCAAGTTTTTCAGGACTTTCCTTAAGGCCTATATAAAGTGTATTGCATGAAAATCCAAGTTCATTTTCAGGAAATTCCAGATTGTTTTCAACTTTGAAACTACCTGGCAGGAGTTTGGTAAATGTGTTATAAGCTCCGGCATTAGAGATTATTTTATTTGAGTAATAGTGTTCAGTACCATTTTTTGTTGCAACTTCTACTCCTGCTGCTTTGTTTGATTTAATAATTATTTTTTCGACATTTTTGTTACAAAGAATTTTCCCACCATGTCTTTCAATTATTTTAATCATACTGTTTGCTATTGAGGAAGCTCCACCTTCAGGATAATAACCACCATAAAGATATGATCGGACTACGATCGCATGGACTACAAAAGCACTTTTTGAAGGAGGCACTCCGTAATCACCCCATATCGATGTCAAAATGGCTTTTAATTTTTTGTCCCTGAAATTTGTATCAAGGTATGACTGTGTTGTAGCCAGGGCAAATGATTCATTTTTCATCCTGATAAGTTTAGAAAGCGGTTGAAATGAGATCATGCCACTCATCAGATAATTCCTGAACCATGATGCTGCTTTTTTTAAATCTTTGAAATATTTTTCTATTGCTATTTTTTCATCAGGAAACATGGATATAAGCTCATTCCTGAATTTTACCGGGTTGGAATTCTGACTAAATTTTAATCCTGGATAATAAAAAACATCATGAGGATCGGTCATTTTTATCCAGTCAACTTCACTTTCCGTTAAAAAATCGAATACCTTTCTGCTCATAAGGCCTTTTTTCATTTCACCCAAATAGTGAACTCCCACATCCCAATGGTATTTAATTCCGTCATTGACCCGCATAAATTCGTGAGTCTGACCTCCGGCAACAAAATGTTGCTCCAGTACAAGAACTTTTTCATTGTATATTTTTGAAAGCAGTACAGCTGATGTCAGGCCTCCAATTCCAGAGCCTATAATTATGGCATCATAGGTGTTTTCCATAAATCAATTTTTAAGTAAAATTAGCAAGTTTTATTGATTGGAGTAGCTTGCCAAATTATTTTTTTTAATTGTTGTTAAAAAATTCTCTGCTGGTAATAAAATCAAATTATTTACAGAGATGTATTTCGTAAACTAACTCCCGAATTAATTATCTGGATCAATAACATATCTTAACATTTTTAGCTCCAAAAGTTAAATTTATACTAAAACCTTGAAACAATTTAACTTTTACTCATTTAGTCCGTCTATTAATTAAAAGATAAAATAATAAATCATGAGAAAGTTAAAATTAATAATCGGTATCCTTTTAGGATTAAGTGCACTTAGCGCTGTTAATGCACAGACACATTACAGAAGATATTATAATGACAGAGATCGTTGTAATGGAGACACGTACTATGAAAGTGATCACTACACAAATTCAAAGCAAAGATATATAAGTATGGATAATCTTGAATATAAGATTGAAAGAGCTAACAACAGAGGAGAGCTTACCGGTAAAGAACTCAGGAAACTGGAAAGTGAACTATACGAACTTAAAAAGTATGAATATAGAGTATATCGCAATCACCATGTCAGTTATCATGAAAGAATGAGACTTGAAGATAAAAAAAGAGATCTTGACCGGCTGATTTATGAATTGTCGCATAATTGTAAACGATATTAAAATAATTCAATAAATTTTGAAAAAAAACAGGCTGTCCCTCAACGAGGCAGCCTGTTTTTGTTCTTCAGAAAACAGGTTTAGAAATCATATGGACACCCATATCCTCTGTGGCATGATGATAGAGCCATGGCAACTATCATGAGTAAAACAAATACAGTTACAATATTCAAATACTTCTTTTTCATTGTTTTCGATTTTTTATTCATGTGATTATGATGTTATTTTAACGGTGATATGAGTTTATTATTATTAATATGAGTTTTTTATTTAAAAAAAAATTAAAAAATATGATAATATGACTTATAAAAATGTGAATTCCCCAAATTCGGCTGCAAAAAAAATATATTTTTCTTAATTAGACATAATTTTATGGTTTTTTTAAAATGATTTTATGATTTTTTTGTTATATACGGGTTATTAAATAATGTTTGCACAATGAAATTTACAATTCTTACGTCATTTTTCCTTTTTATACATTTGCATTTTATTAATGCACAGGTGATAACCAAACCTTCAGTAGATTCAAAAAGTCACCCAACTTTGAGTGTGGTTAAAATAGAATTTAAAGAAAATGAAACAGTCTTTTACATGAGCATTGTGAACAGAATTAAAGAAGGAGGGTGGTTCTGTGTTGATAAGAATGTAAAGATCACTTCAGCAGACCTGAAAAATGATATCAAAATGCTAAGGAGCGAAAACATTCCCAACTGTCCTACAACGCATCAGTTTACTAAAATAAATGAAAGTAAAAATTTTAAATTATTTTTCCCACCTATTCCTCCCAATATTAAAGAAATAGACCTAATTGAGGATTGCAGTGATAATTGTTTTTTTATAAAGGGAGTTGTATTAGATCAGGTTCTGAATGATGAGATAAAGACTTTTGACAAAGGTTTTTCCTTGTATTCTAAAAATGATTTTAGAGGTTCACTGCAGTATTTCAACCAGATAAGAGACAATTCAGTATTTAAGGAAAGGAAACATTATGGTTATAGTATATATATAATACCTGTTATTTATCATAAATTAGGTGAAGACGAAGCTGCAAAAAGGGCATTTCAGAAATTAAAGGACCAGGAATTTAAAGATAAGAAATATTTTGTTGAACAGATAAAGAAAATTGATTTCTTCAAAAACCTGTAAAAAATGATGCAAATTCAAAACAGTAAAAAGAAAAGACCATTCTGGAAAAAAATAATATTAGGCACATTATCATTCCTTTTAATTATTTTTATCATTCTGTTGACATTGCCTTTTTTATTCAGGGGAAAATTGGACGAATTGGTAAAAAGGGAGATTGGTAAGCATTTAAACGCCAATGTTGAATACTCCTCCACAAAACTTTCATTCATAAAAAGTTTTCCAAATCTGAATGCAGGGATAAGAGATTTTAAAATCACGGGTGTGGGGGAATTTGAAGGTAAAACTCTTTTAAACCTCAGGGAATTGTCTCTTGTTATAGATATATTCAGCTTATTTTCAAAAGATAATAAATACAGGATAAAGTTTTTTAGTATAAAAGAACCTATTGTAAGTATTATAATAAGTCCGGATGGAAAAGCGAATTATGATATTTTTAAAGATCAAGGGCAAAGCGAAAACTCTCAAAATACACTAAAACTTGATCTCGATAATTATGAAATAAAAAATGCTAAAATAGAATACAATGATCAGAAAGGAATGATGATGGTTTTGATTTCAGGTTTAAATCATGAGGGCAAAGGTAATTTTGGGGCAGGAAATTTTTTGCTTAGTACCCGGACATTAATTGACAGTCTTACATACACAAATTCCGGTATATCAATGGTCAGAAATGCAAGGATCGACAGCAAACTTGATATGCAGGCTGATCTGAATAAAATGGAATTTATACTTAAAGATAACAGTCTTAAGATCAATGATCTGGTTTTACAATCAACAGGGAAAATTGAGTCTCGGGATGAACAGATAGGTATTGATCTTAAAATAACAGCACCAGGAAATAATTTCAAAGAGATTTTTTCACTTGTTCCTTTTGCTTATACCAAAGATTATCAGGATATTGAAGCAAGGGGTAAATTCAGATTGGCTGGTAATATTAAAGGTATATATAAATATGATGGCACGGAATTTCCAAATTTTAGTTTTAATTTGAATGCCTCTGAAGGATATATTAAATATCCGGCATTAAAAATTCCGGTTGAGAAAATTAATGCTGATGTACAGATATTTAAACAAACTGGCAATCTGGATAACCTTAATGTAAACATAAACCCACTTACTTTTACAATAGGAGGAGAAAGATTTTATTTGAGATCACTAGTTCAGAATCTGTCTGTCGATCCGGAAACAATTGGAGAAGTAAAGGGAATATTGAATCTTGGTAATTTGTCTGGTGCTTTCCCTTTAGATGGTATCGAAAAGCTTTCAGGCAAGATTGCAGCTGATATTGTTTTCAATGTTAATCAGTCATTTACCAAAAAGAAACTTTCAGGAACAGCAAAATTTGAACAGGTCAGCATGAAATATTCTGATTTGCCGGGGCTAAAGATAGAAACTGCATTTGCTGAATTCAATAATGATAAAATTATATGCAGGAATGTGAATTTGCTGGCAGGTAAATCAGATTTTTCTGGTGATTTGATAGTGAGTGAACCTTTCAATTATACCAGAGATAATGAAAAAATATCATTGATCTTTAATACAAAAAGCAGGTTTATTGATGCCGATGAATGGACAGGTACTGAAAATAAATCCTCAAAAAGTCCTTCAGAGATAGATAATTCAAATCTGATAAATTTGCTTAATAAAAAACTGACACTTAAATTTAATACCAATGTGGCTGCATTCAAATTTGATGATTATGACCTGAAAAGCATTTCAGCAACAGGCAACCTCGATAATAATACACTCTCTCTTGAAAAAATAAATATGATGTTCAGTGGCAGCAATTTTTCAGTTAGCGGCAAACTGAGTCAGATTATTTCATGGGCATTGGAAGATAAGGAACTGATTGGTTTTTTGAATATTGCATCTCCATATTTTGATCTTGACAAGTTTATGGGCACAAGTGATACACCATCAAATACTCCCTCAACTGATGAACTTTTTACATTGCCGGCTAAAATGAACCTTGATATCAGAACCAAAATCGGTAAAATTAATTATACTGGAAAAGAACTGACTGATCTTGAAGGTAATATGGTGTTGAGCGATCAGAAAATTAGTTTTGATAACGTTCGGTCAAGTGGTTTTGGTGGAGAATTTGTAGCTGCAGGCTATTTAAATACCAAAACCGGCAATACTCCTGACTATAATGTTAACCTCAACATAAACAGAATGAGGTATGAGCAATTATATAAGCAATTGACATCATTTAGTGCTTTGATGCCGGTAGTAAAGTTTATTAACGGAGTTTTCAATGCAGAATTTAATGTAAAGGGAGGTTTGAAAAATGATCTTACTCCGGTGCTTGAATCTATAAATGCTATAGGTATGCTTGAAACAGTAAATGGAATGGTAAAGTCTTTTCCTGGGTTGAATGAAGCAGGAGAAAAACTGAATTTGCCGGTTATGAATAATATCAGGCTAGATGATGTGAAAGGTAGGTTTGAGGTAAGCAATGGAATAGTAAAAGTTAGTCCATTTGATGTAAAGTATGAGGATATTCTTTTTAATATTTCTGGAATAAACAGGCTTGATAAAACGATAGATTATACAATTCGTGCGAAAATTCCAAGGGAAAAATTTGATAAAATACCAGCCGGCAGGAATGTGAATTCAGGTCTTGAACTGATTACCTCACAGGCCAGAGCTAAAGGTCTTGACATCAGTTTGGGAGAATTTATAAATTTGGATATACTGATAAGTGGTCCAGTGCTGAAACCTAAAGTTAAACTGGAATATAAGGGCAGCGAAGGAAAATCTGTTAAAAAAACGATAGAAGATAAAGCTGCAACTGCAATAGAAGATTCTAAAAAAAGAATTGAAAATGAATTTGATGCAAGGAAGAAAGAAGCTGAAACAAAAGCGCAGGAGATCATAGATTCAACCAAAAGAAAAGCTGAAGAAAAAGCAAGGCAAACAGCAGAAGATCTAAAAAAGAAAGCTCAGAAGGAACTTGAAAACAGGCTTGATAGCACAACCCGCAAAAAGGCTGATGATCTGTTGAATAAGTACAATCCTTTTAAAAAGAAAAAATGAATTAGCAAAATGTGATTAATATCGCTATGCTGTTTGGAAAAAATATTGAAAGTTTAATAAAGCAGGATTTTAAGACAATTTGTCGAAAAAAAATTAAAGATTAAAAAAAATGACCGTTACAATTATTATATTGATTCTGGGTTTAATAATCATTGGATATTCTTTCATGATTTATAAGGTCAGAAAAACTCCAATGGCTGACAATCATGAAAAAATTCTTGTCCTTGATGATAATAATTTTGATGAAATAATTAAAAATAAAACCATATTAGTCGATTTCTGGGCGGATTGGTGCATGCCCTGCAAAATGATAGCTCCGACTCTGAATGAACTGGCTGAGGAACTGCCCCCTGATAAATTCATTGGAAAAGTCGATGTTGAGAAAAATCCTGGTCTTTCTGCAAGGTTCAGGATACGTGGTATTCCAACCCTGATAATATTTAAAAATGGAAATGAGATAGAAAGAATTATGGGCATCAAGTCGAAGGGAATGCTTAAATCGAAGCTTCTGGATTCGTAAAAATTTGATTATCAGGAATGGGATATAAAAATGACTCGCGTCCTGATTAAACGAATAATACCAAATCCATTATGAGTTAAGATAATTATTTTACATCTTTTCCATTGCAAAAAAAAAGCATCGGGATCAGAGGAATTCTTTTTTAAAACTGCCTTAAATTCTTACTTAGTGATTAGAGGTCAGTCTTGTGCTGACCTTAGTGTCAGTAATGACCATAGTGTCAGTAATGACCGAAGTGCCTGTACTGACTGAAGTGCCTGCGCTGACCGAAGTGTCAGTATCAGTAGCAGTGTCAGTAACGTTATGAAATTGGACTAAAGAATTATCGTAAATGGTAGAACTTGATGTCTATTTCAATCCCAGTTTAAAATCTCTGTATGGAAATACATATCTGTCTCTTTTTTCAGGAAACAACTGTGAAATCCTGAGCAAGATACCGGTTTCAAATACATTACCGAAATGAGTATTCAGACTTGTGCCAAAAACTTTCATTGTTCTCGACAAATTCATGTATGAATTAACCAGAGGAGGAATGTTTTCACCCAAATTTCTGACTTTTCTAACAAGAGTTTTATAATCTTCATCATAATTTGCCCAAATAAAGTCCTCATCTACCTCATTGTGGTCAGTCTCTATATGGATAGGGTATTTAGGTGTCATCAACTTTTCAACGTCGGGAAAATATTTATGAAGAAAATGGTAAATTATATCTCGTGCCTTAAGATGAAAAACCGGATACATAGTGAACTTTCCAAAAAAATAATCCATTTTGGGGTTGTCATAGATTAGCGTACCAAGCCCGTCCCAAAGATTGTCAAGTGAAAAAATGCCTTTTCTGTTGACAGAAGGCTGATACAATGGCTGAACGAATGATCTTCCAAGTTCAATCGTTTTATCCCAATATTTTTCAACAAATTTGTGAGAAATTTCAAATAATTCAGAAGTTGGTGTCAAAGGCATTCCGCTTGCATCCCGCTTTGTTTTGCTTCCGAGTATAAATCTGTAGCCACCTATAATTTCTTTATTTTCAGGGTCCCATACTATTAATTGACTAAAAGGAATCTCTGCTGTATCAAACTCATCAATATCAAGGCTATGACCTGTGCCTCCTCCAGCTGCCCTGAATGAGACTTCCCTGAGCCTCCCCACCTCTTTCATTAATCCGGGAGCCTGATCATGATCGAAAATATAAATTTCATTATTTGCTTTTGCTGTGTAACGAACGAACAAATCCTTTGAAAGTTCATCCAAAAGCTGCTCTCGACTCACTCTTTCTCCAATATTTTCATGATATAAGTTCAAAAGCTTAATTTTTTTTATTTTGTTCAATAAATTGTTCAAATGTCCCATTAGTGTTGTCTTTTAACTGATATACATAATCCCTTATTGTCTGAATCCATTCCCTTTTTGTCATTCTATTGTCAAAAAAACTGTATGGAATTGGTTTGTCAACGTAAATAGATATCGGTTTGTTTATTTGCCTGTACATTTCATCAACAAGGAAAAACATTTCAATGTTTGCTTTTATTCCAAGTTTTTTTCGTATATTTGATATATTATAAAACCTGTTTGAATTTCTTCCTTCGACATATACAGGTATTATATCCCTTTTATTCCTTATCGCTCTGTTAAGAAAAGTATTTTTCCATTCAAGGTCCTGAATTTTACCATTTATTTTTCTGCTTACCAGACCAGCCGGGAAAATAAGTATAATGTTCTCATCTTCAAAGGTTTTATTTAGAATTTTCATATATTCCAGATTTGAGCCGTGCTTGTTTACAGGTACAAAAAGAGGTCTCAAATTAGGAAGCACCATCAGCAGATCGTTTGAGAGAGAAAGGAAATCTTTCCTTTTTCTGCCTATCATATCCATCAGGGCAAGTCCATCATAACCTCCGAGCGGATGATTGGAAATAAGTATTTGTTTGCCTGAAAGAGGTATGTTTTCCTCACCTATAACATTTATCTTGGCTTTTAACTGCTCCAGGCATGCTTTAACAAATTCAAAACCGAATTTATCTTTGTTAGTAAAAAGTATACTGTTGTTTTCACTTTCATGAATTAGCTTTCTTATATAAGAATACACAAATCCAGGTATAAGCTTAGCTAATCCGGGATTCTTTTTTTCGAAAACCTTCCTGACATCAATTGTTTTTTCAGTTATAATAATATCATTCATAGCACATAATATGTTATAGTTGCCAATTCATTCATCTGAAATTTATGTAGGCTCTGGTTTATTCTTTCAGCAATTCATTTATGATCTCCTCTGTTTTTTTACTTCCCCAGTTTGCTGCACCAATTTCTTTTATTACAATTTCATTGTTTTTGCTTAATATATATGTGGCAGGAATACTGTTTGATCTCAATCCAGTTGGATTTGGGCTTAAGGACTGATAAACAGGGAATGTATAATTTTTTCTGGCTGTAAATTCCTTCAGCTTTTCAGTTTCCTCATCAGAGATCATGAAAAAAGAGATTTTTTCGTTGTCTTTGAATTTGTTGTATAATTCTTCGATTTCAGGCATTTCACCGATACATGGAGGACACCATGTTGCCCAAAGGTTTATAAATTTGACTTTACCTTTCTGCTCAATCATGTTCATCTCGAGGCCATTGACATCCTTCAACTTCCAGTCAAGATCAGGTTCGGGTAATGAAATTCGGGCTTTTTCAGGTCCTGGTTGAACGATCATCGCCTTTATTCTGTTTACCGAACCCCCAATTGCCATCCTGCCAGATGGAAAAATAAATGCAATAATCAGTCCTATAAACAGAATATCTGTGATTTTACTAAAAAGAGTCTTATTTTGCCAGTATCTAAATAATTTTTTGAACATCAATTTTTTTTAAGCCGTAAAATTAATAAAATAGGAACAATTAAAACTAATAGTATACATTTTTTATCTTTGTGTTAAAATAATTATTTTCAGATGAATCCATTACACAATATTGCTCCGGTCGATGGCAGATATCATGACAAGGTGATTGAACTGCAAAAGTATTTCAGCGAATTTGCCTTGATAAAATACCGTATTTTTGTAGAAACACAGTACTTAATAGCATTAAAAAAACTTGGAATAAAAGAATTGGAGAAAATATCTGAAAGTGATATTGAAAGTATACGGATGATATTCACTACTTTTAATATCAATGATGCTGAAAAAGTGAAAGAAATCGAAAAAATCACAAATCATGACGTTAAAGCTGTTGAATATTTTATTAAGACCAGGCTTGAAAATATTGGTTTGTCCGCTATTACAGAGTTTGTCCATTTCGGACTGACATCACAGGATATAAACAATACTGCATTTCCAATCATGCTCTACAATGCAATTCAGGAAGTAATGATGCCACATTTTGTAGCTTTGGTAGCCAAACTAAGAAGTATGGCATTAAACTGGAGGGAAATTGCAATGCTCGCAAGAACACATGGTCAACCTGCCTCGCCTACAACGCTTGGTAAAGAGATTTTTGTGTTCGTGGAAAGACTGGAACAACAAATTCTGGTTCTGAATGAAATTGAACTTCGAGTTAAATTTGGAGGTGCAACCGGCAATCTTAATGCCCATTTAGTTGCTTATCCGGAAATAGACTGGAGGTCATTTGCAGATAACTTTACTTCGGAATTTCTAAAAATGAAACGTTCGCAACATACAACCCAGATTGATCATTACGACAGTATGGCACAGGTTTTCGATGCCCTGTCCCGGATCAATACTATTTTAATTGACTTCAGCAGGGATATATGGACCTATATATCGATGGATTATTTTAAACTGAAGATAATTGCTAAAGAAGTGGGATCATCAGCTATGCCCCATAAAGTAAATCCTATTGATTTTGAGAATGCAGAGGGAAATCTTGGAATAGCTAATGCATTATTGCGATTTTTATCTGAAAAATTGCCAATATCTAGACTCCAGCGTGATCTTACAGATAGCACTGTAGTCAGGAATATAGGTGTGCCAATGGCTCACATGCTTATCGCAATTAAATCAGTTGTAAAAGGACTTTCCAAACTCGAATTGAATAAAGAAGCATTGGATAAGGATCTGGATGATAACTGGGCAGTAGTATCGGAAGCCATTCAGACAATTCTCAGAAAAATATCATATCCAGAGCCCTATGAAGCTTTAAAAGAACTGACAAGGGGTAAATCCCATATTGATAGAGCTTCTATACATGAATTTATTGATACATTAAAAATCGAAGAAAAACTGAAAGATGAATTGAAAACTATTTCACCTTACAATTACACCGGATATAAAATTTAGCTTATGATAATTGAAATGTTATGAAACAATTGATGGCCGGATTTTTAGGAATTTTTGTTTTGATATCATATAATCCACAAAATCAAAAGGAAAACATCTTTTATGTTGGAACTTACACAGATTCCGGTAGTAAGGGAATATACAAGTTTACTTTGAAACCTGATGGTACAATGATAAACTCAGGACTATCAGCTGAATGTGAAAATCCTTCTTTTTTATGTAAATCCTATGACAAAAAATATTTAATAGCTGTCAATGAAGTAAATAATGAAGGAAATGGTACCGTTGAATCTTATATGATTGAAAATCAAGGATTAAAATTGATAAGTCGGGAACTATCTGGTGGAGCTCATCCATGTTATGTCGCTATCAATAAATCAGGATATGTGCTTACAGCCAATTACACCGGGGGTAATTGCGGACTACTGAAAATGGATAAAAACGGATTATTATCACACGTACTCGATGTGGACCAACATACAGGCAGGAGTATTACAGAGAGGCAAACTGCTCCTCATGCGCATTCAGTATTTTTTGAAAAATATGGAAATGTCTCCTGTGATCTTGGTACAGATGCATTATGGTTTTTCTCAATTGACGTAAAAAACGATAAGCTTATACCTCGTAATCCAAGAATTTTAAAGATGAAAGACGGGGCAGGGCCCAGGCATTTGGATTTTCACCCTTCCGGAAATTGGATCTATGTTGTAAATGAACTGGATTGTACTGTTAGCCAGGTTCTTAAGTCGGAGAATGATAATTATTTGCTCTTAGAATCCTATAGTACATTACCTGAAGATTTCAAAGGTGCTAATACATGCGCTGACATTCATATCTCGAAAGATGGAAAATATCTGTATGCTTCGAACAGAGGGCATAACAGCATAGCAATTTTTAAAGTAGATGAAAAAAATGGCAGTTTGCGACTCATAAATAATGTTCTGACAAGAGGAAAAACACCAAGGAATTTTGCAATTTCACCTGATCAAAGGTTTTTGCTCGTAGCAAATCAGACATCAGAAAATATTGTTTGTTTTAGAAGGAATAATAAAACAGGATCTCTGACTTATATTTCTGAGATTCCAGCCCCAAAACCTGTGTGTATATTATTTTTGTAAGCTCGTAAGATTTTAAAGGTTGTGATTATTGTCAAATTGTTAATTTGAAAACAATTAGTTAAAAAAAATCACATATTATACACACAATTTTTGGTATTAAAACTGGTAATTTGTTTTGAATAAGTTATAATGGGTCAAATATTCTTTACTGACCGGGAAAAAAACTTTTTTGGCTGCAATATGGATTGGCTTACCAGGCAGCTCTAAAGATATTCTCAATATCATCGAGACTTACAATGCTTTTTTCTCCCAATCCCTTTATATTACGGCTTTTAAATCGCGAAATTATTTCCTGTACTGTGAATTCCAATTCTATGTTGTCTCCGTATTCTCTCAATTTTGTAGGAATACCCAGGAAATTGAAGAATTCCTCAGTTTTATCTATTGCTATCAGGGCTTTTTCTTCAGAACTTCCGGTTTTTATATCCCACACTCGTTCTGCATACTGTGATAGTTTTTCCAGCTTATCTGTAATTTTCAGGCGGTAAAGTGATGGTAAAATGATAGCCAGGGTTCTGCCATGATCAATCCCATAGAGCGCTGTAAGCTCATGACCAATTATATGGACAGACCAGTCTGTTGGTACTCCCATAGATATGATTCCATTAAGGGCCATGGTTGCACTGAACATGAAATTTGCACCTGCTTCTACATCATTGATATCTTTTAAAACTTTTGGCCCTTCAGAAATCAGGATTGTTAATATGCTTTCTGCTATTCTGTCCTGAAGCTGTGCATTTACCGGGTAGGTCATATATTGCTCGGTGGTATGGATAAATGCATCGGCTATTCCATTTGCTATCTGATTGGCAGGCAAAGAGTGTAATACACTGATATCAAGAATTGAAAACCTTGGGAAAGTGTGAACAGATCCAAATGCAAATTTTTCCTTAGTTGAGTTCTTGGTTATGACCGAGCCACTGTTCATTTCCGAACCGGTTGCCGGTAGTGTAAGGATTGTACCAAACGGAACTGCATTTTTAATTTCTGCTCTTTCTGATACAATAGCCCAGGGATCAGGTCCTTTGAATGGAATAGCAGCAGCTATGAATTTAGCTCCGTCTATCACTGAGCCTCCGCCAACAGGAAGCAGGAAGTCAACTTTTTCTTTTCTTGCCAGTTCGACTGCCTGCATAAGGTTTTCATAAACCGGATTTGGTTCAATTCCTCCAAATTCAATATAACTGAATGTGCTTAATATAGATTTTACCTTTTCATAGATGCCGTTTCTTTTAATACTACCTTTACCATATAATAACATGATCTTTGCTCCATGAGGTAAATATTTACCTAATGTACCTATTTTTTCTTTTCCAAAAATCAGTCGGGTGGGGTTGTAAAACTCAAAATTCTGAATCATTTTTTTATTTTTTTTAATTAAATACAATGCTGGAAGGAAGATTACATCAAATTTATTTTATTTTTAAAATATCTAAATATGATATCGAAATACAAAATTATGGAAAATCAATAAAATTAAATATAATTATTGCCTACTTTGCATGTTTTTATTGAAAAAAATGAATTATGAAAAACTTTTTTCTATTTGCTTTTACTTTTTTTAGTATAATTTCCATAGCTCAGACTACCGAAAACAAGATTTCAGTGAGCTTGAGCGGCTTTGTAAGTACAACAGCATTTGTACAGGATCAGGATTTCAGATTTGGTAACGGACAAAATGCTTCATTCGTAAACTCAGATTATGAAGGTGATAAACTAATAAAGGGTTTTGATATCAGGAATACAAGACTGACTTGTAGTATCAAAGGTCCTGATGTGTTAAAAAACTGGAAATCATCAGCTGTTTTTGAGGTAGATTTATTTGGAGGATTTAATGGTAATTCTACATTTTCAGCTTCACAACAATATTTTAGGATCAGAATGGCATATGTAGATCTATTAAAAGGTAATTTTAAGTTAAGGATTGGCCAGGCATGGTCACCAATGTTTGGTAATCCTACTGTATCTTTGTCTCATCTTGCATTTCCGCTTGGTTATGGAAGTGCGGGTTTTTTAGGCTGGAGGTATCCGGGGGTTCAGGCTTTTTATAGTATTGCCAAAGATGAACCGCTTAATTTCAGGGTCGATGCTGCATTGTTTTCCGGCTCATGGAATGAACCAGGAACTAGTCCGGATTTTAAAAACCCGGGCAATCTTGGATTTCCTCAGATAGAAATGAAGTTCAACGCATTCTGGAAAAATTCAAACCTTTATGTGGTAGGTCATTTCGATAAAAAAGAATTGGAAACAATAGATAAGAAGGAAAATTCAGCATTAAATGGTGTTGCAGTTGAACTGGGGGGAAAAACAAAAATTGGTGGTTTTCTGATGCAGGGAAATATTTATTCTGGCAAGAACATAGGCCACCAGTTTGGATCTATTACTCAACTTCCGGCCATAAAACAGGACTTGAGTTCATCAGGTGGATGGTTTCAACTGGGATATGATCTTACACAGCATTGGGGTATTTTTGGATTTATAGGTTTCGAATATGTTGACAAAGATGAGGCATTAAAGGCTTTTCCCAGCCCATTAGTTCCAAGAACAAAACATCAACTTGTGAATTTCATGGTAAAATACACTGCGGAACCTGTCAGTTTTGGCTTCGAATTTATGAACAGCAAATTGACTTTAGGGTCGGATGATAAAGAGTGGAATGGTAATCAGTTATCTGCAAGTGCATTGTATAAATTCTGATAATTAAACTTGAGATGCAAAATAATCTTCCTTTTTAATTTGCATCTTCATCAATTTCGAGATCGCAGATCTCATCGAGTTGACGAAGAACTTCCATAGTTTCCCGTGCTTCTTCTTCATCTACAACACTTATTGCAGACCCTACATGCACCATTACATAATCCCCAATATTAGCCTCAGGTACCATTACAAGATTTACCTCTTTGATAATCCCATCAAAAGAAACTTTTCCTATTCTGAACAGATCATCAAGTTCGTTGCTGATGCTTATTATTTTTCCAGGTATTGCTAAACACATAATTTTATTTTTTTTAGTTGTGAGTAAATCGGTAACCAGTTGTCAGATCTTCAGTCTTCAGTTCTCAGTTAGCAGTCAGCAGTCTTCATTCAATAGTTCTATGTCTCTAAACCATCATCTGAAAACAATAACAATTACCAATTATCCATCCATACGGACAAGTTTCTCAATTATCCATTCTCAATTATCCATCCATACGGACAAGTTTCTCATTTCTCCATTTATTAGCACACGGATGACGCTGATTTGACGGATATTCACAGATTTACGATTTTTAATTATTGATTTATAACTGATAAACGGACAACTGTCAACTGAAATAAATTCTCAATTCTCCATCCATACGGACAAGTTTCTCAATTACCCATTCTCCATTATCCATTCTCAATTCTCAATTCTCCTACTTGCCCTTTAATAAAAGCCACTCATACCATTTTTCCATACCTTCTCCTGAGGTAGCTGAGACCTCAAAGAAAACTAAATCCGGATTAATTCTCCTGGCATATTCTTTAGCTTTTTCAACATTGAATTTGACATAAGGCAGGAGGTCTGTTTTATTTATTATACATATATCAGCTCTATGAAACATATCAGGATATTTTATTGGTTTATCATCTCCTTCAGTTGTGCTTATGATTACAACCCTGTGATTTTCACCCAAATCAAAAGCGGAAGGACATACCAGATTGCCAACATTCTCAATCATTACTATTGAGTTTGCTTTTGGATTCAGACCCTTCACAGCTTCATAAACCATATTGCTTTCAAGGTGACAAAGTGAACCTGTATTGATTTGTACAACAGGAATCCCAACTGCTTCAATTCTTTCAGCATCATTTGATGTTTGCTGATCTCCTTCAATAACATAGAAATTTGCTTTCTCCTTAAGATCTGACAGTGTTTTTTCAAGAAGGGATGTTTTTCCGCTTCCCGGCGAACTGACCAGGTTGAAGGAAATTATTTCTTTTGCTTCAAAATACCCTCTGTTTCGGGCAGCCCCAATATCATTGGATTGAATAACATTTTTTCCTACTTCGATTAAACGTGCGTCATGATGGTGATGATGGTGGTCGTGATCATGTTCAATCCCATGTTCGTGATAGTGAATATGTTCATGGTCGTCCATGCCGTCGTGTGAATGCGTATGACTATGTTGATATGTTCGTAACTGTCCTGGAAATACTATTCTGAAATTACTATCGTGATTTTGATTTTGACACATATTTATTACTTTTTTTGTAAACAATTATTTTACAGAAATTGATTTGAGATACATTTCTTTTCCTTCGATAATGTCCTTAAAATAAGAATTGCATTTTGGACAACTATCATAAAGATGATCAATTTTGAATTCATGATTACAATCAGCACATTTGGCAATCCCGTCAACACTGATTATTTTCATAACTGAATTTTCCAGCATTGTATCTTTTACGGCCGAAGGCCAAACAAATTCAAGGGCTTCCAATTCTATTCCTGATATTTTTCCAATCACGAGTTCTAAATCTTCAATAGTGTTGCCCCCAGCTTTATATGCTTCTTTTTCAGCTAATTCTACAATGCCAATTGCTATCGAAAGTTCATGCATAAATTTTTTTGCAAATATAGGACTTTTAGCTTAATTTTGATATCAGCATATAGTAATAAATTGTATAAACTTCACTGATTTATTTAATTCAGAAATCAATAACCACTCACAATTACCAATTAATTGTTCACTTTTTATCCGTCAGTAGCCGGACAAGCATTTAACTTTTAGGTTTTAACTTTTCACTAAATTATTGTCTGAATCACAGAAGTCAAAGATTAGAATGATTCCACTGATATTTTTTCAATAACCATTGACCACTTACAATTAACAATCATTCCTTCACCACCATCATTGTCTGAACAATGATTTAGAAGATTAAAAGATTTTAGGATTTTCATTCTCCATTGTCAACTCTCAATTCTCAATTCTTCACAACCTGCTCCCTATAAAACACCCGCTCCTTCTCCAATCTCTCAGGATAAAACTCCACATTGTAAGTCCCTGACGGATAGCCAGAAATATCTATCCTCTCATCTTTGATGATATTGCTCACATCACGCTTATACACCACTTGCCCTTCAATATTCATTACTACCAGCTTCCCTTTACCTACATCAGGAAGCCTGATATTGAATACACCCGATGAAGGATTGGGCCATACCTCCATATCCCTCCGATACCACACTGCATCTCCAAATATAGATGTGATAGTCGGGTCGCAGATCTCTGCCTCATCCATGCGGAAGTGGGGGAAATTGGGGATGCTGCCATTATAATTTCTGTTGGGCAGATATAGCGAATGTTGTCTGAAATCACACTCCTTACCTTTTTCATTCGGTTTGTTTATCACATGAAAATAATTGTTAGTGGTTGAAGAAACAATATATATCTTGCAGTCAGGAGCTAACTGAGCCTGACTAAAAAAACTTATAAAATTCGGATCTTTAAATCCATCAATATGATCAATATGAGTTAATGATGACTGTATATCATCAGCCCAAAGATCTATCTGGTATAAATCCCATCTTGCTGATAGGTACGCAAACCTGGAATTTGGCGATATTGCACATCCAACAAAACCACCACTGTCCTGTGTTTCTACCAATTGCATATTACTTAGCAGCCCTGACTCCCTGTCAAAATCATATATCAGAGCTCCACCATTACCCTGTAATGGTCCATTTATATCCCCAAACATCATCCATTTGCTGCCATCAGGTGAAAATACAGATTGGCCTACACCAGTCCAGGGGGTGAAAATTGGACTTTCAGCTATGCTTTGAGAATCAACACTGAAACCATCCTTTGTAAGCAGTGTTTTGAAATAGATATTCGTATCCTGCTCCATCTGTATCAGCCACCAGTCCTTACCGTTTGCATGCTTACAGGCTGACAGGTAGCCACTTACTATATCTCTGGTCTTGAATATATCTTTGTTCTTTTTTATCACTTTGCCTTTACCATTGTTTGCTGACATATCCACATAAGTATATTGCAATTCGGGAATACTGACTTCGAGAAATGGTTCGTATTTCAGTTCTGTTCGTTTATGTATTAAATAGTATCCATTCTCATTGCCGGGATCGGGCAGGATGATCGAATTTTGTGATCCCGGATATGTTGAATAATTGTAGCCACAGTAACCATTTTGCCATGTTTTTCCAAAATTTATGCTGTCTCCGTTTTCCATTAGTTGGGATGTGCCACTCACTATGCGACACCCGTTGAAATAAAACAATAGATTGCCATTCAGGTCGCTTATCTCTGCATTGTGGTCTGCTACGTTTTCATACATTATCAATGTATCTATCCTGCCTTTTTTGTTGAAATCCATAATATTGCCCTTGGTTTCATGAAATGGTGAAATTAGTGTTATACCGAAGATCCATGTGTAATCTCTCTTGTTTTGAGCATAAATTGCTGAGATGGCAAAAATCAGAGTGATGACCAAAAATACAAATTTTTTCATATCAATAGCATTTTAAAACAGATCCTGTCAGGTACAGTTTTGCCTGACAGGTCTGTTTATTATTTGATTTTAAACTAAAACATTTTTTTACTTAGTTATTATCAATTTCCTGATTTTTTCATCACCTGTCGAAGTACTGTACCTTACAATATATATCCCGTCTGGAAATGATTGAGTATCGATTTTGAATTCATTCGACATTGTGTCTATGGATTTATTATAAATTATATTTCCATGCAAATCCAGTAATTCAAGTTTTCCCTTCTCTTCCTTTTGCAAATTTACTATAATATTTACATAGTCAGATGCAGGATTGGGTACGATAATTAATTTTTCTGCCTCACTTTGAGTTTTTGTTTCTGAACGAGGTATAATGACGGGAGATACACATTCCTCAAATGTCGGATATATTTTATCCTGATACATGCTCAGTAAACCTCGTGCCCAGTACACACCTTTTCCCATCTCGTCAGGGCAGGATTGTGCAATAGGTTGAAGTATTGTGATATCACTATCTGTCAATGTATCGTTTACGATCTGATTTAGTCTGACCCTATTTACTACATTGATCACTTTCAGACATGAGTCAACAAGTACTGTATTGTCAATCAAAAGTCTGATACTGTCAACCGCTCTTATCAATCGCTCTCTGAACTGATCATTGATCTGAGTACTGTCGATAGTGATCTTAACATAATTTATACTGTCAATGGCTTTGCTGATCCTGACTACCTGCAATAAAGTATAATAATTATGCCTTTTTAGAAAATCCTCACATTCCTGACTCAACAAACCTTTTTTCTTCATTTCGATCAATTGTTTGAGGTAATTGTACTGCCACTTCACCCTTGCACATGGATTGATCCCCCTCATAGTATCGACCATCAATATTTTGGTGATTATCGATCTGCAATCAGGCTCGGCAATAATATGACCTGATGAACATGGTTCAAGATTTGTAACCGTATTATTATCTTGAAACCATTCACCCTCAGCTTCAACAAAAACTGGTTTGTATATTGGAAAGACTGTTGCATTTACGAGAAACTTAGACATCTGAATGATATCAAAAGTACCCGAGTGATGCGCTGTACTGCTATTAGAGTACCATTTATTGCCCCATCCTTTTTGAGGATATATCCAGTTACCCTGCTGTCCTATGTCGGTCATGCCGGCGGTAGTGTTTAAAGCATCCGGAAGGCCTAATACCAAATCTTTAAAATTTGAAGAAAATATATTACCTTCAACAAGACTTCTGCCGCAACTACCAGTAAAATGAATACCATTGTTAAAATTATAAGTATTGTTGCAACTATATGTGCCACCAAAAGAATCTGAAATTTTTATTCCGTCATAATTTTTATAATTGCACCTCAAATTATTTTCTTCTAATATATTTCCATTTGAATTTGCAAGCACTATACCATTGCTTTTTATATTAGTACCAGGAATAATTTTATTTATATTCAGAGTATTTTCATTAGAATTTTGTAAAAATATCCCTGTTACACAATTGCTGATTTCATTAAGAGAAATATCAATGTCACTGCAATTTTGCAATTCGATACCTGTGGAAGTGCTGATATTAATATCGGAGAAAGTGAATTTTTGTTTATAATTATCTGATATCCCGCTTATTTTTCCTCCACTACAATTATTCAGAAAAACACCTTTCGAATGAACTTCAAATTCTGAATTAAAACTTATATTTACATTTTTTATGTTAAAACCGATCACTGCAGTACCAACGTCAAAACTTTTTTTGTTTGAACTAAATTCCAATTCTCCATTGCTGCATCCTGTGGCACAACCAACATCTGTAAATTTACATTGCCATATTTTGGACTTATAGAGGCAGTTAATTATTTTTACTGCATAACCATCCTGCCATAATAAAAAGTCATTGCTATTATAGACATCATCTTCTCCTGGACCACCTATGCCAACCCAGGCAAATGATATTGTCGGATGTATATCATTAAATATAGCACTACCAACAGTAACACTACCATGATAACAAAGTATTCCGTTACTTAGATGACTGAAAGTATTTTCCTTTCCACTGTAAGTTCTTAAATTTACATTATTTTGTCCATTAATATAAATTCCCGCTATTGGCCTTTGTGGAGTTGGTGCAGTATTGTTATTTTGTGTCCCAAAATCATTATATAGATCGTCTGCTGTAAAAACACAATTCTCCAATATAATATCAGTTTTATCTCCATTTCCACTATAAGACAAATATATTCCGACACTATTATTGTAAAAAGTAGAATAGTAAGATTCAATTTTTGAACCTTTGTCAGCATAAATTCCATTTTTTGCATCGGCAATTTTGGTGTTATTATTTACTAAGATTTTCGAACCTGACTCAACATATATTTTATCCCACATAGTAAAACAGCCAAATATGTCAGTATTGTTCAATTGTAATTCGGTTTTATTTATAACACTTATCTTTGCGTCTTTCATCATTGCGATATTGACCCAATTAAAACAAACCGGACCAGAATTTTCAGAGTCTAAAATCAAATTTCCATTTAATTTAATATTATACACTTTATCACCGTTGCACAATTCCTCCAGTGAGTTCAATCCCATAGCCTGAAGCATCTCAGCGGTAGTGTGGTTTCCCGGAGATGAAAGATCGACATTCATATTTGGAAGGCAACAATTGTTGTAATCAGCATTTATTGTTACTTGTTTTATTAGAAAATAACCATTTTCGTCAGTAACAGTAACTGAATAATTTCCATTTAATAAGCCGCTGATGTCTTGTGTTGGAGCTCCTGTACTCCAGTTATATTTCAATTGCCCCTTGCCGCCTGTTGTTGAGAGATCAATCGTGGTGTTGCATTCTGTAGTAATTACATTAAAATCTAAATGTAATGGGAATGATTCAAATAGCCAGCTTTCCCATTCTTGTTCAGATGGCTGATATAATTCCCATGCTGTCTTATGCTCAGCATTGATAGCATAAAAAGTAGGATAAAATGAAATATCATAAGCCTGCGTAATTGTATTACAATATGTTTCAGGTGGGTTGGAAGTATTGGAAGGGCTTAAAATTGGATAATTTACTCCAGTAGTCCAATTACCGGTAGAAACTCCGCTACAGCCTGAATTTCCGCACAGGCATTGAACATTAGTGTTACAATCAGATTCAATAAAAAAAACCATAGTAGTGTTATCTCCATTAGTACCGTGATTTTCCCACAAATTTTCAAAAATTCCGGCTTGATGATAATTCCAACAAGGAACACACCAAGTAGCAGAAAAATCAATAACAACATTTTTCCCCTGATTTAAAATTGAATATAAATTATATTGTGGTCCCCATTGTCCATTAGGGTTACAATTTGCAGGTATCTGTTTAAGAGTAAAATCCGGAGCAATACTTCCCCAAGGTAACTGTCCTTTGACCTGAAAATTAAGTAGCAATAAAAATAAACTAAGAATAAAACATAGTGTCCTGTATTTCAGTTCTTTATGTATTATAAAAATGGGGGGGGGCAAAACCCTGTCTTGAATAATAAGATTTTTTCATAGAATTACAGATTTAAATGTTAAAAATAATAATGGTAACAAAATAAGTGCCAATTAATTGTGAGATGAAAGTATTGTAAAAATACTGACAACAAATCATAAGAAATTTTTACTATTTTTTACGATACAATCCCGATATTTTTAGAATGATTCTAAATTTTAAGAATGTTGAAAGTTTTAAAAAATAAAAAAATAAATTTAATTATCTATTAATCACCCTAAAGGAAAAATACTTTTCAATTATTTAATTTTTTATCAGTTTTAAAATTCTTAAAGCCTTTTCGTACTGTTCCTGATCATTTACATTCAAAAAAATATCTGGGTTAAAGAAACTTAAAGATTTATCAATTTCTATTTTTTTATAATCCAGGAATTCGAGCAATTTAAGCATTTTATAATTTCCGTAACTTATAAAAGTTTTAATTTTTGGAAAAGCATTTTTATTGAAATAAGAGCACAATGGCTCCGGGAATTTATCAATTATTGGTGTGGCAGCTAAAGAATTTCCTTTATTATCAAAAATATATTGTATCAATTCAGTTGTAAGTAAAGGCATATCACAACTGATTATCATATTGTCATCTGTATCAGATATATTCAATGCAGCTAATATTCCACCGATTGGGCCTATATCTTTTATCTGATCTTCAACTGTCAAATAGCCCAATTTTGCGTATTCTTTATCATTGGAACTGATGATTATACTTTTGAATATTTTTTGCAAAGTATCTATCGAATACTGAATCATGGGTTGAGCTCCCAGATAACACATGCCTTTATCTTTTCCAAAACGCACACTTTTACCACCACATAATATTATACCCGTAGCATTTGCCATATTATCTCATTTATCAATTTTTAAACTCTTTTCTTCAGGAAAATTATTCTTCAAATCCTCAATATAGTTTTCTTTGATATGATCATAAAATGATTTTTTATCTACCCGGTTTGAAATTATATTTGCCAAAATCGCTGATAGCATCAGAAAGAAAATAACACTATGACGATCAGTCATTTCAAATACTATGATAGCTGAAGTAAAAGGTGCACGTGTCACTCCTGTCAGGAATGCAGTCATTCCTGCAAGAATCAATAGATTGGAATTATTCAGACTAAGGTTCATGATCTCAGAAATAACTGCTCCGATTGATGCTCCAGCACTCAATGAAGGAGCAAAAATTCCACCTGCACCACCAAAACTAAATGTGGATACCATACTGATAATTCTCACAAATGGAATATACCATTCTAAGTGTTTATCGTTGGTGAAAAGCAATTTTTCCATCAATTCCTTTCCTGAACCAAAAGCATCATGCCCAAAAATGTAGATGAATGAGGATACCACTAAGGCACTAATTAAAACTATTAATATTTGCCTTGCATCAGATTTAAGCTGATTGATAAATTTTATCAGAATAAGCATCAGAGAGCTCATTTTACTTGCTGAATAACCAGCTATTATTCCAACAATTATTACACCCAGATATATTTGATATCCCTCGATATTTAACTTTGGGTACCCGAGATAAAGATATGATCCACCAAGACCCTGTGCTGCTAAACCTGCAATAATAACTGCAATAAACAGAGGAGATTTGTAATATTTGAACTGGTATTTTGACAATTCTTCCATGGCAAATACAATTCCTCCCAATGGGGTATTGAAGGCTGCAGCTAATCCTGAAGCTGCTCCGGCTACCATAATGTTTTTTCTGGATATATGTGGCCACCATGAAGGTATGATTTTATAAATCGTAGAAAAAATAGATCCTGAAATCTGTATTGTAGGTCCTTCTCTTCCGGTAATTCCTCCTCCCATTACTTTGGCGATGCTGGAAAGTACTTTTATCAAAATAATTCTTGTACTCAGTAATTTTTGAATTAAATGTCTGGTTTCAGGTTTCGATAATTCTATTGCAGCCATTACCTGAGGTATTCCACTTCCTTTTGCATATGTAGAGTATCTTTTTACAAGCCACCATGATATTAAAAAAAACACTGGAGTTAAAACAAAAATTAACACATTATTTTTTTCGTATATATGTAAAGAAGCTTTTTCAACGAAGTTAAAAATCAAATAGTATATATATGCTGCAATTCCACTTAATGTTGAAGCAACAAAAAAAGGAAGAAATTGAAATATCTGAATTCTCAGATTGGAATTAGTATCAAGTGCTTTGTGGTAAGAATTTTTTATAAAATCAATGAGCTTTTGTATAAGTTTTAATCTCTTTAACTTAAGTATTATTCGCAGATATTTAATCCTTAAATTCATTTTAACCTGATTAACCGCTAATAATTTTTTTTAAATCAAAGAAAAATGTGTTAAATGTCTCTTAAAAATTGATAATCATTCTTTGCTTTTTAAAAGGAAATTATAATAAAAAATGGATATCAGGATATAAAGAATAAATGCGAAAGGAATAGAAGGAAAATCTGTACTAAGCCAGATAATTCCACTTATTGCGAAAATAAAAATAATCGATGTTTTTATTGTAAAATTAAATTTTTGGTCTGATTTTTTTAAGGCATAAAATTTCAAAGGAGAAACCATAAGCAATCCAAATATTACAGGTAGTGATATCCATAGAAAAACATAATTATCATAATCGAAAAATTTTTGAGCTTGAGATTCATAAACCATCATTGCGAAGAACAAACCGGAAGCTGGACTCGGTACTCCTATAAAATTGGATTTTTGTTGGGTGTCAATATTGAATTTTGCGAGCCGTAGTGCTGCAAATATAACTATAAAACTGACTGAGGTTGCAGCAATGATTTTATTTGCAGAAAATAATACATGATTAAAATATAAATAAGCAGGTGCAACCCCAAAACTTACCAGGTCAGCCAATGAGTCAAGTTCAGCTCCAAAATCGGAACTCGCATTCAGTTTTCTTGCAATTGCTCCATCGAAAAGATCAAAAAAAGATCCAAGTAATATGACCAATGGACTAAGGTATGGATCATTTACAAGGATTGCGATGAAACCACAAGCCAAATTGGCTGATGTAAATACTGATGGTATATATTTTGATATGTTCATTCAGTTTATTTTTTAATCCATGAAAAAGTACCGATAAAATGATCAATATCCTTATCGATAAAATCCTGGATCACCTGCATTGAATCTGTATTGACTTTATTATTAAAGTAAAGTGATCCTCTTATAAAATTTCTGCTTGTATCCGTGATATAAAATTGAGTATGGCTCGCAACATTTCCATCAATTCTGAATAACATCCCACCAGATCCTGACAACTTTATAGGTATTTCATTTCTTCCGGATGCCTTTACATCATGTCTCGAAACAAGATCGTATGAATCATTTACAAGTTTTTCAAAATCAGATTTATTCTCAATATTATAATATGTAAGATACAGAGTGCCATTGTAAGGAGTAAAAACCATATTGTACCAGCAGTCATTAGGGGCTTTTTCGTCAAAAAAATGTTTTTCCTTCGTTATTTTTGCATAAACAGGAAATTCAAAGGTAAAACCACATTCACTATCATTAAATTCCTGATATTTTTTCTCCGGAAATTCGACACGAGGATAGGTTCTTGGTTTAGGCATTCCAGTTTTCTCATATTCACACGAATTAAAAAACTGAACAAATAATACAATTGATGTCGATAATAAAAATAGCTTAATTTTCATTTACAATTACTTTAATTTTTTCAATTCTTCTTTCAGATGTTTTTTCAACGATAAACTTAAACTTATCCAGGACCAGTTCATAGTTTACAGGAGGTATTTCACCAGCAATTTCAAGTAGGGTGCCAGCCAGGGAATCTGATTCTCCTTTAATATCATCAAACAATGAGGGATCAGAATCAAATACCTTTATAAAATCAAGCAGTGAAGTTTTTCCTTCAAATATATATGTATTATTGTCAAGTTTCATGAAATCCATTTCTTCTTCTTCTTCATCAAATTCATCCAGTATATCCCCAAGGATTTCTTCCATAATATCTTCCATAGTTACGAGACCTGAAGAACCACCATATTCATCAACTACAATAGCCATGTGAGTTTTCTGTTTTTGAAATTCTTTCAAAATCTCATTTATCTTTTTTGACTCGGGAACATAATAAATGTGTTTCCGGATCAGTCTGAGCCAATTGAAGTCATTTTTCTGATTGATGAAAGGTATCAGATCTTTGGCAAACAAAATACCGATTATCCTGTCAAAGTCGTCTTCAAATACCGGGATTCTGGAATAACCACACTCTTTTACTATGTTTAATACTTCTGTAAATTGCATATCGGCACTCAGAGCTATGACTTCAGTTCTGGGTTTCATTATTTGTTTTACTGCCACATCATTGAAGTTTAGAATGCTTTTAAGGATATCCAGTTCCTGCTCGTTTTTATTGAGTGTGGTATCCAGTGCATCCTCAAGCTCTTCTTTATCAGCAAGATTAAAGTTTTTTCTGTTTTTGTCAAATATTTTATTAATGGCTTGTGCTATTGACTGAAGCAATGTGATAAGTCCACCAAATGCTAAGGACACAATGCTGACAGGCAGCGCCATAATTCTAGCTAATCTGATACCGTTAAAACTGGCATATATCTTTGGCATAACCTCTCCGAATAATACAAGGATGATAGTAATAATTGAAATGGAAATGCCAAAACTTAAAAACCGGAATATTACATTGATATCAGTGTTGTTAAAAAAAGCAGTTTTGTTCAATTGGTGAGACCAGTTTACATATACATCACTGATTGAGGAATTTC